>CACZHT010000030.1:0-15033 GCA_902781045.1 uncultured Bacteroidales bacterium | reverse complement strand
AAGCGGCGAGGACCTCCGGCCCTCTTGCATGGTCTTTCGAACAAATAGCTTCTTCGAAGCATTTTAGCGTCTCCGACGCAATCGCTGAACAGATACCCCTACCCCCGCAAACAAGAAAAAAACTTAAATCTTGGCGCATGGTTTTCGGTTTTCGGCGCAAATCATTATCTTTGCAAGTTATTTCTGCCGGGAGTTCGAGAGGGCAATAAGAGCCAAATGGCTTTACGGCCTCACTCCTGCACCACTATTAAAAAAGAATGGCTGAAGAATTTGACATACGCAACGAGCGATTGCGCTCTGATCAGGACTTTGAACGCGCGTTGCGGCCCATGCGGTTCGGCGACTTTGCCGGCCAAGAGCGCGACGTCAACAACCTGCGCGTGTTTGTCCAGGCAGCCCGCCAGCGCGGCGAGGCACTGGACCACACCCTGCTGCACGGTCCCCCGGGACTGGGAAAGACCACATTGAGCAACATCATTGCCAATGAGTTGGGCGTGGGCTTCAAGGTCACCAGCGGCCCGGTGCTTGACAAGCCCGGCGACCTGGCGGGTCTGCTCACGTCGCTCGACAAGAATGATGTCCTGTTTATCGACGAGATACATCGCCTGAGCCCCATCGTCGAGGAGTATCTCTACTCGGCCATGGAGGACTATCGCATCGACATCATGATTGACAAGGGCCCTGGCGCACGTTCGGTACAGCTCACTCTGGCACCGTTCACGCTGATTGGCGCCACCACACGCAGCGGTCTGCTCACCTCGCCATTGCGGGCACGATTTGGCATCAAGTGTCACTTGGAGTATTATGGCCACGAGGTGCTTGAGGGCATCGTCAAGCGATCGGCACGTCTGCTCAACGTGCCCATAACCGATGAGGCTGCTCTGGAGATTGCCTTGCGCAGTCGTGGCACGCCACGCATTGCCAACTCACTGTTGCGTCGCGTGCGTGATTTTGCCCAGGTCAAGGGGTCGGGCAAGATCGACACCGACATCGCCCGCTATGCCCTTGAGGCTCTGAACATCGACAAGTATGGCCTGGACGAGATTGACAACAAGATATTGACCACCATCATTGACAAGTTTGGCGGCGGGCCAGTGGGCATCAGCACCATCGCCACCGCACTAAGCGAGGACCCCGGCACGGTCGAGGAGGTCTATGAGCCTTATCTCATCAAGGAGGGCTTCATCAAGCGCACCCCTCGCGGCCGCGAGGTGACCCAGCTGGCCTATACCCACCTGGGCCGCTCGCCCCTCAGCCAACCGGGAAGCCTGTTTAATTCATAATTTATAATTCATAATTACCGCTTCCCAGCATTCCCAGTATTCCCAGTATTCCCAGTATGGCTAACCTCAAATCACTGGCTAAAGACACCGCCATCTATGGGTTGAGCAGCATCGTCGGACGCTTTCTCAACTACCTGCTGGTGCCCCTATACACCGCCAAGATGTCGGCCGCTAGCGGCGACTATGGCATCGTGACCAACGCCTACGCCTACACGGCGCTGTTGCTGGCGCTGCTCACCTATGGCATGGAAACCACATTCTTTTACTACGCCAACCGCAAGGACGAGAATCCGGCCCGTGTCTACAGCACCACACTCATCACCGTGGGCACCACCTCACTGCTGTTTGTAGCGCTCGTCACCTGCTGCATCGGCTGGATTGCGCCATGGATGGGCATGGCCTATACCCAACACCCGAGCTACATCATCACCATGGCCATCGTGGTGGCCCTGGACGCGTTCCAGGCCATCATATTTGCCTATCTGCGCTATCTGAAGAAAGCACTCAAGTTTGCCGCGCTCAAGTTGTTGTTCATCTTCCTGAACATCGGGTTGAACCTACTCTATTTCGTGGCATTACCAGCGATGTACAACCACTGGCCAGAGGTCGTTGGCACCATCTATAGCCCCACGGTGGGGGTGGGTTATGTGTTCTACCTCAACCTGGCCTGCACACTGACGGTGATGGTGTGTATGTACAAGGAACTTACCGCCGTGCCCTGGCGATGGGACGGGAAGCTGCTGCGCCGCATGCTTGGCTACAGCTGGCCCATCCTCATCCTGAGTGTGGCAGGCGTCATCAACCAGAGCGCGTCGCAGATCATCTTCCCCAAGATTTATCCCGGCAGCGACGGGGCGGCCCAGCTGGGCATCTATGGCGCGGCCATCAAGATCGCCATGATTATGGCCCTGATCACCCAGGCGTTCCGCTATGCCTACGAGCCATTTGTGTTCGGCAGCAAGCGCGACACGCAGGACGAGGCACAGAGCAAGCAGATGCAAGCCGATGCCATGAAGTACTTCCTCATCTTCACACTCATTGCCTATCTGGCTGTGCTGGCCGGCATCGACGTGCTCAAGCGCATCATCGCTCCTGACTACTGGGTGGGCCTGCGTGTGGTGCCCATTGTCATGGCCGCCGAGATCATGATGGGCATCTACTTTAACCTCTCGTTCTGGTACAAGCTCACCGGCAAGACCCTGTGGGGTGCCGTGTTCTCGGGCATCGGCTGCCTGATGCTCCTGTTGGTCAACTGGTTGTTCATCCCACAATACAGCTACATGGCCTGCGCTTGGGCCGGTGTGGCGGCCTACGGGTCGGCGATGTTTTTGAGCTATGTTGTGGGCCAGCACTACTACCCCATCCAATTCCCGCTGCGCGACATGGCCCTCTACACAGTGCTTGCCGCCGTGCTCAGCGCCGCCGCCCTGATGGTCGACATCGAGAGCGAGTGGCTGTCCACGGCCTACCGTACGGTGCTCCTACTGCTGTTCTGCGGCGTGGTGTTCAAGCGCGAGCACCTCGACCGTATGCTGGCCAAGGCCCCCGTCGTGGGACGCTTCTTCAGGCACTGAGCCCTAGAGCCGTGACAAGAACTTGTCGCGGTCGACGACAAAGCGCAGGTGGGTTCCCTCGCCGATGAGCGTGTCGCCGGCATAGGCCGCAACGGCAAACTCAACCTTCTTGCCGTCGACGCGTGTGACCTCGGCTATAGCCACCACCTTGTCGCCCACGGCTGTGGGGCGCACATGCGACGACTCGATGTGGCCGCCCACGGTGGTGCAGCCCTCGGGCAGCTCGTGAGCCACGGCCAGCATGGCCGCATTCTCCATCAGTGCCATCATGGCGGGTGTTGCCAGCACGGGCAAGTCGCCCGAACCCATAGCGACTGCGGTCACCTGGTCGGTCACCGTCATCTCGCTGATATGCTTCATTCCTGTCTCAATCATTGCTATAAGGTCATTAATGGTCTGCAAAGTTAGAACAATATTTTCTAAAAAAGTCGTAAAAGGGCATATTTCTGTCCACCGTCGACACGATTTTGTAATATTTTTAGTAATTTTGCCGCCAATAAACCAAGACACCACATCAATGCACCGACTCATATGCCTGCTGACCTCAATCATCATCAGTGCCACAGCCTGGGCTGCCGGCACAGCCGTCTGCTCCCCCATGACCCAAGACGATGACGATGACGAGAACCAGCACGTCCAGAAGATAGAGACCCCGTCGCAGCGACACTACGACGGCATCGACGTGAGCGACCACCAGAAGCGCATCGACTGGGAAGAGGTGGCCCGCGACAAGAATGTCAAATATGTCTACATCAAGGCTACCGAAGGGGCAACGTATGTGAGCAACCTGTATCGCTACAACCTGGAGAATGCCCGCAAGCACGGCATCAAGGTGGGCAGCTACCACTTCCTGCGCACGGGCAGCCGCATCCGCGACCAGTTTGCCAACTTCAAGCGCGTGGTCAAGAAGGCCGAGCAAGACTTGCTGCCTGTGCTCGACGTCGAGGTGCGCCAGGGCTGGAGCAACCAGCAGATGCGCGACTCGGTCAAGCTCTTCTGTGACCTGATCGAGGAGCACTATGGCTGCCGCCCGCTCATCTACACCAGCAGTTCGTTCTACGACAACATCCTGGGCCGCTCGTTCAATTCCTATCCGCTATTCATCGCCCGCTACAGCACCAGCCAGCCCAACCTCAAGAGCGGCAACGACTGGGTGATGTGGCAGTTCAGCGAGCGCGGTCGCATCCGCGGCATCAGCACCAATGTGGACCTGAGCTGCTTCAACAAGGGGCGGTCGCTGTCCGACATCATGATACGCGGCCAGCGCATCGGCCAGAAGCGGCGCACCAACACCGACCTGGTGGACAAGAACGTGGAGAAGCCCGCCGGCGTCAAGGTCAAGGAGGCTCCCGCCCTGTCCAAGCAGCAGGAGAAGGAGCTGAAGAAGAAGCAGGAGAGGGAGCAGAAGGCCCGCGAGCGCGCACAGAAACTGGCGCAAGAAGAGGCCAAAAAGAAAGCTGAGCAGGAGCGCAAGCAGCGCGAGAAAGAAGAAAAACAACGTGCCAAGGAGCTAAAGAGAAAGCAGGAGCAGAACGCCAAGGAGCAGGAGCACCAGCGCGAGCTGCAGAAGCGCGCCGCCGAGCAGCGCGAAAAGGAGCTGAAGGAGCAGGCCAAGAAACAAGAAGAGGAGGCCAAACAAGCCGCCAAGCAGAAGCGTCAGGAGGCCGCCCGCCAGGCACAAGAGCAACGCAAGGCACAAGAGTCGGCACAGCAGCAGAAGCGCAAGGAGCAGCAGAACAAGCTGCAACAACAGAAGCAGCAGAGCCAGACGCAGAACCTGCCCACACGCACCCGCGCCAATGCCCACACCACACAGCAGAGCAACAAAAAGACCAACAAAAGCTCGGCCGACAACGACTAGGCTAATTCATAATTCATATTTTTTTTTTCGCTACGAGTGTTTTCTTGGCACCCGCAAGTTGGCGGTCAATGACTTTTCAGCGGCCTAGAGTTAATAAGAGCCAGAGAGTGTGACAGATTAAAAATGTCTGCAAATCGGGAGTGCCACTTCGGATTTGCAATGCAAATCGGGAGTAATGCTTCGGATTTACAAACAACAACACACTGATAGACAGAAAAATAAAACTTTTTGAACCAAAAATTTTCGAAAAATAAAAAAAAGTGATAACTTTGCAGCCAAATCAAGCAACGAAATTATGTATCGGCGTATTGTCACACTAGACGAGATTAAAGAGAGCAGCCTTTTTCTTTGGGGGGCACGACAGACGGGCAAAAGCACACTGCTCAAATCGCTCTTTCCCAAAGCACGCTACTACGACCTGCTCAATTCGGCGCTGTGCCGCACATTGATGCGTAGCCCATGGCTGTTGCGCGAGCAGACTGAACTTCTGCCTGAAGGAACTATCGTGATTATTGACGAGGTTCAGAAAGTACCAGCATTGCTCGATGAAGTTCATTGGCTAATCGAGAACAAGGGGTTGCGCTTCATCCTGAGTGGCTCAAGCGCCCGAAAATTACGCCGAAGCGGCGCCAATCTACTGGGTGGACGCGCCTTGCGGACGACACTATGCCCACTGGTCAGTGCCGAGATTGACAATTTCAACCTAGAACGAGCCTTGAACTACGGCACAATTCCGCCACATTATTTGGCCAAAAATCCCACCCGCCGCTTGCAAGCCTACATTGATGACTACATCCAGCAGGAGATTGTCGCTGAATCCATTTTACGAAACCTTGCTGCTTTCACACGCTTTCTTGAAGTTGCAGCTTTGACTGACACCGAGATTGTCAATTATACCAACATTGCCGCCGAATGTGGTGTGTCGGCCAAAACCGTCAAAGAGTATTTCGACATTTTGCAGGAGACGATGTTCGGCTTCATGCTGCCGGCCTATGTGCACACAGCAAGACGAAGGGTTATACAGGCTCCCAAGTTCTATTATTTCGATGTGGGAATCGCCAACTATCTGCTCAACCGCACCCCATTGAATCGAGACTCAAATGATTACGGACATGCCTTCGAACATTTCATAGTACAAGAACTGCATGCCTATCTCACTTATCGGCATTCTCGCAAACAACTCTCATACTGGCGTACCTCAAGCGGCATCGAGGTGGATTGTGTCATCGGTGATGCCCAGGTGGCGATTGAGATTAAATCTTCGGTCGAGGTGCGACGCAATCAGCTCAAGGGCCTCCATGCGTTTGCTGAGGAGCATCCAGGAGTGAAACAATATGTGGTCTCACAGGAAGTTTTTCCACGACTCGTAGACGGCATTGAGATATGGCCAGCTCTCGACTTTCTTGTCCGTCTGTGGAGCGACCAACTTTTCCAGCCATGAACAGCCCAAGCCGCCTTGAGCCGGTGCACAATGAGGGGTGCGCTTAGATGCCGCCAGCAGGTGGAAGGGCATTATGAATTATGAATTGACTGCAGGATGCCCTTGAGGTGAGCGATGGCCACACCATAGTTGGTGATGGGCACACCTTGTTGCCGTGCCTGGCTGATGCGTGAGAGCATGTAGCGGCGGTTGAACATGCAGGCCCCGCAGTGGATGACCAGGTCGTAGGCCGTGAGGTCGGCGGGGAAGTCGCGGCCTGCCACCACATCGACCTTCAACTCCTTGCCCACACGCTTGCGCAACATTGCCGGAATCTTCTCGCGCCCGATGTCCTCGCTGAGCGGGGCATGCGTGCATGCCTCGGCTATGAGCACGCGCGACTGCGGCGTGAGACGGTCCAGCGCCTTGGCTCCCTCGACCATCACTTCCAGATCGCCCTTCCATGCCGCCATCAGGATAGAGAACGACGTGAGGCGGCTCTGTGCCGGCTTGAGCCGATGCACCTGCTCGAACACCTGCGAGTCGGTGATGATGAGCGCGGGCGGCTGACCCAGGGTGGCCAAAGCGTGCTCCATCTGGCCGGGCGTGCAGCAAGTGACGACACACTGGTTGTCGAGCAGGTCGCGGATGGTCTGCACCTGCGGCAAGATGAGGCGCCCCTTGGGAGCCTGACGGTCTTGCGGCATGACCAGCAGCACCGAGTCGCCCGGCTTGACCGAGTCGGCTGTGATGGAGCGTTCGGCAGCGGCCTGCGGCGCCGCCTGGACGATGGCACGGCGCACATCGTCGATGCCCACACCGGCAGTGGCACTCGCCAGCACAGGCGCAATGCCCAACTGCGTCCTGATCTGCGCAGCGATGCCGTCGGAGTCGGGCATTGTGTCCACCCGATTGAGCACAACAACGGTGGGTGTCTCTTGCTGCCGCAGCAGGTCGAGCCAAGCCTTGTCGTCGGGCCTGGCAGGGCCATCCAGCACCAGCAGGGCCAGGTCGGTGTGCGCCAGCACCTCACGGGTGCGCCGGTTGCGCAGACTGCCCACCACCCCCTCGTCATCGAAGCCGGCCGTGTCGATGAGCAGGCACGGCCCGATGGGGTGCAGCTCCATTGCACGCCGCACGGGGTCGGTGGTGGTGCCGGGCACATCGGCCACCAGCGAGACTTGCTGTCCCGTCAGGGCGTTGATGAGGCTCGACTTGCCCACGTTGCGGCGGCCATAGATGGCGATGTGCAGTCGTGCAGCCTGTGGCGTGGCGTTAAAACCTGAAGTCGCGTTGTCCATTGGCGATGTCGTTGAGGCGGCGTGCAGCCAGGTCGCGGATGCGTTCGTTGGGCAGCAGCTGCAGTTCACGGGCAATCATGGCCTCGCCCTTCTGCCGCGTGGCGGGCGATGCATAGTCCTCAAGATACTCCTTGAGCGTGAGCATGGCATTGGGGGTGCAGCAGTGGCTGATTTTGCCGGCCTTGACCAGTGTCATGAAGCGGTCGCCGGTGCGTCCCTCGCGGTAGCACGCGGTGCAGAAACTGGGCATCATGTCGATGTCGAGCAGCCAGCCGATGACCTCGTCCAGTGTGCGCTGGTCGCTCACGTCGAACTGTGCCGTCTCGTCGTGGCGCTCCTCGGTGGTGTAGCCGCCCACGCTGGTGCGCGAGCCACCGCTGATCTGCGATATGCCCAGCTCGAGCACGCGCTCACGCACGCGCTTGCTCTCGCGTGTCGACACTATCATGCCGGTGTAGGGCGCCGACAGGCGGATGATGGCCACGATGCGGCAGAAGATCTCGTCGGGCAGCACATCGGGGAAGTCGTCGAGCGAGATGTCGTCGGCCGGGCAGATGCGCGGCACACTGATGGTGTGCGGCCCCACGCCGAAGCGTGCCTCGAGGTGCTCGGCATGCATCAGCAGGCCCACCAGGTCGTAGCGATAGGTGGTCAGACCATAGAGCACACCGATGCCCACGTCGTCGCAACCACCCTGCATGGCGCGGTCCATGGCCTCGGTGTGGTAGCAATAGTTGCTCTTGGGCCCAGTGGGGTGCAGTGCCTCGTAGTTGGCTTTGTTGTAGGTCTCCTGAAACAGGATGTAGGTGCCGATGCCTGCCTCGTGCAGACGACGGTAACTGTCGACATCGGTGGCGGCGATGTTGACATTGACGCGGCGGATTGCGCCATTGCCCACGCGTGTGTCATAGATGGTCTTGATTGAGTCGATGATATAGTCCAGCGGGTTGTAGACCGGGTGCTCGCCGGCCTCGACCGCCAGGCGCTTGTGGCCCATCTTCTCGAGGGCGATGACTTCCTGACGGATTTCGTCCTGGGTCAGCTTCTTGCGCGGGATGGTGTGGTTCTTGCCGTGGTAGGGGCAGTAGACGCAACCGTTGACGCAATAGTTCGACAGATAGAGCGGGGCAAAGAGCACGATGCGGTTGCCATACAGACGCTGCTTGAGCTCGCGCGCCAGCTGCATGTATTGCTCGACCAGGTCGGGCTGGTCGCACTCAAGCAGCACAGCTGCCTCGCGATGAGTCAGGCCATGGCATTGCGCGGCCTTGTTGATGATTTCCTCAATCAGGGCTCGATTGCCACGATTGCTCGCGGCATAATCCAGGGTTTCACGTATTTCGGCATCGTCGATAAACTCCTCGGCGTGCGCTGACTTAGGGTCGTACATATTTTTATTAATCAGTTAAGTAGTTTTGTAGTCAAGAAATTAAGCAGTTAAAAACGGCACACTATTGCGACAAATTTGTTGCCGCCGCAAAATTACACAAAAAAATATTGACACTCAAATAAATGTCCGATTATTTCAAGTCATCGCCGAATCAGCCGACACACTCATAACCTGAAATTCAGGTTAAGGCCCGACCGGTGGACAGGATAGGCGGTCTACTGGCAGGAGCAGACGCAGTGCCTAGTCTTGCAATATCGATGCTCAGGTGCAGAGTGCTGTCATTGAGGTCAAGAACGATGACTAAACACGGTGGTCGCCGCGACTCCAGTCGATGTGATAGCCGATGGTAGCCAGCTGCGCTTCGAGCTGGCGCAGGCCCTCGGCGGCCTCGGCACCGGTGCTGGCCTTGCCGTCATAGAGGACATAGTTGGCACGCTGGGCACTGGGCGAGAGGTTGGGCATCACCACGTTGGCCCCGGCCAGGATGCCCTGCAGCCGCCCCTCGGGCGACAGTGTGGCCAGGGCGGTGGTCGACGGAATGAGTGCTGTGGGCAGCATCAGCCGCACGATGCTGTAGAGGCGCGTGGTCATGTCGGCGGTGCCGTTGGGCTGGTCGCCCAGTGGGGTGTCGTGCTGGGCGATGAAAGGCCCCAGCCCCACCATCTGCGGCTCGAACTCGGCCATGAACTGCAGGTCCTCGACCAGATGGTCCACCGTCTGCCATGGGCTGCCCACCATGATGCCTGTACCCACCTGGTAGTCCAGCTCGCGCAGCCACCTCAGGCACTGCAAGCGGTGGTCGCGGCTCATCTCGGACGGATGAAGTTGGGCGTAATGGGCGCGGTTGTACGTCTCGTGGCGCAGCAGATAGCGGTCGGCCCCGCTGTCGCGCCACAGGGCATAGACCTCGCGGCTATGCTCGCCCAACGACAGGGTGATGGCACACTCGGGCCAGCGACGACGCATCTCGCGCACCAGGTCGGCAATCCATCCGGCCCGGTCATCGCCCCACTCGCCCCCCTGCAGCACCAGGGTGCGGAAGCCCAGCCGATAGCCCTGCTCGCAGCAGGCCAGCACCTGCTCGCGTGTGAGCGTGTATCGCTCGACATGGCGGTTGCTGCGGCGAATGCCGCAATACAGACAGTCGTTGCGGCAGACGTTGGTCAGCTCGATAAGGCCGCGCACATAGATGCCCGTGCCGTAGTGCGCCTGCGCCACAGCGCGCGCACGGCGGTGCAGGTGCTCCACTGCCCCGGTGTCGGTGGTGGTGAGCAGGGCGCGCAATCCCCGCTCATCCAGGTGGCGGGTTTGCTCCAGTCGGTTGATAAGTGTTTCCATATTGCGAGGTCAAAAGTAGGCATTTTTGTTGACAAAATCCCTTATGCGCGTTTTAAATATGGTTAAATGTCGTGTGAGTGTACGGCCTATTGATTATTTTTGCGGTCAATTATGGAAAAAATCGAACTCATCAACACATTGCCGGCTGTGTTTGCCGGCCGCGACCCAGTGCCCAGCGATGTGTGGCAGTGCGACCTGACCATCGAGCGGGGACAGCACTACCTAATTGTAGCCGAGAGCGGCACGGGCAAGTCATCGCTGTGCGCCTACCTCTATGGCTACCGTGTGGACTACAGCGGCACGATGCGCTTTGACGGCCGTGACATCCGCTCGCTCAGTGTTGCCGAGTGGTGCCAGGTGCGGCAGCGCCACATCGCCTATCTGCCGCAGGAGATGCGCCTGTTCCCCGAGCTGACGGCACTGGAGAACGTCCAGCTCAAGAACCGACTGACCGGTCATAAGTCGGAGCGTGAAATTCTCGACTGGTTCGAGGCACTGGGTATACCTGACAAGGTGAACAGCCCTGTGGCCAAGCTCTCCATTGGCCAACAGCAGCGCGTGGCCATCATCCGCACGCTGTGTCAGCCGGCCGACTTCATCCTGCTCGACGAGCCGGTGAGCCACCTGGACGACACCAACAACCGCATCGTGGCCGACATGGTGCAGGCCGAGGCCGCCCGCCAGGGAGCCGGCATCATCGCTACCAGTGTGGGCAACCATCTGCAACTCAATGAGTTTACAGTTAAAAGTTTATAGTTAATAGTTATGCTTTGGAAATTATTGCGCACACACATCAGTGCGTCACAACTGATAGGATTCTCGCTGGCCAACCTGGTGGGACTGACCATCGTCATTCTGGCCGTGCAATTTTACCGCGATGTGCAGCCAGTGTTTGACGACGACGAGTCGTTTATCCGCAAGGACTACCTGGTCATCACCCGCAATGTCACCAGTGCCGGGGCCATGATGGGCGGCACCAGCGAGTTCAGCGACCAGGACATCGCCGACATCGAGGCTCAGCCCTGGTGCCGCCAGGTGGGGCGCTTCGCCAGCAGCGAGTTTGCCATCAACGCCACCATCGGTGTGGGCGACAGCGGACGCGCCATGCGCTCTCAGTTCTTCTTTGAGTCCATCCCCACCGACTTTATCGACGTGGCCGATGCCGAGTGGTCGTTCGACCCGTCGCGCCCCGAGGTGCCCGTCATCGTCTCGCGCGACTATCTGTCGCTCTACAACTTCGGCTTTGCCGCCACCCAGGGCCTGCCACGCATCAGCGAGGGCCAGGTGGGCATGATACCGCTCATGTTCACCTTCACCGGCAACGGACGCAACGAAGTCGTGCCCGGTCGCATCGTGGGATTCAGCAACCGCCTGAACACTGTCATCGTGCCCGATGAGTTCATGCGCTGGGCCAACGACCGCTATGGCCAGGGCAATGTCACCCGCCCGCTGCGCCTCATCATCGAGGTCAACAGTCCCGGCGACGTGGCCATTGAGGACTATATGGCCCGGCACCACTACGACGTGGCGGGCGACAAGATGAACTCCAGCAAGGCCAACTACTTCCTCACCGTCATCATCAGTGTGGTCATCGCCGTGGGCGTGGTCATCAGTCTGCTGTCGTTCTTCGTGTTGATGCTCAGCATCTACCTGCTGCTGCAGAAAAACACCCGCAAGCTGCAGGACTTGCTCCTGCTGGGCTACTCGCCGGCACAGGTTTCACGCCCCTACATGCTGCTGGTGCTGGCCATCAACGCCGCCGTGCTGGTGCTGGCTGTCGTGCTCATGCTCCTGGCGCGCCTGTGGTATCTGCCCATGCTTCACGCCTTCGGGGTGGCCGGAGCCGGTGTGCTGCCCGCCATCGCCGTGGGGCTCGTCATCATGGCCCTGATCACCGCCGGCAACCTGCTGGCCATCCGCCGCAAGGTCGCCGCCCTGTGGCTGCAGTGAAAGTTTACAGTTGATAGTTAACGAACTTTACTAATATCAAACAAAGGAATCATATTCTGGAGGCAACAAGCGTTATATGTAAAGTTGGATTAACAAATGTACAAGATGGAATATACAGATTTCAAAAAGCTCATAGATAGCCTGTTGGTTAAGAATAAAGAAACGGAGTGGATTGAATTCAAGGAGAACTTCCATTCCAAGGAAGAAATTGGGGAGCGGCTTTCTGCTCTCTCCAATAGTGCCTTTCTTTGTAATATGCCTTATGCCTATATGATATTTGGGATAAATAACGATACACTCAAAGTTGTTGGTACTGACTTCTATGCGACACGGAAGAAAGTCGGCAATGAAGAACTGGAGTCATGGCTATCAACTCGCCTTGGTCCTCGTATTGACTTTGAGATTATCGATGATTTTGATTATGAGGACAAAGGACATGTCTGCGTATTCAAGATTCCTGCAGCCACGAATCAGCCTGTTTCTTTCCTACATGAAGAATATGTCAGAGTTGGCTCTACAACAAGGAAGTTGAGAGACTTTCCGCAGAAAGAAGCGAAAATATGGAAAGGAGGGCAGAAAGCTTTAGAAAAAATCGTGGTCAAAGAAAAATTGACAGCGACACAAGTACTCTCTTTGCTAAGTGCAGAAACGTATTTTGACATGATGAGACTGCCTCTGCCTTCAGACACTATGGGCATCATTGACCGTATGCTTGCAGAGAAGATTGTGATGCAAGACGAAGTGGGATATAGCATCACAGAACTTGGTGCTTTGTTGTTTGCAAAGCGTCTGTCTGATTTTGACGACTTACGGAGGAAGATGGTACGGGTCATTGTGTATAAGGGAAGAAGTAAACTTGACATAGTTCGTGAGCAATCCTTTGATGCCGGCTATGCTATTAGTTTCAAGACGATGGTTGAGTGGATAAACAGCCAGCTTCCTGCCAATGAGGAGATCGGTCAGGCACTCCGTTCTACCGTCACTATGTATCCAGAGATTGCCGTCAGAGAGATTGTTGCCAACATGCTGGTACATCAGGATTTCAGCGAAAAAGGTTTTCCCATGGTAGAAATATATACTGACCGAATAGATGTATCCAACCCAGGACAGCCTATTATCAGTGTAGAAAGGTTTATTGACGAATACAATTCACGCAACTCATCATTGGCAGACCTCATGCGTCGGTTGGGCATTTGCGAAGAATTAGGCAGTGGGCTTGACAAGGCTGTAGCGGCTATTGAGTTGTTCCAACTTCCACCACTTCGTTTTACGGTTCAAGAGACCCGAACTACCGTTACTTTGTTTGCTTATCGTAAATATGCAGACCTTGACAGACAAGAACGTATATACGCTTGCTATCAGCATGCTTGTCTGAAGTATGTCACTAATGACAAAATGACCAATCTCACACTTAGGAAACGTCTTGGAATAGACAAACAAAACTACCCGATGGCTTCACGCATCATAAAGGATACTTTAATTGCAGGAAAGATTAAGGAAGAGAAGACGGAGAACCAAAGCCGAAACAATAAGGGATATGTACCATTCTGGGCATAGTGTATGTAACCAGTATGTAACTGGAGGCATGTTTTTATAGATAAGCGTCTTTTGGTAGATTCGATGAATAAAGGGATTTTCAGGTGTGAATAGTATGTAACTGGTATGTAACTCGCATGTAACTGAGAGAAAGGTAATGTTATCGACTATGGCATTTATGTTGGGCAGGAAGTCGAACAATATATGCAAAGAGATGCAAATCGTCCAAGGAAAGTTTGGGCATTTGCGGATTCTTTTGTAGCTTTGTGACCAGTAAGAGCGTTCTTTGGATTTGTGTAAAACGTGTAGGAATATGTAAGTCCTCTCGTTTCCAAAGTGTTACCTATTTCTGCTTATCTTATAGGTAACACATTGATTTCCAAAAAAAATTTAGCATTAGAATCGTTTACAGTCGTTTCTGTCGTTTCTGCCTGCCGCAGCCATTAACTTCGAACTTTTAACTGTTAACTTTAAACTCTCATCTCATAGCCGCTGCTTATTATTTTTTGTTAAAATGTAAAAATAAGCATGCGCAAAAAGTGCTTATTTTGACAAAAATGTCAGAATAAGCACTTTTTCAGGATTGTTAACCCCTTAATTTGACAAGACTTGCCACCCACCGCCGCAAGGAGGCACACACCCTGTTCCTTTTGATGCCACTGTGCCTAATGGAGAGCTTTGAGGCGAGTCTTTCACACCAAAGTAGTTCTGTTACCCAGGAGTAGCATTAGTTTAGCCGTTTCCTTTAACAATGCACAATCTTGGCAAGCACGGATGTTGTTCATAGTTTATATTAGGATTGAGGCATGCTGCATGTAAGCTGAGTGAGACAAACGGTAGAACCACTGTAACAACTGAGTTACTATCACTTGCTGTTTTTACTAACTTGGATAGCTAGTATGGGGAGAATTATTGTCCTATCGATTTCTGACTATGATCACAGCACGATTCCTCGAGCGATCACCTGCATCTACCTTGATAATCATACGCGAGGAGGCTATTCCAAGTCTAATTAAAGCGTTCTTTACAGACTGCGCTCTTTCGATTCTTAACTTTTTATTGATTTCATCGGTGCCTGTGAAATTGTCAGGCCACCCAGTGATAGTGTAAGTGCAATTTTCTGTTTTCATGACTTCTGCCAATGCCACTACGACTTCTTGTTGAACAGGCGTAATCCTTGAGCTATTATGAGGAAAATAAATTGTTGCCAATAGTTTGGGCGTGAATTGCAGTCCCATCTCGTCGCAGAAGCTGATGGCCTCGGCGTGGCCCGCCTCGGCAGCGCGGATGACCCACTGGTTGGCCAGACGTATCGACTTCTCGACACCCTTGCCGAAGCGGTAGCACTGCGACAGCTCGAACATCGCCTGGGCATTGCCA
>CACZHT010000029.1 GCA_902781045.1 uncultured Bacteroidales bacterium | reverse complement strand
CGTCTTTACCTAAATCGGTTGCGAATCATGTCAAGGATCTCTCCCGCTCATCGCCCCTCGGGCGAAAAGCGGTGCAAAGGTACAACCACTTTTCCGAACTGACCAAATTTTTCGCCAACTTTTTTACAAAAAAAATTTCATGTGGGCCCTACACCTATATTATATAGAAGAATTGAGAATTATGACCGCGCTGTGCCCTGGTAGTGGGTAGTCTATCATCTGCATAATGGTTCTGCAGTCTGTTACTCTCTAATTATTTCTCATTTCTCGTAATGCCTCGCCCATCACCATTCTTGTCAACGGATGGATATCTTCCTTGATTAGCATCCTGCCGGCAACCATATTCTGCCAGAAATCAAGTGCTTCTTTTCCAACTAAGGAGAATACTATGTTCCCCAACTTTGACATAAAGGTAGAAGCAGAATTGGTTTCCATTTCGCTATCTCCATCATTTTGATGATATCCGGGGCAACCACAATTGTTTGTGCCTATCAAGTTCCCCTTAGTTTTACCTCTTGCTTTGTAGTAAATTGAATCTTGGTTGTAATACTCGGCAATGCGCAATAAATTGTCCAAGAAATTACTGTCATCATCACGGTTGACAACCAAGTATGATTCCTCAGAAGACACATCGGTCATCCCTTCAGGACAAACACCCTTTATTTTGGTTACACCATATCCTAACTGCAACAGTTCCGCCACCATCAACGTGGTTTTCTGACGGTTTTCCTCATGGGTAAAACGCTTGCCCTCCTCCCAGTTCTTATCAGGACCGAGGTAAGTTGACTTTTTGTCTCTAATGTCTTTCAACTCACTGCGGAAGGCACTGATGAATGCGCAGTCACAATCCTTCAGCCATTGCAGCATCCTGTTGATATTGCTTTCGTTAATGCGCTGCTTTGTGGCGCAAATCACATTGTTGAAGTTGCGCACCTCGTTAACGCGGTACTCATACATTTCATGCAGTGTCGTTTTAACGGTTTTGTGTATGATGCGTCGCAAATCACTTTCTTGCAAATATGTTGTCTTTTTCATTTGGAAATAATTTTGATATGTTTAGTAGTCACCGATGAATATCCAAACCTCATCATAGAATGAACTCTCCGCCTTTTGATCTTCTCATACGGTCAACATAGGATGACACGCCCTTGTGATAGAACGACTCGAAATTGATGTCTGCCGTGAAGCGTTGCGGTGCTGTGTGCTTGCACTTCGTGGTGGTGCAGAACTCTTCGTTGTCTCGATTGAATTTGAAGTTCTTCGATGATGATTTGTCCACCCTGTTACCGTTGCAGTCAATATACATTGGCGCTTCGAACGGCGGCTGAACATACACACTATCTTGTTTGAACTGTCCACACCAGTCCTTGGCGAGATCAAACAATGTCTCGAAATCCACAGTACCGCCACTTCTGTCCTTTGCGTATACTATGTAATATGGTTTGAAGCCATCCTGCACCGAGTCTCGCCCGTGGTATCCACCGTACACGGGAGTGTATGACAGTCCGCTTGCCTTTATCCGCCCTATCAGTTTGCGGTTTGCGTCTTTGTTGCGCTCCTTGAGGAATATCCCCTCGTTCTCTTCCGTGTTGCCCATTCCGTTCTTGTCCAACCATTCCGCGTATTCAGCGGTGAGGTCACTGTTCGGGTTGTCAGAATGCACACCGCTTCGGTTGGCGGATATGATAACCATTCCACTATCTCCGTGTTTCATGATGCGGTTCAGTTTGGCCTCTGTGAGCCTGTGGTATCCTGTCATCCACATAGGTCTAACCTCGTTCATGGCATCTCGCACTGCCTCGCTGATGATATTCTTTAACTTGTCGTACATCTGATAATTTGATTGGTTTCACTAATAAATATTATGGCTTCACGCTCTTTTGTCCCACGATATCAGGTACAATTCCTCGCAGCCAACCTCTCAACTCGATTCAAAGATTTCTCATTAAGAGTAGACTTTCCCCCTAATACTTTTCTTGTTACAACGATTACAACACCAATTAGATCGCTTTCTATAATTTTTTCTTATTCCGTTTATCCAATCTTAATTGTATCATCCTAATTAATTTTAAGAGACGATATACATTATAAGTCGTAATTTTTTGTGGTATTAATTTGTGTTTAACATTATAAATATAGAATACTAGATGGTATTATCCCTTGCCATCCATGTTATGAAAGGTGTACCACACTTGCAGCTGACACCATGCGGGTCTCCCACGATTAGTTATCAAAATGTCTTAATAGTATCGTCATAAATCATATTTAATTATTAAGTTTACAAACTCTAATAATTCACATCTATTTTCCCACCGTGGCGTTCATGACTCGCTCGGTTGGACCAGCACCTAAGCTGCCTCTGGATGCTTCATATTATTTTATCACAAATTAGTTCAAAGAACTCATTTCACTTTTCTGAAAACAGTGTGAAGGTAAGTCATTTTTCTGAATTGTCCAAATTATCACCGTTAATAATTATTAACCACGAGACAATTCACAACATATCAACAATTTGCTTCAATCACTAGCTTTTTGTCCCTAGAGTAAGAGGAGGATAAGGGCTGCTGGGAGGAGATTGAGGAGATAGATGGTGATGAAGCGGGCTGGCGGGATGCTGGTGACGCGGGAGACTTGCCAGATGTAACAAAGGACAACAAGAGCCGAGATGACCATGAAAGCGACTATCATTGCAGCCACGCCCCAAGGCCAAAGCAACAACGCAGCAAGAATAATGGCAGTGCGCTCGGAAACGATGATGTTGCGGACGATGGCGGTGCGGTCGCGCAACTTGAGCATAGCCATCATGTAGCCTCCCACGGGATAGACCATAGCCCACCCCAACAGCAACTGCAGATAGGGGACGGTGGGAAGCCATCGGTCAGGGAAAATCAGCTCAATGATTGGGCGACTGAAGACAACGCCCAGTGCACACCCCAGAAGAAGAATCAAGGTGAAGATGCGGAACACTCGCACGAAGGCTTGCTCTTGACGGCCGTGATCGTTTTCCTTGGCCATCATGACATAGGTGGCGTTGCTCACCCCGCTCTCGAGTGCAGCCACCGGTGCCTGCTGCAGCTTCTGCGCCTGCCCCATGAAGCCGGCTTGTGTGGCACTGTAGAACTTGCCCAGCAAAGCGGCAACAATGTTCTGCGACAGTTGCACGACCAGAGTGGACATGAGCAAATTGACACCAAAGCGCCACAATTGCTTGAACCTCGCGGTGTCGAACTCCCAACGCAAATGCCACCTCGAAGCAACCAGGAGCAGTACCCAATAGAAAAACGAGAAGCCTACCTGCAACTCAACCATGGCCCAATAGCGCAAGCCCTGCCATGCCATGACGATGGCCACGGTGAGAGCGAGAACAATAGCACCAACATTGATGTGCGCAACACGCCTGAAGCGCAACTGACTGCGCAGCCGTGTGGTCTGCGCTATGGTGAGTCCACTGAACACCGGGCCCAGCCCCAACACCGCCATGACAGGCTGCAACTCGGCGCGACCGAAGAAATGTGCGACAACCGGCGACAGCGCGACAAAAAGCAACCCGATGAGCACACCAGCGGCAACATTAAAATAGAACATGGTGTTGAAGTCGCGGTCGGTGGGCTGGGCTTCACGCAGCAAGCCATCGCTCATGCCACAGTCGACGAGCGCATAGACGAGCGAGGTGAAGACTCCCAGCATGGCGACCAGGCCGAAGTCGTCGGGCGTGAGCAGGGCGGCGAGCACGATGTTACCCACCAGTGAGACCGCACTGGCACCGAAGCGCTCGAAGAGCGACCAGAGATAGAGGTTAGGGGCCATCGTTTTCTTTAGATTTTAGTGGCCGCGATTAAGCCGCGACATGGTTGACGGACTGGCAGACGGACTGGGGGACGGGCTGGGGGACGGGCTGGCGGACGGGAGGGCGGACGGGAGGGGGGTGGGTCGCCAAGAGGCGGCCAGGAGGGCGAACAGGAGCATGCAGAAAGCCAGGTTGCGCAACATGTCGTTGTAGATGTAGACCAGCAGGACAACCATGAGGAGCATGAGCTGGAGATTGACATCGCGGCCAGTGGCCCACTGGGGCCGCTTGAGCGCAAGGAAGGCGAAATAGAGCTGCAACAGAATCAGTCCGATGACACCCAGCTGGATGTAGATGTGGAAGACGTAAGGCACCGATCCCATGAGCAGCCAGTCGTAGGTGCGCGCGAACTCGGATGCGGCCATCTGTGTTCCGCCCTTGAAGTGCCCCACGCCGAATCCGGCCATCACATGCCCCGGCTCCTGCTGGTTGAGCACCGCCAGATAGGCCAGCTTGGTGAAGCGCGGCACATCGGCCACACCACGGTTGTTCTCAATGTTCCACTTGGCATCGCCCTCCACCTTGTCGAGGTCGTCGAGCACAAAGTAGGCCACCACATCCTCAACCGATGAGAAGTAGATGCCACTCTGGCTGAGCGACGTGGTGTAGGTGTAGAGGAACAATCCGGCCCATAGCAGCAGCGCAACGACCGGGCCGATGAACAGCAGACGCAGCAGCAGCTTGCGGTCGATGGGCGCGAGCAGCAAGAAATAGAGCGCGAGCATGACAAAGCTCACCTTGGTCTCGTTGAGAAAAGTGGGCAGCAAGAGGATGAGATAAACCTTGTTCTGTGCCAGACTGGACAAGAAGTGGTCGGGGTCGATGCGCCGGCGCAACAGGAAGAACGAGATGAGATAGATGGTGACCGAGACTTGGCCCGAATAGTAGTGCCCATATCCCCCGCCGACAAGGTCGCCGGCACCATGCATGAACAGCTGCACCACGATGCAGAAGGCCTGAACGATGATGAAATAGAGTCCCTGGCGGTCGAAGGAGTCGAGAAAGCGCTCGCGGCTGTCAGGGTCGTCGAAGATAAAGAGCATGACAGGATAGACCATGAGCAGGCCGATGAACTCGCGCATGCCGTTAATCCAGAACAACGTGGCCTCGTGGTTAAGTCGGCATGTGACCAGCCACGCCAACGCGGCAAACGCCACGGTGATGGCAATGGCCCATCGCCTCCTGACCACGGTGACCGCCATGAGTGCGATGACTGCGTCAAGCCCCCACATCACCGCCGATCGTGCCTGCTGCAGTGGTCTGAAGACATCGTCGGCCAGAAAGCCGTAGGTGCCCCACACCCAGAAGACAACCCAGAAGACCAGTTGGCAGAAGAGCCTGCTGCGGCTATTCGTCGGTGTCGCCATAGCCATAGCCGTAACCATTGTCCTGGCTGGGCTTGGTATCGTTGATGACCAGCCCAAGGTTCTTGAGTCGTCCCTCGGCCACCAGTCGGTCAAATTGCTTGACCATGGTTCGCCGCGTGCGGTTGGCCCGCGTGACACCGACGGTGACATCGGCAAACCGCGTGAGCGAGAACGTGTCGCTGACCATGGCAATGGGCGCCGAATCGACAACGATGACATCGTAGGTGTGTCGCAGCTGGTCGAAGAGCTGCTCAGTGCGCTTGCCCAGCAGCAACTCGGACGGGTTGGGCGGTACGGTCCCGCCCACCAGCACGTCCAGTCCCGGCACCTGCTGCAAGGGCTGGGCAATGTCGTCCAGTGCCGTGCCCTGCTGCGAGAGGAAAGCCGTCACTCCCGGTGCCTCGCGCAGGTGTGTCATCTGTGCCAACGTGGGCTTGCGGATGTCCATTCCGACCAGTGCCACCCGCTTGCCCAGCAGCGCGAAGGCTGCGGCCAGATTGAGCGAGACAAACGACTTGCCCTCGCCGCTGACGCTGGAAGTGACCAGCACCACCTTGTCGGTGGGTTCGGGCATCATGAACTGCACATTGTTGCGGACATAGCGGAAAAGCTCGACGATGCTCCAGTTGCGTCCGTCCTGCACGACAAGCTGGTCATCGTGACGGTTGTGGTGGATGTGTCCGATGACAGGCATCGCGGTGAGTGCCTCCAGCTGTTCCTGCGAGGCAAACCGTGTGGTGAACAAGTTCTTGATGGCCAGCAAGAAGACCGGAATGGCCATTGCTGCCAGCAGTGCCAGCAAGAACACCAGGGGCTTGTTGGGCGAGAGCGGTTCGGACTTGCCGTAAGGCTGGTCGACGACCTTGCCCTTGGGCGTGGTTGCGGCCAGCACGAGCGCGTTCTCTTCGCGCTTCTGCAGCAGGAAGGTGTAAATCTCATTCTGTATGCCCTGCTGGCGATATAGCGCGCGTGTCTGCCGCTCGGTGGTGGGGATTGAGCGCATGGTGCCAGCCGCGTTGCCGCTGACCGTTCCGGCCTTGGCCAGCTGCACGCGCAACGCCCGCAGGGTGTTGTCCACTCCACTGACGACATTGGCCCGCATGGCCTCGATTTGGTTGTCTAGCCGTTGCATCGACGGGTTGTCGCTCAGGGCCGAGTTCTCGAGCTTCATGCGCTGCATAATCAAGCTGTTGTAGGCCGTGATGGCACTGGTTGCCGCCGTCGAGTCGGCACTGAAGGGGATAAACGAGTGCTTGTTGGCCGGGTCGGCGACAAAATCCTTGATCATGCTCACGATGCGGTATCGTGCCTCCAGGTTGATGATGGCCTGGTCGGCCATGTCCTGGCGTCCGATGACGCTCTTGGCCTGCAGCTCGGGGTCGACAAGGTTGTGTGAGCGCTTGTATGCCTCAATCTCGGCCTCACTGCCCATGAGGTTGCGATAGACCAGTTCGAGGCGGTCGTCAATAAATTTGGCAGTGTTGATGGCCTGCTGGTCTTTCTCGTTCTGTCCTCGCTCATTGTAGAGTCGAATGATGGTGTTGAGCATGTCTCGCCCCCGCTGGATGTTGGTCTCGCGAGTATTGAGGTCAATGGCGTTGGCCTTTTTGCGCAGCAGCTCGGCCACCATGACGTGGCTCAGGGCCTCGGCCTTGGGGATGTTGCCGGTGACGGCTGCAGTGATGTTGTATTCCTTGCCAGGCTTGTAGTAGGCCGTGCGCTTGACCTGGAACATGCCGTAAGGTGTCTTGACAGTGGCGGGCAGAGTCACACCGCTTGCCTCGGCCAGGGTCTTGAAGCGCCCCTTCTTGACCTTGATGTCGGCTTTGCCGTCGGCCGTGGTCTTGACCTTGAACTGCATGCTGGTCGAGAGGGTGTCGAACAATGTCTCTGGTGCATCGACCTCGATGGGCGAGTCGTTGTAGTGGTCCACGCGGTCGAAGAAACTCTTGCGCTCGATGTAGGTGCGGTTGAGACGCAGCTCCTTGACCATGAGCATGCGCAGGTGGTGCGAGCCCATGACCACAATCTCATCCTCGACGCGCGAGCCACCGCCCAGGGCCATGCTCTTAAGCAGCGAGCTGCCCATGCTCGACGCTCCGGGCTTGGCGTTGTCTTCCGGGTCGACCAGAACAATGGACTGGACCAGGAAAACGGGTTTCTTAACCTTGAGATACATCACTGCCACAGCGATGCACGCCAGCAGCGATAGCAAGAACAGCCACCAGTAGCGCCGGTAGCGCTGGACGATGGCCGAGAAATCAATGACGGGTTCTTTCTTTTCCATACCGAAAGACTGGGAGATACTATATACTACTTGACCGCCAGTGCGATGACCAGCGACGCAATGACACTGACCGCACTGACGACAGTGCTGATGACCGAGAGCTTGAAGGCATTGTGCTGGTTGTACTTCGAGTTGTCGATGCGGATGCGGTTGGGGGCAACATAGACCACATCGTTCTGCTGGAGGTAGAAGTATGGTGAACTGAAGAGTTGCGTGTCGGCCAGGTTGAGCTGGTGATAGGTAGTCTGGGTGCCGTCGTTGCGGATGACCACCACACCGTCGCGCTGGCCATACTCGGTGAGGTCGCCACAGCTGGCCAGTGCATCAAGCACCGAGAACTGCTGCTTGTCGACGCGGATGCGCTGTGGTTCCTTTACCTCGCCCATGACGTTGACATAGAAGCTCAAGAGCTGCACATTGACATACGGGTCTCGCACAGTGGCCGCCACCCGGTCGTGAATCATCTGCTCGACCTCTGTGATGGTCTTGCCCTGAACATTGATTTTGCCCAGAACGGGCATCTCGATGTTGCCGTCGCGGTCCACGATGTGGCTCTGCAACTTGGGGTTGCCCTGCACAGCCACGTCGCCCCGCACGCTGCTGTTGGCCAGCGGCGCATTGAAGATGGCCGTCGCCTCGGGGGCACTCGACGAGATGGTGACGGCAATCTCGTCGTCGACCTGGAGCCTGACCTGGGCAGGTGTGGTAGCAGGCAGCTGGCCGGTCACCGCGTCGGGCAAATTCTTGAAATAGGCCAAATTGTTATCCTTGGTTGTCGAGCACGACATGACAACCATCACGAGCACGACCGCCATCAACCACGATGCCAGCCGCACGACATTGCTTCTGTTAGGTACCATATAAAATGATAACGCAATCTCACCTTATTTATTGTCATTTTGGCCACATGCGAGAAAAGTAGTAACTTTGCCGACGCTAATCATCGCCGTCAGTGATGTGGCCGCGGCAGAGCCGCGACATGGCGACGGCTCATTTACTTGTTTACACGTTTACTTGTTTCTAAAATATGAAAGTAGGAGACTATGTGCGATTTCTGAACGATGTGGGCGGAGGTCGCGTGGCACGTATCGAAGGCAAGACGGTCTATGTCGAGGATGAGGACGGCTTTGAGCGCCCCACCCCATCGAGCCAAGTAGTGGTGGTCGACACCAAGAAGAGTTATGAGCGCCCGCTGGACGTGAAGACACGTCTTGTCGAGCCCGACCAGCCCCAGCCGAAGCCTGTGGAGGCGAAGCCCGAGCCGGTGTTCGAGACCCCCGAGGGCGAGAAGTTGAACATCCAGCTGGCCTATGAGCCCCGCGAGGTAAAACACCTCAACACCACAACCTTCCACCCGGTGCTGGTCAACGACAGCAACTACTACCTCTATTTCACCTACATGACACGCGGCGATGACACGACCTGGCTCACACGCTACCATGGCCTGATTGAGCCAAACTTCCAGCTAGAGCTGGACGAGTTTGGGCACAACGACCTGAACCAGATGACGCACATCGCCGTACAGCTGGTGGCGTTCAAGCAGGACCGCCACTTTGCGCTGAAGAACCCCGCCCTGGTCGAGCAGCGTCTGGACGTGACCAAGTTCTTCAAGCTGCACTGCTTCCAGACCAACGCCTACTTCGACACGCCTGTGCTGGCCATCGACATCGTGCGCAACGACCTGCCCGCCCGCCAGCTGCACATCGACAGCAGCGAGCTGGAAGAGGCCATGCGCAGCAAGAAGGCCGAGCGCCACCCCGAGCGCAAAAAGCCCGGCAGCAAACCCCAGCAGACTCGCCGCGACGAAGTCATCGTGCAAGACCTGCACATCGCCGAGCTGCTCGACAACCTGAACGGTCTGAGCCACAGCGACATGCTCAACTACCAGCTGGACAAGTTCAACGAAGTGATGCGCGCCCACCAGAACCACCTGGGCCAGCGCATCGTGTTCATCCACGGCAAGGGTGAGGGCGTGCTGCGACGCGCCATCCTCGAGGAGCTCAAGCGCCACTACCCCACCTGTGAGGTGCAGGATGCGAGCTTCAAGGAATACGGCTTCGGGGCCACCCAAGTCACCATCCACCGATAATGATACAATTGGGGACGGTTCTGTTTTGTATCATTTTCCTGCGAATGATACAAAACAGAACCGTCCCCAATTGTATCATTTTTGCATCAGCCGGAGGACACGGGGGGCAAGGGCGATGAGCGTGGGCATGGTGCACAATGCCATCAGGGCAAATGCGATGTCCATAATGCTCACCATGGTCTTGAGCGGCATGACCGCCGCCACGACCAGCATGACCAGATAGTAGTAGTTATACCACTTGACACCCTTGTGCCCGAAGAGGTATTGTGTGCACTTCTGCCCATAGTAGGAATAGGAGAACATGGTGGAGAAAGCAAAACAGAAGACAATGGCCATGAGCAGGTAGTGACCGATGCCCGGCAACAGCTGCCCCCACGCGCCCAGAGCGACATACAGCCCCTTGGGGTCGGTCAGGCCCACGTAGTTGCCGGCAATGAGGATGGGAATGGCTGTGAGCGTGCACACGATGCCCGAGTCGATGGCCGGTCCCAACATGGCGATGTGCCCCTCACGGATGGGGTCGGAATTCTGGCTGGCCCCGTGCATCATCGACGCCGTGCCGACCCCTGCCTCGTTGACCATGGCGGCCCTCCTGGCCCCCGTCAGCGCGACAAAGCAGAAAGCTCCCAAGCCGGCATCGAAGGTGAACGCCTGGCTGAAAATCTCCTTGAAGATGTGCGGCACCATGCCGATGTTGAGCACGGTGATGACCAGGACAAGCACCAGATAGGCCACGACCATGAATGGCACCAGGCGCGAGGCCCACTTGGCGATGCGCCCGATGCCGCCCATGATGACCGCCCCCACAACCAGTGCCATGACCACACCCATGGCGAATCGCAGCCAAGCAGTGTTGTCGATGCCCATGGGCGTGGTGAAGACCGTGGTGACCGACTCGACCAGCTGATTGGCCTGCATGAAGCACAGCGTGCCCACCAGACCAAA
Organism: uncultured Bacteroidales bacterium; assembly: GCA_902781045.1. Taxonomy (GTDB): domain Bacteria; phylum Bacteroidota; class Bacteroidia; order Bacteroidales; family Muribaculaceae; genus Sodaliphilus. Next base: position 27,649 of record CACZHT010000029.1, on the reverse strand, counting down.
GATGCTGAATGCCACAGCCAGCCAGCGCCACTTGGCGCCCAGCCCCTGAGTGATGATGTACATGGGGCCTCCTTGAGGATTGCCCTCCTCGTCTTTGCCCTTGTACATGATGCTCAATGCCCCCTCAAAGAATTTGGTGGTCATTCCCAGCAGTGCACTGACCCACATCCAGAAGATGACACCCGGCCCACCGACCGACAGTGCGATGGCCACACCGGCGATGTTGCCCATGCCCACCGTGGCCGCAATAGCGCTAAGCAGCGCCTGCACCGAGCTGATTTGTCCGTTCTGCTTGCCGGCATCGCTGGCCTGCTTGTCGCGCAGAGCCCTGATGCCTTGCGGCAGATGCCTGATGGAAATGCCCCGCGAGAGGACAAACAGGATGAGTCCGCCGCCCATGAGCAGCAGGAACTCGGGATAACCGCAGATGGTGTCGCTCAAGTCGGCGACCCACTGCCCGAAAGCGTCGAGTGTGAGATTCATATTCAAGTAGTTCAGTTGTTCGTACATTAACGGTTTCGGCGGTTGCGCTGATAGTCGTCATACTTGTTGCCGCTGTAGGTCGAGTTGCCGAATCCGCGTGAGTTGAACTCATCTTCCTCCTCCTCGTCCTCTTCGGTGCCACTGCGTTTCTTCTTGCTGGCCTTTTCGAGCTTGTTCTTGCTCTCCTCGGGCTTATTCTTCTTGATGGCCTCAGGCTTCTGGAGGTTGAGTGGGGTCTGATAGATGTTCCACGACTGGTCCACGTCCCAGTTGCGCCGCAGCTTCAGCGGTTTGGGGAAATAATATACTTCCTCGGGCTGGATATGCTGCAGATAGTTGCCCGTGTCCCATCGTCCGTTGCCATTGCGGTCCAGGATGACGCGCACATAGTATGTGCCCGGCGGCACGTTGTCCAAGTCGGCCTTGCCGGCAACGACCTGCACGGTGCGTTTGACCTGGTCACTGCCGTCCAGCAGCTGGACAAAAGCACTGTCGCTCACATCGAGGTTAAACAACAGGTTGGCATATTCCTCGAGTGCCTTGACCTTGGTCTCGATTTTGAGGGTGTCGTTGTGCAGACCATAGATGCTGGTCACAGCCAGCGAGTCGACGGTCAGCCGATAGGCATGCTCCGGCTCCAGGCGCATGGGCAGCTGATAGGTCATGCCGCCGGCCACGGGCACCAGAGCCGGGAAGTCGGCGACAGGATGCCACACCGAGTCGGTCTTGACCTCCAGTCGCACACCCGCCGGGTCAATGTGGGCCAGCGGCACGGGTGTGGCGAATGTGATGGTGTCATAGACCTCACATGTGGCCTTGGTGACGGCCTCGAGTTTGAATGTCGGCACGGGCTTTGGCCGCCGTGCCGCCTTGAGCTCCTCCAGTTCCTCCTCGTCAAGTTTGCCCTGGCTTTCCTTCTGTTCGAGCTGCCGCAACCGCTTCTCCAGCTGCTCCCGTTCCTTCTTGGCCTCCTGCTCCTGCTTAATTTCGTCGCCGCTCTTGCGGTGCCAGAAAATGACGGTGTCGGTCTTCCAGGACAAGGCGTCGGTCGAGTCGGTGCGCAGGTAGGTCAGTGCCACCTTGATTGAGTCGGCCTTGATCAGGGTCGAGTCGGTGAGCCAGTAGAAGAGTGAATCGTTGCGTGCTGTGCCCTGCAGCGCATACCAGTCCTGTTCATGGTTGGCTGGACTGATGATGTCGAGCCGGGGCAACTGGGGACTGACGGTGGACATGAGCACATGCAGCTTGGCTGGCGAGGTGCGCTCGGTCTTCTTGAGATAGAGCGATTGGTATTCCTCGTTCATCATGCTCAGCAGCAGGTCGTTGGGCAGGAATGCGGTGTGCGATGCGGTCATCACCGAGTCGACACGGCGGTCGAAGGTGAAGATGGTGTCGGTCGAGGTGTAGGTGCCGACCGTCGGCTCGATGACGGTGTCGATAAAGGCATAGTCCTCGGTGCGTGCCATGTGGTAGTCACCGTCCATGTCGTTGAGGGCAAACACACGATATCGGCCCGGCTTGAGCCCCATCAGGGTGAACTCGCCTCGGCTGTTGGTGCGTGTGATGCGCTCCATGGGCAGCCGGGTGAACGCCGTGTCGTCGAGGCACTGGCTGTAAGCCCCGACCAACACATGCTGCATGGGCTCGAGGTCGCGTGCGCGCAACACGATGCCCGCGATGCGCAGGGTGTCGATTTGGTCGCCTGTCGAGAACGAGAAGGCATAGCCGTCGAGCTGGTTGCCCTCGTTGTTGTCCTCGATTGAGTTGGAGAAGTCGATGGTATAGGTGGTGTTGGGCAGCATGTCGTCGCGAAACTCGACGACAATCTTCTTGCCCAGCGACTTGATGATGGGCTGGTCTTTCTGCACGGGCGAGACAGACACCTTCTTCATCTGGTCCTTGATGTTGACAATCTCGTTGAAAGTGATTTCGACTTTATTGCCCTTGACGTTGAGCGCCCCGGCCTCGGGCGACGACTTGAGCACGCGCGGCGGGGTGTAGTCGCGCGGTCCCCCCTCCGGCGAGCCAATGTTGGCACAGGCGGCAAGCATCACCGTCACCAGCAACATCGTCACGATATGTGCAAGACCCCTCATAAAACGGGTGCAAAGGTACGAATTTTTAGTTAAGAACGAAGAATGAAGAATGAAGAATTTTGTTGGCACATGGTGTTGGTGTTGCTTGGGGCTTGTTTGTCCGAGACTGCGTCTCGGATTACACCGACCAGCCCGGAGTTTGCCGCACAGCGTTTGCCTCTAGATGAGATCGTGCAATCGCTTGGGGTTGCCCACAATCCAGAGGATGTCGCCCGGCAGGAACTCCAGCTCGGGCGTAGGCGTGATGTAGTCGTCCTCGCCACGCTGCACGGCCACCAGCAGGGCTTCATACTGTTCGCTCAGCCCTGCATTCCTCAGCAGCTTGCCGATGAGCGGCGACCTCTCGGTGATGGCAAAGTGGGTGAACTTGACATCGGTGACAGGTTGTGTGGGCGTGCTGGTAGCCTCGACCAGTGGGAGCATCTGCTGGATTTGCTCGTCATTGCCGATTACCCCCAGTATGTCGCCCGGATAGATGCGCATGTCGCCCTTGGGCACCGGGTGCAGCACACCGTTGCGTTGGATGTTGACCAGGTTGATGCCATATCGGTTGCGCAGGTTGGCGTTCTTGAGGCGCTGTCCGATGAATGGACAGTCATGCCCCACGGTCATGTAGGCCACATGGAGGTCGCTCACCAGGTTGGCGCCACGGCCCGTCCGCCGGTTCTCGCGCACATTGACATTGCCGATGAAGTGTTGCTCGACCTTGGCCAGATGTTTGCGCAACACGGGCGCAAAGAGCAGTGCGATGAGCAGTGCCAGCACCACGGCAATGACGATGGCCACCTCGCTCGAATAGTCGTAGGCGTAGAGGACTGTCATGATGAAGTTCATGCCCAACAACAGGCTGAAGAGTCCCATCACCACGATGGGCACATAGCTCACCTTACCCGAGAGCTCCAGCAGCTTCTCGCGCTCGCTGGCGCGGATGTGCGGCCGTGTGAGCGCATAGACAAACGGCGCGATGACAACCAGCGTGACCAGTGCGCCGACCCTTGAAGCCCAATCGCGCCCGAGCAATCTCACCAATAGCGGTTCAAGATAGGCATCACTGAGCATGATGAGCGCCACACAGACCACCGAGTAGAGCACCAGTCGCAACACATATCGCTTGACCACCTGGCTCCAAATCATCCGCGACTCGCTCATCTCGGTCTGAGTGGCATGTGTGCTGTAGCCCTCCATCACCTTGCTCCACGAGGCGGGCAGCAGCTGCTCGAGCCAGCCATAGAATCTGTCGGCACTCTTGATGAAAAACGGCGTGGTGAAGGTGGTGATGACCGACACGGTGACAATGATGGGGTATATGCTCTTCTCCAGCACCCCCAACGTCATGCCCAGCGAGGCGATGATGAACGAAAACTCGCCAATCTGCGTCAAGGCGAAGCCCGACTGTACGGCAATCTTGAGCGGCTGCCCCGTGGCCAACATGCCAAACGTGCCGAACACAATCATGCCCACGATGACCACCACACTGAGCAAGGCGATGGTGCCCCAGTGCTGGACGATGATCTCGGGGTTGACCATCATGCCCACCGAGATAAAGAACACGGCCCCAAAAAGATCCTTGACCGATACAATGACACGCCCGATGCGCTCGGCCTCGACCGTTCCGGCCAAAATTGAGCCCATGACAAATGCTCCGAGAGCCATCGAGAATCCGCTCTTGACCGCCAGCACAGCCATCATGAAGCACAACCCCATGGAGATGATGAGCATCATCTCGTCGGTGATGATGCGACGGAAATTCTTGAACACCGTGGGCAACAAATAGATGCCCACAACAAACCACGCGATGAGGAAGAACGACAACTTGAGCACACTGCGCAACATTTCATCGCCCTGCACAGTCTTGTTGATGGCCACCGACGACAGGATGACCATCATCACCACGGCAAAGAGATCCTCGACGATGAGCACAGCAAATATCATGGGCACAAACTTGCGCTGCCGCATGTTCAGGTCGGTCAACGCCTTGAGGATAATGGTGGTCGAGGACATCGAGATCATTCCGCCCAGGAAGATACTGTCGACGGCGGCAAAGCCCAGCAGCTTACCCACCACGAATCCCAGCCCCATCATGCCCGTGACAATGATGAGCGCGGTCACCACTGCCGAGCCACCCACATTGAGCAGCTTCTTGAAACTGAACTCCAGTCCCAGCGAGAACAACAGGATGATGATGCCGATTTGCGCCCAGAACTCGATGTTGGCCTCGCCAGCCACCGAGGGCAACAGCGAGAAGTGTGGGCTGGCCAGGAAGCCGGCCACGATATAGCCCAGCACCACGGGCTGCTTGAGTTTCTTGAACAGCACAGTGGCGATGGCACCCAGCACCAGAATCAGCGCCAGGTCGGTAATCAGACTTTCAATATTGAGCGTTTCCAAAACTTTTTAATTATTTCACTTCCTAAAGTTAGTAGTTAAAGGAGTTAAGTAGTTAAAGGAGTTAGGACAAATGCCTTTTGCCTTAATATCTACTATCATAATAGCCTCTGTTGGCCCTATCAGTACCTCGACAAGAATGACCGCTGTGAGGGGTCAGTTGGTGGTCTCATTCGAGAGCGTGATGGAGATGGCATCGACGGCCTGACGCAACTCGCTGAACAGCGGAGGAGCGTCCAGTGTGCCCTTGGCACGAACCATGAAATTGGCCGTGGTGACCTGGTTGTCGTAGTCATAGCGCACGAGCGTGTCGCTCAAGCGCACACCATGGGCGCGGATAATCTGGCGGCACGGCTCCAAGTCACTGACTATGCCGTGCGCCTTGATGCTGATCACGCGCGACTCCCACTGGAAGTTGATGTGCCGCTCGATGCGCTCAATGTTGACCAGCACGATGATGATGAGCAGGGTGGCCACCACGGCGATGACATACATGCCTGCTCCCACGGCCAGACCGATGCACGCAGTCATCCAGATGCCTGCAGCGGTGGTCAGACCGCGCACCGAGCCTTTCATCTGAATGATGGCTCCGGCTCCCAAGAAGCCCACCCCGCTTACCACCTGGGCAGCTATGCGTCCCGGGTCACCGTTCTTCAGCCCCAGATACTCCTGCGGGATGTAGATGGAAATGAGCATGGCCAGACAGGCACCCATACAGATGAGCGCAAACGTGCGCATGCCGGCAATCTGCCCCTTGTAGCGCCGCTCCATGCCGATGCCCGCCCCCAGCAGCAGAGCCAGCACCAGCTTGACCACGGCCCCGGCCAGGGTGACATCGGGTGAGAGTATCTGTTCGAGCACTTGCCGCATCATTTCTTGGCTTTCTTGCTAGGCTTAGGCTGCTTGGGGGCATGCAGCGGGTTGGGCTGGTGCAGCACATACTCGCTGTAGTAGCTGATGATGAGCGATGTCATGGGCAGGGCGATGAGCAACCCTATCAAACCCAGGACATATCCCCAGATGGACAGCGCCAGGAAGATGATGGCCGGGTTCAAGCCCATCTGCTGCTTCATGATGGCCGGCACGAGCACCAGGTCCTGGATGACCTGGCACAGACAGTAGGCCCCGAAGGTCCAACCGAAGAGCACCCAGAAGCTGCCGCCGGTGGACACACTGGCCACCAGGCACAGAAATGCCGCGATGGGGATGGACAACAGCTGCAGGTAGGGAATCATGTTGAGCACGCCGATGAACAGGCCAAACACGATGGCCATGGGCAGACCGATGATATAGAACTCGATGGCAAAAATCACCCCCACGAAGAATGAGACCAGTGCCTGGCCGCGGAAGTAGCGGCTCATGGTGTCCTGCACGTCGTTGAGCACGGTGAGCGCATGCCGGCGATACTGCCTGGGGATGGCTCCCTTGAGACTCTTCGAGAGCTTGTCATAGTCAATCAGGACAAAGAACATGTAGAGCAGCACAATCAGCCACGACACAACATTGAGAATCACACTCATCGTGCCGCCCACAAAGCTCCAGGTGCCGGTCACCACCTGGTCGGCGACCTTCATCCATTGCTCCTTGGTGAGCAGGGTGGAGAGCTGATTGACATCAAGGTACTTTTCCACATACTCCTGCACCTCGGGCGGGATATAGGGAATCTTGAACTCGGCCTTGGCATAGTGCGCCAGCATCTTGGTCATGGTGGTGACTTCTTCGGCGATATAGGGGATGAGCAACCAGCACACCAGCACCCACGACGCGATGACCAGCACCAGCGCCAGCAGCACCGCCGCCATGCGGTTGTGGATGTGGGTCACACGCTGCACCCACTCGACAAAGGGGTTGAGCATGTAGGCCAGGATGAAGCCCACGACAAAGGGCAGCAACACCGGACTGAGGTAGTTGATGACCACAATGGCGGCCACGACACCCAGCGTGGTGAGCACCATGCGCACCACACGGTCGAAGTCGTACTTTTTCACTTCTGCAATTTCCTTCTCCATACTTTTCGGTTGAGAGATATAAATTCCACGGCAAAGTTAGTGAATAATGTTGAGAATGATGCGAAAATCACGAAAAATTGCGTAACTTTGCCGACAAATGAAGCTGATTGTCATCACCGGACCCACTGCTGTGGGCAAGACAACGGCAGCCATTGCGCTGGCCGAGCGTCTGCACTGCCACATCGTCAACGCCGACTCGCGACAGGTCTACCGCGGCATGCCCATCGCCACTGCCGCCCCGACAGCCGCCGAGCTGGCACGTGTGCCGCATCATCTGGTTGGCACCAAGGAACTGGACCAGCCCTACAACGCGTGGCTCTACGAGCAGGACGTGATGGCGTTGCTGCCGCATTTGTGGGCCCAGAGCGACACAGTGGTGCTGTGCGGCGGCTCGATGATGTATGTCGACGCAGTGTGCAATGGCATCGACGACATGCCCGACATCAGCCCCGAGGTGCGACAGGCCGTCAAGCAACAGTTGGCCGAACAGGGGCTGCCCTGCCTGGTGGCCGAGCTTGAGCGGCTGGACCCGACACTGGCGGCGACCATCGACCGGCACAACACCGTGCGCGTGTGTCATGCCGTGGAGGTGTGCCGACAGACGGGTCTCCCCTACTCCACCCTGCGCACCGGACAACGCAAGCCACGGCCATTTGAGATTGTCAAGATTGGGCTGAATCTGGACCGTGCCGAACTCTACGACCGCATCAACCGCCGCGTCGACGCCATGGTCGCCTCTGGCCTCGAGGACGAGGCGCGACGCCTGTGGCCGCTGCGTCACCTCAACGCGCTCAACACGGTGGGGCTCAAGGAGATGTTTGCCTACCTGGACGGCACGATGGATCGTGACACCGCCATCGAGCGCATCAAGAAGAACACGCGCGTCTATGCCAAGAAGCAGCTCACCTGGCTGCGACGCGACCCCGATATCCAGTGGCACCACCCCGACGATGAATTAATAGCTTATAGTTTATAGTTTAAAGTTTAAAGTTTAAAGTTTATAGGTGGCAGCGTTCGCTTCTGTGCAGGACTGGGACGAAATAGTTTATAGTTTATAGTTTAAAGTTTATAGGTGGCAGCGTTCGCTTCTGTGCAGGACTGGTGTTTCGCGCAGCGGAGCGCGACAAGGGGTCAGACCCTCTGTTGCCAGCCTCGCGTTGCTCGGTGGCACAGGAGGGTCAGACCCCCTGTCGCACCGTTCAACCGAACGAGGCCCCCTGTCGCACCGTTCAACCGAACAAGACCCCTTGTCGCACCGTTCAACCGAACGAGACCCCTTGTCGCACCGTTCAACCGAACGAGACCCCCTGTCGCAGCGCAGGGACGAAAAAGATGACCGCCGGGCAGCGAAACCTGGCGGTCATTATAAATTATAAATTATGAATTACAAATTGCTCCTCACTCCCACTCGATGGTTGCGGGCGGCTTGGACGAGATGTCATAGCACACGCGGTTCACACCACGCACCTTGTTGATGATCTCGTTGCTCACACGCGCCATGAAGTCGTAGGGCAAATGCGCCCAGTCGGCCGTCATGGCATCGGTGCTGGTGACGGCACGCAGAGCCACGGGATGCTCGTAGGTGCGCTCATCGCCCATCACGCCCACGCTGCGCACAGTGCTCAACAACACGGCCCCGGCCTGCCACACCTTGTCGTAGAGGCACTCGCCGTCGTCGCACACATAGTTGAGCATCGACTCGATGTAAATGTCGTCGGCCTCCTGCAGGATGCGCACGCGCTCACGGGTGATGTCGCCCAGGATGCGCACAGCCAGACCGGGCCCGGGGAACGGGTGACGCTTGATCAGACGCTCGGGCATGCCCAGCTCGCGCCCCACGCGGCGCACCTCGTCCTTGAAGAGCCACTGCAACGGCTCGCACAGCTGCAGATGCATCTCCTTGGGCAGTCCACCCACGTTGTGGTGGCTCTTGATGGTCATGCCGGTGATTGACAGGCTCTCGATGCGGTCGGGATAGATGGTGCCCTGCGCCAGCCAGCGCGCGTCGGTGATCTTGCGCGCCTCGGCGTTGAACACCTCGACAAAGTCGCGACCGATGATTTTGCGCTTCTGCTCGGGGTCGGTCACACCGGCCAGGTCGGCAAAGAACTTGTCGCTGGCATCCACCCCTATCACGTTCAATCCCAGTCCCTGATAGGCATCCATCACCTTCTGGAACTCATTCTTGCGCAGCATGCCGTGGTCAACAAAGATGCAGGTCAGCCGCTCGCCGATGGCGCGGTTGAGCAACACGGCGCACACACTGGAGTCAACACCGCCACTCAATCCCAGGATGACGCGGTCGCTACCCAGTTGCTGCTTGAGTTGACTGACAGTGCTCTCGACAAACGAGGCTGGGCTCCACTGCCGGCGGCTGCCGCAGATGTCGATGACAAAGTTCTTGAGCAATTGCTTGCCCTGCAACGTGTGATAGACCTCGGGGTGAAACTGCACGGCCCACAACGGTTGGGTGTCGCTGGCATAGGCCGCAAACCGCACATCGGCGGTCGAGGCGATGTCGTGGCAGCCGGCGGGCAGCGCAGTGATGGTGTCGCCATGGCTCATCCACACCTGCGAGTCAGGCTCAAAGCCATGGAACAGGGGGTTCTGGGTGTCGACACTGGTGAGGTGGGCACGACCATACTCGCGGCTGTCGGCGTGCTCGACACAGCCACCGCCAGTGTGGGCGATGTACTGTGCACCATAGCAGATGCCCAACACGGGAACACGACCGACAAACTGGCTCAGGTCGACCTGAAATGCCTTGGGGTCGTGCACCGAGAAGGGCGACCCACTCAGGATGACTCCTATCACGTCGGGGTCATCGACCGGAAACTTGTTGTAGGGAAGGATTTCGCAGAAGGTGTCGAGTTCGCGAACACGTCGCCCGATGAGCTGGGTGGTCTGCGAACCGAAGTCGAGGATGATAATCTTCTGTTGCATGCGGTGATGAAATGGTGATTATGGTTATGTGGGTGCAAAGGTACGACTTTTTTGATTAATAATTAAGAATTAAGAATTAAGAATTGTGAAATGCCCCCTTTCCGTCGCTACAGGGGGTTTCGCCACGCTGGTGCGTGTGGCTTCGGTGCAGGGCAGGTGATTCGGGCAGCGGAGCGCGACAGGGGGTCAGACCCTCTGTTGCCAGCCTCGCGTTGCTCGGTGGCACAGGAGGGTCAGACCCCCCTGTCGCGCCGTTCAACCGAGCGGAGACAAGGAGGCAAACGGGGGCGGACAAACGGGGGCGGAGGTGGGACGAAAAATGACCGCCCAGCAGCGATGAAGCCAGGCGGTCATTATGAATTATGAATTATAAATTATGAATTAAAACAAGGCTTTGCTGGTGCGCACGGTGCCATCGGTGTAGCGGGTGATGACGATGTTCACACCCTGCATCGGCGTGCGGCTCATGCGGCCCTGTGCGTCACAATAGGTGACCGTCTGCACGGTGCGTGCGGCATCGACAGTGGCCACACCGGTGGCCGCATCGACAAAGCTGGCCGTAACCAGGACATCGCTGGCCGGCATGACGAAGCTATAGCCCGTGCCACGCATCGGAGTCAGCTCGACGGGGGCGCCACTGGCATCGATGACAGTGACCTCATGCAGCCTATAGCCCTCGTTAGGCTCGACGGTGAATGCCACCGTCTCATACTGCTGCGACTTGTCCTGTCCGTCCATGACCACCACACCGGCAGTGTAAGTCACGGTGCCGGCATTCTGCGGGTCGACCACAGTGGTCACATCATAGTTCTGCGCCTGCTTGTAAAGGTAGACGCGCGTGTAGGTGCTGGCCCAGGTCTGGAAGGTGAACTTCTGCTCGTCATTGACATACCGCATGAAGTAGGTGTTTCCATTCTGCGTTGTGCCACTGCTGATGAGCGCGTTGTAGTTGGTGTTGCCGGTCACCGAGGTGTAGAACGTGTAGGGGTTGGCCGTGTTGACAATCGAGTTGCTGGTGTTGCGCAGATAGAGCGCGCCATCGACAATCGAGTACTGTGCCGGCACGACACTGCCCGTCTGTGAGCCCACGTCCTGCAACGTGATGACCTGAGTGTCGTCGTTGACACGCACCTTGGTCTGTTCGTCATTGAGCCACTCGACATCCTCGGCCTGCTTGTCGTAGGCAGTGACCTCGCCGTTATAGAGCGCGCCCACCGAGCTCATGGCCTTGCCGTAATACTTGCTCACGAGCACATACTTGCCGCCAGTGACCAGCTCGGAGTTGTCGGTCACCAGGTCATAGATGTCGCCGTTGTCCTTGAAGTAGGTGACCTTGATTTCGCCGAAGCGCACGATGCGCCCAGTCTCGACATAAAAGGTGATGCTCTGCGTGAGGCCATCGCTCCACTTGCCGTCATGTCCACTGTAGGTATATGTGCCCATGTTGTTGCCGGTCTTGTAGGTCTGGTTGGTGAAGCTCGTGATCAGGCCGGGGCCATAGTCCTCGGTGTCCTCGCCGATGCAGGTGAACTCAATGCTCTTGATCAGGTGGTTGTAGGTGACCACGGTGAAGGTGTTGGCTCCGCCGGTGCCACCGGGTGCCTGCTCATAGTAGCTTGGGTTGTTCATGCCGTACATCTGCACCTTGACACCGTCCTTGACAACGTAGGATGCGCCCATGTCGACGCCGGGTTGGAACACAACGGTCTTGTCGCCCGCCCATGCAGTGGCGACTGCAGCGACCGTCAGAATAAATGCGAATAGTTTCTTCATTTTTTTAGTTTTTAATTGGGGTTTATTTTCAGTTTCTCACTTGCCATAGCGGCAAAGTGCAAAATTACAACAATTTTCTCAAACTTCTACATTCTTTTGCCAAAAAATTTCAACAATTTGCCTGTCAAATCGTTCACCCGAGCGGAGACAAGGGAGGCGGAAAGGGGGAAGAAAGGGGTCTGACCCGATGTGCCACCGAGCGCAGCTCGGCTGGCAACAGCGGGTCTGACCCCCTGAAGCAAGGCTGCTGAAAAAGTAAAAAACCGCGAATTACGCGAATAAACCGCGAACCTTTAGCTCGCAACCGAACGGGCGCAATATTTCTTGGATATAATTTGAAATATCACGAAATCTGCAGACAATTTATTCAAATCTAGGTTTGAATATAACCATCGTGAAGCAAATCAATTATTTGTCTGTACTTTTTCAGCGGCCTCGAAGCAACGGTAAGTTTTTTTTCGCCACGGTGGAAGCGTGTTCGCTTCGGTGCAAGACTGGTGGTTCGGGCAGCGGAGCGCGACATGGGGTCAGACCCTCTGTTGCCAGCCTCGCGTTGCTCGGTGGCACAGGAGGGTCAGACCCCATGTCGCACCGTTCAACCGAGCGGAGACAAGGAGGCAAACGGGGGCGGAGGTGGGACGAAAAATGACCGCCGGGCAGCGATGCCAGGCGGTCATTATGAATTATAAATTATAAATTATGAATTAGAACACCGCTTTGCTAGTGGTGACGGTACCGTCGGTGTAGCGGGTGACGATGATGTTCACACCCTGCAGCGGACGGCGGCTCATGCGGCCGGCCAGGTCGCAGTAGGTCACGCTCTGCACTGCCTTGCCGACGGTCACTGTCTGCACAGCGGTGACAATATGGTCGTTATCAACCACCAGGTCGAGCGGGTAAACGATATAGTTACCCGTCGGTGTCTGGCCGGCCTTGGGCTCGATGCGTGCCGGTACACTAGCACTGGGCGACACCACGGCCGTCACCGGCTTCTGGATGATGGCGTGGAACGTATATGCCTGAGCCTCCTTAAACTCATCCATGTTTGCGCGCTGGTCAGCAGGTTCGTTGGGATTGTTCCAGTTGTTGTACTCCCATTCGACCTCAAACGCTCCATCCAGGTTAGCCTCGTTCACGTCAATGTCCTTGGCCGGCACCACAAAGCGCTGGTTGGCCTTGTCCCACACGGCGAAAGTAATCAAAGCATACTCCTGAATCTTGGGGTTGAGCAGGTAGTAGTACTTGCCATTGGCCGTGGGGCCTTGCACTATCACATCGTTGTCGTCAACATAGTCGCTGGCACCGCTCACACCGTGGTAGCTCATGAAGTTCATCGGGCAGTAGTAGTTGGGCTGGTAGTTGAGCGCACCCGACTCGCTGACAGGTACCTGCTCAGGCTCGGCCGAGAGCACGATGCGGTAGTTCTCGTCGTCGACATAGGTACCCTTGACCGACCCGGCTTTCATGTATTTGTTAACCAAGTTTATGGCCTGGATGTCGCCATGCTCGATATTGCTGAAATCAAGCTGCACCCAGTTCTTCTGCTCCCAGGCAGAGGTCTGGGTGAGGTCAGAGCGGTAGCCCTCGGGGGCTGTGTTGGCCATGTAGTTGGTGAAATACCTCATGTAGTCGATGGCTTCAGCGGGCTTCTCGCTGGCGTTGTTCGAGTCAAAGTCCACGTCCTTGGCCCAGAGGATGTTGTTCATCGCATACACGCCCATCAACCGGTCAGAGACAATGTACTTGTGCCCCTCCACGCCCTTGTCGGGATGCTCAATCCAGTGCAGCGGAGTCTTTATCACCTGATAATAGCCACTAGTGGCTGCATGTATCCAGCCAATCCAAGCATCGCCATCGACCTTGACGGTCACATATCCCTCATCATCGATGTCATAGTCAACGAGCTTGAAGTTCGGTGCCGTGTACAAAGGCGTACCACTCTGCTTCGATATTGACAAATCTGTTGTCTCTGCAATGCTGTAACTTAAGCTCATGTTATCCTCGTTGAATCCACTGGGAATGTATTGCGGATAGTCGTTTGCATAAGCGTTTGCAATCGTCTTCACTTTGGTCTGAATGTCGCTGACCATGGTCACATCAGTGCCCCACGACACCATCTCGGCATTAGTCTCGGTACTGCCACCGGCCGGGTCAAACGCGAGGGCTACATCGGTGCGGGTGACACGCACTGTGCCAGGCTTATTGTTCACGTTGGTGACATAGATGCGATAGACACCGGCAGGAATCTTGAATGCCGATGGTCCGTTATCACCTCCTTGTGCCAGGGTGATAGGACTGCTGTTTTCTGTGATAAGCGTGGCAGCGTCGTTATTATTCCACGTTGCTCCATAGCGATACCTGCAGCCGTCATAGTCATTCCAGAGTCCGTTGATTGCACCCCAGTTATCTCCATCGGTGGCATTTCCCTCGACCTTGCGAGTCACGCTGAAGTAACCGTAGGCATTATCTGTATTGCCGGACGGGCTGTACGAACCTGTACCTTTATAATACACATCAATGTACCACTCTGAATTTTCGGAGTCATATTCAAACTTAGGACCATAGCTATGCCAATCTTGGCCGTTGTGAGTACCCAACAGGTAAAGGTCTGGCACCCATTCGCCGAAATAAGCGGTGACAGTCACATCAACATCGGGCATAGTAAAGCTGTAGTAGTTACCTTCGTTGTCACTGGACGTACGAGCCAAGGTCTGCTCTACTGTCTGCCCACCCTCAACATAGCTGAGCTTCACATCATTTATACGGTAACCCATGTTGGTGTGCACATAGAAGTCAATGACATCGCCACGATAATATTGAGCACCCAACGAAATGTTGGTCGAGCTACTGTTGCACTGGAAATTCCTGAACTCACCACCGCCACTCGGATCACAAACGGTGTTGATGCTGTGTGGCAAGGACTCATCAAAATTGGCTGTGATGCGAACGTGACTATCAGGCATAGTAAACGAGTAGTTGCCGTTGCCATCGTCTTGGAGGGCAACCACCTCGCCCAGCGTATTATTGCTCTCATTAACTTTGTTGACCACAACAGACGACAAACGATAACCCGCATTTGCGTTTACCGTGAAGTTCACAGTCTCATATTGCTGCGAAGTGTTGTCCACTACACCGTCGCCCAGAGTGATTGTGCCACCATCTGTGGGGTTGCATTTAGTAAAAACTTTATAGGACTCAGCTTGTTTGTACAGCCATACTCGTTGATCAGGTGTATTCCAATCAAGCATTTTAAACGTACCACTATTATGGTCATAACGTATATAAGTATTTGATGAGCTATTAAAACGACATAAGAAATTATATTCCGTTGAACTTATATACATATTTGCTCTTCTATTATCAGTCACAGAGGATCCACCTGTAATATTCCCTGCATTGGTTCCTGTTGCTGCATAAATAAAATAATTCAAATTATTCAAAAATGCAGCCTTTCGACTTACATTACCAATAGTGGTGTCTGCAACATTGGTCAACCTGAATATGCACGCTTCTCCATCGACCTTGACTTTTGATTTGTCATTATCACCCAATGGCCATTCTACAATGTCAGCAGAAGGATGTGTCGCATCAGTAGTTTTTTTAAAAGACATTACTTTATCATGATACTGGCTTACGATGACATAGGTCTTTCCCTCTACGATTTGGTTTGTACTCGTGACCAAATCAAAAACATCTCCCTCCAATTTCTCATAAGTCACATCAATAGAAGTAAAAGGCACTGGACGCGGTCCTGCCTCAAAAGTCAATTGTGTATTCAAAGGAAGGTTACCTGTCCAAGTTCCAATATAACTTCCGGCTACCGCTTGGTAAGAACCATAGGTTTGACCTGCAGATGCATTATATTTAAGTGATAATGTAGTTGGTCCATTATAGAAATCATCAGTATTAGCACTATTAGTGTAGCAATGAAAAACAATTTTTTTGATTTTATAATTATACGACCGAATGATTACTTGTTTCTGTTGCATGCATAACAAAAACATTTCATTATCAAGACCACCTGAAAATTCAAAGACAATTCCATCCTTTTCGGCATAGTACACGCCACTTCCTTCAGAGATATTACCTTCTGATCTTGATATTGTGATGGTTTGTTCTCCTGCCCAGGCGGTGGTTATGGCCAGGGTGAGGAGGGTGAGAAATGTAAATAGTTTTTTCATTATCATTGTCGTTTTAGAGTTAATAAATTCGATTAGAGTGCAAAAAATGCTTGACAGAAAAGCCGTAGTCACATTGTCAAGACGGAACGGAATCGTTTCATCGACAAGGGTTCATGCCCAATCGGTCTGCTACAGGTTCTTGCAACCCATAATAAGCATCACTTCTTAATTTTGCAAAGATAGAACAATTTTCTGAAACGACAAAGCAGAAAATTTAAAAAAATAAGCAAATCAAGCTTTTTGGTTAACAAATGACATGATTTTCAGCAAGAATGGTCAGTCACCGGCCATGCGGCGACAAGAAGGGAGGCTGACCCGATGTTGCGACGGAAAGGAGGTTTTTCCGACACGGTGTAGCGTGGGGCTTCGGTGCAGGGTAGGTGATTAGCCAAGCAGAGCGCGACAGGGGGGCAGACCCCCTGTTGCCAGTGCTGGCACAGAAGGGTCTGCCCCCCTGTCGCACCGTTCATCCGAGCGAAGGCTGGGAGGTGAAAGGGTGCGGAATGGGGCGGCAAGTCGCCGCTATGGCTCGATGACGGGGAAGAGGCCGTAGAGCATGGTGTCGATGCGGTCGGTGACCTGGGCGAAATGCTCGGGGTTGTCGCCAAACTTGCATGTGTCGCCATCGATGATGAGCAGGGGCCCCCGGTAGTCGGCAATCCACTGCTCGTAGCGGCGCTCCAAGCCCTGCAGATAGTCGAGCCGCATGGTCTGCTCGTAGTCGCGGCCGCGCTTCTGGATCTGCGCCACGAGTGTCGAGATGCTGGCGCGGATATAGATCATGAGGTCGGGCAGCTTGACCAGCGACATCATCAGGTCGAACAGGTCGCGATAGTTGTCGAAGTCTCGGTCGCTCATCTTGCCCTGGTCGTGCAGGTTGGGCGCAAAGATGCACGCGTCCTCAAAGATGGTACGGTCCTGGATGATAATCTCTTCGCTCTTTGAGATCTCGACCACTTCCTTGAAGCGGCGGTTGAGGAAGTAAATCTGCAAGTTGAACGCCCACCGCTCCATGTCGGCATAGAAGTCGGCGAGATAGGGGTTGTCGGCCACCGACTCGTAGCGCGGTGTCCAGCCATAACGCTGCGCGAGCATGCGTGTGAGTGTGGTCTTGCCACAACCGATGTTTCCTGCTACTGCGATATGCATACTATCTAGGAGTTAAGAAGTTTTTAGTTGTTAGTTGTTAGTTGTTTGTTTTTAGTTTTTAGCTGTTAGTTGCTGCCTCGACTAACGTGTAATGTCTAAAAACTAAAGTCTAAATCCTAAAGCCCAGGCGTGTCGGGGAAGAGTCCGTAGAGGAGGCGGTCAATGCGGTCGGTGACCTGAGCCAAGTCCTCGGGGCGGTTCTCAAAGTCAAGGTTGTCCTTGTCGACAATCATCACGCGGCCTCGATATTGACGGGTGATGAAGTCCTCGTAGCGACGGTTGAGGTTCTCGAGATACTCGAGCTGCATGGTCTGCTCGTAGCCTCGGCCACGCTTCTGGATGTTGCCCACCAGATGTGCCACCGAAGCCCGCAAATAAATCATCAGGTCGGGCAGACGCACCACCGATAGCATCTGCTCGAACAGTTCCATGTAGGTGTTGTAGTCGCGGTCGCTGAGGTTGCCCATGGCCTTGTTGTTGGCCATGAAGACATACACGCCCTCAAAGATGGAGCGGTCCTGGATGATGGTGTCGGGCGACTGCGAGATGGCCAGCAGGTCGCGAAAGCGCTCCTTGAGGAAGAACACCTCAAGGTTGAACGACCAGCGGTGGATGTCGCGGTAGTAGTCCTCGAGATAGGGGTTGTGGTCGACTGTCTCGAACCGTGGGGTCCATCCGTAATGCCTGGCAAGGAGCCGCGTGAGCGTCGACTTGCCGCTGCCTATGTTTCCGGCTATGGCGATGTGCATGCGTTGTGAGTTATGAGACCACAAAGGTAGTACTTTTAATTGAAAACTGAAAATTGTGTATCGAAAATTGTGAAATGAGCGTAACGGGGCAGCCCCTGCCGTTGCACCGTTCAACCAAGTGCCCCCGTGTCGCAATGCAGAACGGAACGACCGCCTGACATTGCTGCCAGGCGGTCATTATGAATTATGAATTATACATTATACATTAGAACACAGCCTTGGTGGTGCGCTGCGTACCGTCGTCGTATGTGGTGATGACGATGTTCACACCATCGAACGGCCGTGTGCTCTGCTGTCCGGCGGGGTTGACATAGCGCACAGCCTTGACAGTGCGGTTGATGTCGACACCGTTGACCGACGTGAAGGGAACCTTGACGATGGCCAGCTCATCGCGTGCGGGCGTGGTGCTCTGGTTGTCCTCGGTGGGAATCGAGTAGATAGCCACCTTAGCACCCGAGCAGATGAGGTTGCCGGCATAGTCGAAGTTCATCTGATAGATTGTGTTTCCGCTGCGCAGTGCCTCGGTTGCCTTGAACGAGAACTTGGGCGTAAACACCGGGGTGTAGCCGTCGAACTGCAGGTCGTAGAACTGTAGCGTTCCGCCACCGTCGTTGATGACAAACATGCTCTCGTCGTCGCTCATGGCAAATCCCGACTGTGCCGACCCATCCATATAGGTCGATGCGAAGTCGACATCGGCACCCGAGTTGTAGGTGATATTGCCCTCGGGATCGACAAACAGCAGCGAAGGCACACCGCGGGCATTGTTGCCGGCACTGCGATACTGTGCCACCCAGCAGCTGCCGTCGGGACGTCCCCACACGTTGCCGTTGCCATTGGCCTCGTATGCTCCGACGGCGTATGTCACGTCGGGTGCCTGATTCCAGTAGCTAGCCAGCGGGCCTTCGGCATTGCCGATGTTGTAGACACTGACGTTGTTGCCCGAGCCATTGACCACGACATCCTCGTTGTAGACAAACATCTTGGTGTCGGCACCCTCTCCGACAATGTGCAAGCCCGGCACCGAGCCACCCACAACCACGCCCTCGGCGTTGGTGAGCAGACCGTCACCGTTGCGGCTCAGCTGCGAGCCGTCCTCGTTGGCAAAGAATGGCTTGAATCCGGCATCCTGGTTAGCCGGGTCAAAGACATAGACACCCGAAGTCGGGTCTCCCCAGTCGGGCATGTAGACCTTGCCCTCGGGGTCGATGGCCAGACGATAGTTGCTGCGGAAGGTCAAGCCATCGCTGCGGCTGTTGATGACTGCATCGTTGACACGCGTGTAGTCGGGATTGTAGATCCACAGGCCATTCTCGGCACTGGAAGTGCCGGGACGGTGGCCGACGTAAATGCGTCCGAAGTAGTTGCTCTCGGGGTTCTTGTCGACGGTATTGAACGTGTAGGTGTAGTTGAAGTCATCGGGGTTGTTGATCAGTCCGAACGTGGGGATGGTGTTGCCCACCAGATTTACGGCCCAGTCGATGGTCTGGCCGTCCTCGCCCGGAATCTGGTCCTTGGTCAGCGTGACGGTGTTCAGCCCCTCGACCACATCGGTCAACGGCCACTCACCCAGCACCTCGCCCGTCTCGCGGTCGGTGAAGATGATTGAGCCACTGACGGCATCATCGTTGGCACTGAAGGTGAAGGTATAATTCTCACCCTCTTCGAGCTTGTCCAAGCCGTAGGCATAGATGCCCTTGACCACAGGCTGGTCGACACCCTTGGTGGTGAACAGGCTGAGACCGTCAGCTCCCACAAGTGCAGCCTGGATGTCCTCGCCATCGACTACCGCCGTGGCGATGTTCTGGGTCAGGCCGTTCAGGATGGGATCGTGATGTGTGGCCTTGCGCGGCGCTCCGGCTACCGCCTCAAGGTCGGTGTTGACTGTCCTGATGAGCTTGGCCTGGTCGATGCCGCCGGTGATGTCCAGAATCTTGACACCCTTGACCACACCGTCGACGGCGTATGGCGTGACGAGCAGGTTGTGACCGGCATACTTGAAGCACTGGAATCCGACACCCGTAACGCCAAACTCGTCGCTCAACAACTTGATGTCGGAGGGGCGTCCGGCACTAGACACCGGTGTGACAAACTCGCTGATGACGCCCTTGCCACCCAGGATGGTCTTGTCATCGCCATTGGGCGAGACCATCAGGCGCAGTTCCTCGCCGTAGGCATCCTGCTTGCCGACAAATCCATCGGAATAGAGGTTGTCGTAGAACACCGACGACTGCTCGCCATCGACCATGTTGATGTGCACGAGGCGGATGTTGCAGGACGAGCCAGTGGTCATGGCCGTGAGGATGACCTGGCACTCGCCGGTCGACGGGCCGTTGACCAGGATGGAGTGACCCACATTGGCATTGTAGTAGTTGCCCGAGTTGGTCGTCGATGCAAACAGTGCCGGGGCTCCATCGATGTCGTTCCAGATATAGACGCGTGCCGTGCCGCGGGCATAACCGTCGGCAACATAGTCGGTACTGAACTGGTTCTCGGTGAGCGACACACCCACGAGCTTGTTGTCGGCGGTGCGGTTGACGGCATTCAGCGCACTGAAGAAGCCCGGAGTGTCCTCGGTGTAGATGCCCTCGGTGCTGAGTTCCTTGATCATCTCCTTGGTGCTGGTCTTGACCAGATAGAGGTGCGGTGTCTTGCCGTCGTTGGTGAGCACGACGGTCGAGTCGCCCAGCTGCACGGCATCCTTGATGGTGCCGACCAGGTCGAGTGCCCCGGCCGACTGGTCGAAGACAAACTCGCTGGCCAGCTTGAGGTAGCCAGGCTGTTGGGGATCGGGATAGTTCTCGTAGACCTCGGTGGGGGGCTCGTAGGCCTCGTTCTCAAGATAAATCTTGGCGTATGAGGTCTGGTCGGCCGTGACGGTGACCGCCACTTGCTCGTCCATCACCTTGTAGCCGTCGAGCGTAGCGCCGACGGTGTACTCACCCGGCTCCAAGTCCTCAAAGACAAAGATGCCGTTGTACTCGTTGTCGACGGTGTAGCTGGCCACGACCTCATTGCCCCGGTAGAGCTTGACCTCTGCGCCATTGAGCGGCAGCAGAGCGTCGTCGGTGCCGGGCATGGGCTTGTAGTAGGTGTGCGAGAACTTCTCGTGCAGGTCACGCACATGCCCCATGATGTCGCCGGTGGTGAGTCCCTGCAGACCGAAGTAACGCGCGATGCCACGTGCCTCGCGACGGCCTTCCTGCTGGTCATAGTCGAAGTTGAGCGCACGGTGACGTGCCGGCTGGTAGGTGTGGAAGAACGCCTCGAAGAGGAATCCCGGCACACCATGCTTGAGCACGCCCAGGTAGCCACTGTACTGGTTGCCGTTGCTGCGCGTTGAGGTTGAGTAACTGCCGTAGAAATTGATGTCGCCGCGGATGTTCTTGTTGGTGCGTGAGTAAGCACTCTGCGGGTCCAGCTCATTCATGTAGTGGGTGTCCCACACGGCATCGGCCATGGCATAACTGCCCGGCACAGCCTCGCCGTCATAGCCCGCATCGCCGGTCTTGCCCTGGTCATAGCCGCGGTAGAGAGCCAGCGGATAGTTGACCATGTCGCCGTCGACATTGGCGTTAGAGTGGTCGCTGAGGAACATGTCGAAATTGCCGGCCTCGACCTCCTCGCAGATTTCGGCCAACGGACGGTTGTATATCTCGGCATCCTCGGCACCTGCCACGTATGGCCACGGGCCGTTGGCCAGACGCGAGAAGACGATGTTCTCGCTCTTGAAGCCCACTTGCTTGAGATACTTGGCGATGCCGAAGGCACGCTGCAATGTGCCACGTCCCTCATAGAAGCCCAGCGTGTCGGGGTCAGCCAGGTTGCTGGTGCCCGGGTGGTTGACAGTGCTCAATGGCCGGTCGTTGGGTCCGTAGGAGCCGTGTCCGGGATTGAGATAGATGCGCAACTCGTCGGCGTTCTGCGCCTGTATTGCGCCTGCCGCGATAATGGCGGCCGCTGCAAGTAATAAAATCTTTTTCATAGCCGTCATCATTTAGTCAGATTAATAATGTAGGCCTCGCCCGTTGGGGTCGAGAACGCGATCTTGTCGCCCGCACAGTGCGGGTACATCGCAATCACGTCGCTGCCAGTGAGCACTTGCCGCTGGCCCTTGAGGTCGACGGCCACAATCTCGCTGCTGGTGTAGACTTCACCGTTGTCTTTGTCGTTCATGCCCACGACAACATTGTCGTTGAGCCACTTGGCTGCATGCAGTTTGCCCAGCTTCAGCAGCCCCGAGCCATCGAGGTCGCACACATAGGCCGCATCGCCGCCCACAAAGAAGAGGACTTTCTGTCCATTGGGCGAGATTGATGCCCAGAGATAGCGCTTGTCGGCGCCCAGCGGGTCGAGCTGGCGGGTCTTTCCGGCCACACAGACCATGAGTTGGAAGTCCTGGGTGGTGTAGACAGCACTGTTCTGAGCTACTCCAGCCAGTTGCACGGCCTTGAGGTCGCGCGAGGGTGTGGCCAACTGTTTCTTTACGCCCGTCTTCAGGTTGTGACTGTTGACTGCCACTTGGCGCATACGTTTGTTGTTCAGACTTGCCTGCCGATAAACGATGGTGTTGCCGTCATCGGCGATGCGGGCATTGTAGCCTGCACCCGGAGCATCGGTGATGACCGTGCTCTGCCCTGTAGCCAGGTCCAGCCGGGTCAGCCCCTGGTTGTTGTCGTGCGACAACAAGAGGTAGTCACCTGCCGGACTGATGCCCACCACCTGCGTGGGAACTCCGTCGGGCAGTGACACCCGCTCAATGCCGCTCACGTTGACAACCTGAGCGAACGCGCTAAACGCTGCACACATGGCCAAAGTTAGTACTAACTTCTTCATAGATGCAATTAGTTTGAGTTAATAAAGAATGGAATATCTCGGTTTTATCTATTGTTTTTACATCCTTAAGAAAAGTCGCCCCAAAAATACAAAAAAATCTGCTTAACACCAAAAAAATTTTAATTTTTTAGCGTTAAGCAGAAAAATTACTACGAACCGCAAGGTCAGTATGCCCGGTCATGCATGCTCAGCAGCAGCGTCCATCAATTCAAGAGGCAAGATGCGAGAAGCAAAAATTATGAATTATGAATTAAACTAGATGCTGAGTCGGCGCAGTGTGTCGACAAGAGCCGGGTCGATGGGCTTGATTTTGCGGATGGCCTTGCCGAAAGGAACGAGCACTATCTCATCGTTCGAGTCGCCAATCATGACATTGCGCTGCCCCTCAAGCAGGGCATCGATGGCCGCTGCCCCCATGCGCGAGGCCAGCACACGGTCGCGCGCTGTGGGCGATCCGCCGCGCTGCAGATGCCCGAGGATGGTGACACGCACATCATACTGTGGGTACTCCTTGCGCACACGCTCGGCCAGTCCCATGGCACCGCCCGTGATGGGGCTTTCGGCCACGAGCACAATGCTCGAGTTTTTGCTCTTGCGGAAACCGTTCTCGATGAGTTCGGACAACTGGTCGACCTCAGTCGAAATCTCGGGGATGATGGCCGCCTCGGCTCCACTGGCGATGGCTCCATTGAGTGCCAAGAATCCCGAGTTGCGCCCCATGACCTCGATAAAGAACAGACGCTCGTGGCTGCTGGCCGTGTCGCGTATGCGGTCGACGCACCACATGATGGTGTTCAGGGCTGTGTCGTAGCCGATGGTGTGGTCGGTGCCATAGAGGTCGTTGTCGATGGTGCCGGGCAGTCCGACGATGGGCACGTCAAACTCGCCGGCAAACTCCCTGGCTCCGGTGAGCGAGCCGTCGCCACCGATCACAACCAGAGCATCGATGTCGTGCTTGCGCATGTTGTCGTAGGCCAGCTGCCTCCCCTCCACTGTGGTGAACTCCTTGCAGCGTGCTGTCTTGAGAATGGTTCCGCCGTGGTGGATGATGTTGCTCACGTTCTGGGTCTTGAAATCGACAATCTCATCAGTGACCAGACCGCGGTAGCCACGATATATTCCCTTGACTTTAAACCCACTGTAAATGGCCGAGCGGGTGACGGCACGTATGGCTGCATTCATGCCAGGTGCGTCTCCGCCCGAGGTGAGCAGTCCTATTGTCTTGATTTTTGCCATGATGCTTTTAGTTTTATTTAGACTTGTTGACTTAGTCGATGTAGCCAAAGGCGCGGAGCTTGTTCTCCTGGTTGCGCCAGTCGCGCTCGACCTTGACATAGAGTTGAAGGAAGACTTTCTTCTCAAAGAACCGCTCGATGTCCTTGCGTGCATCGATGCCTACATGCTTGAGCTTGACCCCCTGGCGGCCGATGATGATGCCCTTCTGGCTGTCACGCTCCACATAGATGACTGCCATGATGTGAATGGAAGTGTCGGTCTCGTCAAATTTCTCGACAATGACCTGCGTGGCGTAGGGGACTTCCTTGTCGTAGGTGAGCAGAATCTTCTCTCGGATAATCTCGGTGACAAAGAATCGGCTGTTGCGGTCGGTGAGCGCATCCTTGCCGAAGTAAGGCGGGCTCTCGGGCAACAACTCGACGATGCGTGCCATCAGGTTGTCGACATTGAAGTTCTCAGTGGCACTTGTGGGGAACACCTCGGCCTGTGGCAGCAGTTGTTTCCAGCGGTCGATAATCAGCAGCAAGTCGTCATTGCCCTTGAGAAGGTCAATCTTGTTGATGACCAACAGCACAGGAATCTGCTCACGAGCCACCTTGTCCAGGAAATCCTGATTCTTGGTGGGCGACTCGATGACATCGGTGACATAGAGCAGGATGTCGGCATCAACCAGTGCACCGGTCGAGAAATCGAGCATGCTCTCCTGCAACTTGAACTTGGGCTTGAGCACCCCCGGAGTGTCGCTGAACACAATCTGGTAGTCCTCGCCGTTGACGATGCCCATGATGCGGTGCCGTGTGGTCTGAGCCTTGCTGGTGATGATGGACAACCGCTCGCCCACCAGACGGTTGCTTAACGTGGACTTGCCCACGTTGGGGTTGCCCACGATGTTGACAAATCCGGCACGATGTTTCTTCTCAATTGACATAAGAACTGATATCAAAGACATAAGAACACAAGGACATAAGTGTTAAGATGACAGGTTTATGCCCTTGTGTTCTTATGTCTTGCATTGCGCGATGATTAAATGTCCCAGATGACGTAGAGTGCTCCCCATGTGAAGCCGGCCCCAAAGGCGGTGAGGATGAGCTTGTCGCCCTTGTTCAGCAGGTCGCGCTTCTCGTCCATGCACAGGGGGATGGTAGCGGCACTGGTGTTGCCACGGTTCTGGATGTTGACCATCACCTTGCTCTCATCGATGCCCAGTCGGCTGCCCACAGCCTCGATGATTCGCAGATTGGCCTGATGCGGGATGAACCACTGAATGTCGTCTACGGTGAGGTTGTTGCGCCGCATCACTTCCTGGCTGCTGGTGAGCATGTCCATCACCGCATGGCGATAGACAGCACGTCCCTCCTGATAGAGGTAGTGCAAGCGAGCGGCCACAGTCTCCTGTGTGGCTGGCATGGCCGAGCCACCGGCTTTGTAAACCAGGTGCTCCAGGCCGCTGCCGTCAACGTGGAACACACCGTCGATGATGCCGACAGGTTCCTCGGTAGGCTCGACAAGCATAGCACCTGCCGCATCACCAAAGAGCGGACACGTCGTGCGGTCCTCATAGTTGGTCATACTGGTCATCTTCTCGGCACTGACCACAATCACCTTCTTGTACATGCCGCTACGCACGTATGCGGAGGCACTCTGCAGAGACAGCAGAAATCCGGCACATGCACCCTGGACGTCGTAGGCGTAGGCCTTCTGCTCGATGCCGCACTGGTGAGCGATGATTGATGCTGTGGATGGGAAACGGTAGTCAGGATTGCTGGTTGCGCAGATGATGAGGTCGATATCGGCAGGGTCGGTGCCAGTCTGCTCCAACAGCCGTTTGACGGCGATGATGCCCATGTAGCTTGAGCCGACAGGCTTCTTGAGCACACGGCGCTCTTTGATGCCCACACGCGATGTGATCCACTCATCGCTTGTGTCAACCATCTGCGACAATTGTTCGTTGTCCAGAATGTCATCGGGCACGTATGATGCCAGGCCCGATATTCTTGCGTAAAGCATTAGCTGATGTGTTTTTAAAAGTCGCTATAAAAAGCAAATATCCTAAATAAAGTGTTTTGAGGCAGCAGTATTTAGGATAATTGTTGTTTTACTCCAAAAGTTTTCACTAGTGTGCTTCGAGGGGCGTGGCTATCAGATAGCTGCCTCGTCGCCCATCACCTTCTTGCCGCGATAGTAACCGCACTCGGGGCAAACGGTGTGATAAACATGCCATGCGCCACAGTTGCTGCACTGAGCGATGGTTGGAGCCACAGCCACGTCATGGGTGCGACGCTTGGCTGTACGAGTCTTGGATTGTCTACGTTTAGGATGTGCCATTTCGTTTTATTATTTTTTAGTTATTATCCTTGAGTTTGCGCAATGCCTCCCATCGTGGGTCGATTGCATCGCCCGATTTATCGTCGGTGAGGGGAGCCTCGACTGATGCTCCGTCGGCTGCGGGCTCGGTGTCTGCCCAGTGCTCGCCGAGACGGGCCATCATCTCGGGGTCACACTCGCCGTCGGCATGACAGTGCACGATGGGGATGGTCAATAGCACCGTGTCACGCATCATCTCGGTCAAATCAAGCTCGGTCCAAGCCTCAGGCACCAGAAGCACTCCATCGCGGCTGTCGTCCCACTCGTCGCCCTCGTGCCTGACAGTGAGCTGATAGTCGGTGTCAACAACCAGCCGCAAGTCATCGAGGCAACGGTCGCACGGGATGTTGAGCCATCCTTTGCAGTCCATCTGCAGCACATAGGTGTTCTCGGTCTTGCGCGTCACCTGCAGGGTGACATCGACACTGCTACTCCGAACTTCGGTCTTCTCAACTTGGTTGAAAAAATCGCCGTCCAGATGATAGTTAAACGCCTGAGTGTCAAATGGCAACGACCTGAGTCTAAGCTTAAATCCAGCCATTGTTTCCTCTCATTTTCAGATAAATCGCTGCAAAGGTAGTAAAACTTCGTCAATTAACACCCAGAATTTAAGAATATTTTTCATTTGAGTTACAGTTTGTTCACTGTTCAGCCCACCACAGTTTGCCAAATGCTCATACCACCATTTCGCCTCAATAAGCAGTTCCGAATCCGATTTGCGCTGATTTTGCTCCGATATTTTGCAATTGTCAACAAAAATGCCTAACTTTGTCGGTTGAACTGAAAAATGACGCATCATGACTGACTTGAGATACCCCGTGGGCGAACAGGACTTCGCCAAGATTCGCACACAAAACCTGATATACGTCGACAAGACCGAAGTGCTCTATCGGCTGGTCACCACCCGCAGCTACTACTTCCTGAGCAGGCCGCGCCGGTTCGGCAAGTCGCTGATGCTCTCTACGCTGCGCTACTACTTCGAGGGTCGGCGCGAGCTGTTCCAGGGGCTGGCCATGGAGCGGCTCGAGCCGCAATGGACCGTGCATCCGGTCATCTACCTGGACATGAGCCGGGGCAAGTCAATCAACATGTTCTCATTCCGTTCGATGGTTGATGAGATGCTCGCAGAGTACGAGAGAATCTATGGCATCACCAAGGGCGATACCGACTCTTACGGCACCCGGCTGTTGCGCATCATCGACTCGGCCTATGCGGCCACGGGTCAGGGGGTGGTGGTGCTCATCGACGAGTATGATGCGCCATTGCTCGACTCGCTCGACAAGCCCGAACAGCTCGATGAGATCCGGCAACAGGTGCGCGACCTCTACAGCCCGCTCAAGGCCAAGGCGGCGCAGCTGCGGTTTGTCATGCTCACGGGCATCACCAAGTTCTCGCAGCTGAGCATCTTCAGTGAGCTCAACAACCTGGCCAACATCTCGATGGAG
>CACZHT010000028.1 GCA_902781045.1 uncultured Bacteroidales bacterium | reverse complement strand
TGTTGTCCTCCGGTGGGCAGTTGACTATTGATTTTGAGTGGGGAACTTGCAATCTGTAAGCAAACGGGACTGTTAAAATATTTTCGTGGACACTAGTGGAGCGAGGGATATTCGGTCAGCAAGTTGAAGCCCGACGAGGGCAGCAGCCGGCGGATGGCTGTGAGGTTGAGCGACGAGATGACCTGGCAGTCGCGGTCGCCATTCAGTGCAAGCACGGGGCAACGTGTCTGACGGATGTCGGACGAGGGGTCGTAGTCGATGATCCACCGCAGCCAGGGTGACTGCTGCACGGCCTGTTGCTGGCGGTATTGACTGACCGTCATGGTGGCGGGTTGCCCAGACAGTGCGAGGAGATGGTTGACCTGTGCGGCCAGCAGGGTGTCGCCCTTGACTCCGGGTGCTGCCAGTGTGACGATGAAGTCGACTTTGCCTCGTGCCGCCAGCATGAAGGCGATGCTGCCTCCCTCGCTGTGGCCCAGGCAACCGACTTTCCCAAACGCCTTGAGTCCCTGCAGATACTCGATGCCGGCGGCGGCATCGTGCATGAAGGTCTCGGTCGTGACATTCTGCACATCGCCACCCACCGATGCTCCAGTGGCGCGGTCGTCATAGCGCAACGAGGCGATGCCATGGCGGGCCAGGTAGTCGGCGAGCACCAGGAACGGCTTGTGGTCAAACAGTTCCTCGTCGCGATTCTGCTGTCCGCTGCCGGTCACCATCAGCACCACCGGCACGGTGCCCCGCGGCATTGTCTCGTAGCCTTGAGGATAGGTCAATGTGCCGGCCATGGTTGCCCCGGCGGCCTTGTTCTCGAAGGTCACCTCTTCGGTCTTGTAGGGGTAGGGCGCGACGGGGTGTTGTGGGCGGCGTAGCTCCTGTTCACCCTTGTCGAGAACCAGTGGCAACGACAAGCCCATTTGCGAGAAAGTGCCCGCGAGTTTGCCGTTGCGCAGCCGTGCGCGGTAAGCGGCATTGAGCATCTGCATCTTCACCGCCACTGAGTCGTCCGACAGATACTCTATGGCACACGGCAGGCCTTTGGCTCCCTGGTCAGGACTGTCGAGCGATGCCTTGACCGCACCGTCGGTCTGCTCGAGATGCAACACCAGTGTCAGCGAGGTGCCCATAACGTTGAGTCGGCCGGTCCATGAGCCGGCCAGTGCCGTGGATGGTTGTATTTGTGCTTGACTCGCCAGCATGGCCAGCGTGATCAGCAAGGTGATGGCTGTTCTCTTCATAGTCGTGATATTTATCAAACCGAAATCATTTTTTTGCAAATGTACAAAAAAAATCTCACCCGACAATTTTCAGGAGAGATTTAAAAAAATAGTTTGTAATCGAATGCTCGAGCACTCGAATGCTCGAATAATCGAACTGTCAACTATAAACTATCAACTATCAACTATCGAAGTCAGTAGCCCAGCGACTTGAGCCACTGCTCGACGGTGGCGCGGCCCGAACGCACATCGTGGCCATACATCTCGAAGCCGTCGGTCACCGTGGCGTTGGGGTAGGCCGCCTTCACGTCTTCGACACAACGGCCCAGGCCCGAGCCCTCATGGGTGGTGAACGGGATGATGGTCTTGCCGCTCAGGTCATACTGCTTGAAGAAGGTGAACATCACCTGCGGATAGGTACCCCACCACACGGGGCCGCCGATAAACACTGTGGTGTACTGGTCCAGGTTCTCAAGCTTGCCCTCAAACTCAGGCAGCTCGCCGTTCTGCTGCTCGACTTTGGCCAAGTCGCACAGCGGTTTGTAGGCCATGCCGTCATACTTGTGGATGACCAGCTCAAACTGGTCGGCACCGGTGATGTCGCTGATGTAGTCGGCCACAATCTTGGTGTTGCCCACCTCGATGTTGCCCAAGGCATAGTTGTCGCCGGCATGCGAGAAGAACACCACTAGCGCCTTGCCGCCAGTGGCGTCGGTTGTCGGTTGTGCATTGTTCTGCACCTTGCTTCCGCTGCACGACATCGACATCAGCAATGCCACAGCAGCCATCAGATATTTGCTAAATCTCATAAGCTATAAACTTTAAACTAAACTATAAACTATGAACTCTCAGTAAGTGCTTGCCTGTGAGTCGACAAACAGCCATTGCCCGTCGCGCTTGACCAAGTGAAAGGTCAGCTGCAGGGGCCACGTGTGCCTGCCTCCGCCAAACACCGCCGCCTCGACGCGGCTGCGTCCAGTCAGGGTAGCCTGGTCACCATCGACACGGATGTCCATCTGCTCATGCTCAGCGCTGTAGTAGTTGAGCGTGCCGTCAGCGATGGCGCGGAGGTACACCGCCTTGGGCTGACGCATACCCGTCATGTGGGTCAACACAAACTCTGGGGCGTGCACGGCATTGAGCGTGACAGTGTCCTTGTCAATCATCGCCTGATACATCCGGCGGTAGGCTTCCATGATCTGTTGCTTGTCGTCCATGTCAGTGGGTCGATTTGAGATATTGCAGGTCACCGTACCAATAACTGGCCGTGCAACCACCGTCAATCAAGAAGTCCGCACCACTGATAAAGCGGCCACGACTCGACATCAAGAACTCGGCCAGGTCGCCCACCTCGTCGGGCGTGCCGGCACGACGGGCGGGCATGCCCTCAATCATCTTGAGGTAGCCATCTTTGCGAGGGCCGTGCAGCTCGTCGTTGGCCAGCGGGGTGATGATGATGCCGGGCGAGATGGAGTTGATGGTGGCATGGCGCTTGCCCCAACGGGTGGCCTCGGCCATCACGCGCAGCATATTGCAACGCTTCGAATACTGATAGGCTTTCAGCGTGTCGTTGATTTCCTTCAAGAACGGCAGTTCCAGCAGTTTATCCGTAGGTGTTGTAGCCAAAGCCTCGTTCTGCTCATGAGGCAGTGCCGGCAGACGATGGCCGCTCTGCGAGGAGATAATTACACCCGAACCGCCCTCGGCTATCACCTTGCCAAACTCCTCCAGCAATACGCTTGTACCATAGAGGTCAACGCGCAGTATTTCTTCAATGGGAGCTTGTGAGGGTGACACGCCAGCAGCATTCACTACATTGGTCACTTCACCCTTGCAGGTGGCAAATTCCACCAACTTCAGGATATCTTCCTTCGAACCAAGGTCACACTTGATGGTCGAGCACTCGAAGCCTGCATCTTCCAGCGTCTTTGCTGCCCGTTTAGCATTCTCCTCACTATAGTCGGCCAACACGATGTGCTTGCCAGCCGAAACACGGCGGATGATGGCTTGCCCGATGCTGCCGGCACCTACTAAAACCGTTGTATTCTTAATCATACCAAGTCGATAATTGTTATCGTTTCACAGTCTCTTAATCAGCTTGGCGGGGATGCCGCCAACGACGGTATTTGGTTCCACATCTCTGGTTACAACTGCTCCAGCACCGACAATGGCGTTTTCACCGACTGTCACGCCAGGTAGGATGGTTGCACCTGCACCTATCCAGCAGTTGCGTTTCAGTAACACGGGCTTGCAGGTCAGTATCTGGTGCTCTGCAGGGTCGTGGTTGTTGGAAATGAGTTGGGTGTTGGCTGCAACCAGCACATCGTCCTCGATGGTGATGCCTCCGGCACTCATAAAGAGCGAGTTGGTCTGGATAACTACATTCTTGCCTATTTTCACGTTCTTTCCGCGCACAACCGACGTGGGCGCCATCAGCCAGCTTCCCTCGCCAAACTCGCCGAAGATTTCGTGAACCAGTTCGTCGTACTCTTTAGTAAAGGGCATGGTATTGTTCAACTTGAAGCAGAGCTGAACTTCCTTTACGCCTTGCGCCTGCTCCTCAGGAGTCTGCTTGCGCATGTCAATCCTTATTTCTTCCATGTTCTAATCTAATAGTTACAGGCACATTCTGAAAATCTTCTCAACGTCGGCAGGAGTCAGATCGGTAAATCCGTGAAGGACACCTTCTGCGCCACAGGCCTTACGTGCCATTGTCTCGAAGTTCTTGTCGTCGATGCCCAGGTCTGAGAGACGGCTCTTCAGTCCAAGGGTCTCGAAGAAGAAAGTCTCAAGAGCCTGAATAGCGGCTTGGGCTCCTTCCATAGCGGGCAGTGATGCGTCCAGTCCCATGACATTCACACCAAAGCGCTGGATGATGGGGGCCGTCTCTTCGTCGAGCACATACGCCAGCCAACGAGGGGTGAGGATGGCCAGACCGTGGCCGTGAGTGATGTCGTAGAAGGCCGACAGTTCATGCTCCATAGAGTGGCAGACGGTGGCCTGGAAGAATCCCTCGTAGAGGAAGTTGTTGAGTGCCCACGACGATGCCCACATCAGATTGGCGCGCGCCTCGTAGTCATCAGGCTTCGATACTGCCACGGGTGCATATTTCACGACCGTCTTAAGCACCTCTTCCTGAATGCGAAGCAGCATGTCCACCGTCTGCTTCTTGCTGAAATAAGCTAGGTCGAAGATGTGCGACATGATATCCACACTGCCGCAGGCTGTCTGGTATGCACTTACCGAGAAGGTGTTCGTTGGGTCAAGGAACGACACATCAGGATTGTTGTCGGGAGCGAAATAGCCCAGTTTCTCGTTGGTCTCTATATTGCTAATGACACAGCCGCCATCCATCTCAGAGCCAGTAGCCGAGAGTGTCAGCACAGTAATGATAGGCAGAGTCTCGCTGACCGTGGCTTTCTGCGTAATCAAGTCCCACACATCGTCACCTTCATACTTTGCCCCTGCGGCAATGGCTTTCGTGGCATCGATGGTAGAACCACCACCGACAGCCAGCAACACGTCGATGCCCTCCTGCTTGCAGATGGCTGCACCATGGTTCACGGTGGTGTGACGCGGATTAGGCTCTACGCCAGCCAGTTCAAACACCTCGGCTCCTGCTTTCTGGAGTTCGGCCATCACCTTATCGTACAAGCCGATTCTCTTGATGCTGCCGCCACCATAGACCATAAGCACACGCTTACCGAAACGTGCCACTTCCTCATGCAGATGGCACATCTGCTCCTTGCCAAAATACACTTTGGTCTTGTTCTCAAATACAAAGTCTCTCATATTTCTGTCCTTTCTTTATTTTGCCATGTTTGCTATTTCTCTTGCCTCATTATTGGCATTGGCGGCCTCGGCACCATGAATGGGAGTTCCGTCCTCTACAATTGCCCCTGGGCAGAGCTTCTTGATGAAGCGTACCGAACTGCCCATACCTGAGCCCTCGTTGGTACAGAAGGGAATGATGGTCTTGCCCGTGAAGTCGTAGCTCTCAAGGAAGGTATAGCACACCATGGGCATCGTGCCCCACCAGTTGGGGTAGCCCAGGATGATGGTGTCATACTTGTCGATGCTCTCGGGGGCGTTCTTCACCTCGGGGCGTGCCTGGTCGCGCAGCTCCTGCTTGGCCTCCTCGATGCAGGTCATGTAGGATTTTGAATACTCGTAGGTCGTGTCAATCTGAAAAACATCGGCATCGGGCAACAGGGCCTTGATTTTGGCAGCAACGACCTCGGTATTGCCCAGTTTAAGCTCGCGGATGCTTCCGTTCACATAGTTCTCTCCGCGACGAGAGTAGTACGCAATCAATGTCTTTCCCATTATCCCAGAGTTTGATTGGTTGACCACTCGAAGTGTTGCTCACGCTCGGCTATCCACCAGCGGCCTTCTATCTTCACGTACTTGTCGTAGTAGCGAACGGCGTGGGTGGTCAGCACGTCCTTTCCATCCTGCTCTGTAACCAACGTGGCCAAAGCGTAGCAGGTACCAGTGGCATGAGTCTCGTCCACGAAATCCACGTTCTGCTGTCCGTTCATGTGATACGACACCTTGGCGGCACCGAAGGCCTTGTATTGGCGAATCATGTCCTGCACGTCGCGGGCCTGCATGCCCAGCTTGTCGCCAAAGTAGACATCGAGCTTGATGTCGGGGCGGAAAATCTCAACGTAGCAGTCCTGGTTGTTCTTGTCGCTCTCGGTGGCATAGAAGTCTACTAGCGCCTTCAACTCCATGCGGTCTTGCATTCTGAAATCCATTGTCTTTGTCTGTCTATTGGGGTTAGTAATTTGCTGAATTGGTGTCATCATCTCGAATGACACTGCAAAATTACAACCATCGCCCAAAACCTGCATGACACAATTTTCGGGCGATTTTACCAAAATCCGACTTTCGTCGCAATTCGTGTTTTGTGGGTATTACTCTGTTTTGAGCAACATAGCTGCCCATTCCGGTATTTCAGTCACATATTGCTTGAACAATTCGCCATTTGAGGTTCGATACAGCAATTGTGGTAACTGATTGTCAATTGAGTTGTCATAAACGTATGCCCTGTCAACAAAGGATATTGCTTTGGCGGCATTCAATAACGACTTGTAATAGCGGGAGATAACTTTAGAGATTGGAACTTCGTGGCCACCGTTTATGTATCGTTGGGTGATTCGGTTGATGTTAATTGATGGGTCACAAGTACACACATAAAAGAAGCGGATGAAAAAATTAGCTTCTTTGGCTAGCTGAAGGAAATCCAGCTTTTCTTGCGAAGAAAAGACAGTTTCAAATACAAAACTGATTCTTTTGTTCAGGCAATTGTAGCGTTGCTGCGTCGCTAGCTCTGCGGCTTGTAGCACAGCTTCGGGCGAGTTCCAGTCTCCAAATGTCTCTTGAGCGATATTGTCAGGGTTAATGTACAGACTGTCATCTGTCCATTCATTGTTGAGCAATTGAATGGTCGTAGTCGTTTTGCCGGAACCATTAGGGCCGGCGACAACGCACAATGTGGGTTTGGGGCCAGTCATGATGCCGATTGTTCCATTCGCCATGCCTTGATTTCGTCGGCCACAGCTTGCAGGCGGCGTCTTTTCTCAGAAGCGGCATGAGCACTAGATTGTTGTGCTTCAAGCGCAAAGTCTTCCATCAGTTCGTGCAACATCTCATCTGATGGCTCCTCGTTCGATGACAGGCGATATCGTTTATAGATCTCGTTCATATAAAGTGTATTAGCGATTTCCGCTGCAAAGTTAATCTTTTTTTCTCAAAAAGATTTGCTTTGGATAAGAAAAAATTACAACAATCGCCCAAAACCTGCTTAACACAAATCTTGTGCAAACCGAACGCAAAGCCAAGCTTGCTTGAGCATCGCTGAGGCTCAGCCAAGATTGTCCAATTTTCGGGCGATTTTACCAAAATCCGACTTTCGTCGCGATCTCTGTTCTGAACTCATCTGCACGAGATTTAGATAATTTCAGCTGCGCTCGGCAGTCTATGCAAGCATGACTGCGCTCGCTTGCACAAGATTTGGCCAACTGGGGTTGTAGCCATCATGACTCTATCAAGTCGCGGTATAGCTGTGCCATTTGCCCGGCCATCAGTTGCGGCGTGAACAGTGCCGCATGCGCAAGTCCCTTGCGGCGCAGGTCGTTGGCATACTGTTCGTCAGCCAAGACGTGGTCAATGTGTTGGGCCAGTTCGTTGGCATCGCGTGGGTCGAAGAAGCAAGTCGCGTCGCCGCCCGCTTCGGGCAGACTGGAGGTGTTGGCACATAATACCGGCGTTCCACATTGTTGTGCCTCGAGTACGGGCAGGCCGAACCCCTCGCATAGCGAAGGAAAAACGACAGCTTGTGCCATGGCATACAGAGCGGGCATCAACTCCGGCGGAATCCATGGAATCAACACAACCCGATTGGTGACATGTCTCTTCGATATGATGGGATAGATGGTCCGGTTCCAGTAATTGTTGGGCTTCCCGACAATCACCAGTTTTACATCTTTGTCCTTGAGCAATGCCAGGCTCTCGATAGCCAGAAGCAGGTTCTTATAGTTGACCAGTCTGCCCACAGCCAAAATATATCGACCTGCCAGTCCTGCCACATGCTGTAGCTCGTTGCGGTCAGCTTCGGTTATAGGCTGTAAATAATTGTGGTCGATAGTGGGGTGGATGACATGTATTTTTGTCGCGTCGGTCCCGAAGGTGTTGATTACGTCATCCTTGGTGAATCTACTGACCGTTACGATGCGGTCGGCACATTGCAGGGCATGCTTTGTTTTAGTGTCATAGATTAGACGGTCTATTTTGTTGTAGTGCTCAGGATAGTGATGATAGATCAGGTCATGGATGGTGACCACACTCTTCATCCCACTCCGCGCGATGCCCAGGGGCAACTCTGCGCTGAGCCCGTGATAGATTTCAGCCTTTGCGCGTTGCGCCGAGCGGATGATGCCCCTGCCGCTACGCCAGATGTGTCCAAAAGCTGTGTGCTTGGGGGTGTCAGCCGTGACGTTGTCCATCTGCAAGAGTTCGTCGATGGCTTGATTGTGGCGCATCTTGGGCGAGAGGATGATATACCGGTTGTCAGGGTAATAGTGTGCCAAAGCACCGATGAGGCTTCGGCTATAGTTGCCCAGCCCGGTCATGTTGCTCACGGCTCGTTTGCCGTCAAAAGCTATGTTCATCGTTCTTATGCTAGTTGATTCTCTTAATTCCGTTGCGGCACATTCTGCTGTGGTTGCGCTGGGTTTGGTTTAGCCGTTCCAGATTAGTGTTACCAACAGGTCGAGTAGGGTGGAACAGGTGATACACGATGGCCTGATACTTTGCGGCCTTCGACACCAGGCCCGAATTGCGCAGCCGGCAGATGAAGTCTGTGTCCTCATAACCCCATCCTTCGTAGTCCTCGTCGAAGCCGTTGACCCGTAGTATGTCTTGCTGCCAGGCGGCAAGGTTGCAGCCCTGGCCGTATGGTCGACCGCGCCGATATCGTTTGGTAATGGGTGACAACAGGGGCAGATGAAGCATGTTGGTGCGATGCTTGATTCCCGATTGCCAAATGCCGGGTTCACCGATGCGACTCGCCAACACCTCATGGGTGACCGTCTCAGACAGATAGACTCGTCGCCCGAATGTGTAGTAGCCCGGTTCGGCCAGTCGCACATGGTCTTTGACAAAGTGCTTGTGAAGCAACAGGTCTCCATCTGCGAGGATAACAAAATTGTGTGGGTCAATCATGGCCAATGCCTTATTCAAGATGGCACTTTTGCGGAATCCCATGTCTTCGTGCCACACATGCTTGATATTGACACTCGATGTGGCTCTGAACGCGTCGATAACCTGCCGGGTGTCGTCGGTCGAACCATCATCTGCAATTATGACCTCGTCGGGCATGACACTTTGCCGCACCACGCTCTCAAGGCACACTTGCAACGCTTGTGGCCAGTTGTACGTTGTGATGACAAGTGACGTGTTGAGTGATTGTTCTTTCATTTTTTCTTGACTGTTGCGACGGCTTGGGTGCCGCTTCAATTGTTTGTTCTAAGAATCTGATACGCTTTCGCCCCATAGCCAAACCAGTAGCCCAATCCGCCTTTTATGTTGGATGGCAAATTGTTGCGATAGGTGATTATGGGATTTCTGGACAATACCATCATTTTGTCAAATGCATTCCAATATTGAAAAGCGCAAGAGTCTATATGGCAAAATTTAATTGTAATATCCTCGTTCTCGTTGAATAATGGTTTATATGGGTCTCCATTTTCGCGTCGGCCTCTGTAGATGGGAATTTCCAAGTTTACTCCGTTGGATTCTAAATCATTGATTGTTCCGAGAAATGATGAAACGAACATACTATCGGATTGAGTGTCGGTCTTGACAAATACCTTGTAACAATCAGCTGTCCTGGGATTGTCATGCAAATGCGCCATGAGATAAAAATCAGATGACGAAGCGTCTGCTCTTTTCTTGCTAATGGAGTCAAGTTCGACAACTTCAGGGATGATGGTATGGGCTGTAGCTGTAGTGCCTTGCCATTGAACCAATAAAGAATATTTGCAACCAGTATGACCAACAAGCTTTTTGGTTGTATAGATGTAGGGAGGAGTGAATGTGCTATCAACGATTTCATAAAGGGTGTATTGTTTTCCGTCAATTGTGATGGAGACTGTGGCATCATGTATTGAATGTGTGAATGCTTCGTCAATTGGTTGATATTTTTTGTTCGGTGTCATGCATTCGCTAATAAATACTACTGGATTTTTGCCTTGTTCAATCCAGCCCTCAACGCATATTACGGGTGTCTCGTCTGTGTCTAGTACATATCCTTGGCACCCAAATAAAAGAATGGATAATATGATCAATACAGGTTTTGATTTATGTCGCATGGCAAATTTTAGAATTTGAGATTAAAACTGACAGAGGGGAGTATCCTAGTGAAGAATCCCAGGCCGCGATAGCCGTAGTCACCTTTGTAGAATTTTAGCCGGTAGTAAATCGGCTTAGGTAAATAGAGGGCATTGTATAGAGTTATGTTGATGTTATAGCTATATGACTTCTTTTTTACCTCGTAATTAGCCGAGAGGTCTAATCGTTTATAACATGGCAATCGGTTGGCATTAAGTTCGCCATATTGCGAGACGATACTGCCGTTGACAATATAGAATTGCTTAGGAGCGGTAAATGGAGTTCCGGATGCTAATATAAAAACAGAACTGAGTGTCCACTTGGGGCTGATGTGATAGGATGCTGCAACATTGAGTTCGTGAGGTCTGTCGTGTGATGATGGAAATTGGCCTTGTAATTGAGGTGTGTTGAACGTGCGGCGCGAGCGGCTTAATGAGTAACTCACCCATCCGGTCAGTTTCCCAGTACGTTTGTGGCCGATGATTCCTAAGCCATAATCCCTTCCTTTACCTTGTATGATGTGAGATTTCCAGTTATAGTTTTCCGCCCATAGCTCGAACAGGTCGCCGAGGTATTCGCATGTGTTTCTCAATTTCCTGTAGAACAGCTCGGCAGAGAGTGTGTAGTCGCCTTGTGCTAAGAGCCAGTCAATGTTTACGCTTGCTCCCAGGGCCGTTTGCGAATTGAGGGCTGAATCGGATGAGAACCAAAACTCAATAGGCAGGCCGATTGAAGACAGACCCGACCTGAATAGGAATTGATGCTTATGATAGGCGGATAAGTGAATCTTTAGTTTGTCATGGGGCGAGAAAGATATTCTCACACATGGGTCAAGAAACCACCTGACCTGATGGTCTGGGTTGATAAACTGACTAGCTCTGACACCGGCTGAGATTTGCCATTGGACCGCTCGTGTCTCATATTCGATATATTCGGAGAATTCATGTGCTTTTTGTTCGTGCTCTATGCGGCGAAGTCCAGCTGCAGATTGAGGTGATAGCAAGTGCCCAAAATAGTCAATTCCTCCAATGAATCTTCCAATGTTTATTTGCGACTTGTAGCCCCATGTAGCTATGCTGGATGGAGTATTCAGTTGTGCGCCACCATAAAGGAAATGGAGGTTATTATTGAATGTCGAATATAAGAGCGTTTGTTCTAATTCCACATGATTCCAGTGATGCTTCCACCTGCCTGACAATGCAAGGTTATTCCAGTAAGTTGTCATTTTATAGAATTGCGCCTCTGACTGCATGCCAAACTTGTCGTGTGTCATGTATAGGTCTAAAAAGAAATGGTCATTGCCTCTGCTTGAGACGAACGAAGCGTTGATATCGTTAAAGTTATATCGCATCTGGTCTTCTTCATTTTTCAGCCACGACGAGTAGATGAGGTCAAGATATGTGACCCTGGCTGAAAGTGTCAACGAGGACGTGTGAGTTAAGGGGCACCTGATGGTACTGCTTGATGCGAAGGGACTAACATTCAGTTCTCCAGAAAATTTTGCGGCAACTTCCGCTGGCGGATTAATCTCGACACTCGCTCCTAGATGGTTGCCGAAGTATGAATGACTGGGATTGCTAGTGAGGCGTACAGACTGATAGTGTGTCGTGTTAAACGACGAAAACAATCCCAATAGATGGCCAACCTGATAGATCGGAGCACCGGCGATTTGGATGTTATTGTGGTGGTTCTCACTGCCCTGCACATGCAGGCTAGTGTCATACTCATTGTTCGATGAGATGTTGGGAAACAATTGCAACGAGCGTAGATAGTCTGCCTCCCCTGCAACAAGAGGAAGTGCCTCCAAGAGATTCTTGTTTAGATGAATACCACCTCCGTTTATTCTTACGGATTGTATCCAACCATTGGCTCTTACCATAACTGTGTCAAGAGACAGAGTGTCATTAGCATGCTGTGCAGTTAATGTAAAAGTGAGTAACAAGAAAATACAGATGAGTAGAAAATGGAGATACCTATTCATTTGAAAAAGGGAGCGTACTAACCACGGATGTTAGAGTTACGCTCCCACAATAATGAAAAAAGTCTATATGTTTTGTCCTGATTAGAAGCGATAACCCAGTGAGATGGTTGTGGTCTTCAGTTTGGGGTTAAGAGCATCATCGTGAATCTTGTTGAAATCATGGCCATATTGGATACCTAGGGCAACTTGCTTATAAACAAAGTTGGCACCAATATGCCACCCAGCTTGAAAACGCTTAGCCGCGTTGCCGTCCATATCCTCTTTCTTGAAAAGGTTGGCTTCATCTTTGCTTGTTCTCCATTCATCATCGTAGTAGCTGCGCCAAGATTCTTCCGACTTAGCCTTGCCAAGGATATTGACGCGAAAGTCAAATCCGAATAGAGGCTCAATTGCAAAGTCTGTGTTTGGAATGTTAAAGTGATAAAGGACATTGATAGGTACTTTTGCCGAAAGAAGGTGACCTGTGACTTTCAGCTTATTGCTATTTGTGTTGTAACTATCTGAATACATTACAAATTGTACACCGAGGCCGGCCTCCACATAAAGAGGTAATGTGGGGGCAATGTTGAAAGCATGATTAATTCCAAGGGTTATACCATTGGCTGATTCGCTGGGTTTCCAGTCCAAATCCTTCCAGTTGATCTTCTCGTGGCTGCAGCCCACGTTGTTGTACTGCAAGTAGATGGTGTTCCAGCCTTTGGAAACTTCGGTGTCGCCA
Organism: uncultured Bacteroidales bacterium; assembly: GCA_902781045.1. GTDB lineage: Bacteria > Bacteroidota > Bacteroidia > Bacteroidales > Muribaculaceae > Sodaliphilus. The sequence goes on along the minus strand of CACZHT010000028.1, from coordinate 26,221 downwards.
GAGCTGCGGCCGCCGCCCACACTTTGGGCAGACACTGCCAGTGCGCCTAGCGCAAGGGCAGCAAGTAACAAAATTTTCTTCATCTTAGATAAAATTTTGATGTTAATAAATATAGTTATATTGCTTTAAAGTCGATTTAGAGAAAAGGGAGTGACACGGCACAATGTGCAGTGCCCTTCCCATGGTAAAAGTCTATTTGAATTACTGATTAGAAGTCATAACCTATATTGACAGAAAAGTTGTGGGTCTTTATAGACTTAATATCTTCAAAGATTTCGTCATTACTCTTGTGTGCAAGATTAGAGAATCCTTTCTCGTAACTAATTCCAAAAAATATTCTGTTTATTGTGATGCCGGTACCTACATTTAACCCTACATCGAATGGATTCATTATCTTGGGCGTTTCATATGTTCTACCGTACAATGTTTCTTTGGTTTTAGAAAACAAATTATAATTATCTGCATCATGATCACCGTCTTTCCATTTTCCTGCTATGCCATATGCGAAATAAGGACCAACATTCACCTGCAGTTGAATTTTTTCGTTAAAATCGTATCTGTATGATGCTAATAGAGGAATCTCAATAAACATGGGATTTAATTTGATGTCAGTATATCCAACACCTTTATCATACCACTGATACTCAATTTTGGATGATTTCATTGTCCAATACAAACCTGATTTAACATAAAAGCTTTTTACAATTGGAATATCCACATTAATACCGGCATTGAAGCCAATTCCGTTTTTCATTGAATAATCCTCAGCTTCCATAAAGCCTTTTTGAAATTCTGCAGATAGTCCAGCAACATTGAGGCCACCACGGATGCCGAAGGTAACACCATGGTCTGCTTTCTCGGTTGAGAAGAACGAGTTACCGCCAGAGCTGCGGCCGCCGCCCACGCTCTGGGCAGACACAGCCAGTGCGCCTAGCGCAAGGGCAGCAAGTAGCAAAATTTTCTTCATCTTAGATAAAATTTTGGTGGTTAATATTAGTGAATAATTTGTTGTATAAGTCGATCTAGAGAAAAGGGAGGGACACGGCACAATGCGCTGTGCCCTTCCCACGGTAAAAGTCTATTTGAATTACTGATTAGAAGTCATAACCTATATTAAAAGAGAAATTGCGGGTCTTTATATCTTTCAGGCCATCAATATCAAGGGTTTGATGTACTGCTTTATTCTTATTCCATCCACTCGGTTCACAGATGTTCTTCAGTCCAATTTCGTATCGTAAACCAATGAAGAATTTATTAAATGTCGCGCCTAGTCCAATGCTAATACCTGCATCAAATGGATTCAATAGTTTGACATTCTCATAGTCAGGATGTCCCCCTGGGTCTGCAAACCCTTCGTAATGTTTGGTTTCGGTGAAAAGATTGTAACCAAGATCTCTTTTAAGTTTCCCAGCAATACCGTATGCAAAGTATGGCCCAATATTTACTTGCATCTGCGTTTTCTCGTTGAAATCATAACGATATGAGGCAAGTAGGGGAATCTCAATAAACATTGGGCTGAGTTGGTGCTCAATATTTTTGTCGGAACAAGTTTCTTCAAATTTGACACTTTTGCATGTGAAGAAAAGTCCTGTTTGTATGTATGCACTTTTGACAATCGGGATGTCTAGGTTGATGCCTGCGTTGTAGCCAAAGCCAGTTTTGAATGAGTAGTTTTCACCTTTGCCTGTGTCGAATCTGGTACTCATGCCACCCGTTCCAATTCCGCCACGAATACCAATGGTAACCCCCTTGTCTGCTTTCTCGGTTGAAAAGAACGACTTGCCGCTGGAGCTGCGGCCGCCGCCAACACTCTGGGCGGACACTGCCAGTGTGCCTAGCACAAGGGCAGCAAGTAGTAAAATTGTCTTCATCTTAGATAATTTTTGATGGTTACTGAATAAAGTGAACATGATTGGCTATCTCTTGTGCCATGTAGAGGTCACTCCATTAGCATACAACACCATTTTTTTGCTGGTAATTTCCTCGATATGGAACTTGGATGGGTTATCTGGTTCGTCATCAAAGCGCATCGTGATGGCGTAATCACCATTTTCATCTTTGGCAACCGAATAGGAACCAGAGACTGTGTCTGTGTAGCCATCAACAGGATCAAGCAATGTGAGAGTAAAGCGCGAGCCTCTAAAATAGATAGTTAAAATGTTGTTACTGTCATTCTCCAGTAGCCATGTGCCAATTAGCATTTTGTCTACATCATTATTGCTCTTGGGCTCATCGCTCCCACATGACATCAGGGCTATGCCAATCGTCATTATCATGGCAATCATCATTGCCATCCTTTTCAAGCTTATCGTCATAGATTGATATTTGTTTGTTGTGTTTTTAAATCTGCTCAATCTGCATGAGTTTTAATAGTCTGCTAGATGTGCGCGAGTGTTAGAGGTTGAAGTCCATCTTCCAGATGTTGTAGTATTTCTCAGCCGAGCCGCGCTGCGACAGGAAGTAGATGCTGCGGCCGTCGGGCGACCACACGGCCGACAGGTCGTTGCCGGGATGGAAGGTGAGCTGGGTCAGCTGGGTGCCGTCGGTGCGGATGGCATAGATGTCGGTATTACGCTTCTGGGTCAGCTCCGAGATGCTGCTGCCCGTGCAGATGAGCCAATTGCCGTCGGGTGACAGCTGGGGTGTGCTGAAGCTCTTTTCGGGCTGGCCCAGAATCAGCTCCTCGTTGCCGGTCTCGTAGTTGACACGCCAAATCTCCCCATCACCGCGGTCAGTCATGCGCGTACAGTAGACAGTGTTCTTCTGGCCGGGGATGGGGATGGGATTCATGCCGCGCGAGAAGTTGGCGAACATGTTGGTTCTGAAGTCATACTCCCACAATCCGAAGTTGCCGCGCCCTTCCTGACGGTGAAATAGCACGGTGTTGCCGCCATTAATGAGCACACCGCAGAAGTCGTTGTCGTTGCCGTTGTTGATTTGGCGCACTATCGATCCCTGGTCGGCGTTGGTCAGGTAGATGCCGTGATGCTTGTTGCGGTACTCGGTGAAGCACAGCGTCTTGCCGTCGCTGCTCCACGACAGGTCCTTGACATTGACGCGCTGGGTGCGCTGGATGCTGGTCCCGCCACGGGTGGTGGGCTTGACCATGATGTTCTGCATGCGGTTGCGGTTGTTGATATAGGCGATGCGGGTTCCATCGGGCGAGACGGCCAGTTGTGGACCCACCCACCACGAGCCGGCGTTGCGGCCCACCAGGCCGTTGTCGTTCACACAGTCGGCATCCTCGGTGATTTTCTCGAATCTCACTCCCGACTCCTCGGGCACGGCCTGCTGCGAGTAGTCGAACACGATGTCTCGGGCGGTGGCTGTCGTGCCCATGGCGATGAGGGCGAGAGCGACGAGCCATTTGTTGTTGCTCATTCTATAATAATATGTGCAACTGAGTCCCTGAAGTTGGCGGTTAATAAATTGGTTGTTTGCTGTTGTCGTCGTTATGGAGCGAAGTGATGCTTAACTACTTTAACTTCTTGCCTCCCTATAACTACTAAAATAAAGTAGTGTGGGACTCTTCTGGTTTATTCGTTCGAGGCATCGCCAAACGCCTTAGCTGAAATAAACAGTTCCCCCCACACCATGCCCATATACTTTATTCCCCGCCTACCGGGGGAACGAATAGGCACGCGTGAGCGCTTTCTTGACTGTCTATCCTTCAGCTATGAAAATTTTGGCGAATTTCGAACGAGGATAAAACAAAAACGCTACTTTATGTATATCTCAGCAACAAGCTGCAAGTCACAAGCTGTTCGCTATAAGCTGTTCGCTATTAGCCCATTGCTGAGCGGCTGCATCCCCTCTGGGATACGCCTAATGGCAGGTGCGAGGACACGTCCCCAATTGCCATTGTTAGAGATTCAACGGCAAAATTACACAATTATTTGCAATCAACCAAATTTTACCGCAAATTAGCGCAAATATTTTGAGATGAAGGTTGGTTCTAAGTGATGATTCGGACTTCTAATACATTAGTCCGAAGGCCCAGAGGGGCAGGATGTTGCCGATGGCGTAGTCGGTATCGTCGCGCACTACGTAGGCGTTGGGCAGGTCGGCAACTTGCTTCTTGCCCTTGTTGTGGTCACCTATCTCAAACGTATGGCCATCAACGGTGAAGTCGGAGACGCGCGACGCACTGACTGTGTGGGTGGCTCTGAGTTGGTTCATGAAGAATGTCTCCCGCACATTGCCGATGTTGGCCGATTGGTGCGACAAGGCGTAGGCCAAATTGGTATTGTCGAGATATATCTTCTCGGTCTTGCCCAGCCGACGTATGCCGCTAGTGTCGTCGCGCAGCTGGGAAATCAGATTGGCATCTTCGAGCAGCATCAGCAGATGGGGCACGGCGTTTCGGCTGATGTGCAGTGCATGGGCAATGCTGTCGTTGGATGGCTTAAACGGCACGCTCTCGGCGATGATCACCAGCATCTGGCGCAGTTTGCGCCCCATGGCCGCGTTCAGATTGGCATATTGTGGGATGTCCACTTCGAGCGTCTGCTCAATGACCTGTTCCAACCTTTTGCCGAAGAATTCATCTTGCTTCAGCGGGTAGTAGCCGCTGTGCAGGTAGTGATTGAACCGCTCGAGCGGTCGATGCCCGGCAATCTCATTTGACCGGCCTGCGAGAATATCGTCAAGCGACAGCGTGGCCACTGACAGCCCATGAAAGATGGCAAGGTACTCGCGGTAGGACAAGCCTTGCATGGTGAACATCAGTGCACGCCGGCTCAGGTCGGCCTCGCCTTTCTTGATGTCCAGCACCGACGAACCTGTGAAGGTGACCCTCAGCCCGGGGATTGAGTCGTGGATGTTTTTCAGCTGGCGTGACCAGCCGGGATACTTGTGTATCTCGTCAATCAAGAGGTGTTGGCCGCCCTCTCTATAGAATTGTGAGGCTGTCTCGAGCAAGGTGTGAGTCAGAAAATAGAAATGGTCGGCGTTGACATACAGGATATTGAAGTTCTGCTGGTGGGCTTTGACATATTGCAGCAGCAGTGTGCTTTTGCCGATGCCACGTGGGCCGACAAGCCCCACCAATTGCTCTTGCCAGGGCAGGATGTCATACATGTATCTGTGGAAGCTGTCGGGGACATGCCGCAACTGCTCCATCATGGTGGTTAAGAGTATCGTATCCATGTTCCTTATTTTTTGCCGCAAAGATAGGTATTTTTGCACTGACTTAGTGCAAAAAAACTCCAAAAACGCATCGAGTGAGTGCAATTTTGGAGATTTTTAGGCTTTTATGAGCAGATTTTGCACTCATTCAGTGCAAAATCTGCCAAATATTGCACTGGGTGAGTGCAATGTGTTGATACTGTTTGACCGCAAACTTCGCAAAGAACATTCGACAATTCGTGACAACCGCGAAACTAGCGAATCTTTTGTTCTTCTGTTCTTCTGTCTTTTTTAAACCGCTATATATTTTGTTCTTCTGTCTTTTTTAAGCCGCTAGATATTTTGTCCTCATGTCTTATTCGCGGAAGTCGCTGGGCTTGGCACCGAGGTTGTTGACCACATAGCGCGTGAAGTGCGACATCGACGAGAAGCCGAACATGTCGGCGATGTCGGTGAACGTGAGTGAGCGGTCGCGCAGGCAGCGGCTGATGTCCAGGGCTGCATAGCGCGTGATCCAGTAGTTGGCCGGCAGGCCGCTGGCGCGCTTCGACACCTCGCTCAGGTACTTCGCCGTGACACACAGCTTGTCGGCATAGTAGCCAATCTCACGGTTCTGGCGGAAGTCGCCGTTCTCGAGCATCTCGATGAACTGTTCCATCAGTTGGTGCTGCTGTGCCGAGATGCGGTCCATACCATAGAGCGTGGCGTGGAAGTCGAAGAAATCGAGGATCATCGTCTGGATGGCTGTGATGAGGATGTCGCGGTAGAACTTATGCTCGGGCTGCGCCAGGCGTTGACGGATGACGGCGAAATTGTTGGCACACACGCGCTGCTGCTCGGGCGACAGGCGCATGATGGGGTTCTCGAACAGCGACAAGTGGCCCCGCACGCCATAGTTGCTCTGCGGCGTGCACACCTGGATGAACTCCTGCGTGACATAGATGACCTCGACCGTGAAGTCATCGCTGGGCTGGCTGCTGCTGAACAAGTCGCTGCGGCCGGCAATGATCATGCAGTCGCCGGCCTGCAGCGTGAACTCGCGGTTGTTGTACGTCAGCCCGCAATGGCCGCGGTGGCAGTAGGCATGACACAGATAGCCGGCCAGCAACGGGTCGGCCACCCGGTCCAGCGTGTTGTCGAGGATGATGTGCTGTACAAATTCCATAGTGTTTTATCGCATCAGCACCTTGTGGACCGTGCCGTCGGCCACGACGATGTAGGCACCACTGGGCAGACGCAGCTGACTGCCGGTGCCCATCAGTGCACCGGCTAGGTTGTAAACGGCCACTTGACGCGCACCGCTCACAGCGATGAGGCCTTGACTGGCGGTGACTGTGACCTCTTGGTCGTCAATATCCTCGATACTCGTCGAGGGGCCGACGCAATCGCGAAGTGAGCTATCTCGCCCCAGATGTTATGCTCCGACGGGGCATCCATCTTGCGGAGGCACATGCCGTAGGTCAGCCCGGGCGTACCCTCGAACGTCGATGCGATGTTGATGGTGGCCGACTGGCCGGCGGCGATGGTGACCATCGGGGTTTCGCCAGTCAGCAGGACGTCATTGGCTTGCCGATTGAGAATCATGTAGGGAATGGTGCCCACAAAGTCGCCTGTGCCGTTGTTGACTAGTACAGCCGAGCCGGTCACATTGCCCGAAGGCATGCTGTAGGCCGTTGGGGCCAGTTGGGTCTGGATGTCCAGCGAGTGGCCTGAACTCTCGACCACCTTCAGCTGGTAGGGACCACCAATCACCGTACCATTGGTGCCGCTCACCTTCAGCTCATAGTCGCCGGCGGTGGCCGGAGCGGTGATGACAGTGCGGGTCAGCACCTCGCCCCCGGTAGCCAGGGCCAGCATTTGCCCCGTGGCCCGGCTCACGGTCTGGCCGTCGCGGGTGATGTCATAGTGGATGTAACCGAGATATTCTGCGCCGTTGTTGCGGACGGTGGCGCTCAGGCTCACGTGCGACGATGTGCCCACCTGCTTGGGATAGTCGATAGCAGTCACCGTCAGGTCGCAAGTCACTTGCACGGGCTTGAAGTGCATCACACCATCCTTGACCTCAACATCGATGTGAGCCGGCACATGCTCGTTGTGGGTGTAGCCGCGGTACTCGCTCACACCAGCCTCGGGGCATTTGTAGAATAACCATAGTTTGTACTCCCCGTTGGGCAGGGTGGCCGGTGCCGTGAAGGAGAACGGGTCTTTGGCCGGGTCGGTTTCGGTGTACTCATAGCAATCGCCCACTTCAGTCTTGTACAAGTAGTTGTTGCCGTCGGTGTCTTGCTCAATCTGCTCGCCATTGGGGCCGGAGACAAACATCAGCAGGTCGAGATTCACCATCGCGGGGCAGCCATAGCCCGTGGCTCTCACATGCTTGAAAAGCATGGGTATTTTCTCGCCCAGTTTCACCTGGTCGCCGCTGGCTGTGAAGCTGCCGGCCGAGACATCGAAGTATCGCTCTGGCTCTTCCTCGCCTTGGCTGGGGCAGATGCCCACAATGATGGTCTGCGCTGTGTTGTATCCGCCCTCAAACGAGCCGATGCCCTGGGTGTCGGGATTCAGGGCCGTGAGCATGAAGTAGCCATTGCTCTTGCCGCCCCAGCCCCAGTTGATGTGGACATAGCCGTTCTCGTCGTAGCCGTCGAGCACAAAAGCGTGACCGCCGTCCGAGGCGGTGCCGTCGAACAGGACGGGACGCCCACCTGCGAGTTGTCGTAGATGATTGACTCCCACTGGCTGGTGGTCATGCCGCTGCGGCAGTGTTGCCTCATCTGGCGGCTGTAACCGAAGTGGTTGCGCAGCGCGTTCATCATCTTGAAGATGCCCACAGCGCTGACCTTGCCATACTCCATGCTGGCGGCCACACCCACATGATAGAGCAGGGTGGCGACGGCATTGCCCTGTTCCTCGCTGTATTCTCCCGAGTAGTCGTTGGTCATTTTGTCCCACTGATAGGTGGTGTGCTCAAAGTCGGCACTCAGTGTCTGCTGGTCGGTCTCGTTCACCTTGCATTCGTAGGTGTTCGAGCCGGTGCCCTGCGCCGGATGCTTGTGGTAGAACATGATTTGCGCTGTGGCAGTCGCCACACAGCCCGTGACCGAGCGCTCGGTCTTGCCGCCGCTGGCGTAGGTGGGGCACAGGTTGTTGAAGGGGGTGCTTTGGTTCCAGTTGCAAGTGAGCATCGGCCGCACCACGTTCTCTCGCTGGGCGCGTGATGCCGGGGAATAGCTTGCAGGGCAGTTGCGCAGCATGGCCATCTCTTGGGCATAGACATCGAGCATATAGCGCATGCCATCGGGCATGTCGGCTGGGTCGAAGGTGCCCTCGTCGCTGTAGGCCAGCACGCTGGGCGCACGGTTGTCGCCGGCCACTATCACATAGCCGTCTTGCGTGCCGTTGTTAAACACATAGTAGTCGGCCACAGCCCGGTCGGCCGACCGGGCTGTCACGACCAGCGTGGGATTGACTGCACGGCCAGGAGCAGCATGGCGCGAGGTGGTCGCGCGCAGATGTTGCGCAGCAATGCTCCGGGCTAGCTCTGGACTCACTGGCGATGCCTGCAGCATGACTGCGGGCAGCAATAGAGCCATTAAAGTTGTGATTTTTCGATACATATTTTGCTAATCATTTAATGTTATTGTCGTTTTGTCTTTATTCTAGCCGCAAATAGCGCAAAATAATTATGAATTATGAATTATAAATTATAAATTATGAATTATCTCTTGGGGGCAGTGCGCGGCGGCCGGCATCAGTCATCAGCCCGCGGCGTTCAAGGTCGGCACAGCGCGCGATGTTCAGCGCGGTCCAGTGGCTGCGGGGACGACGTGGCGACAGTCGTTGGGCCAAACGTCCGTCGGGCAAGCGTTTCAGCGTCGAGTCAATCCACCCAAAACACAATGCTTCTTCAACCACCTCAAGATAGGGTAGGGCACTCCATTCAGGGCATCGCTTGCCCCGGTACGTGATTACCCAGCACTCGCGCACCGCTTGATGGTTGGCCGCAAGCCAGGCACGCAACAGTTCGCGCTGGCTGTACTCCAGCAGATTGACAACTTCCATGAGGATTTCTTTTTCGGCTCACAAAGATAGTCATTTTTTCAATTAAATCTGTTTTTTTCTTTATATTATATAGGTGTAACTTGTTTTTTTCGATAAAATCAATTTTATAGATAATTTTTTGATGAGATTATTTGGTTTATAAAATAAACTTGTTTATCTTTGCATCGTGATTCGAACACAAAGGGTGTGAACTGAGCCTTCTGCAGGGGCGAGGGGAGCACCGCAGCGTAATTCTAACCAAGTTATTAACGAATTAATGTTCAAAAGAAATCATGGAAGAGAATAATAATTTGACCGCTGAACGCAGTCTGGAAATTATCCGTGAGTCGATAGAGACGAGTCAGCGTACAATTACCCGTAACTCGTCATTGTCACTTATCTGGTGGGGAGCGTGTGTTGTTGCGTTTGCACTGTTGATTGCACACCTTTGGGCAAATCATGGTGGCCCTGCATGGAATCTGCTTTGGGCCGTGCTTTGGCTTGTAGGTTATCTGGGCGAGTGGTTTATTGCTCAACGCAAGGAGAAAATTCCCAACACCTTTGTGGGCAAGACAATTGGTCATGTCTGGGGTACATTTGGGATGTTTATCGGTAGTTTCGGTTTGATTCTTGGCCTTATAGGTGGAGGCATCATTCCCGTTAGATCTTTCATACCCGATAACCATCTTTATATCAACATCACCAGCATCATATCGCTCTGTTTTGGCATTGCCACTACAATCACAGGCTGCATACTCAAGAACCGAATCATTCAGGCTTGTGGTTTTGTCGCAGGTTTGGGCGGTTTCTTCTTCGCTTTGGGGTATCCTTGGTTTGAGCAGTTGTATGTGATGGCGGCCGTTGCTTTTATAGGTCTGGTTGTGCCTGGACTGGTTATCTATTTTCAAAACAAGAAATAAGGAGGTGTGAGGTTATGTTCAAGCCATTAGACCCATTGCTGCACTCCGAGTTGCGCTTGGCCGTCATGTCGCTGCTCATCAGTGTCGATGAGGCCGAGTTCCCCTACATCAAGCAACAGACCGGGGCCACGGCGGGCAACCTGAGTGTGCAGCTCGACAAGCTGGCCACGGCGGGCTATATTGCCATCGAGAAGACCTTTAAGGGCAAGAAACCATGCACCCTGTGCCGCATCACCCCCGTCGGTCTCAAAGCCTTTGAGGACTACGTTGCCGCCCTGCGCACCTACCTCAACGTCAAGCCCGACACCACCCAATAGACTTGACACCTAGTCGCTATGGGATGCTGCCACATCTTCCCCTCATCTTTCCTAATGGGTGGAGGGGAAGAGGTGGCGTTTGCCTTCTCACAGCATAGCTATCACATTATATCTAAAAGATAGTACTTTCTCTTGTCAATCTCTTGCTATTTATCCGAAAAATGCCTACCTTTGCCAACAAAATTAATCGTCATGAAGCGCTATGTTCTTATATTGATGTCGCTGCTCACTGCGGTTGCAGTGAATGCGGCTTGTGACTTGACATTGCAATACTATGGCATGAGCTTGATGGATGATTCGTTGCGTGTGAAGGCTGTGCTTGTGGCACCTGATCGGGAGGTGAAAGTGCTCTGCGATGCGACGCAAAAGGCATTGATCAAGACCATGCTCTTGGAGCAAAGAGGTGACTATCAACTGGAGTTAACGATTCAGATCAATGAGTATATTGACTCAACAACTCGGGTGATTAGTATTGATAGTACAATGAAGAGTGTGTCGATCGATCTTGATGTGCGCACACAAGATGATGTTGAGGAGCCTATATCTGTAGGTGTCAGATTGATTAAGGCATTAACCTCGTCCCCACTCGTGACTATAGAGTATCTGGGGTATCGTACAGGTGAAGATGGTGAGTATCCAGGTCCATTCTTTACAATTACGAACAAGAGTCAAAATACACTCTATGGTGAGCATTTGCCTGGCTATTTTTGGGGCTGGGTCTCATACCTTTTTGAAAACAAGGCGGTTAGAAAAAAGGGAGGACGTATTTGTACAACGTTTGATGATCGGCCACCCATCTATCCTGGAATGAAAGGGCAGGCTTATGTGGGCAGTTTCGGATGCAAATTACAAGCAGGGAAATATCGTTTCACTGTGTTGTATACCGTAAATGGTTGGCCAAACAGAGCCATCCCCAATATCAAAAAGACAGCCTCAATGGTCTGGTATTTCTCTGAAGAGAATTGGTATGTGCTTGACTGTGATTTTGTAGTAGAATGATTTTGGATATTCAGTAATATAATCCTGTGACTCATGAACAAGAAAATCTACTTTGCTGGCTCGATTAGGGGAGGGCGCGTCGATGCCGACCTCTATCGCCGCATCATCCAATTCGTGCAACAGACCGACACCGTGCTCACCGAGCACGTCGGCAGCAGCAATCTCATCCTGAATGAACAGGGACTTGAGCGCGATGCACGCATCTATGACCAGGATACTGCCTGGCTGCGGCAGAGCGATCTGCTCATCGCCGAGTGTACCAGTCCGTCGCTGGGCGTGGGCTACGAACTCGCTTACGCCGAGCATCATGGCATTCCCTGTCACATCTTCTACGACAAGACCAAGGCGCAACTGTCGGCCATGCTCACAGGCAATCCCTACTTTCACATCCATCCCTACGAGAGCGAGGAACAGATTTTTGCAGTCCTGACCCAGTTGCTCCACTAATCATCTGCGCAAGATTTGGCCGAATCACTTGGTCGGTGCAATTGTGGCGTTGGTCGGACAAAATGGGGTGACAATCTATTGCCCCCAAAAGCGCATTTAACTTCAGCCAAAATCTTGTGTCAAAAAGACAAAGAAACACAATCACTCACCCGCCAGCAATGGCACAACGACACAAGATTATGAAAGCTAAAGTCCTACTCGCAGCAGTCGCCATGATGGCGATGCTCATGCCCAGCAACGCTGTGGCTCGTGACAGCAAGGTTCGTCACAGTGACGGCAACCGCAAGCACCGCGTCGAGATGCGCATGGCTAGCAACCACCGTCCCGTCATTGCACACCACAGAGCACACCGCCCCGGCATCGGTGTCCGCTTCGACCGCCGTCCCGTGCATGGCCGTTTCGTCAACATCAACCGTGAGCGCCTGTGGCTCGCCGATGGCATCCTCTACCGCGTGATGCGCACACCCCACGGAGTTGCATACGTTGTTGTCGGATACTGGAGATGACACGACCACAACACCGCCAGAACGCCTCACTAGCACTGGCCCGAAAAGACCGAAAGCACCGACCCGCTAACCAGCCCGTCGGTGCTTTCTTGCATTTTGTGTTGTTGTGTTTTCCTTCACAGTGAGAATAGCCGCTTATAGTGGTATCTGCTCAGCGATTGGTTCCAGCTAGCCTCCCCTTTACCAAAGGGGAGGGGAAACACGGAATCGCTGAACTTATAGTGTTAAAATCTTTAATAACTTTTAAAAAGTTGATTGAATTTCGCTGTAAACGATTATATTTGCATCACTAAACAGTGCTGTATGGAAAACTCAATTAGAATAACAAATGGCGGCATTACCATCAAGGTAAGTGTTTTTCTCTTTGTAGAGGGCAAGACGCGTATCGCTTTTTGTCCCTCTCTAGACCTGTGTGGATATGGTGCAAGCGAGAGTGATGCTAAGGCTGATTTTGAATATGTAATCACTGACTGGTTTAGCACACAGGTCGCAAATAATACATTGAAAGAAGACCTCAGAAAGCATGGTTGGACATTACAAGATGAGCATGTCGCAATCGAACCTTCGATGTCTACAGTGCTCAGGCGGAGCAGCCAGTTGAAAGAAATCGTTAAAAGTGACTTCAAGAAGCACAACACGCGTCGCCGGATTGCTGTGCCACTATCAAGTTTTGCATGAGCACGGTTAAGTTAAGCAATATAACGATTGCCCAATTTGAAGCTTTTTTGGCCTATATGGGGTGTGAAAAAGTGGATAGCGGAAACACAGGGCATTTCAAATGGAAAAGACAGGGCTCTATTCGTGCAGTTGTGTTCCAGACGCACATCGAACCCATCCCCGAGTTTGTCATAGCAAACAATCTTCGAAACATCGGAATAACCAAAAAACAATTCAAAGACTGGCTTAAGGCTCAGAACAAAAAGGAGAAGTGAGCAGTTCTTGATGAAAGAATTTGCAAATGACGATAGTCGTGTTTTTAGCATGAGCTACGATGCTTGACATCTAAACTGTTACCGACACAACAATATGATGAAAAATCGAATGATTAGGGCGGCTCTGGTGGCCGCATCGATGATGATGGTGCTGCCCATGGTGGCACAGAAGCAATTCACGCTCGAGGACTTGAACTTCGGCGGAACGAACTACCGTAACATGATTCCGCAGAACCGCTCACTGCGGTGGTGGGGCGACCAACTGGTGCGCGTCGCTGCCGACACTTGCTGGACGGTAAACCTCAAGAATGGCAAGGAGAAGGTGTTCTTCACTCGAGCCCAGGTCAACAAATGGATGGGCGGCGACACTGTCCGTTCGCTCATGGGCATCACGTTCCCCTATGCCGACCAGTCGCTGGTTGCGTTGGGTACTGTGGGCAAGGTACAGATGGTCGACTTCAAAGCCAAGAAGCAAGTGTGGAGTCAAAACCGTGGCGAGGAGCAGGCCGCAGAGTGGAACAAGGAGAGTAGGGCAGTGGCCTTTGTCAAGGGCGACAACCTCTATGTCACCGATGGAGCAGGGCAGACGCGCCAGCTCACCACCGATGGCTCGCGCGACATCGTCTACGGCCAGGCCGTGCACCGCAACGAGTTCGGCATCATGGGCGGACTGTTCTGGAACCCGGCAGGCACGCGGCTGGCGTTCTATCGCATGGACCAGTCGATGGTCACTGACTATCCCCTGATCGACGTGCCCGAGATGGATGACACCACACGCTACATCGCCACCCCGGCACCTGAAAAGTACCCCATGGCGGGGCAGACCTCGCACAAGGTCACCGTCGGCATCTATGACCTGGCCACAGGACAGACGACCTATCTGCAGGCCGGCGACCCCACCGACCGCTACTTCACCAACATCGCCTGGAACCCTGACGGCGACATGGTCTATATGATGGAACTGAACCGCGACCAGAATGACTGCCGCCTGGTGAGCTACGATGCCGCCACAGGCCGACGCATCGCCGAGCTCTATCGCGAGACACACGACAAGTATGTCGAGCCGCAGACACCCATTGTCTTCCTCCCTTGGGACAAGAACTCGTTCATCATGCAGAGCCAGAAGGACGGTTACAACCACCTCTATCTGTTCACCGACGGCAAGCAAGTCAAGCAGCTGACTCGTGGCAATTGGGTAGTGATGGACATGCTTGGCTTTGACGAGAAGGGGCACAACATTTTCTTCACCGCCAATGCCGAGAATCCCATCCAGAAGAACGTCTATCGCGTCAATGTCGATGGTGGCACGATGGCGCGCGTCGACGAGGGTGGCCGTGGCTGGCACGATGCCGCGCTCAGCGCCAGCGGCAAGTGGCTCATCGACAGCTATCAGGAGCCTGATGTGCCCCGCAACATCGCCATCGTCAACACCACCGATGGCAAGGCGGTGCGCTACTTCACTGCGCCCGACCCCTGGCAGGGTTACACGGTGCCTGAGTATCGCTGTGGAAGCATCAAGGCCGATGACGGCGTGACCGACCTCTACTACCGCATGGTCATGCCTGTGGGTTTCGACCCCAACAAGAAATATCCCACCGTGGTCTATGTCTACGGCGGCCCGCACGCCCACAACGTGGATGCCCGTTGGCACTACTGCAGCCGCAGCTGGGAAACCTACATGGCACAGCGAGGCTATCTGCTCTACATCATGGACAACCGAGGCAGTGAGAACCGCGGGCGCGATTTCGAGCAGGCCACCTTCCGACAGTTGGGTCAGGTCGAGATGCGCGACCAGATGCAGGGTGTCAACTTCCTGCGCACGCTCCAATATGTTGATACGGCCCGCATCGGTGTGCACGGTTGGAGCTTCGGCGGATTCATGACCATCAGCCTGATGACCAATTATCCCGACGTGTTCAAGGTGGGTGTCGCAGGCGGACCAGTCATCGACTGGAAGTGGTATGAGGTGATGTATGGCGAGCGCTATATGGATACCCCACAGACCAACCCCGACGGATACAAGAAGACTAGCCTCATCAACAAGGCCGCCGATCTCAAGGGGCGCTTGCAACTCATCATCGGACTCAACGACCCGACTGTCGTGCCGCAACACGCCTACTCGTTCCTCAAGGCCTGCATCGCGGCCGGCACGCAGCCCGACTTCTATGTCTATCCCGGACAGGGACACAACATGCGCGGACACCAGAGTGTGCACCTGCACGAACGCATCACCCGCTACTTCGACGACTACCTCAAGTAATCATAGCAGGAATTGACCTTATTTGTGGGCCACGGTTTAGCCGTGGCTCTTTTATTTCATGGCACAACGGCTGCACACGCCCTTGACCACATATTCGGTCTCCTCGGGCGTGAAGCCCTCGGGCAGCGGCACGCTGGGGATGGCGATGTTGGGCAGGCAGAACGTGCGGTGGCAACGCACGCACGTCAGGTGCACATGCCCCATGCAGTGGCGTGTGTCGTCGTGCTGGCACACGCAATACTTCTGCGCTCCGCTGCCGTCGTCAATCTCGTGCAGCAGGTGGGCCTCGGTCAGGCTCACCAGTGTGCGGAACAGCGTCGAGCGGTCGACAGTGGGCAGGGCCTCCTCCAGGTCGGCTAGGCTGAACGCGTCGTGTAGCTCATGGCGCAAGGTGCGCCACACCAGCAGGCGCACCGCTGTCACGCGCAGGCCTGCCTGTTCCAGCACCTGCTCGTCAGTGTTTTTCTCCATTTTTGTCACTTTTTGAGGTCGTGTGGGCCGAAGTTCAGCTTCGGCCATTTCAGTTCTTGCGGCGGAACAGGAAGGCCAGCAAGGCTCCAATGCCAAGCATCTTCCATAGATTGCCCGAGCAACCGGGCAGGCTGCCGCCCGAGCAGCCGGGCAATTGTTGCTGACCCTGAGGCAAGGTGTTGGGCTGATTGGTGGGCAGATAGTCTTCCATGCCCGGAATGCCACTGCCGCTGGGTTGTTGCTGCTGAGGATATTGTTGCTGCTGCGGATAACCCGTCTGTTGCGGATATTGTTGCTGCTGCGGATAGCCCGTCTGCTGCGGATATTGTTGCTGCTGCGGATAGCCCGTCTGCTGCGGGTACTGTTGCTGCTGAGGATACTGTTGCTGCTGAGGATACTGTTGCTGCTGCGGGTACTGTTGCTGGTAGGTATTTCCACTACCACCGGTGCCGATACCCATCTCGCGCTCCAGGTCTTGGATGCTAATGTCGCCCGACGGCTGGCCGGGTGTGCTGCCTTGTTGGGGATAATGTTGCCCGGGTTGCTGCGGCATTTGTTGCCCTTGGCCTTGGGTCATGCCCTTGATGATGTCTTCCAAAAGTCCCATAATATTCTGTTGTTAGATGATTATTCGTCACTGTTTTGCGCCTCCTCGATGGCCTGAGTAATTTGGGTCTGATAGCGTTTGTACACCAGGTAGCCCAGCCCCAGAATGACGGCCCACATCAGCAGGCTCCACACGTTGTCAAACGGGTTGCACACAAAGTTAACAATGCGCTCCCATGTTGAGGGCTTGACCCAGACGCGATTGTCGGTGTAGGTGATGTTCACCACACGAGACGGTATGTTAACCGCTATCGAGCAGCGCGATTCCTCACCTTTAATAATATAGGTGCGGGTCGAGTCGGTCTTGGTGATGTCGGCATCGTCCAGGGCATCCTGGCGGTTGACATACTTGGTCATCGC
Source organism: uncultured Bacteroidales bacterium (assembly GCA_902781045.1). Classification (GTDB taxonomy): domain Bacteria; phylum Bacteroidota; class Bacteroidia; order Bacteroidales; family Muribaculaceae; genus Sodaliphilus. The sequence continues at coordinate 9,235 of CACZHT010000028.1, read as the reverse complement.
GCCCTTGTTAGCATAGGTCTTGGTCAGCTGGATGGCAGTGAACATGTCGTCGCTCATGTCCAGCACCGCACGGTCATAGTTGGTGTTGCGCCATTTCACCGCGTCGCCCTTGCGCTTGCCCGTCAGCGTCACTGTCACAGGATTGGCTTTGTCGTTGACAGTCACCTTGTAGGTCTTGGCATCCTTCAGCTGCTCAATCACCTCATCGCAGTCATCGCCCAGCATGCACCCGAAAAATTGGGTCGGGTTGTTGGCCACCCCCACCATGTCTTCCCCTCCGCTGCCGCTACAGGTGTACAGCCCTAGCAATGTGGTGATTATAGCCACTATTAAAATCAGTCGCTTGTCCATCGCTTCGAAATTTTTTGTCAAATTTAGTGCAAATATAGTAAAAATTTCAATGGGTTCGTAAATTTTGACGTACCTTTGCACCGCAAAAACCAAAAAACCTCTAAAACGAAACATTTTAAACTAAACTAATGAAAAAGAACCTCTCATTGGCTGTGCTTGCCGTGACCGTGATGGGCATGCAGGCACAGGACAAGGCGCTCATCGACCTCACCGTGCAGGCACGTGGGGACTACCAGAGAGTCTATGAAGACGGCGAGGCCATCAAGGACGACTGCGGTTTCAAGGGACAGTACCTCAACCTTATCATTCAAGGAGACATCAACGAACACTTCTCCTACAGCTATCGCCAGCGACTGAACAAAATCAGCAAGACACCATTCTTTGAGGCAACCGACTGGCTGCATCTCGACTATAAGCCCATCGACGAGTTGACACTCTCGGGAGGCAAGCAGGTGGTGGCCATAGGTGGATATGAGTATGATCGTGCTCCCATCGACCTCTATTATTGCTCAGAGTTCTGGAACAACGTGCCATGCTACGAGTGGGGAGCCAGTGTTGCCTACGCAGTGAGCAAGAACGACAACCTCATGTTTCAATTCTGCGAGAGTCCATTCCGCAGTTTTTATGAGCACTCCGACATGTATGCCTATAATCTGATGTGGCTGGGAAAACATGGCATCTGGAGCACCTTGTGGTCGGTCAATCTCATGGAATGGAAGCAAGGCCGTTTCATCAATTACATCGCGCTGGGCAATGAGTTCAACTTCACCAAGAAGTTGCGCTTGCAGCTCGACTGGATGAACCGTGCATCGTCGCACCAGACATTCCTCTTCAAGGACTGCTCGGTCATGGCCGAGCTGGCCTACCGGCCTATTGACAAACTCAACATCTTCGGTAAGTACACCTACGATGTTAACCGCAGCGGCACCGAGGCCGACCTGCTTGTGCAGGATGGCACCGAGTTGCAGAGTGTCGGAGTGGGGGTGGAGTACTATCCCATTCGCAAGAAGATGGACATCCGCCTGCATGCCAACTACAGCTATGCATGGGGTAACAATACCAACCCGGACGGCATCATGCACGACCGCCAGTCATACTTCACAGTTGGTGCTACTTGGTCGATGAACTTGTTGCAATGGCGCCGTAAGTAGACTTACTGAAGTGATTATCAATTCTCAATTACCGAAAGAATTATGCTTAAAATGTTCAGAAGAATCCGCAATAACTATCAGGGGGGTATCATCTGTCTGACAGTTATTGTCGTGATGTTTGGCGGCATCGGCATTAAGATGGGTGCCGCACCCATGCTCAACACCATCATGAACACAGCACACGACTTGCTGCTTAACACCGTTTTCTATCTGATGGGCATCTGTGTGATAACGGGTGCGCTGGGTAAGATTTTTGTCGAATTTGGTGTTGTTGACTTGCTTGAGAAAATTCTCCGTCCGCTTATGCGGCCATTGTTCAACTTGCCGGGCATGGCGTCGCTTGGAGCCGTAATGACATTTCTCAGCGATAACCCTGCCATCATTGCGCTCAGCAAGGAGAAGCACTTTGCTCTCGCGTTTAAGAAGTATCAGTACATCTCGCTCACCAACTTTGGCACAGCCTTTGGCATGGGACTCATTGTCATCATCTTCATGATGGGGCAGGGATTCTACATTGAACCGCTCATTGGGTTCTTTGGAGCATTTGTTGGTTGCATCGTCTCGACACGACTCATGCAACACTTTGTGCTCAAAAATCATCCAAACTATGCCGACGAGCCTGCCTACGACGAGCACATCGAGGCTCCCGAGGTGGAGAAAGAGAACGAGCACAAGACGGTGTTTGTGCGCATCCTCAACTCGCTGCTCGACGGTGGGCGTTCGGGCGTCGACGTGGGCATGGCCATCATTCCTGGAGTGTTGGTCATCTCGACGTTTGTCATGATTCTCACATTCGGCCCCAGTGCCGATGGCACCTACACCGGTGCGGCTTACGAAGGGGTAGAGCTGTTGCCCTGGTTGGCTAATAAATTGGATTGGCTCTTTGGCTTTCTCTTTGGCTTCCACGATCCGCATCAGGTGGCGTTCCCCATCACAGCACTAGGTGCGGTGGGAGCGGCATTGGGCTTGATCCCAAACTTTGTGCAGCACGGATGGGCCGATGGAAACGCCATCGCCGTGTTCACAGCCATCGGCATGTGCTGGAGTGGTTTCCTCAGCACGCACACCGCCATGCTCGACTCGCTGGGCTATCGCGAACTCACTTCCAAGGCCATCATCTCGCACACCATAGGTGGCATTTGTGCGGCACTGGTCGCTCACTGGGTTGTTCTGCTCATCGGCCTTTTCTGAAATCTGAAATAAGATGAGATACAATAAAGCGGCCTCCCGGTGGGAGCCGCTTTATTGTATCTGGTTTCCTGGTTTCTCGCTTCTTACTTGACAAACTTGTGGCTGGTCTTGCCATCGGTCACAATATAGGCACCACTGTTCAGGTGGCCAATGCTCAGGTTGGCATCGCCACGAGGACTGACTGTGGTCTTGCCCACCAGACGGCCGCTCAGGTCATACAGGCTCAACGCGCTGCCGGGCTGCATGCCCAGGGCACTCACCTGCGAGCCGGTGACGCGAATCATAGGCTTGGTCGAGGTCAGGTCGCTGACACCCGACAGACCCGGTGTGCGGAACTCCAGACGGGCCAGGGGACCCCACTCGTCGTTGGCGTTACGGCCCATGGCAAAGGCGATGTACTCGGTGTCGGGGTCGGCATTCCATTGGGCCTCATCTACACCGATGCGGTCCCACCCATAGACACCGGGCTGTTCTTGGGTCAGATAGGCTGTGATGCCCTCGTCGCCCCACTCATCGGTCTCGTAGGCGCTCTTCTCAATGAGCATGTCGTGGTAGACGTTCACCTGGTCATTGGGGGTGTAGACAACCCACTGATAGTAGCCGGTATCTTCGGCACCACCAAACTCACCCAGTTCAATCGTTATCTCGGCAAGCCCATCACCGCCCAGCTTGGCGGTCGTGATGGGGATGATGATCATGTCGGCGTAGGCTCCGTTCACATCCCAGCACTGCACATACACCTCGTAGTCCTTGCCTGGGGTGTCGCCAGTCCAGCTCATCTGCTGCTCGGCTGTGGCGTTGAAGCCCCATGCCTTGACCATGTCGCCCATGGTCGAGAAACCCATCCACGTGCCGAACATGGCAAACTGTTGCTCGGCAGTGCCGGCGTCAAACTGGCAAGCCGCATAGCCGGCACAGTCCTCGTTGGGCGAGAAGGTGATTTTGAAGCCATCGGTGTTGATCTCGTCGATGGTGTAGGTCACAGTGGGGTTGCCCACCAGTTGAGCACTCATCAGCAAGCCGGTGGCCAGCAATGACATCATCGAAAGTAGTCGTTTAATCATATTGAATAATGCTTTTGTGGGTTCGACAGATTTTGTTCTATGCCGCCTCTGGGACCGAACCCATTGCACCAGTCGGGGCATTTGATGGACTTATCGGGTGGCAAAGTTAAGCTTTTTGCCGATAATTTGCAAGAATTCGGCGCGATAATTGTGGTTTTATCGAGAGTTTGTGACTTGTCTGCCGGTTTTCTCCTCTCTGTCGACCATTTTGTGGCGAAAAGCTATGCTTCTTGCCCATTGGTCGGATGGGGGAGTGGTCACGCGATTTATGGCGCGATATTTGCAAGATTACAGGGCAAAAGAACATTTGTTAAACCCGCCGAGCCGAAAGGCGAGGCACAACACTCAAGAACTATGAAGCGTTTTATCACCTCCTTCGTCGCAATGGCCGCTGTTATGATGGCCAGCGCAATGAGCTACAGCCAGGCTCGCGAGCAGGCATGGTTCCTGACCGACAAAATGGCTTACGAACTCTATCTGAACGCCGCGCAAGTGGATGCCGTATACGAAATCAACCTCGACTACATCATGAATGTCGATGTCATGGGCGACCTCTACGGGGTCTACTGGGAGCGCCGGACCCGCGGACTGAGCTACGTGCTCACCAACAGCCAGATGCACACTTTCCTGGCCAGCGAGCACTTCTATCGCCCCATCACCTGGGTGAACAGCTCCTTCTACTTCACCATCTACGATCGCTACCCCCGCGCCCGCTTCTATAGCTCGGCTCCCAGGGTGTACACGACCTACCGCGGTGAGTACAGGCACAACAACACCAGCCGGTTTGAGGGCAAGTTTGACGACAAGAAGCCCGGCACCACCACCACTGGACGCACGTTGAGTACACGCACCGGAAGCTCGGCAGCCACCAGCACCAACAAGGGGGGCTTCACCAACCCCGGCAACGGAACAATCACCAACGGACGCACCCGCCCCAGCGAAAGCACGGTCACCATGACCACTCGCACGGGTGCCGGTAACACCAACTCGGGCAACAAGGTCACCACCACGACCACTCGCACTCAGCCCAGCGTCACCTCGACCAGCACGATGGGGTCGGTGCGCACTGGCAACGCGACAGTGACCCGCAACGAGTCGGCCAGCAAGTCCAACCGCACCGTCTCGGCTGCCACAAGCTCAACCGCCAGTGGCAACAAGAGTGGAGCAGTCAACAACAGTGCCCGCCGTCACTAAACATCACGGCGACAACAACAGCAATAAGTAAGAGATTTTTTCATAAGCACATTGTTAGTTCAGTAATCAGGCCGGAGCCTCCACTCAGCGGAGACTCCGGCCTTTTAGTTTTTGTGCTGTGGTTCTGCCACGGCTGCGACCACTCAAAAGAATGACAGGTCGAAGCTCAGGTAGCCGTCATCGATTCCGATAGTATCACCCCTCTCGTCTTGGTGCACGAGCTGCAGGTTGTTCATCTCGATGGTGACTTTGAACTCGTGCCGCTCGATAGCGATGCGGCCACCGACACCACGATACTCGCCGTCGTGCTCATCGCTACCGTGCAGGATGGCTTGCATTGCCCCTTGTGGCAAGACATACTCGGCATGGTAGCCCTCAGGACACAGGAGCATGTGCTTGCGGGTCACACGTGTGCCGTCGGCCAACGTCAGCATCAGCACAAGGTAGCCGTTGCGGTCGCCGGTACACACAATCTGGTCCTCGTCGCGAAATTCGACCAGCGTGAAGTGATACACATCGTCACCCACTTTCAGGTCATTCCATAGCTCAATGCTGTCGCCACGCTTGCAGCCGCTCAGCACCAGCAACAAGGTCAGTATGCTGAACAATCTTTTCATAACTTGAACTGATAGCCTATGATCACCGACACCTCGTTGTTGTTGACCTTGGCACCGCGCAGGTTGTAGTGTTCGCCCTTGTAGAACGCATCGCGCCGAACCATGGTCTTGCGCCCTGCCGTTAGCCGACCGCCGATGCTCAGACCGTTAGTGAAGCAGTAGCTCACACCAAGTGGCACAAGCACATCGCTGCGATAGAGCAAGTCGTCACTCTTGAGCAACTGGCCACCAGCTCGCATCACACTGTGCAAAGCAAATGAAGGTGCAGCACCCAGGGTCAAGTCGATGTGAGGACCGAAGGGGTGGAAGTGCACGAGAACAGGCATGCAGATATGATCCTGGCGCACATAGCCGTCGCGGTTGCGCAGGTTGGAGCCGCGAGGAACATACTCAACACCTCCCGACACGCTCATAAAGTCGTTGATACGATAGCGTGCCTCCACACCGGCCACCACGCCAGGGCGCATTCGGCACCCGTCGGCCTCGTCACCAATAAATTGGTACAATGCCAGTCCTGCATAGGGCTTTAACGACCACCTCCCGGCATCCTGCCCCCAGCACACCATGCAGCTCATTATCAACAGGAACAAGACGGCAATTGGGCCTGGTGCCTTGTGCATTACGAATTATGAATTATGAATTATGAATTATGCATTATGAATTGTGCATTGACTCGCGGTACCATCGGTACAGTGCAGGTACGCCGTCCTCCAGCTCCATGCGGTGGCGCCAGCCTAGGCTGTGTAGCTTGCTCACGTCGGTGAGTTTGCGCATCGTCCCGTCGGGTTTGCTGGCATCCCAGCGCAGTTCGCCGCAGTAGCCCACGGTCGACTTGACCAGCTCGGCCAGTTGACCGATGGTAACCTCCATGCCGCTGCCGATGTTGATGTGGCAGTTGCGAACCTCTGGGTCGTTGCCGCGCACGTCGGCAAAGTCGATGTGCTCCAGGCAGTAGACACTGGCATCGGCCATGTCCTCGCTCCACAGAAACTCGCGGATCGGGCGACCCGTGCCCCACAGGGTCAACGAGTCGCGCATGATGCCATAGCGGCCCAGCAGCGCCTCAATGTCGGCCTCGCTCGCCCGGCCGTCAACACCCTCCACAGGGCGGCAGTCCAGGTCGGTGCGTAAGCCCTGCCAGTCGCCCTCGTTGAGCAACCGTGCCAGGTGCATCTTCCTGATCATAGCCGGCATCACATGGCTTGTCTCAAGGTTGAAGTTGTCGCGCGGGCCATAAAGGTTGGTGGGCATCACGGCAATGTAGTTGGTGCCATATTGCAAGTTAAAGCTCTCGCACATCTTCAGACCAGCGATTTTGGCAATGGCATAAGGTTCGTTGGTGTATTCCAGCGGTGAGGTCAGCAGACTTGTCTCGCCGATGGGCTGCGGAGCCTCGCGGGGATAGATGCATGTGCTGCCCAGGAAGAGCAGCTTCTTCACTCCATGCCGCCAGCTCTCGCCAATCACGTTCTGCTGAATCTGCAGGTTCTGATAGATGAAGTCGGCGCGGTATTTCAGGTTGGCCATGATGCCGCCCACATGAGCCGCCGCAAGCACCACATACTCGGGCTGCTCATGGTCAAAAAACTCTCGCACGGCCATACCGTCCATCAGGTCTAGTTCGCTGTGCGTGCGCCCCACCAGGTTGGTGTAGCCTTTCTGCTTCAAATTGTTCCAGATGGCCGAGCCCACCAGTCCACGGTGCCCGGCCACATATATCTTGCTGTCTCTCTTCATCTTTTTTGCTAAAAAGTTCTCATCGGTCTACTATGCCGAGGCAACACCTCAGCCATTCTACATAATGCATTGCCATAAGCATTATGAATTATGAATTATGAATTATAAATTATGAATTATGAATTATGAATCAAGTCATGCTCCACCATCAGCCGCACCAGCTGATCGAAGCTGGTCTTCCTCGGGTTCCAGCCCAGTCGTTCCTTGGCCTTGGTGGGGTCGCCCAGCAGCTGCTCGACCTCGGCAGGTCGGAAATATTTCGGGTCGACCTCCACCAGCACGCGCCCGGTGGCCTTGTCAACACCTTGCTCGGCTAGGCCCTCGCCGCGCCACTCCAGCTCGATGCCCGCATAGTGGAACGCAAGCGTGCAGAACTCGCGTACGGTGTGATACTCGCCCGTGGCGATTACATAGTCGTCGGGCTCAGGCTGCTGCATGATTAGCCACATGCACTCCACATAGTCTCGGGCATAGCCCCAGTCGCGCCGGGCGTTCAGGTTGCCCAGATACAGCTTGTCCTGCTTGCCGTGGGCGATGCGGGCTGCAGCCATCGTGATTTTGCGCGTGACGAAGGTCTCGCCGCGACGCTCGCTCTCGTGGTTGAAAAGGATGCCGTTCACGCAATACATACCATAGCTCTCGCGGTAGTTCTTCATGATCCAGAAGGCATACAGCTTGGCCACGGCGTAGGGGCTGCGGGGATAGAAGGGCGTGGTCTCGCTCTGGGGCACCTCCTGCACTTTGCCATACAGCTCGCTCGTGCTGGCCTGGTAAATCTTGGTCACGTCGGCCCGCCCGGCGATGCGTACGCTTTCTATCAGTCGCAGCGTGCCCGTGGCATCGACATCGGCCGTGTACTCTGGCACGTCGAACGACACCTTAACATGGCTCTGTGCCGCCAGGTTGTAGATTTCATCGGGTTTGATTTTCTCGATGATGCGTATCAGGCTGCTCGAGTCGGTCATGTCGGCATAGTGCAGCTCGATGCGTCGGCTCTGCTTCATGTCGCGCACCCATTCATCTAGGTAAAGATGCTCAATGCGCTCGGTGTTGAAGCTGCTGCTGCGCCGCAGTGTGCCATGCACCTCATAGCCCTTCTCCAACAGGAATTCGGCAAGATAGCTTCCGTCCTGCCCCGTGATGCCCGTGATCAGGGCCACCTTATGTCTTGTTTCGTTCATGTCAGTGTATTTATTTCCGCTGCAAATTTACAACTTTCCCCCCATTCCCGCAAATTATCATTTATTATCGTCCGCATCACCCCTCCGCCGGCCCTCTCCGCCTCGGCCCGCTCCGCCAGGCCGTTCGCCATGCCCCGGCTGCGCCGTGGCCTTTATTATTAAGGTGTGCAGCCCTTCAGTGATTTTTTTTGAAAAAAAGTCGCCGAAAAATTTGGTCGGTTCGGAAAAGTGGTTGTACCTGTAGTACAAGAGAGAACAAGGGACAAGAAAGATTGTCCCCGCTCAATTCACGACTACCCAAGAGATAAAGCAGGAAATCATCACCGGGCCACGGGGCGGACTCAATTCGGCGCATGTCCATCAATTTTTTTCTGAAAAGAAAGAGAAATGACATAACTAACAACGAAGAGTTTGATCCTGGCTCAGGATGAACGCTAGCGACAGGCTTAACACATGCAAGTCGAGGGGCAGCGGGGAGGTAGCAATACTTCCGCCGGCGACCGGCGCACTGGTGAGTAACACGTATGCAACCTGCCCCCGGTTGGGGAATAACCCGCGGAAACGCGGACTAATGCCCCGTATGCATGGCCGCCGCATGACGGCCATGTGATAGAATTTCGTCCGGGGATGGGCATGCGGCGCATTAGCTAGTTGGCGGGGCAACGGCCCACCAAGGCTACGATGCGTAGGGGTTCTGAGAGGAAGGTCCCCCACACTGGTACTGAGACACGGACCAGACTCCTACGGGA
>CACZHT010000027.1 GCA_902781045.1 uncultured Bacteroidales bacterium | reverse complement strand
ATCACCGTTCGGGCTGTTGTCGGCATTTGTCGACAGACATATCCCCAGCAGGAGGACGCACATGATTGCAATTTTTTTCTTCATTTTTAATCAAGTTTTTAACGTTAATAATACTTTAAATTTTGAACTCGCGCATAGCTTAAGCTAGGTTTCTGGCCGCAAAATTACTACCTTTTCTGCGTACTAGAGCAAAAAGGACATGTCCTATTTTTATCTGTAACTAATTGATAATCAAGACCATTAACATTTAATGCGTCCTTTGACCCATTAAACACGCCCGATTTAATAATATGGAGGATTTATTGACAGTATTTAACACTCTTTATGTGATAGTCAGAAAATCATTAAAGTGCTCATTTTTAACACAATATGAAAATTTAGGATTTTTTCGTCATTTATGCCACAGACATGGCGAATCCCCATTTTTTCACTCACAAGAAGCTGCTTTCTGTTGAGCGCGAAGTGACGCAACATCAATTTGACCGCGATTTTCGTAAAAATCTTTTATAAAATCACAAATTAGCGTATATTTATACCCTCACGGTCTGGGGTGGTTCAGTGGTGCTTCAAGTGGCTTCGTTCGCTTCTGTGCGGGGAAGGTGATTCGTGCAGCGGAGCGCGACAGTGGGTCAGACCCTCTGTTGCACCGGCAACCAGAACGGACAGCAGGGGGGGGCGGAAAGGGGTCTGACCCGATGTAGCAACGGAAAGGGGGCGGTGCAGCGACGGAAAGGAGGCGGCGAAGCGACGGAAAGGGGGCTTCGGGTCGCTGCTGTGCGGGGCAGGTGTTTCGTGCAGCGGAGCGCGACAGTGGGTCAGACCCTCTGTTGCCAGTTCTGGCACAGGAGGGTCAGACCCCCTGTCGCACCGGCTAACCGAACGGACATCGGGTCTGACCCCCTGAAGCGACGGAAAGGAGGAGGCGAAGCGACGGGAAGGAGGCGGTGCAGCGACGGAAAGGGGGCGGCGAAGCGACGGAAAGGGGGCTTCGGGTCGCTGCTGGGCGGGGCAGGTGATTCGTGCAGCGGAGCGCGACAGGGGGTCAGACCCTCTGTTGCCAGTTCTGGCACAGAAGGGTCAGACCCCCTGTCGCACCGACAAACCGAACGGACATCAGGGTGGCGGAACGTGGCAGCACAGCGGCGACATGGGGAAGGCGTAGCGGCGGAAAGGGGGTGGGAAGGGGTCTGACCCGATGTGCCACCGAGCAAAGCGAGGCTGGCAACAGCGGGGCTGACCCCCTATCGCACCATTAACACATGCAGACTCACCACCGCAAAGGTGGCAAAAGAAATCGAAAAATTATGACTTATGAATTGAAAAAATTTTGCTTATTCGCATACCTTGTACTAACTTTGCGGCATCAATAATTCTCAAAGCAATGATGACTGACCTGAAAAAGATAGTATTCGCTACCAACAATGCCCATAAGTTGGAGGAACTGCGCCAAATCATGGGCGGCCACTACCAGGTGCTGAGCCTGGCCGACATCGACTGTCACGAGGAGATTCCCGAGACAGCCTCCACCATCGAGGGCAACGCGCGTCTCAAGGCCGAGTATGTCAAGCAACATTATGGCTACGACTGCTTCAGCGACGACACGGGTCTTGAGATTGACGCCCTGGGCGGCGAGCCGGGTGTGATGAGCGCACGCTATGGCGGCGTGGCTCACGACAGCGAGCGCAACATCGACAAGGTGCTGCGTCTGATGTCCGATGTGCCCCTGGAGCAGCGCACCGCCCACTTCCGCACTGCCATCTGCCTGATCAAGGACGGCGAGGAGCATCTGTTTGAGGGTCGTGTGGATGGCCGCATCCTCACCGAGCGCCACGGCACGGGAGGCTTCGGCTACGACAGCATCTTCCAGCCTAATGAGGGTGACGGCAGCACGTTTGCCCAGATGACCCCTGAGCAAAAGAACGCCATGAGCCACCGTGGCCGTGCTGTGGCCGCACTCACTCAATTTCTTACGACCGACAACGAAATATAGTTCATAGCCTTTTATAGTTTAAAGTTTAAAGTTTAAAGTTTATAGTTGCGGCAGCTATGCGCTAACTAACTAACAACTAACAACTAAAATCTAACAACTAAAAAATGAGAATACTGACAGGCATAATGATTGCCGTTATGGCGGCAGTGTCCTGCCCAGCACAAGTGTGCATCGACGGTCGCACAATGGCCCACGACAGTGGCACTGGCGTGTGGCTGTGCAGTGTGCCACAAGCCTGGTTTGGCACCGACCACCTGGCCAAGGTGACGATAGCCCCCGGATCGCAGTGGAGTGATGTTGAGATTGATGGCATCCCGGTCACGGCAGATGGCACCGAGGTCACCTTTGCAGCCCTGGACGGCACCACGTCGCACACGCTGCATGCCATGGCCGACGGCCAGCCCATCGATGCCACACTGCAATTCAGCTCACTGCCTGTGCTTGAAGTCACTGCCCCGCTGAGCAAGGAATATCGTCACGGCACGTTCGTGCTGCATCATCCCGACAGTGTCGATGCCATCGCACTGCAGGGGCGCATCAAGTGGCGCGGCCGCACCACGCTGATGGACAACCGCCACAAGCGCAACTTCCACATCAAGCTTGAGGACGAGCATGGCGAGAAGCTGAACATGAAGCTGCTGGGCATGCGCGACGACAACAGCTGGCTGCTCGACGGCGGTCAGACCGACCTGAGCCGAATCCGCAACCATGTGGCGCACGAGCTGTGGCTGGATATGGCGGCCAAACCCTACTATGCCGACCGTGAGCCCAAGGCCCGCGCCGCCGTGCGCGGCGAGCTCATCGAGCTGGTGGTCAACGGCCAGTATGAAGGCATCTACACCCTGAGCGAGGCCATGGACCGCAAGCAGCTGCGACTGGCCAAGTATGAAACCGACAGTGCCGGCAAGCACACCATCCACGGCCAGCTGTGGAAAGCTGTGTACTATGGCAAGGGCACTAACTTCTCGGGTGTGACAGAGGTCAACAACCTGTCGGAGTCGTGGAACGGCTTTGAAACCAAATATCCCGAGCTGGAGGAGGTGTCGCCCACCGACTACACCATCCTGTATGACGCAGTGAAATTTGCCGCCACGGCATACGACTACTACTGGCGCCGTCAAGCCAAAGACTACTATGACCTGCCCGTGATGCGTGATTACCTGATTTTTGCCAACGTGCTGCTTGCCATCGACAACACGTCGAAAAACATCTACTGGGCTGTGTATGACGGAAAAGAGGACAAGAAAATCACCCTGGCCGTGTGGGACTTGGACTGCACCGTAGGGCAGGACTGGACCAACACACCCTTCCGTCCCGAGAACCGTGTGGGTCCCGAAGCCAAATGGTCGTCGGGCAACAACATGCTGGGCCGCTTGAACGTGCTCATCAACGACTTTCACGAGGATGTAATCAACCACTACCACGAGCTGCGCCGCGGTCCACTGCACACCGACTCGCTCATTGCACGGTATCACTCGCACATCGACTGCCTGATTGATGCCGGTGCAGCCGCCAGAGAGAGCGCACGATGGAGCGGTGACAGTGACCTGGGAGGTCAGCAACTCGACTGGGAGGCCGAGAAAGACTATATCGCCGACTGGTTCAGACGCCGGATGCACCACCTGGACACCACCACATTTGCCCTGGCCGGTGTGGACGATGTCACCGAACCGGTCAGTGCAGCCAGCGGCACGACCTACAACCTGATGGGACAGCCGATGCCCAGCGACCGCCCGTTGCCGCCAGGCATCTATGTGCGCAACGGACAGAAATTTGTGGTTCGATGACCCACCTAAAATGCCCAAATACACAATATTTTAGCAAAAAAATAGTTATATTACAACTATGAGACTAAAATTCATTATCACCACGACACTGGTCTGTCTGTTGTCGATGACCGCAACAGCCCAAATCACCCTGGACAGTCGCCGCGTCATTCTGGACAGCCGCACCGGCAACTGGCTGTGCTCAGTGCCTGAGAGCACGTTCGGCACCAACTTCACGGCCACCTTCAATACGAGCGAGCCCTGGACCGACATCACCATCGACGGCGACACGGTGGTTCCAGGCACGAGCTACACCTTTGCCAACGTGGCCGGCGACAGAGGCTACGCACTGGTGGCCCATCAGGGCGACAGTGTCACCATACAGGGAAAAATCTACTTTACATTCTATCCCATCTTTGAGTTCAACGGCACGTTCAACGATGACTACCAGGTGACTGACGTTATTGCCAATCTGCCCCAAAGCCAAGGTCCGACAACGATGTTCAGCAAGGTCAAGCATCGTGGTGCCAGCACCAACGGTCCCTCACGGCTCAAGCGCAACTATCACATCAAGTTTCTCACTCCCGACTCCAACAAGATGGACCGCAAATTCTTCGGGCTGCGCAACGACAACAGTTGGATATTGGATGCCGGGCAAGTGGACTTGCTGCGCATACGCAACCGCGTCAGCACCGAGCTGTGGCTGGACATGTGCCGACAGCCCTACTATGCCGACCGCGAGCCTAAAGCCCTGCTGGGAGTGCGTGGCGACTTTATCGAGCTGTTTCTCAACGGCAGCTACAACGGCATCTATGCCCTGACCGAGGCCATGGACCGCAAGCAGATGAAGCTGGCCAAGTATGAAGAGCCCGACAGTGTCAACCCCGGCAAGTTTCATGGCATGCTGTGGAAAGCCAAAGTGAGCGACAAGATAGCGCGCATGAACGGTTACTATGGCTACAACAACACCAAGGAGATGTGGGGAGGATTTGAAGTCAAATATCCCGACCCGGACGATGTCATGCCCACACAATATCGCACCCTGTCAAACGCCGTGAAGTTTGTAGTCAACAGCAGCAACGCCAACTTCTGCGCCCAGGTGGGGCAATACTTTGACATCCCGGTGATCATGGACTACTGGATTTTTATCAACGCCGTCATGGGTGTTGACAGTGGCATCAAGAACATCTATTGGGGTGTGTATGACCAGACCTTGGACAAGAAAATCACCCTTGCAGCCTGGGATTTGGACTGCACCTTCGGGCAAAACTGGACCAACTCGCCGGTTCATCCCGAGAGCACCGGCCCGACAAGGCTGTTGGGCACGTTCAACAATCTGCTGCTGCGCCTGCACGAGCTGAATCCCGACAGCTTCTCGGTCAAGGCTGTGGAGCGCTATCGCCTGCTGCGTCAGGACATCCTGAGCGAGGACAGCCTGAAGAACCGTTTTCGCAATCGCCTTGCTCCGTTGCGCAAGGCAGGTGCGCTGGCACGCGAGACCGAGCGATGGACAATGTCGAGCGACATTTCGAGGCAACCTCTCGACTTTGAGGCCGAGCTCGCATTTATCGAAGACTGGATTGACCAGCACATGACGTTCCTTGACAACACACGTTTCAGCCCCTACATCATGGGCGACTGCAACCGCGATGGAGTGGTCAACATCAGCGATGTCAATCTGTGCATCAATGAGATACTGAAAGGCAGCAGCCCAGTGTGGTATGAGGACATGAACCACGACGGAATAATCGACGTTGTCGACATTAATGCCATCATCAACGTCATCCTGGGCAAGAACAAAGGCAATAACCAAGCATCTGCTAACCCCTAGAGAATCATGAACATCAACATTTTTCACGTCGTTTCGAACAAGTACTGGGGTGGTCCCGAAGAGTATGCCTACGAGATGGTGTCGCGCTTGCGCAACGACGCACGCTTCTATGCCGAGGTGGTGTGCAAGAAAAATGAACCGGTGCTACTGCACTTCCGCCGTCTGGAGATTCCCATCTCCATTCTTCCCCTGAAGGGAGTCACCGACCTGGACAGCCCCACTCGCCTGGCCCGCCTGCTGCGCAAGGGCCACAACATCGTGCATGTTCACACGTTCCGCGATGCTTTCACCGCCGTGATGGCGCGACGCATCAGTGAGAACCGCAATACCCGGGTCATCATGACGGTGCATGGCATCTGCCGGCCCAAGAGCAACTATCTGTACCACAAACTCTATCAGTCGATTGACAAGATGGTGTTTGTCTCGCACCGCGCCTATGACGAGTGGATGAGCCATGCGCGAGGTTTCAAGTCCGAACGTGCCTGCATCATTCGCGACAGTGTCATGGACAATCCTCTGGCATCGCCGGCACCCAACCTGCGCGAGAAACTGAACATCTCACCCGACAAGACCCTGATTATGTTCCACGGTCGCCTCACGCCCGAGAAAGGCATCGATGTGCTGCTGCAGGCCATCACCCGCCTGGACAAGGACAAGTATCATCTGGCAGTCATCGGCGAGGGGAAACCTAAATTTGTGTCTCAGCTCAAGAGCTTCATTGTCGAGCACCAGCTGCTGCACAACGTGTCGCTCATGGGATTTCAAGAAGACATGGCGCACATCATCCAGCAGTGCGACATGGGCGTGTTGCCCTCGGTCGAGCCCGAGGCTCTGGGCATCGTCAACCTCGAGTACATGATGCAAGGCAAACCGCACATCACCACCAACAATGGCGCGCAGGTCGAGTATGTCACCGACCAGCGCAACGCCCTGCTCGTTGCGCCCAGCGACCCCGACGCTCTGGCTCAGGCCATAGAGCAGCTGCTGGACCAGCCCGACAAACGGCTGCAGATGGGCATGCAAGCCAAGGAAGACTTTGACCGCATGCTCAACTACGACATTTTCTACGACAAGATGACTACGCTATACAACGAGATACTCACCACCAAGAAGTCAAAAAAATGAAATTCACAACCCTTGCACTGATGTGCTGCATAGCACTGGCCAGCTGCAACGGTGCCAATGCCAACAAACAACAGGCACCACAACAGGTGACACAGGACAAGCAAGTGGCACAGGACAAGCAGGACAAACAGTCGGAACAATACATACGCCAACGGCTCACCGACATCTATGCCGAGGCATTCAGGGACAAGGAGCACGACCTGATGGCACTTGATGCCAAGTTTATGTCGCAAGAATACAATCAATTGCAAAACCGGGCCATGGCGATAGCCGAGAAAAACGACGACATGGTCATCGACGCTGACCACTGGGTGCAAGGACAGGACTGGACCTATCCCACGATGGACATCAAGCGCATCGACAACATCACCAACACCACAGTCACCGCTCATGTCATCATCACCACCCACATGCCCGGCTGCGACAGTCAGCAAACCGAACTGACTCTGCCGCTTGTCTATGAGCGAGGCGACTGGTTTATCGACAACATGCAGCAATACTACGAGGGAGAGTTGCTCGATGAGAAAGCATGGTATAAAGACTATGTCGAGCACAACAAATAATAGCCATGAGAGCTAATCTGCTAGTTTACACCCTGCTATTGCTGGTCACGGCAGCATGGAGCAAAGCTGTCGCACAAGATCATAACCTGCAGCCATTCAATCCCGACTCGGTGTTCACACTGTCGGCAACCGACATCGAACACGAGCGCATCGAGGCCAACCGGCTCATTGCCGGCACATGGCAGTATGACAAACCCAGCGTCAACGCTCAAGGCACCAGTGTGCTGGGAAAGTTGGGAAAACCACTGGCAAAGAGCAAACTCAAGAAAAAACTCGACAAGGCATTCAAGAAACTCAAAATCAACAAGCGGTGGAACCAACTGACACTGACCGAAGACGGAGAGTGGACCATGATTGTGGCCGGAAAGGACCTGAACGGAAAATATAGCTACAGCCCCAGCAAAGGCACCATCACCCTCAAGTGGCTGGCCATATCGCTCACCGCACACGTCAAACATGATGGAAAACACCTGCACTTGTACTTCGATGCCGACCGCCTGCTCACACTGCTGCGCCTGCTCAGTGGACTGAGCAACAGCGACACGCTCAAGGCACTGGCCTTCTTGAGCGACAACTACAGTGATGTGCAAGTGGGTTTTGAACTCAAACCGAAAAAATAAGATGAAAAAAACGCACCTTTTCTGCTTGATTTGTCTCGCATTGCTGCTGCTCGGCAGCTGCACCGACAGTGACTTCACCATCGAGGGACAAATCGACGGCACCCCCGACCAAGCCATCACCATTGCCTATAACGGAGACAACGGCAACATCATCGAGCGAGTCATGCTCACCGAGGGAAACCGATTCAGCTTCAAGGGCGACAGCGACGACTACACATTGCTCTGGATTTGGGACGCTCAAGGACAACTCATCGCACAGATGGTGGTGCGTGACGGTGACCAGCTCACCATCAAGAGCGACGGCCTGCGGCTGCCCACACTCGACATCACGGGTAACGACATCACCCGGCAATGGATGAAGTTTCGCAAAGATAACATCAACACTTTTGATAGCAGCGACAAAGATGCCATCGACCACCTCATCGAGCAACAAATCGCACAACATCCCGACCAGCTGCTGTCCACTGTGCTGCTTGTAGCTGAATACAATCAGCTGGACAACGCCGAAAAAGTCAAATCGCTGCTGCAGTCACTTCACCCTGATGTACGCTCCGACCGACTGGTCAGCACAGTCGAATATATCATTGACCATCACAAAAAAAACACCACCATCATCGGTCCGCTCACCCTCTATTGGCATAACCACGGCATCGAAAACCTCAATGTTCTGGGTCAACACTATGTGTTGTTCTTCTGGTCGCGGCGCGATGCTGACCGCAAGTCGTGCATCGACTCACTAGTGTCCTGGTCACGCCAGCATGGCGACAAACTGATGGTTGCCGACATACTGGTCGACACCGACACCACACAGTGGAGCCACACACTGAAAAGTGATGCAGCCAGCTGGACACACTGGTGGGCACCAGGGGGCATCATGGATCCTGCGTTGCAAGACATCAACATCGGCCATACACCTCTATTCATTGTCACCGACTCGACAGCCCACATCACACAGATAACCGGCGACCCCGCTCAGCTTAAATTGAAGTAGTGGGGTAGTGGAGTAGTGCAACTGTTGCTATTTCACCTGCGAAATTTGTGTCAATAATCCTGTCAATTGTTGTTGATAAGTTGACAACAAAATTTGAAAAATTAATTTGCCAAATTTGACTGGACGTCCAAATAAACAAAAACACCGCACTGCCAAAAAAGTTAGCAAAAAACTCTTCATGTATTTTTCACATACTTTTTGTGGACTATCAACACTACATGTGTAGACTTTTTATTAACTTTGCAGGTTGTAAACAGGTTGTTAATAATATATACAATCATCAATAAATGAATGTTTTAGATTGTTAATATCAATTCAAATTTCGGTCTGTCTGCGACTAACAACTAATTTCGCAAGCATTAAGCCGAAAAGTTATTGTCACAATTAACAACTCTTCTACTACTAATAAATAATTTTTTAAAACATTAAAAATAAAATTATAATATTATGAATGTTGATAAAGGCTATGTCGATGCGCCCATCGACGAGCATCTGGACTTGCGCAGCGAGATATTGCGTCTCAAACAGGAACGCAATGCAGTGATTATGGCGCATTACTACCAGCGTCAGGAGATACAGGAGCTGGCCGACCACATCGGCGACAGTCTGGCTCTGGCACAACTGGCAGCTAAGACCGATGCCCAAGTCATCGTCCTGTGTGGTGTGCACTTCATGGGCGAGACGGCCAAGATTTTGTGCCCCGACAAGACCGTCATTGTGCCCGACCTGAGCGCCGGATGTTCGTTGGCCGACAGTTGTCCGGCCGATGAGTTTGAGGCATTTGTCAAGGCTCATCCAGGGCACACTGTGGTGAGCTATGTCAACACCAATGCTGCTGTCAAGGCACTGACCGATGTCGTTGTCACCTCGTCCAATGCCAAGCAGATTGTCGAGAGTCTGCCCGAGGACGAGCCCATCATCTTCGGCCCTGACCGTAATCTGGGTAACTACATCAACAGTATCACCGGGCGCAAGATGCTGCTGTGGGACGGAGCATGCCATGTGCATGAGCAGTTCTCGGTGCAGAAGCTC
The DNA here is from genome assembly GCA_902781045.1 of uncultured Bacteroidales bacterium. GTDB lineage: Bacteria > Bacteroidota > Bacteroidia > Bacteroidales > Muribaculaceae > Sodaliphilus. The sequence continues at coordinate 42,384 of CACZHT010000027.1, read as the reverse complement.
ATGGACTTGCGCAAGCAGCACCGTGATGCCCGGGTGCTGGTGCATCCCGAGTGTCCCAAGCCCATCCGTCTGGTTGCCGACAAGGTGGGCAGCACGCAAGCTCTGCTCAACTATGCCATCGACAACGACGCACGCGAGTTCATAGTGTGCACCGAGAGTGGCATCCTCTTCCAGATGCAGCGCCAGTGTCCCGACAAGACATTCATCCCCGCTCCGCCCGAGGATGGCACTTGTGCCTGCAACGAGTGCAACTTCATGAAGCTGATCACCATCGAGAAGCTCTACAACTCGTTGCGCTACATGCAGCCGACCATCGAGGTCGACCCGGCCATAGCCGAGCGTGCGGTGCGGCCCATTGAGCGCATGCTCGACATAAGCAAACAATTAGGTATAATCAAATAAATGGGACTATTGTATTAATGAAACAAGCACTCACATTATTATTAATAACATTATTATCTGCTACTGTCATGGCTCAGAATGTTTATGATTTCACGGTCAAGGACCGCAAGGGCAACGATGTGTCGTTGGCCAACTACAAGGGCAAGGTACTGCTCATCGTCAACACTGCCACACGTTGTGGCTTCACTCCGCAATATGAGGAGCTGGAGGCACTCTACAAAGCCTACAAGGATCGTGGGCTGGAGATTCTTGACTTTCCTTGCAACCAGTTCGGGCAGCAAGCTCCGGGCAGTGAGGACGAGATTCATGAGTTCTGCCAGCTGAACTATGGCACCGAATTTCCGCAGTTCAAGAAGATTGAGGTCAATGGCGAGAACGAGTCTCCGTTGTTTGCCTATCTTAAGGCTCAGAAAGGCTTTGCCGGCTTTGACCTCAACCACAAGATTGGCAAACTGCTGCACGACATGCTGCTCAAGGCCGACCCTGATTATGCCAGCAAGCCCGACATCAAGTGGAACTTCACCAAGTTTTTGGTCAACCAGCAGGGCGAGGTGATAGCACGCTACGAGCCTACGCATGACATCAAGCTCATCGAGGCCGACATCCAGTCACTGCTCAAGTGACAGAATAGTTTATAGTTAAAAGTTAACAGTTTATAGTTCCGGTTCGCTGTCCTGATCAGAAACCTGGAACTATAAACTTTTATTTTTTAACTATAAACTATAAACTGTTCAGCGATTCCGTGTTTCCCCTCCCCTTTCCCAAAGGGGAGGGGTTAGGGGTGGGGTTTGGATGCAGCAATAATTATAAGAATGTGTCAAACCTTGCTTGTTACAAACCCCACTCCCAGCCTTTCCCCTATGCCAAGAGGCCGCTGAAAAAGCAAAAAACCGCGAATTACGCGAATAAAACGCGAACCTTTAGCTCGCAACCGAACGGGCGCAAGAAATATCACAAAATTTGCAGTTAATTTATTCAAATCTAGGTTTGAATATAACCATCGTGAAGCAAATCAATTATTTGCCTGTACTTTTTCAGCGGCCTCGCCAAAGGGGAGGGGAGCTTGAGGATGCACGTCTGGCTGAGGGAAACCCCACCCCCAGCCCCTCCCCTTTGACAAAGGGGAGGGGAGGGTCGCTGGAACCCATCGCTGAATAAATACTGACCAAAAACCTGGAACTGTTAACTGTTAATTATAAACTATAAACTATAAACTATTCAGGTGGCGGGCGTAGATGCGGCAGGCACAAGCTATGAGCACTGGGCAGGGGCGTGAACGGTAGTAGTCGGCGGTGCGTTCGCTGGGGCGAGGAGGGTCAATCTGGCCGCTGCGCAGGCCCAGCAGTTCGGCACAGATGAGCGAGTCGTTCTCAGCCTTGAACTCGGCGGCCAGCTGTTGCACCAGGGCATAGTTGCGTGCGCGGGCATCCAGGTCGCCAGTGGCGGCTCCGCATTCCAGGCCGGCCAACATTGCCAGGCCCGAGACGGCTCCGCAGGTGAGCCGCAGTCGGCCCATGCCACCGCCAAACGAGGCCGCCATGCGCATGGCAGTGTCGAGGTCGGCGTCAGGAAACAGGTCGGCAAACGCCGCCATCACGCTCTGGGCGCAGTTCAGCCCGGTCAGGAAGTTGTTGCGCCCGCGCTCGCCGCGCTCGTCCACGTCGACGCTGGCTTCGGGTTTGAAATCTAAATGGTTCATACTTAATTCTTAATTACTAACTGGTCGTGGGTCATGCGCTGCATGTACTGCTGGATGATGGCCTTCAGGAATTGTTCCATCTGTGCTTGTTGCTCGGGTGCTGTGCCCATCAAGTTCTGCTTCATCAAGCGGTCGTCCAGGCGATAGAACCCGGTGGTCTTGTTGCCGTCAAACTGCAATATCCAGCCGCCTTGCACCAGTTGGTAGATGCCGTTGAGGTAGTTCACTGCCCAGGTCTGCGGGGCAGGTGTGTTGAGCACATCTTTACCGAAGGCGATGTAGGGTTTGGGATAGCCCAGCAGCGACATGAGTGTGGGCAGGATGTCGATTTGTTGCGCCACCTTATTTTCCATGCCAGGTTGAATCAACTCACCGCTGGGGTCATAGATGATGATGGGCGAGGCAAATCCACCCAAGTCGGTCTGATACTCGGCATGGTCGCTCATGTTGGTATGGTCGCTGGTGAGCACAAAGATGGTGTTTTTGAACCACGGCTGGCGGCTGGCTTGCTCAAAGAAACGGCCCAGCGCCATGTCGGTGTAGCGGATGCACTTGTGTATAGGCAACGGCCCCTCAGGGAAGATGTCTTTGTACTCCTGGGGGATGACAAAGGGGTGATGCGACGAGGCGGTGAACACGGCGGTCATAAACGGCTCTTGCATCTCGCTGATTTTGGCGCAATAGAATTGCAGGAACGGCTCGTCCCAGATGGCCCAGGTGCCGTCGAAGTCGCGGTCGCCGCCGAAGCGCGAGTCCTGGTTAAACTCGGTGCGGCCATAGTAGTGCTGGAATCCCGTGCTGCGGGCAAAGGCCTGGAAGCCCATGCTGCCGTTCTGGGCACCGTGGAAGAAGGCTGTCTCATAGCCCTCGTCACCCAGCAGCCGCGCGATGCCGCTCACATGATTCATTGATGCCGGTGTGAGGAAGAACGGCTCGACAAACATCGGTATGCTCGACAGGATGGACGGCATGCCGTCGATGCTCTTGCGGCCGTTGCAATAGGTGTGGGTGAACGTCAGGCTCTTGCCGATGAGCGAGTCGATGTGTGGAGTATAGCCTTTGTAGCCGTCTTCTAGGTCGTGGTTATAGGCTCCGATGTATTCGCGGCCGAAGCTCTCGACAATCAGCACCACCACATTCTTCTTGTTGAATGGGACTGAATCGTTGGGCTGGTGTATGGGCGAATAGATGGCTTCGAGTTGTGCCTGGTCGTTGTAGTAGTTGGGAACGCGGAACACATCCTTGCCGATGGTGCGCAGCAGCGAGAAGGGTGTGTTGAGCACCAGGGCGGCGTCCATGGGGCGTGCGACATACTGGTTGGCGTTGCTCACGGTGATGGGGCGCACGGCGGTGGTGAAGCCGCCGCGCATGCCTGCCACGCACAGTGGTGCGGCCACTAGCAGTGCGGCCAGCATCGTCAGGTCATATTTGAGCCAATTGAGCCTGTGACGGTCCAGGCGGGGTTGACGATAGAGCCACCACAGCGCGGCGATGACCACCGCGGCCAGCAGCACCAGGTACCAGTGCCGTGCGGTCTCGCCCAGGATGATGCCCGCCAGGTTGCCCTCGTGACTGAACTCGCCCAGCACTGTGCTGGTGGTGCGCCGCATGGTGAAGGGGAAGTAGACCCCGTCGGCCACGTTGATGGCAAATGCCAGGCCGTTGACCACCACAAAGAGCCATCGCAGCACGCGGTGATAGGTCGCCGTCTCCTTGAGGTGCAGCGGCAGCAGCATGAGCACAATCCACAGGATGTTGGTGTAGATGATGGCCGATGTGTCAAACATCAGACTGCCCATCACCAGGTCGCCCACATTGCCCTGCAGGGCCGGTGATAGCAGTTGCCAGTTGAGGCCCAGAAAGGCCAGCCGCGCCACCGCATAGGTGACGTAGACCAGGGCCAAGTTGACCACCACGGCCCAGATGGGCGCCATCAGTGTCGATGAGATGCGTTTCATGATTCAGCTTGTTTGCGTTCGACCACACGGCCGTTCTTGACCTCAAAGCGGCGGTCAAACTCCTCACGGGTGCGCTTCCAGCGGTTGTGGCTCCACAGCCAGTATTGCGGTGCGCGGCGTATGGTGGCCTCCATGCGGCGGTAATACTCGTCGGTGATGGCCATCGGGGGCAGCGAGTTGGGGTCGCGGGTGATGAGCTGCAGCTGTGCCTCGTAGTGTCCGCGTCTGACACAGCGCATGTCCACATAGACTACTGCCTGGCCCAGCTTGCGTGCAATGCGCTCGACACCGGTGAACACGGGTGTCTCCTGGTTGAAGAACGTGACCCAGTGGTGTATGTTCTGCCACAGGGGCACCTGGTCGCTGATGTATCCCACCAGGGTGGGGCGGCCCTCCTGCTGGTGCTTCAAGAGCCATCGCAGCGTCTCGCGCATGGGGATGGACTCGCTGCCCATGCGGTTGCGGAAGGTGAGAAACAGGCGATCCATCACCTCGTTCTCCAGCGGGTGGTAGATGTGCCCCCAGCCGCAGTCCAGGTTGCCCATGGGCCGACGGATGGCGGTGACCATCTCCCAGTTGCCATAGTGTCCCAGCATCAGTGCCACGCTCTGTCCGCTCTTGAGGATGTCAATCACCTGTTCTGTGCCCTTGAACACCATGCGCCGACTGATGTTCTCGTGGCTCATGGTGGCAAACTTGACGGTCTCGGCAATATAGTCGCAGAAGAAGTGGTAGTAGCGGTGCTTGATGCGTCGGCGCTCGGCATCGTCCAGCTCGGGGAACGCGTTCTTGAGGTTCTTGTCGATGACGCGGCGGCGATAGCGCAGAATGTGAGCCACGATGACATAGAGCACGTCGGCCAGCGCATAGTGCACCCACATGGGCAACAGCGACAGCAAGTACCACGTCCCATATAGTGCGCCATACAGCGCCCGAGTGAGTATCTGTTTAGCTTTCACACCGCAAAGGTACTACAATTAATTGGAACACAAAAATCGCTACATGGAGGCTGTTCCATGTAGCGATTTGGCATTCACGGCTCAGAACCGTGTGCAATGGCTAGGCAAGCATCAGAGCTGCGGGCCGGCGGCTACCAGGGCCTTGCCGGCGGGGTTGTCCTCATACTTGACAAAGTTCTTGATGAAGCGGCTGGCTAGGTCGCGGGCCTTCTCCTCCCACTGTGCGGGATCGGCGTAGGTGTCGCGCGGGTCAAGGATGCCGGTGTCAACACCCTCGAGCTGGGTGGGTACGACAAAGTTGAAGAACGGGATGACCTTGGTCGGAGCCTTGTCGATGCTGTGGTTGAGGATGGCGTCGATGATGCCGCGGGTGTCGCGAATCGAGATGCGCTTGCCGGTGCCGTTCCAGCCGGTGTTGACCAGATAGGCCTTAGCGCCGCTCTTCTCCATGCGCTTGACCAGCTCCTCGGCATACTTGGTGGGATGCAACTCGAGGAAGGCCTGGCCGAAGCATGCGCTGAAGGTCGGGGTGGGCTCGGTGATGCCGCGCTCGGTGCCGGCCAGCTTGGCGGTGAAGCCGCTCAGGAAGTAGTACTTGGTCTGCTCGCTGTCGAGAATCGACACCGGGGGCAGCACGCCGAAGGCGTCGGCACTGAGGAAGATCACCTGCTTGGCGGCGGGGCCGTGGCTGTAGGGGCGCTGGATGTTCTTGATGTGATAGATGGGGTAGCTCACGCGGGTGTTCTCGGTGACGCTCTTGTCGGCGAAGTCGATCTTGCCGGTCTTCTCGTCGACGGTGACATTCTCGAGCAGCGCGTCGCGGCGGATGGCGTTGTAGATGTCAGGCTCGGCCTCGGCGTCGAGGTTGATGACCTTGGCATAGCAGCCGCCCTCGAAGTTGAACACGCCCTCGTCGTCCCAGCCGTGCTCGTCGTCGCCGATGAGCTTGCGCTTGGGGTCGGTGCTCAGTGTGGTCTTGCCGGTGCCCGACAGACCGAAGAAGATGGCGGTGTTCTCGCCATTCATGTCGGTGTTGGCGCTGCAGTGCATGGCGGCGATGCCCTTGAGCGGCAAGAAGTAGTTCATCATCGAGAACAGGCCCTTCTTCATCTCACCACCATACCAGGTGTTGATGATGATCTGCTCCTTGCTGGTGACGTTGAACACCACGGCGGTGTCGCTGTTCAGACCCAGCTCCTTGTAGTTCTCGACCTTGGCCTTGCTGGCGTTGTAGACCACGAAGTCGGGCTCCTGGTCAAACTCGGCCTCGTTCTGCGGGCGGATGAACATGTTGGTCACAAAGTGTGCCTGCCAAGCCACCTCCATGATGAAACGCACCTTCATGCGGGTGTCCTTGTGGGTGCCGCAGAAGCCGTCCACCACATAGAGCTTCTTGCCCGAGAGCTCCTTCTGTGCCAGCTCTTTCAGAGCGTTCCAGGTCTCAATCGAGGCGGGCTTGTTGTCGTTCTTGTAGTTCTCGCTGGTCCACCACACGGTGTCGCGCGACTGGTCATCCATGACGATGAATTTGTCCTTGGGCGAGCGGCCTGTGAACACACCGGTCATCACGTTGATGGCACCGAGTTCGGTCTCGACACCACGGTCATAACCCTCGAGACCGGGCTTGGTCTCCTCGTTGAACAGAACCTCGTAAGAGGGGTTGTAGAGCACCTCGGTCACACCGGTGATGCCATACTTTTCGGCCAGAACGGCCTTGTCAAATCTTGCCATTTTTTTATCTTGTTTAGAGTTTTGAATGTTCTGTATTTTTCAGACTGCAAAATTACTGCAAAGCCGTGACATGGCAAAATATTTTATGTTTTATAACATATTTTCTGCCCGGCTAGCGTCATCACCACCTCGCCGCCCAGCACCAGGCCGGCTGCTGCGGGCACCCAGGCATTGCTGGCTGGCGGACGCTTCTGCCCTGGCTCGACCTCGGGCTGCTCGACCTGTCGCGGCAGCTCGGTGCTGTAGACGCACAGGAAGTGGTTGATGCCCTCGCGGCGCAGACGCTTGCGTAGCGTGCGGGCCAGCGGGTCGTTGATGGTGCGGGTGATGTCGCCCACCCGCCAGGCAGTGGGGTCGACCTTGTAGGCCGCGCCCATCGAGCAGATGAGCCTCACCCCCAGGCGTGTGCAGCGGTGGATAAGCTCCATCTTGGCGGCGACAGTGTCGATGCAGTCGATCACATAGTCATACTGCGTGAGGTCGACCTCGTCGGCATTCGACGGCAGGTAGAACATGGCGTGCGGCGTGACGCGGCATGCGGGGTTGATGGCGGCGATGCGCTCGGCGGCAACCTCCACCTTGAGCCGCCCCACATTGCTGGTCAGTGCGATGACCTGGCGGTTGATGTTCGAGCAGGCCACCGTGTCGTTGTCATAGATGTCGATGGCGCCCACGCCGCTACGGGCCAGCACCTCGACGGCATAGCCGCCCACGCCGCCCACGCCGAAGACGGCCACGCGGCTCTCGGCCAGGCGGCGCATCGCCTCGCTGCCCAGCAGCATCTCGGTGCGTTGAAACAGTGATTGGTTTGTCATATCCATTTGTCCTGCAAAAGTACTCAAAATTTGCGCAAGCCGAACGCAAATAGCTTGCTTTTTTGCTGAGGCGCAGCCAAATTTTGGAAAAAACGCTAACCAGCGGTAATCTGTTCAACGATTCCGCGTTTCCCCTCCCCTTTCTCCAGGCCGCTGAAAAAGTAATAAACCGCGAATTACGCGAATAAAACGCGAATTTTTCTAGGATATAATTTGAAATATCACGAAATCTGCAGATAATTTATGCAAATCTAGTTTTGAATATAACCATCGTGGAACAAATCAATTATTTGCCTGTACTTTTTCAGCGGCCTGTTCTCAAAGGGGAGGGGCCAGGGGTGGGGTTTCGATACAGCAATAATTATATAAAAGTATCAAAACTTGCTCGTTGCGAACCCCGCCCCAGGCTCGCTGTAACCTGTCGCTGAAAAGATACAACCAGCGGTCAAAAACACAAAAAATGTCAAAAAACAGGCGATTTTCATGGTTTGATTTTAATTTCTCAAACGAAAGTAGTAATTTTGCGCCGCTTTTCGAGCCCAGATGGCGGAATCGGTAGACGCGTTGGTCTCAAACACCAATGGGGTAACACCCGTGCCGGTTCGACCCCGGCTCTGGGTACAAAGCAAGGTGCCAATCATTTGTTTTTCAAATGGTTGGCTTTTCTTTTATTCGAAATTTGACGTCTTTTTGGCGACTTATTTGAACGATTGCCAAACTTAAAGTCTATAGACAATGATCAATCAAAGGTGTTTTCACATTTATGTATGAGTCCGATTCTGAAAATTTGCCTACCTTTGTAGTCTGAATACACTCTTTTAATCAGCAGATTTATTCTCAGAAATTTGTTATTATTCATGGAATCATTTCTCGATTATAATTTTTTCATTTTTTCATCTATTGAATGAATAGAATTGACTACAGCCTCAAACAAAGGAAACAAAACGCTTGTTTTTGGTAATGTTGTATTTCTAAGCCTTCCTTTTAAACTTGCCTGTAAGTTCATAATATTCTGCTTTGCGATCTTTTAATTATTTCTGTCTTGAAAATACCACCTTTATAGGAACAAATCGTCCAACGTGATTTGCTGGTTGACGTCCTTGGCGTGTTCGTTAGCTTTTACACCCTGGGTTGTCACCATCACCAGCTGAATGGAATGTGTCTTTGTGTGCTGCTTACTATTGAGGAATGCATAGATTTTTGCGCCCAGTTCTTTCTCGTACTGTCGGTCAATGGTGTACTCATGCTCGCTGAACTTCATCTCACAGAGATAATCGGTGCGCTCTCCTTTCCACTCCAGAACAAGGTCGATCTGGGATATGTCCCCATCTGGAGCTGCGCCTTTCCAGCAATAGTTGCGGTTGATGGTGGCGATGCGCAGCTTTTCCTTCATCTGCGGCAGATGTTCGATGCAGAGCATTTCAAAGGTGTTACCGGCCCATGAATAGAATGTGGGGGTGCGTTGCAAGGTTCGCCAATTTCCTGCGTCAGTACCCTTGCCATTGATGAAATGCAAATAGAACATAGAGAAGAAGTCCTTCAGCTGATATACCGTTTCCACGCGTTCCTTGCCATAACGGGGATACTCTCGGGTGATGCCAGATTCGTGAAGGTTGTCAAGGATTTTGCTGAACGTGCCACCGAGTTCTATTCCCACAGCACTGGCCAACTCCTTGCGTGTCATGCCGTAGAACTTAGCCCCAAGAGCTTTAACGATATTCAAGTAACGCTCCGACGTAGCATACAGCCCTGTATATACATCCCTGAACTCTTGATTGATTTTCTCGTCTTTGAAAAAGAAATCATCGATGTTCTCCGATAGCGTTTTCTCGTTGTCCAATCTGTCAAGATAATAGGGTATGCCTCCAAAAGCCATGTACGCCACAGCTATTTCGTAACGTGACAGATGAAATCCGTGGCTCTTGAAATATGTTTCACACTCTTTTAGTGTGAAAGGTAGCAAGCGGATGGTGCCCGTGAGTCGGCCATAAAGTCCGCCATAATCGCGTATAACATTGTCAAGCATCCAGCTAGTGGCAGAACCGCATACGACTAGTACGATGTTGCGTTGGCGGTCGGCCCATGAATTCCAGAAATAGCCCAGTTCAGCAATCATCTCCGATGACTGGGGACCAGCAAGCCAGGGTAGTTCGTCAAGAAATATGACGCGGCGTTTGGTGCGGACACCCTCAAGGTGCCTTCGGAGCAATCTGAAGGCCTCACGCCAGTTAGTGGGCCGTGGTGTGTCATCGGCCATGCCGCAATCCAGCAAACTCTCGTAGAAATGGTCAAGCTGTGTTTGCTTATACGATATTTCGTCGTTGGCCTTGATAAATGAACCGATGGCGCGGAAAGTAATTTTATTCTTATACACTTCCTCTACAAGGTAAGACTTGCCCACGCGGCGGCGGCCATAGATGGCCACAAACTCTGACTTTGAAGACCTCAAAAACCGTTCAAGTTTCTTGATTTCTTCATTGCGACCTATAATGCTTTCATATGCCATATCAATGTTGCTTTTTGTTATGCAAAGATACAGAGAATTTCTCAAAATACGAAAGAAAAATCAGCCATTTTTGAGTTTTTTTTTGAAAATGGCTGACTTTTCCGAAGGTGTGAAAATCTTATTTGCCTCATTTACAACAAATAGCATATCAAGTCATCGACAAGTCCACCTATAAAATGGCCCTTATTTAAATCATGGTAACTCTTAGCTCCGATGGAAAGATGCTCAGGCAACTCACTTCCAGTCACTGGGTGGTGATGAATCTGCTTGGATTTGATGCCCACAAGCACAATGTGATTTTTGCTGGCAATGAGGTGAACCCCATTGGCTGCAACGTCTTTACTGTCAATGTCGACACAGGGGAGCGCATTCGCATCGACGAGGGCGGGCGGGGCTGGCACGACGCCTCGCTGAGTGGCAGTGGAAAGTGGCTGCTCGACCGCTACCAGGAGCCTGATGTGCCTCGCAATATTGCTTTTGTGGACACCCGAAACGGCCAGAATTATTTCATCTTCCTCGATGCCTCGGCTAGAATTATAGTAGTCGCATTTAGCATTCAAGAACGCTTCGCCAGCACTCATTGTGCCAATGCACTGGTATTGCGCAAAACGTGCCATGAATGTCTCACTATAAGCCGCTGGCTGAATGCTCCATGTGTCATCCTGCTGGAAATTGCCACATTTGCCCATTGCGGGAACACAAGCTCCTGAATATAATAACACACCATTGTTATAAATAGCCGAAAGAAGCATACTTTGCTCACACTCACAACGAAGAACAGGCACCATCTCATTGGTGTCCTCGTCGAGGAACTCTTGTTCCCATACTTTGCATTTGCGGCCCATGCCTTCAAAGACAATATCGACGGCGGGCAGGAACAGTTCAAGGGCGAGCGGTTTGAGCCAATTGAGGTCGTCGTCGTTCATCATAGTGTTGAGCACGACACATAGCTCATCGCTGGGGGTGTTGAGTGCCTGCAGATAAGCCTTCTGCTCTTCAGGCGTGCCAGTGCGTGCCGCGTTGAGTTGTTGCAGTGCTGATTCGTTTACTGTTTTCATTTTCATGTCTATTTTAAAGAATTTATCACTATATAAATATAGCAACAAATCTTAAAAAAATTAATGATTGTCGCCATTTTTTTTCATCGGTGCGATGGCATGGAGCGACAGACTTAGTGTTTTCCGAAAAAACTCTTGATGTTGAACCAGCACTCGGTGCGATATTTTGTCGCATTGTCATCATCATCGAGCACGGTGACTTCGCCTTCAATCACATCGTAGGGTGTGCCATCGATTTCCATCAGGCTTTGTCGCAAGGGGTGAAAACTTTCAAAATAGAGGTCTTTCTCGGGGTGCTGATCATCGAGTGCGTTCACTTCAAACCGTGAACGCATTTCAGCGATTTCGTACTCCAGGCCGATGCACTCCATCGAATCGTCGGTGGCGAACACCACAGCGTCGTCCTTGCCATAACCCCAGCCACCCTCGATGGGCAGTTCGTCGAGATCATAACCATAGAAAAATGACATCCTTAATTTGATTGACCCCTTTTCTTGAACATGCGGCAGGGTGTTGGCCACTTTTTCTTCATTTTTCTTCATGAATGTTTATTTTTAACGGTTTTAATCTTGACTAGATGAAATCTGATTCAGCAGATAATTGACTACGGTGGGCCAGTCGGGGAACTGTGTCGAGCCGAAATGAATCCACTCGCCCGCAAACTCCTTGGCGCCGTTCTTGGGGCGATCGTCAATCAGGTAGTCGCCCCGATTCAGGTCCTTGTGATGGGAAATAATGAGTCGCTTGTAGAAGATGGAGTCCCGGCCGGCGCCAAAGTGGTGCTGCACCCATTTGACCTTGTCGGTCCAAGCGCTCAGGTTGTTCCACGGTGCGGTGCTCAAGATATAGAGGTCGAAGTGCTTGCTCAGCTCATGCACGGCCTCGATGGCACCAGGCATGGGAAGCATCGGGCCGAAGAGACCCGGAATCTCATCATAAATGCACTTGCCGTGGCCGTCGTCGGCATACTTTGCTTTAATCTCTTCGGGCACTTGATCGAGTCCACTCTTGAAGTCGACCAGCACATTGTCCATGTCGATGTAAACTATTTTCTTGCTCATTTGTTTTAGTGTGTAAGATGTTGATTGTATTTTTTATAGATACAAATATAATAAAAAAACTTGAAAAAAGCAAACCCTTAGCAGAATCGGCCTGAGAAGCCGATTCTGGTCTAAGCGGCTGCAGCATATTGTGATGCAGGTACAAGGTTCAGCTTGCTGGTGAGATGGCTTAGCAGCTCGTCGACTTGAGAGTGGTCAAGGTCGATGAGCTTGATGTTGAAGGTTCCGAAACAACGGTAGACGGTTGCGTTGATGTGCTGGCGGGTGATGAAACGGCGCATGGCTTTGAACAGGGAATAGGAATGCGTGCATAAGGTGGTGGTGCTTGAGATTTTCTTCATAGTCGTGACCTTTTTAAAAGTTAAACATTGCACTCATTAATTAGGTAGATTTTGAAAAAAATTCAAAAATTTGAGCAACTTTTTTTGATACAAAATTGCAATCGCTTGTCAATCAATTGCTTTTGTCTTCGTGCGGAATGTGCTGGAATGCACCGACAACGAGCTGGCAGGAATCTCCATCAACAAGATACGGTTCTCATTCCCATCCTTATCCGTGCAAGGCAGGTATGAACAATTCACAGGAACTGACGGATTGCAGAAATCAAACGGCACACGCAGCAGTTCGTTCAACTTCTCCGTATACTGGTCAACCCCTTCAATCTTCCGAGTTTTATCCGATACCCAATGGCTATTACGCCACCATCCGCATTGGCAAATGCCACGATGGGCACAGCCAATGCCTTCGGCTCTATTTGAATGCTTTTGCAGTCAAAAGTCTGGTCTTCCTTGCGGGATTGTTATTTCTTGTATGGTCATATTAACTATTCAAACGTCATTTATATTCTTTTTATTATAGTCGGCTATATCTTCTGCCGCCATCATAGGTTCTTTCTCTGGTATCTCATACTTCTTGAAACAATGGTCTTGAAGGAAAATCCTATTGAGAGTAAACGTCAATGATTTCAAAGTCTTTTCTGCACCTCGGTTTCAGTTCACATTCCCAAATGGTGATTGTGTGCCAGTCTATATAAAGCAAGTTGATGTTGTAATTGAATGTCACGCTCCTGATTTCTTCGAATCTTCGCCACCCAAAACTCCTGGTTCGTCTTCGGAATCTTGCAACACTCGGAATTGTCAATTCTTTTTGCCCCCTCGTCTTTGGGTAGGGGGGTGAGATAAGGCTTACATGGTGGCCATGCCAGAATCATCCATTCACGAAGATGTACGTCCTGTACTTTCGCATCACGATATCAGACTTCCCAGGCAGTCGTGGATGATTCAACCGATAACGGAATCCATGCCCCATAGGTAACGTCGCACGACCATCTCTGGCTTTGTGTCCTTATCGTTGGCTGATGTGTTGGCGTGTCTCTGCTGTGGTGAAAGCCTATCCATTGATAAAGGTTGAAAGTTTATCAAATGTGGTGTCAAGGAAGGTATCCTTAATCATTCCGGCAGTCTTAATCTTCATGAAATCATCTGACAGACTCCGATTGTAAGTGAGATCAAAAGCAAGCCGAATATCATCAGCCACAGCATCCGTCCCTTCCAACTGCTTGGCATCACGCCCCGTTATCGTCCTGACTCCTGTTATCTCATACACATCACGGATGCCTTTGCCTGGAAAATATGGAATGAAGAAATGCAGGTTATGAAGCATAATCGTTGATGGGAACTGAGCACCCGTATAGTATAACTTTGCCTTCCCCTCCTCAAAATCCTTATTATAGTTCTTTCTGCTGCTTGGCCTGACTGTACCGATCAGGACCCTGTCGCCAACTTCTACAAAAGCTCCCTTTTGCGGAATCACATGCGAAATCGTAGTCACAGCTTTTGCCTCTATCAACTCATGGATGAAATGCTCCAGCAACATCCTGTTCCTCTCGTCTTTCGGCCGCAAAGGGAATGCACCGATATTGACCTGCCCGATGGTTTTGTAAAAGTTAGCCACCTGCACATCTGCAGGTTCGCCATCACCAGGAAACAAGATATAGCCGCCTATCACCTCCTTCTTCAAGGCAGCATCACCCTCATTGTTTTCTTTATAGTATATGGCATCACGATAACGATGCATCTGGTTGATGGCATCATCTGGTGGTGAGTCCACTCCATTCACCTTACCGTCTATCCTGTATTTGGCATCAAACAGATAAGTCATCTTCATGCCTTTTTGAACATCATCCTTCGATAATTGGAGTACGATGTCCGGCTTTTGAGGAACAGTCGGGACGACAAGGTTCTTGATGCCCGTTCTGTCATTCTCCCATGTCGTATGTTTTGGATTATAGACCAGTTTGGCCAGTTCCACTCCGTCTTTCCTGAAAAGGATTCGCGAGTGTTCACCCTTGCCCAGTTCCCAAGTAAACACACCATTCATTTCCATGCGATTGCGCTGCTCCACATCCTCGGGAGTAATACCCAACTGATCCCTCACGATATGGCTCACCTCTATAAAGCACCATATCTCGTAGAGCGTGGCAATATCCTTAGACTGCAATCGATAGATACCATCTTTCAGGGAATAGGCACGCCGCAGCAAGTTCCATGTCCGATACACCTGACTATATCCCGATGCCCGTTGGAGCACCAGACTCTCCTGATTCAGTCCCTTGAATCTCCCCACCGTGCGGAAGAAAGGATTTCGCTGCAGATGCTTCAATGTATCCAACATTTTCTGCATCTTTTCTCTCTCCATCTCCGCAATGCCATTGAGTGCCTCAATACGCTTTTTCAGCGATTCATATTTCTCCAGAATCTGGCCAAGCGCATATTTCAGGAAGCGGTTTTCCTGCGTATCATTCGACTGAACATGTTCTTCAACCCGATACAGGTGTGCAGGCTCTTTTCTGTGCTCTGCCAACTCATTCTCAATGTTGGCAGGCACACGCTTCAATTTGTCTGCCCTTAGAAACACCTCATAACCACGCAGACGCCGGCGAGGACGCTCAATGATGCTCTTACATGCCTTAATGAAACGCTCTTGTTCTTTTGCAAACACATTCCACCATATCAGTTCTGGAGTGTCACCTTTCTCATCAGGTGTGAAACCATGGAAAGTACGTCTCAGATAGTCAAACGAGAGCATACGGTACTCCTGCTCGATGTCCTCAATTATCTTCTTCCAGTGCTCATGATAATTCAGTTTCGTACTCAGCACCTCATAGCCAAAAGTGAATCGTTTCCTTTCCGTCCCCGTCTGATAGACAATGTTCAGTTCGCTCTTGCCGATATCATTGCCATAGTTGATAAAGCCAGCCAGCGTATTTCCCCTGAACGTAAACCGCTCGTTGTCGCTTTGCAGCATAGACCCGAATTGAGCCTTCGCCACGGGTTTCTTGAAATCCACCCAAACTGGGTATTCCGCATTATCAAAGAACACGGCAGGAGCCTTCTCTCCTACTTCAATCGGTTCTCCATTCCGTTCCACCGACACAACACCCTCCGACCAAGTGTAAGTGGAAAGCAGATCCTTTTCTCCCACATTACTCTTCGCCTTATTCCAGATGTCGTCGAACTTCGTACATTCAACGTACATCGTGAAATCTTCGTGTTGTATGGTCAGTAAGTCCATGCCAGATTAACTCCAGAAACTGGTGTAGCCGCTCTTCAAACGGTCTTCCATTTCCTTCAATTTTGCCAAAGAAACAGAATAGACTTTCTCTCCGTCATTCTTCTTTTCAGAATAGTCCTTGCCAGAAACATCTTTCAGCTGCTCGCTGACAGTTTTTTCAAGCTCTTCTAGCAAATTACCAATCTTGTCAGAATCGCCCTCAATGCGAGAGAGAATCTTCATGCTCGTTATCTCGTCCAGTGCACGGGCAATCACCTCCTGCTGCGGAATCTCCTTACCATCTTTATCTTTATTATAAGGCAGATTGTTCACCACATATAGCAGGAACTCATTCCTGGTACGATAAGCCACCTTGAATGGAGTTCCATCCAAATTAAGGTTAACAGCCTGCAAGTAATTCAATGCCGTATCGCATACCTTTTTATTCTCCCGATAGACGTCAACGCCTTCCACAGTCGTTCCTATCAAATTGCCAGCCTCCAGCTTACCTATTTTCTCATGCCGGTCATCCAGTCCGCCAAACAGGTCCACCTCGTTCATCTCAATGGTCATAGCGCGATCAAGCACTTTACGGCTGAAAGAGAACGTCGTCTCATCCATATTCACCGTGCCCACCACGATGAGGTTCTGAGGAATACAGATACCGTCATTTAAGAATTGATTTCTAACGTTTTCATCACTTGTCAATTCGCTGGTAAGGATTCTGTACCAATCCTCACCGTTTTTCTTCAAGATGGGGTCAGTTGTAATCACGCCATTTTCATCAGCCTTGCGGCTCTCCACCACACTTAGATACTCCGCAAAATACTGCTCAACAGGAGCCAAATTCATTTCATCCAAGCAGAGGAAGTGCGGCACTTCAGGATTCTCCCAAGCTTTAGCCACAAACTTCAAGAAATCCCCTGCAACAAACACGGGGCTACCGCTCACCCGACTCACATAGCCAATCAACTCACTCGAATCATGCCAGTTTGGCTTCACCTGCACCATCTCAAAGTTCTTAGGTTTGGGGTCTTCGTATTCCGTCGAACCTTTTTCCCAACAAGCACGAGCCAATTCCCGCACGATACGGCTTTTACCTGTACCAGAGATACCAGCAAGCAGCAAGAATGGCTTAGATTTAATAGCGGTGATATAGGAACGATAAGGAAGTATAGATTGAGAAACTTCCACTATAGAATAAATATTTGCATTAAACAAATTTTTCTTTAATGGAATAGTTGGGGGAGTTTTTATACCGGCATTCTCCAAAATTTCTAAATATACTGTAATTAAAGCATCTATATCTTTTTGAATTATATCATAATCAACGTCATCTGTCCAATCATATGTTTTATAGACATAAGAAGAATTATACTTTTTAATTCCGTTATCAGATGTTTCATATCCCCAGTCAATAAAAGAATCTCCTATTGTTTTCTTATACTCTACTTCTGCTCCCCACAAAATATCTGGTGTCTTAGTTGCACTTACACCATATGCTAAAACTATCTTTTTGACTTTGGTATGGTTTTTGTTTTTCTCTAAGAATTCTGGTGTCCCATAGAACAGTAAAACGGGATATATACCTTTTTGAGTTTCTTGGCCTTCTGCACAATATGAAATCCAAGGTATCCTTGATATAACCCCTGTCATACCTATACTAGCTTTCACAGATAATCCACGATATGAGGTCATCAAGCTTTTACGCTCAAAATCTTTATTCTTTCTATGCTCCCACATTGAAGCAACGAGTTCCTTAAGATTATATTCCATATTCTTTACTTCAAAATTAATATTCCGACTTACCCCCTAATTGTACCGAGTTACCCACTAACATAATGTAAATTACTGTTTGACTTTTCCTTTCAATTGACAGCAACAAGAGATTCTAACATACTCCTATTTATGCTTCTTTCTTTATAAGTGTAGTTGAGCTTTTTACAGACATCTTCAATTTTTTGGCAAAACATATCTGCATTAACTTTATCCATTGAAAGTTCCTTTGTTTGAGGATCACGTTCAGTTGTATGCCATGTGACTTCATCATTTAATGGATTTCCTGGCCTACAAGGCGGAATATTAAAAATCTTACTATCAATACTTGTAATCCATGCAGCTCCAACCTCAATGAGTGCCCCCCATGATTTTTCAGAAAATTCACTGGTTACAAAAATAACATACATTTTCTGATCAGAATAGCTGTCTACAAAAAATTTTTTCAAATAATCGTATACAGGCATGTCTTCTGGCACTCTACAGATTTCATCTTCACAATTTGTATATATTATACTCTCTGATGGTACATTGTTGAATATGAGCATTTTATAAATGATGTCAGCCAAAGGACAATCTTTCTTTGTATGACTAATCAATATTTTTTTCTTTTGAGCATCAATTCTTGGTTTGATTCCCAATGCTGAGACATTTTGTTCTATAGCGTTATCAATAAGATTTCTGACATCAGATTCTTTAGCTTCTGGTATGATTTTAGATATCTCAGAAGCTGCTTTTATAGAAGTATTCTTCTTGAAGTCAACAACAGCTTTGCGAAAAAGTTCCTCATTATGAGACTGATTTTCGATGTCTTTTTTCTTTTTTTCTTTATTGCGTTCTGCCGAATACTTTGCCCTTTTTTCCAATATATCAGCTAAAAGTGTTTCTCGAACATATTTAATAACAGCCTCATAACGAGGATCGTCAGTTTTATATCCCTGCCTATTGCTAAGTGCCATATCAGGAAGTTCAGACAATTCAAATAAATCAACGTATAATTGTCCCACAACATATACTTCATTAAGTTTGTTTTGGCCAACTCTAGGTAATATATTAAACTCCCCCATCTTCTTATTAGCATACAAAGAAATAAAATTGTCAGGAAAGTCCAACACATCGATTTTACGTCCTTTAACTGACTTATATGCGCCAATCCATCCTTCTACAGAAAGAGTGTATTCTGAAATAATCCCTTCACTATTTTTCATGGAAAGTTTTTCAGTATACGCATCCCTTTCCTCTACTAATGATGAATGTATTTGAGGAAACTCTGTAGGAACCAGATTTGCTAAATACTTATAATCATCGCCTAATGAGATAAATGAGCACAATTGCGTGGCATAGGTTTCGTCTGTAGCATTCAACAAGACTTCTTTATCATCCCTTATAACATGAATTACAAAATCTTCATTTACCAACGGAAAAATTTTGGCAAGATTCCTTTTAACAATATCTAATGTTTTATGTAGATGATACTGTGGATTTTCCATGACAATTGAGGTGCCATTATCTTTAACAAAAGAAAAAGAAATATCATCGTCAGAAATTTGTTGGAGTTCACTACCAGAAGGATGTCTTGACAAAATGAATCCAGATTTTTCCCCATCACGTATAGTTTTTACCCTCACTGTCTCAGAAACAGAAAGTGCAGCCAATTTGCCAACTCCCTTTCGTCCCATTTTCATTCTATGAAGAGACTCCGTTTCAGAGTCTTTATCATTTGTTCTGGAAACAGCTGCGACATTCAAAAACTTTTCAATGTCACCTCGCTCATATGACATACCATGACCATCATCTTCTATAGTGATATCATTTATATTTGCAATTATATAAACATTATGTGCATCAGCATCATAAGCATTAGCTATAAGCTCCGCTAAAACATAATAAATATTAGTATAGAGATTTGGACCTAGTAATTCCAATATTCTAGGATCTATTTTCAATTCATACTTTTTCTCTTTCATATCTATTCTTTCTAATATGTTGTCTAATACTTTCCGCTATTACCTCTCCCAATTTAGGAGGAACTGCATTACCGATATATCTTGAAGCTTTAACTAACGATACTTCATCTTCATTTTCAAAAAAATGATATGTTATTGGAAATGTTTGAAACAGAGCGGCCTCTCGGACTGATATCGCCCTATTTTGCTCTGGATGCCCAAACCGGCCATTACCGATGCCAGTGCAAAGTGTTGTCATCGTTGGGGCTGGTTCCTCCCACACCATACGGCCATAAACACTGCCAAAACTTTTTCCTTTACTTTTCTTATGGCACTCTAGTAGTAAATCGTCCGGCCAATCTTTCCAACTGCCCCCATAAGGAGTCGCCAACATTCGGCGCATGTTCAAAGGAGAAAGTTTCCGACATCGATGCAGAGGGTCTGACGGGCATGTTCCTCCTGCCTCTATAGGTGGCAGCACAGCAATAGTATCTCGCACTGTTATATAATTATCTTTTGTATGAGTTGGTGGCATCAATGTAATATCTCCTAAACAAGAAGCTAGTAGAACCAAACGCTTTCGAGTCTGTGGAATTCCATAGTCAGGGCAATACACAACTTGGAAATGCACATGA
Source organism: uncultured Bacteroidales bacterium (assembly GCA_902781045.1). Classification (GTDB taxonomy): domain Bacteria; phylum Bacteroidota; class Bacteroidia; order Bacteroidales; family Muribaculaceae; genus Sodaliphilus. The sequence goes on along the minus strand of CACZHT010000027.1, from coordinate 22,286 downwards.
TAACCTTCATCGCCAAGCAACTTAACGAAATCAGCCAATACTGACTTCAACTTAAAAGATGCTATTGCGGGGACATTCTCCATCGTTACAATATCTGGTTGAACCTCTTTGACCAGTCGGCCAAATTCATAAAGAAGATTATATTTGCTTGCGTCCTTATTCTTGTTCTTAAATGCATAGGAAGAAAAGGGTTGGCATGGTGCACATCCCGCTAATATCTTGATAGACTTTTTCGAATAAAGTGGTTTGATATCTGCTTGGGTAACTTTCCTAATATCTTTACAAACAAACTTTGCTTCATTATTTGTTTCGTAGGCATACCTACAAGTCTTATCCAAATCGAAGCCTTCAAGAATCTTAAAGCCTTTTGACTTCATTCCATAGCTAAGTCCACCTATTCCGCAGAACAGGTCTACGACCTCTATTTTAGGAAGTCTTCCACGCCTCTTATGTTGTTTCGCTTCCTTCATGTTTTAATCTACTATATTTTGAAGTAAAAACTCCTTCAGCGGTTGCAGATACTCTGCATCCAGATTCCAGTGCTGGGTGTTCTCGTAGTTACGGTTTGCGTCTTTTATCAGTTTCTTCTGAGTCTTTGACTTGCCTAACAAGGTTTCAAGGTAGGCATAAATCTTGGTTTTCTTGGCAGGAATGGTCAGAGTAGGGGGATTCTTGGTGGGGATTCGCACCTCTCCAAGATTTTCCTCGTAAGTCTGCCAGCAATCCATTACGGGCTGATTGTCGGGATTGATGATGTTTTCCAACAAGTCCTCCAATGCGCCTGCATCTTTGTCGTTGGGTAGTAAGAACAGTTCAAACTCCACGCCAAATTCTTCTTTGATGGCAAGCAGTTCGGCACGACGTGCTTCTATATCCTCGTCTGCGTCGAAGATGACAAGGTTGATGCCCCCAAGGTCAGTGTTCTGACGCAAGGCACCTATGGCATCTTCAGACTTCAGCTTCTGATAACCACCAGTGTCGCCGTCTTTGCCGGGATGGATAATGCAGCCTTTGGCAGCTTTCTCGCCGAAGATATGGTGATAGTAATCCTCGAAGAACTTCTTATCGGCATCACCCTCAACTATGATTTGGAACCTTCTCATCATACCAGCCCTCTAAGTTCTACATCATTCTCACATGCACTGCTTAGTCCCTCATAGGTGTATCTGTAGGCTTGATGGCCTTTGCTCAAGGTGTTGGCAAGGGTATAGAGGCGCATGTCCTCTCTGTATTCGGGACGTTCGTCAAGCACTTCATTCAAGCGGCTCAGTGTTTCCTTGCTATGTGTAGTAACGAACACCTGCTTGTTGGAAGTGGTGGCCAAAGCGAAGATGGCTTCCCACAACTTCTTGTGGGCCGAATAGTGCAGGCCATTTTCAATTTCATCAATCAACAAGATGTTATTCGTTGGGTTGGCAGAAGCGGCCACAATGTTCAGGAAGCGGCGCAGACCGTCACCCATCATATTGACCGACAACAATTGATCAATGCCCTCAACACCGACATAGGCAACATTGTTCAGAATCTCCAGCGAGGTGATGTGGCTGTCGAAGTGACGCAGTTGCTCAGTGACATCCTCCTTTCTTCTGCGTTTTGCCAATTCAACCAGGTCTTTGGCGGGATTCCCTGCCGCCAAGTCAGAGGAAATAAATGCCACACTGTTCTTCTCTAGATAATCAGTGGCCAACTTCTTGCCAGACACCACCCCCTGCTGATTGACTGTAATGCTGCACTCGTGGCTAGTGGTCTGTTGGGCATACTCTACGTCAAAGGACATTTTCAACGTGTTCAGAAATGTCTTTGTCTCTGATGTTGGAATCTGTCCGTTAGGCACCTGCGATTCGCCGTCAAAGACATAGGTCAAACCCAAAGTCAAATGACGCTTTGTGCCATCGAACAGCTCAGAGGCAATCTCGGGCTTCATCTGCAAATCATAATTATGGAAAATGTATCCCAAATCCGCAAAAGTGCTGAAACTGCGCGACCTGATGGAATTGATTGTCTGGGGCAGGTCGGGGTTCGACATGCCCATCAATAGCAAGATGGCCTCAAGCACTGTGCTCTTGCCTGAACTGTTGTGCCCCAGGAAGACATTGACACGCGAGAAGTCACCGATCTCCAGATGGTCGATGCCTCTGAAGTTCGTTATCGCTATATTTCTGAATCCGTCCATAACTTTATCTTAGGCCAAATCAATGTCCCTTTATTTGGCGATTGGTGTCATTGAGGGAGATTTGGTTGCCTTTAAACCTGCAAAGTTAAGCAAAATTTGTGAGAGTGCCAAACGGGGGTGGATTTTTGGGGTGATTTTCGGTAAATTCACCTTAGCGGTGGAGGGGGCGGCGCGAGAAAATTCTTTCCAATCTGGAAAGGATTGGAAAGAATTGGAAAGTTTTTGGGGGTGGCCCGGGCTTGTCAGACAGGGCGAGTTGGAGGTGCCGCTTGCGGCGGAGGGGGTGGGTGCCTCAGGAGGGGAAGAACAGCCTATACATTTCAGCAACTTGCAGGGGATGGTGTCATCAGTGTGCGTCGAGCCAGTTGGCGGCTGCGGCATGGCTGGCAGTGAGGTGGACTCGGCCATGATAGGCGGCCTCCATCTCGTGGATGACGATGTCCTGCACGCGGTCGAGTTCGTCGGGAATGACATCAAAGTTAAGTTCGTCGTGCACCTGCAGAATCATCTTTGATTGGATGCCCTCTTGCTTGAAGCGTCGGTGGATGGCGATCATGGCGCGCTTGATGATGTCGGCCGCTGTTCCCTGGATGGGTGCGTTGACGGCATTGCGCTCGCTGAAACTGCGCACCACGGCGTTGCGCGAGTTGATGTCGGGCAGCATGCGTCGTCGTCCGTCCAGTGTGGTGACATATCCTCGCTCTCGTGCCTGTGCGACACTGCGGTCGATATAGTCGCGCACACCGGTGAATGTTTCGAAGTATCCGTCAATCAGTGCCTTGGCCTCGCTGCGCGGAATGCCGAGCCGTTCGGCCAGTCCGAACGCCGAGATGCCGTAGAGGATGCCGAAGTTGGCCGTCTTGGCCTTGCGGCGCTGGTCGGGGGTGACCTTGTCGAGCGGCTCATGATAGATGCGTGCCGCGGTGATGGCATGAATGTCTTGGTTGTGGGCAAAGGCATCTAGCATGGTCGGGTCGCCGCTCAGGTCAGCCACCAGTCGCAGCTCAATCTGCGAATAGTCGGCGCTGAAGAACACGTTGCCGTCGGCCGGGATGAACGCTCGGCGTATCTCACGGCCGTCGTCAGTGCGGACGGGGATGTTCTGCAGGTTGGGATTGGTGCTCGAGAGCCTTCCTGTTGCGGTGACTGTCTGGTTGTAGGTGGTGTGGATGCGTCCGGTGCGTGGGTTGATGAGCTGCGGCAACGCGTCGACATAGGTGTTGAGCAGCTTGCGTATGCCGCGCAGTTGCAGGATTTTGTCGACCAGCGGGTGACGGTCGCGCAGCCCCTGCAGAATCTCTTCGGTGGTGCTATATTGGCCAGTCTTGGTCTTCTTGGCTTTTGGGTCAAGCTTCAGCTTGTCAAACAGAATCATGCCCACCTGCATGGGTGAGGCCGTGTTGAACGGCTCGCCGGCCAGCTGGTGGCACTCCTCTTCGAGTGTGTGCATCTGCTCGGTGAGGTTGAGCGAGTAGTCGTGGAGCGCCTTGACGTCGATGCGTGCGCCGGCCAGCTCCATGTCGGCCAGCACTGCAACGAGTGGTTGCTCGATGTCGGTGAGCAGGTGGGTGAGTCCCTCGCTGGCCAGCCGCTGGTTCAGCACATCGGGCAAGGCGAGTGTGATGGCTGCCTGCTGGCAAGCCCATTTTGCCACTTGTTCGGGTTTGACCTGATTGAGCTTCAGCTGGTTGCGTCCTTTTGGGCCTAGCATATCCTCGGTGGTTATGGCCTGGAAGTTGAGCAGCTCGGCAGCGATGTCGGTGATGGTGTGTGTGCGCTCGGGCTGGAGCAGGTAGTGGGCCACACCGGTGTCGTAGTAGGGTGCCGTCATGTTGATGCCAGCCACAGCGAGCATGACCATGAGTCGCTTGACATCGCCCGAGATGATGCGTGCCTGTCCGCTGAACAGTGGCTCAATGGCCTGCAGCATGAATCCCATGCCATCCATGGGCAGGTAATAAGCTTCATCGGGATGTGCGCACAGGGCTATTCCTATCATGGTGGCACGCATAGCCTCGTCGCCCATGGTCACCGGGTGGACGGCCACCATGGGCTCGGCAATGAGCCGTCCGACCAATGCCTCGGCCTGATAGGTGTCGCTCACCAGTTGTGAGTTGGGCAGTGCGAATTGCGTGTCCCGTGTGGCAGGAGGCTCAGGTGTTGAGTTTGCCTCCGGGGTGTCGAAGAGCGAGAGCTGCCCATCGGCATGCACTGCAGGTTGAGAGTTGGGGGCAATATTGCTTTGTGCATTGAGCATTGAGCATTGTGCATCGGCATTAAGTCCCACATTAGCCTCGCCCTGGTCGATGATGCGTGTGGTGAGTGTGCGGAACTCCAGCTCGCTGAACAGTGCTCGCAGTGCTTCCATGTCGGCCGGCTTGCGTTGCAATGCCTGTTCGTCCCACTCGATGGGCACGTCGGTCTTGATGGTGGCCAGCCACTTGCTCTGGCGAATCTGTTCGACGTTCTGCTCTACGTTGGTTTTGAGTGCGCCCTTGAGCTGGTCGGTGTGCTGCAGCAGATTCTCGACCGACCCAAACTGCTGTATGAGCGATTCGGCCTTTTTGGGGCCCACCCCGGGGCAACCGGGGATGTTGTCGGCAGTGTCGCCCATCAGTCCCAGCAAGTCGATGACCTGGAGGGGCGACTCAAGTCCATACTTCTGCTTGACCTCCTCGACACCCAGGATTTCGCTCTTGGCCGGGTTGTATAGCTTGATGCGGTCGGTGACGAGTTGTGCAAAGTCCTTGTCGCCTGTGACCATATAGGTGAAAAACCCTCTCTCCTGTGCCATCCGCGCCATCGTGCCGACCACATCGTCGGCCTCAAATCCGTCGACCATGATGACAGGTATGTGCCAGGCGTGGAGTATGCGCTTGATGTAGGGCACGGCGGTGAGTATTCCCTCAGGTGTCTTGTCTCGGTTGGCCTTGTAGGACTCGTATGCCTCGTGCCGGAATGTCTTGCCACCGGGGTCGAAACACACGGCAATGTGCGAGGGCAGCTCGCGGCGTAGCAGGTCTTGCAGCATGTTGACAAAGCCGAACACGGCCGAAGTGTCGATGCCAGTGCTGGTGACGCGCGGGTTGCGAATCATCGCATAGAACGCACGGAAGATGAGTGCGTAGGCATCCAGTAGCAGCAGTTTTTTCTCTTGCATGATGGGTCGATTTTTAAAAAAACACGCTAAAATTAGGTCTTTTTTGCCGATTTGAGAAATATTTGCCGAAAAATTTGGCTAGAGTCGGTAAATAATGACTAATTTTGTGCCGCAAATGACAAAACTGGACGACATCCGACACTCGCTGGCCGACGATTTGCGGCGGCTCAACGGCATCATTGAGGACACCTTGCGCAGCGAATCGCCGCTCATGAACTCGATTGTGTCGCGCTACCTTGCCACCAAGGGCAAGCAGTTGCGCCCCATGCTGACGTTGCTGGGCGGCCGGCTCTTTGGGGGCGTGAACGAGCGTGTGCTTCAGGCCGGTGCGGCAATCGAGATGCTGCACAATGCGTCGCTCATCCACGACGATGTCATCGACCAGGCCCAGCAGCGCCGCGGCATCGAGACCATCAACAGTGTGTGGAGCAACCATGTGGCTGTGCTGGTGGGTGACTACTTTGTTACCGGTGCGCTGCGGTGTGCCGTCAGGGCCGGAGACCCTCGTGTGCTCGAGTCGTTGGCGCAGATGGGCGGGGACCTGTCGCTGGGCGAGATCAACCAGTATGACAATGCCCGCAGCCGCAACATCGACGAGGCCACCTACCTCAGCATCATCGGCAAGAAGACAGCCTCGCTGTTTGAGAGCTGTGTGGCGGTGAGCGGATATGTCAACAATGGCCCGGCCGAGCAGGTCGAGGCGTTGCGCCAGTATGCGCGACTGTTGGGACTGGCGTTCCAAATCAAGGATGACACATTCGACTACTATGACGACCCCGCTGTGGGCAAGCCTACGGGCAATGACCTGCGTGAGGGCAAAATCACGCTGCCGCTGATTCATGCCCTGTCGCAGCCCGGACTGCCGGAGCACGCAACGATGCAAGCACTGACGCGCAAGGAGCAGCTCACGACCGACGACATCACCACACTGGTCGAGTGGGCCAAGCATGCCGGGGGCATCGACTATGCCTACGACATGATGCAGCGGTTGCGGCACGAGGCCGACGCTGTGCTTGACATCTTCCCCGCCAGCGACACCATCCAGTGGCTGCGCCACATCTTCTGCTACATCATCGAGCGCAACCGTTGACTCCTCTCCATGGGCAGCGAGCGGCCACAGCGGGGGCAACACAACTTCATCACTAGGAACCATCATGCTAGAACGATATCTCATTGAGGGACGCATTGAAGCGGGGTGCGACGAGGCGGGGCGCGGCTGTCTGGCCGGCCCCGTTACGGCAGCTGCAGTGATACTGCCACCGGAATTTGCCAATGCGCTGATCAACGACAGCAAGCAGCTCACCGAGCACCAGCGCGATCAGCTCAGGCCCATTATCGAGCGCGAGGCACTCGCATGGGCTGTTGCGCATGTGTCGCCCCAGGAAATCGACCGCATCAACATTCTCAATGCCAGCATCCTGGCCATGCACCGTGCCATTGACCAGCTGACGGTGCGTCCTCAGGCGCTGCTCATCGACGGCAACCGCTTCAAGCCCTACCAAGACATCCCCCACACCACCATCGTCAAGGGCGACGGCCGCATGCTGTGCATCGCCGCGGCGAGCATCCTGGCCAAGACCCACCGCGACGAGCTGATGCGCCGGCTGGCGCAAGAGTGCCCCGGCTACGGCTGGGAGGCCAACAAGGGCTATCCCACCCGCGATCACCGCGAGGCCATCCGTCGTCTGGGTGTCACTCCTCACCACCGTCGCTCGTTCGCCTTGCTGCCTCAGCCCACACTCTTCGATGAGCAGGGCAGTGATTGACAGATGTCAGTACTAGGGAATCCAGCGGCGGGTAATCTGGGTGACCTTGCCGCCCTGAATCAGCACCTGGGTGTTCAGCTCACTGAAGTTGTCGCGCTGGCCAAGCTTCTGCAGGTAACTGCGGGCGTCGGTGCGGATGGTGTCGACCGGGTCGGTCGGCTCGATGCCGCAGTCGATGACCACGAGGTCGCTGGCCACTGGTACTGTGGCCTTGCCTAGCGTAGTGTAGACCGAGTGGTCGTCGAGCTGGATGGCGCGATAGGTGCCGCCGTCGCCGGCCTGCAGGTCGGCCCCGTCGTTCTCGATGCCGTCGTTGATGGTCTTGAAGCCGTCCTTGTCGTCAATCTTGGCCACGACGATGTTGCGTCCCTGATAGATGATGGTGTCGCCGGCCTTGAGCTGGCTGATGTCGACCGCGTCATAGAGGTCCTCGCTATAGACCGTCATGGTCAGGGTCTGGGCCGTCCAGTCGAAGTCGGCCAGTGTGAACTGTGCGGGTACGGTGCAGTCGGTGAGCGAGTCGGTCGTGATGCCTGCGGGCAGGGGTCGGACACAGCGGGCACTGGTGGTGTTGCCAGTGGTGTTGCCAGTGTTGTTGTTGCAGCCGGCCAGCATGATGGCTGCAGCTGCGAGGGCGAGAATCTTACGCATTACTTTTTTTAATTGAAAATTGAGAATCATTTGTTTTCGGTTTTTCGGTTATCGGTTGTCGGCTACAGCCGACAACCGATTGAACTCTATGTGCGAGTCGTCGAGTTTGCCGGCCTAGGGCACCTCAAACCTCGATCCTGTGGACTTGTGGATGCGCCGGCGTGCTCGGGGTGTCATGCCGGGTTTGGTGAGGATGGGCCGGAATCCGCTGGAGTTGCGCTTGTATCGGCCATTCTGCTCCTGGCGGATGACGCCGTCGTTATACTTCACGATCATGTGCCAGGCCATGTCGCGCCATCGGTCCACCATCTGCCGCCCCACCTCGTCGCCATAGTGGGTGAGCATGGCTATGGCACTGTCGCGGTCGGTCTTGAGCAGTTGTAGTGCCTGTCGCTCCAGTTCGGGCTGACGGGCAAAGTAACTGGCCTGCAGCGAGTCGCGTACCTGCTTAAGCTCGGGGTAGAGCAGGCTCCACCGCGGATAGACCATGTTGCTGACCCAGTTGCACACCCAGAAGGCGCTCTGGTCGCTGAAGTGGAATGCGTCGGCCTCGGGCACATTGTAGCAGTGCGGCACGCGCGTGGCGTTGCAATAGACGGGCGTGTAGGCCACCATGCCACTGTCGTCGTTGCCCCACCAGATGACACCGCCCACCTCGCGGGGCATGAAGCCGCGCAGCTGCGCCACCCAGGTGAAGGCGGTGTGGGGTGTGGCCACGGGACGCTCGTTGAACAGGGTTTTGCCCCCGTCGTCGTAGCGCAGCGGCTGTGGGCGGAACGGACTGTCGTACAGTCCGGCCCCCGGGTCATCGTCCATGGCCAGCGGGGTGCCCTCGAAGTGGTCGCGCAGGCACTCGATCACATCGCCCACGGTCAGCTTCTTGTTGGGCACAATCCATAGTGGCAACGGCTCGACTTGCGACATCGGCTGCTTGCCCTCAATGTAGGGCAGGTAGCGGTCCATGCCACCCGTGAGGTGGCGGTAGATTGCCCACACGCGCGAGTCGCTGAGCCGCCTCCCTCCGAAGGCGAGCGGGTTGTAGGCGTCGCAGAAGCTGAACTCGCTGTCCTTGCCCCTGAAGTAGCCTCGCTTGCGTGCAAAGCTGATGCAGTTGGGCGAAATCATGACATTGGCCGTGTCGGTCAAGTCCACGCGGCGGATGCGGCTCTGGTTGGCGTGGGCCAGCACGGCATTGTCGGGCACACGCACGGCCATCCACACCACGCTCTTGCTGCCCGGCCCACAGCCCGACATCTCGAGCAGCCATGCCTCGTCGGGGTCGCACACGGTGAACGACTCGCCCGAGCTGCAGAAGCCATATTCCTCGGCCAGGCTGGTCATCACCGCGATGGCCTCGCGTGCCGTGCGTGCCCGTTGCAGGCCCAGATCCATGAGCGAGCCATAGTCGATGATGCCCTTGTTGTCGATGAGCTCGTCGCGTCCCTCAAAGGTGGTCTCGCTGATGGCCACCTGCCACTCGTTGATGTTGCCGGTGACCAGATAGGTCTCGGGCGCCTCGGGAATCTGTCCGTGATAGACCCGCGTGTCGCGGTCATAGATTTTGCGCATCGTGCCTGCCGGATGCTTTCCGGCCTCGTATCGGTACATCTTGTGGCACGCTCCCCACGAGTCGATGTTGTAGGTGCACATCACCGATCCGTCGGCACTGGCCTCCTTGCCCACAATGATGCTTGTGCAAGCCAGGCACTGCGCCACGCCCAGTGCCACTCCCAGCAGTGAGAACAATATTTTTTTCATCATACAGTCAGTTATTGCAAGTTTTGTGCAAAGTTAGTGTTTTTTGTGAAATAATGATGAAAATTAGTGAACACTCCTCAACCATGTCAATTGGATAGCTTGTATAACATGTTGACTGATTGTGGATTGTGGAATTAGTGGAAATTTAAATTAAAAATATCGGGGTGAAAATAGGGCGCAAGTCATTTATTTTCGGTAAATTTGCAGTCTTAAATCTTGTGCAAGTCGAGCGCAATGGTGCTTGCATCGATTGCCGAGCGCAGCCAAGATGATGAAAACCGAGAACATAAACAAAAACCAAATCATAACATATTATGAACAAACAAATCACATTGGAACAGGCCGTCGAGCGAGTGCATGACGGCATGACGATTATGTTCGGCGGCTTCCTGGGCGTGGGAAGTGCCACACAGATTATCGACGCCATCGTTGAGAAGGGCGTCAAGGACCTCACCATCATTGCTAACGATACTGCCTACGACGAGGTGGCTCATGGCAAGCTCGTGACCAACCACCAGGTCAAGAAGGCCATCGTGTCGCACACCGGAACCAACAAGCAAACCGCACTGCAGAAGAATGAGGGAACCCTCATCGTCGAGTATGTGCCCCAGGGCACTCTGGCCGAGCGCATCCGCGCCTACGGTGCCGGTCTGGGTGGCGTGCTCACCCCGACAGGTCTGGGCACCATCATGGCCGACGGCAAGGACATCATCACCGTCGACGGCAAGGAGTATCTGCTCGAGAAGCCCCTCAAGGCCGACATCGCCTTCTTGCGCGCCAACATTGTCGACGAGTTTGGCAACATGGTGTTCCTGGGCACGACCAACAACTTCAACCCGCTGATGGCCACCGCCGCCGACTATGTTGTGGTCGAGGCCGAGAAGCTGGTGCCCGTGGGTGAGATCAAGCCCGAGTGTGTGCATGCGTCGGGCATCTATGTTGATGCAATCTATGTCGAAAAGTAATTTTAGGGTATGGAGTACAGAACTAAGATCAGACTGCGCATGAGCGCAAAGGATGCCCACTATGGCGGCAACCTGGTTGATGGTGCACACATGGTTCACCTGTTTGGTGACGTGGCCACCGAGTTATTGATTATGCGTGACGGCGACGAGGGTCTGTTCCGCGCCTACGACAGTATCGACTTCCTGGCACCGGTCTATGCCGGCGACTTCATCGAGGCCGAGGGCTGGATTGACCGTGAGGGCAACACGTCGCGTCACATGCAGTTTGAGGCCCGCAAGGTGGCCATCTCTCGCCCCGACATCAGCCCGTCGGCAGCCGACGAGCTTGACGAGCCCATCGTGGTGTGCCGCGCTTCGGGCACTTGTGTCACCCCCAAGGAATGCCAGCGCAAATAATTAATTAGGAAGTTAAGGGGTTGAGAAACTTCTTAACTTCCCTATAAATTCTAAAGAAGAACAATGGATAAACTGATAATCACTGCCGCCATCTGCGGCGCCGAGGTCACCAAGGAGCAGAATCCCAATGTGCCCTATACTGTCGATGAGATTGTTCGCGAGGCCAAGTCGGCCGTTGATGCCGGCGCAGCCATCGTGCACCTGCACGTCCGTTGGGACGACGGCACGCCCACACAGGATCGTGGCCGCTTCCAGGAGTGCGAGGAGGCCATCCTCAAGGTTTGCCCCGATGTCATCCTGATTCCGTCGACCGGCGGAGCCGTGGGTATGACTCCCGACGAGCGCCTGCAGTCGACCGACACCACTCCGCTGCCCGAGATGGCCACGCTGGACTGTGGCACGTGCAACTTTGGCGACGAGATCTTTGACAATACGATGCCCACGATGCGTGCCTTCGGCAAGCGCATGATGGAGCGCGGCATCAAGCCCGAGTATGAGTGCTTCGAGATGGGACACCTCGACACCATCCTCAACATGGCACGCAAGGGCCAGGTGCCCGGCGACCCCATGCAGTTCAACTTTGTGCTGGGCGTGCCCGGCTGCACCCCCGCCACTGTGGCCAACCTGTGCTGGCTGGTCAACGGCATTCCCGCCGGCTCGACGTGGACGGTGACCGGTGTGGGCCGTCACGCCTTCCCGATGGCCGCTGCAGCCATCGCCATGGGCGGCAATGTGCGTGTGGGCTTTGAGGACAACCTGTATCTGTCGCGTGGCGTGCTGGCCAAGAGCAATGGCGAGTTGGTCGAGAAGGTCGTGCGCCTGGCCAATGAGCTGGGTCGGCCCATCGCCACCAGCGACGAGGCCCGCGAGATCCTGGGCCTGAAGCCCCGCAAGTGACCCCTTAATCATCTAGAAATTCTAGAAAATCTAGCCCCTTAAGAAAACAATAAAAAACAATAACTTTAAAAAATATCAGACAACAATGCAAAAACATGGTAACCGTTTCGGCACGCACCGCGTGATTGAGCCCGTGGGTGTCCTGCCCCAGCCCGCCAACAAGTTGGACAACAACATGGACGAGATCTATGACAACGAGATCCTGATCGACGTTCAGACCCTGAACATCGACTCGGCCTCGTTCACCGACATCCACAACTATGCCAAGTCGCAGGCCAAGAACCCCAACGACGAGGCCGAGGTGATGGAGGAGATCAAGAAGGAGATGCTGCTCAACGTCGAGCTTCAGGGCAAGCACCGCAACCGCCGCACTGGCTCGGGTGGCATGTTGCTGGGCACTGTCGAGAAGATTGGTGACGCGCTCAAGGGCAAGATTGACCTCAAGGAGGGCGACCGCATCGCCACGCTGGTGTCGCTGTCGCTGACCCCGCTGCGCATCGACGAGATTCTCAACATCAAGGCCGACGTCGACCAGGTCGACATCAAGGGCAAGGCCATCCTGTTTGAGAGCGGCATCTATGCCAAGATTCCGGCCGACATGCCCGAAAAGCTGGCGCTGAGTGCACTGGATGTTGCCGGTGCTCCCGCACAGACCGCCAAGTTGTGCCAGTATGGCCAGAACGTGGTCATTCTGGGTGCCGGTGGCAAGAGCGGCATGCTGTGCTGCTACGAGGCCAAGAAGCGCGTGGGCGTGACGGGCAAGGTCATCGGTCTGGCCAACAGCCCCCGTTCGACCCAGCGCATCAAGGATCTGGGCTTCTGCGACGTGGTCGAGAGCGTGGCCGGCATGACTCCCGTGCAGGTCTACGAGCTGATCTACAAGCTCACCGACGGCAAGATGGCCGACACCACCATCAACTGCGTCAATGTGCCCGACTGCGAGATGACCGCTGTGCTGTGCACCAAGGACGACGGTGTGGTCTACTTCTTCTCGATGGCTACCAGCTTCACCAAGGCTGCTCTGGGTGCTGAGGGCATCGGCGCCGACGTGAACATGATCATCGGCAACGGCTACACCAAGGGCCACGCCGAGTTCACCCTGCAAGAGCTGCGTGAGTGCCCCGAGCTGCGCAAGATCTTTGAGGAACTGTACGCTTAATCACGAAGTTAAGAAGTTAAAGAAGTTAAGTAGTCAGGTAGGGGCGGCATGCCGCGTTGGCTTGGACCGATGGTTCTGTCTTAACTCCCTCTAACTACTTAACTTCTTAACTACTAAAAAAAACATTATGGCTGAATCAAGAAGAAAACAACTCTTTCCGGACGTCACCGACGAGCAGTGGAACGACTGGAAGTGGCAAGTGAAAAACCGCATTGAGACGCTCGAAGAATTAAAGAAATATGTGAGCCTCACCGCCGAGGAGGAAGAGGGTGTCAAGAAGACTCTCACCACCCTGCGCATGGCCATCACGCCTTATTACCTGAGCCTGATTAACCCCGATGACCCGCATGACCCCATCCGCCGTCAGTGCATCCCCACGGGGCTTGAGACTCACCAGTCAGCGGCCGACCTGCTCGACCCTCTGCACGAGGACGAAGACTCGCCCACGCCGGGCCTGACGCACCGCTATCCCGACCGTGTGCTGTTTCTCATCACCGACATGTGCTCGATGTACTGCCGCCACTGCACCCGTCGCCGTTTTGCCGGTCAGACCGACAACGAGTGTGGCCCCGACCGCATCGAGAAGGCGCTGGAGTATATCGAGAAGACCGAGTGCGTGCGCGACGTGCTGCTCTCGGGCGGTGACGCCCTGATGGTGAGCGACAAGCGCCTGGAGTATATCATCTCGCGCCTGCGTGCCATTCCCCACGTCGAGATCATCCGTCTGGGCACCCGAACGCCGGTCGTGTGCCCGCAGCGCGTCACTCCCGAGCTGTGCGCTATGCTCAAGAAGTATCACCCCGTGTGGCTCAACACGCACTTCAACCATCCCAACGAGGTGACCGCCGAGTCGCGTCGTGCGTGCGAGATGCTGGCCGACGCCGGTGTGCCCCTGGGCAACCAGAGCGTGCTGCTGCGCGGTGTCAACGACTGCGTCCATGTGATGAAGCACCTGGTGCACGAGCTGGTGAAGATGCGTGTGCGCCCCTACTACATCTATCAGTGCGACCTGTCGATGGGTCTGGAGCACTTCCGCACCCCGGTGTCTAAGGGCATCGAGATCATCGAGGGCCTGCGCGGACACACGTCGGGCTATTGCATCCCCACATTTGTGGTCGACGCGCCGGGTGGCGGCGGCAAGACCCCGGTCATGCCGCAGTATGTCATCTCGCAGGCTCCCGGCAAGGTTGTGTTGCGCAACTTTGAGGGCGTCATCACCACCTATACCGAGCCGCTGGAGTATCACAGCGAGTGCAACTGCCCCGAGTGCCAGGCGGCACGCAAGCAGCAGGAGGTGGGTGCCGACAAGGCCGTGGACGGTGTGATTTCGCTGCTGGAGGGCGAGCGCATGAACATCGAGCCTAAGGCACTGAAGCGTCACGAGCGCAATGCGCATCATTGATGACATATTGCGCTACCAGAGCCTCTCGATTGTCGGGTTGGAGAAGAACACCGGCAAGACCGAGTGCTTGAAATATGTGCTCGAGCGGATTCCGCTCGAGCACAAACATATTGCGGTCACCTCGATTGGCATCGACGGCGAGACGGTCGACCAGGTGACCCGCACACAGAAGCCCGAGATTACCCTGCGGCCGGGCATGTACTTCGGCACGAGCGAGATGCACTACCGCCAGCGGCGGCTGGTGTCTGAACTCATCGATGTGAGCGATGTCACCACATCGCTGGGCCGGGTGGTTACGGCACGGGCGCTGACCCAGGGCAAGGTGTTGCTCTCGGGGCCGTCGTCGAGCCACACGCTGCGCCGGTGGATGGCCGACGTGCGCCGGCGTGGCATCGACCTGGTCATCGTCGACGGCGCGTTATCGCGGCTCAGCTCGGCTTCGCCGGCAGTGAGCCAGGCTATGATACTGGCCACAGGTGCGGCCTACTCGGCCAACATGGCCACCTTGGTACAAAAGACTGCCTTTGTGGTCGAACTGATTAATCTGCCGCTGGCCGACCTGGCCACACTGCAGCGGCTCAGCCCCATCGAACGTGGCGTGTGGGCCATCGACAATGATGGCACGCTGACTGAGCTTAATGGCATCACGTCGCTGTCGCAAGAGGTGAGGTTTGAGGGCATGGAGCATTGCCGCACGCTCTATGTCGCGGGGGCGCTGGTCGACGGCTTTGTCGAGCGGTTGCGCAAAAATCGCTCGTTGCGCCATGTCCAGCTCGTGGTGCGCGACTTCACCAAGGTGTTTGTCACGCCGCAGCAGTTCCACCTATTTATTAAAGGTGGTGGCTCGGTGCATGTGTTGCAGAAGAGCCAGTTGCTGGCGGTGACCGTCAATCCCACCTCGCCCAGCGGTTATCGTCTGGACAGCGACCAACTGTGCGCCCGCCTGAGCGAGGCCATCCATCTCCCCGTCTACGACCTGTTGCACCATTGTGACTGATGGGTGCCTTCGGGTCTGCATCAGCAGGTAGTTGGATTCATGTAGCAGGGTCTGAGATTTAGCCGTGCTGCGCACAGGAAATCTGACAAAATCTAAAACAAAATCGCACAGTTGCCACTTAAAATGAAACTGTCACTGTGCGATTTAAAAGTTGCTGAAACGGTGTATTTTTGACGCATTTCAGCAGATTATAGTACTAAAAGTTGCTGAAACGGGATTTTTTTTGACGCGTTTCAGCAGATTATAGTACTAAAAGTTGCTGAAACGGGATTTTTTGACATGTTTCAGCAGATTATAGTACTAAAAGTTGCTGAAACGGGGTGCTTTTAGCGCATTTCAGCAGATTATAGCATTAAAAGTTGCTGAAACGGTGTATTTTTGACGCATTTCAGCAGATTATAGCACTAAAAGTTGCTGAAACGGGGTGTTTTTGACGCATTTCAGCAGATTATAGCACTAAAAGTTGCTGAAATGGGGTATTTTTGACGCATTTCAGCAGATTATAGGATTAAAAGTTGCTGAAACGAGATATTTCGTTTATCTTTGCAGTCCTAAAATCGTAAAGGCTATGCGTGATCGGAAATTGATAGGACGTGTTCGTGAGCGGCAACAATTGTTGGCCTATTTGGAATCCAATCAGGCTGAATTGATAGTTGTCTATGGCCGCCGCCGGGTGGGCAAGACATTCTTTGTCAGTCAGACGTTGGGCAGTAACGTATGTTTTGAGCTTTCTGGTCTTGAGAATGCCCGCATGCAAGACCAGCTGCTGAATTTCTACACAACATTGGCTCGTGTTTACCCTCGTGCAGCCAGAGTCAGGACGTGGCTTGAGGCATTCGAGCAGTTGAGAGATTATCTTGAGACGGTTGATGGCACGAAGCACATCTTCATCGACGAGTTGCCATGGCTTGATACGCCCAAGGCTCGCTTTTTGAGTGCCTTTGAGCACTTTTGGAACAGTTGGGCCTCGCGCCGCAGCGATGTGAAGTTGATAGTGTGTGGTTCGGCCACGTCCTGGATGATTGACAAGCTGCTCAATAACCGTGGCGGCTTGCACAACCGTGTGACTCATCAAATCTACATTGCGCCCTTCACCCTGAGCGAGGCGCGTGCCTATCTTGACCATAATGGTCTGGGCTACAATGACAAAGAATTGGCCGAGTGTTACATGATTTTGGGTGGTGTACCCTATTATTACTCTCTCTTGTCACCATCGTTGAGTATGGCGCAAAATGTTGATCAACTGTTTTTTGCTTCACAGGCTCAATTACGCCATGAGTTCGACAATGTCTATCGCTCGCTGTTCAAGCATGCAGGTGATCACATCAATATCATCCGGCAGTTGGCACAATGTGGCAAAGGCTTGTCACGCAAGAGGTTGCTTGAGTTGACCAAGCTGAACAACAATGCCAAGTTCTCGACAACACTTGCCGAGCTGGAGAAATGTGGTTTCATCCGCAGTTATGTACCCTTCGGTAAAGTCAAGCGTGAGGTACTCTACCAGTTGGTGGATGCATTCTCTCTGTTTTACCTGAAGTTTGCCGAAACCAATCAATATCAAGATCCGGCGTTCTGGACACACTCGCTCAACAGCGGGCAGTATCGCGCTTGGAGTGGCTATGCATTCGAGATGCTGTGTCTCAATCATCTGGATGACATCAAGCGAGCGTTGGGAATCGAGCAAATTCAGTGTCGTGCTTGCAGCTGGGTCAGCAAGCGTGAGGCAGGCCAGAGGGGAGCGCAGATTGACTTGCTGATTGACCGCGCCGACCAGACGGTGAATGTGTGTGAGATGAAGTACTCGCGAACCGCCTATTCGCTCACCGCGCAAGATGACGAGAATCTTGAGAACAAGCTTGACGCGTTTGTGCGGCAGACGGGCACACGCAAGTCGCTCATGCTGACCATGATTACCAGCTTTGGGCTTGCCCCCAATAAATATAGTGGCCACATCCAGCGCAGCCTGACGATAGCCGATTTCCTGCATCATTGAATGCGTCATCCGTCTAGGTGGCGGGGTGACGCAATGAGGGATGCCAGCCGGTGGGTTGGCATCCCTCATGGGTGTTGGGGTGGGGAGCAAGATCAGACGGTGAGGATTTCCTTCTCCTTGGCGGCGAACAGCTCGTCGATTTGCTTCATGTACTTGTCGTGCAGCTTCTGGACCTTGTCCTCGCCATCCTTCTGCACGTCCTCGCTCATGCCCTCCTTGACGGCCTTCTTGAGCCCGTCGATGCACTCGCGTCGCGCGTTGCGCACGCTCACGCGTGCCTTCTCGGCCTCGGCCTTGCTGTCCTTGACCAGCTGCTTGCGGCGTTCCTCGGTCAGGGGTGGGATGTTGAGGCGGATGACCTCTCCGTTGTTGATGGGCATGATGCCGATGTTGCTGTTGATGATTGCCTTCTCCACCACGGGGAACATGTTCTTTTCCCAGGGCTGGATGGCGATGGTGCGCTGGTCAGGTGTCGAGATGTTGGCCACGTTGCCGATGGGCACCTTCGAGCCGTAGTAGTCCACACGGATGGGGTCCAGAATCTTCACGTTGGCCTTGCCGGCGCGGATGTGAGCCAGCGAGTCGTCCAGAAAGGCGATAGCCTCCTTCATGCTCTCCTCGGCCATGTCGAGATAAAAGTTCAGGTCGTTCATTGTCGTTATGTTTTAGTTGAGTGAATGTCAACACAGTGTGTCAAAAGACGAGTGCAAAGTTACAGTTTCTTGCCGAAACAGCCAAATAATTGCCTATTTTTTTGGCATGCAGCCACTGTGAGCGGCAACATGGCTGCACACTGCGTTGACTTGCTCGCAGAACGTGTCACCGAAGCGGTGCTCAAAGAACGCACTGCCGATGGTGAACGACCAGGCCCCGGTCTGGCACACCTCGTCGAGCCGCCGGGTCGAGTCGATGCTGCCTGCCATGCACACCGGCGCGTCGACGGCACGAGTCACGGCATGCATCAGTGCCACCGG
This sequence comes from uncultured Bacteroidales bacterium, assembly GCA_902781045.1. Lineage (GTDB taxonomy): Bacteria > Bacteroidota > Bacteroidia > Bacteroidales > Muribaculaceae > Sodaliphilus. Next base: position 3,995 of record CACZHT010000027.1, on the reverse strand, counting down.
GTCGGCTGTGTAGCGATAGGCCAGCAAGTCGATGCCGTCCACCCCCTTGTCGACGAGCTCGCGTGCTTCGGCCACGATGTCGTCAATCGATCCCTCGAGCACCGATGGCCGGCCTGTCACCGTTCCCACAAAGGGCATGTACTTCAGCCCATGGTGGTGGCAGTAGTCCTGGATAGCATCGCTATATTTAGTTCCCATGAGGATGTCGCAGTGGCACTCTGCGGCCAGTTGTGCCGCCGCCAGGCCCTCGGCCTCGGTGTAGGCAACGACCTCCATCAGTGTGGTTTTGCCACACTGGTGCATGTGTGCATAGAGTTCTCTCATCTTTTCTGGCTCCAGGCCATGCTCCTTGAAGCCCCAGTATTGCGCCGCCGAGTCCTTGCATTGCTCGAAGACCTGTGCGGCGTTCTCCACGGTGTAGTCATGCCATGTGAGCATGACAATCAATTCAGGTCGGTCAGTCATGTCATGTTAATGGATTCGTGCCACAAAGGTACGGCTTTTTCTGCGACACCGCAAAAAAATGATACAATCGGGGACGGTTCTCTTTTGTATCATTCGAGCAGAGAACCGTGGGCGACGATGCAGCAGGTGCCTCCCACCCAGATGGTGCCGTCGCGTCGCAAGGAGGTGGCCACGACCGATGGGCGTCCCATGGCCTCGCCCTGCACGAAGCGGCACTCTTCGCCCAGCCGCACCCGGCCCCTGCGCTGCAGCCAGTGGGTCAGTGCGGCATTGGCTGTGCCGGTGGCACTCTCCTCGGGCACCCCATATAGCGGCCCGAAGTTGCGCACATGTCCAGTGAATCCGTCAGTGGTCAGTGCCACGGCGTGCACACCGGTCACCTCCAGTTGTTGACTGAGCTGCGCCAATGCGTCCATGTCGGGGCGCAAAGCCTGTAGGTCATCAACGTCGGCCACAGGCATGATAATGTCGGGTAGTCCGGTTGAGACAATCTCAATGGGCAGATTGGGCCAGCGGGTGACTTGCTCACCCGCCATGATGCGATGCAACCGCTCAGTGTCGATGGTCTTGTCGATGACCATGGGTTGCGCCATCTGCATCATCACCCGGTTGCCGGCCAGCACTTGCAGGTTTCCGGCCAGTGTGTGGTTGACGCACAGCGTGCCGTCGGTTACGATGCCCTCGTGGGCCAGTGTCCCGAATGTTGCGATGGTGGCATGCCCGCACAAGTCGACCTCGGCGCGAGGTGTGAAGTATCGCACGGTGAACTCTGCCGGTCCGTCCTGTCGCACAAAGGCAGTCTCGCTATAGCGTAGCTCTGCGGCGATGTGCAGCATCAATTCATCGCTTGGAAATGCTCCGTCCTGTCCCAGTAGCACGACTCCTGCCGGATTGCCACCGAACGGTCGATTGGTGAATGCGTCAACAATATAGTATCTCATACGTCAAATATAGTATCGTTAGTTTTTGCCATGATAAGCACCAATTCCATGATTATCGGGGTCACATTGTGGCCGTTGTGCAGATGTAGGTGGGATGGATGGTGGTGTAGAAATGGTAGTGATGCTCGGTGAGGACGTTGTGCAGGTCGCGCGAGATGCCCTCGCCGGTGAGCTTGAGCACAGCCTCCTTCATGGTCCACAAGCGGATGAAGGCCTCGTCGGGACGCGGTGCCTGAGTGATCAGGCGGCGCTCGTCGGGGCTCATGGTGTAGTCGAGTAGCATGGGATGATAGCGATGCGTGCTCTCGATGTCGATGCCCACAGGCCGGTCGCTCACGGCGCAGGCCACCGCCTCGCGGCAGTGGCTCAGGTTGAAGTGGATGTCGGGATGTCCCACTAGTGATGGCTTGCCGTGCTGGCCGATGGCAAACTGGAGGTGTCCGTCGATGCCATACTCCTGCAGCAGGGCACGCTGCAGCAGCAGGTAGGCCGCCACGCACTGCCGCTGGCCCAGCTCGTGGCGGTAGCGCAGGGCGTAGTCACGCCGCTCGGGGCTGACCGCCGCCAGAGCCGCCGCCAGGTCCAGTTGCTGTATTTGATCGTCGATATAGGTCATTTTTCTGGTGCAAAATTAGTTCAAACCGAGCGAAAAACCAAACCTTGTTTTGAGTTTTTGTGAGATGTGGCCAGATTTCGTGGGTATGGTGAGCAGGTGTGTCCGGGTTGTGCAATCAATCAAATCGGTGGACGACAGTGGCCGATCACGCGGCACACCGCGTCCCTACAATGTGGGCTCCCCGTTCCGTTCCCTCCCCTTCTGAGGGGAAGAAAAAGATGCGCTCACATTGAGCGCATCTTTTTAGTCGGAATGAGTGAATCAATTAACGAATCACAACTTTCTTGCCGTTGTGGATGTAGATGCCGGCGGGCAGGTTGCCGGTGACTTTCTGACCCATCAGGTTGTAGTAGTTGTTGTCGGCAGTGGTCTCGACGCGGACAGTCTCAACACTCACCAGAGGATCTTCGGCCAGGGTGGTGAAGATGGTCGACTCGGTCCAGTCGGTAGCCAGGCCGCCTGCGGCGTTGAGCGTCTCAGCCTCGGCAGGACCGAACGCCTTGACCTGCACCTCGTAGGTGGTCTCGGGAGTCAGCCCGTCGATGGTGTATGGGCTAGTCACGTCCTCAACCTCGATCCAATCAGTACTAGCAGGAAGAATCTCGATGTCGTCAACATTCAGGACGAACATGTCGGAGATGTCGTAGTGGCGAATTGCTACATAGCCCTCTTGTCCCGCATAATCACTCAAGCTGAACTCATATTGCACCCATTCGGCCGTAGAAGTCTTCTTCTCTCCTACCATAGTGAAACTCTCGGGATTGATGTTGTCGGTAGTCGACACAGCTACGCCAAAGGTTTCGGCAGCATAGTTGGCATCCTGTCCTTTGGCCCAGAAGGTGATTTTGCCCCCCAACTGCACTTTGGGCGAAACCAGATAATTGTCGGGGTGAAGAACACCTGTAATATTACTGTAAGAACCAGATGCCACCAAATCAAGAGGACTATGTCCCTGCCCAACCATTGAAGCTTGTTCAGAGATATAAACACCGCCTTCAGCCGAGCCAAGAACCCAGTTGTAGCCGTCGCCGTCGGCATCAATGGTAGTCCATCCGTCCAATGAGCTCTGCTCAAAATCCCAACTTAACGCTTCTCCACCATTGCGATAGCGCAGGCTGAACGAGTCGTTGTTCTCGCCGGGCACCCAAGCCACTTTGGCGTAGGTAGCTGCCGGCTCGACGTTGAGCTCGGTGGGCAACGTGGGAGCACCCGGGGTCTCGTCAGCCATGACAACTGGAACTGCCATAGCTGCGAGCAATGCGAGTAAAAATAAATTCTTCATAAGCTTAATTTAGTTAAAAGATGAAACAATAAGTGATAGTTTTCAGGTGCAAATGTAAGAAGAAGTTTTTGTGTAGGCAAAGGATTTTTTAAAAAAATGCTGTATGATTTGCAGGAACTATTGAAAAAAGTAGGGTAAATGCAAATATTAACCATAAATGCGTGGAAAATCGCAAGATGAATGCATAAGCCTTCAAGACACAGCCCGAAGGCATGCGTTCGCCTACCCAGGTGTTTTTTTGTGGCAAATCAGCAATTGTTTGCGGAATAATCCTTAATTTGTGGCCTGATTTTGTTTAATACTCCAATATGAGAAGCTATTGTTCTATATTAGTGGCATTGATGTTGCTGGCGCTACGCGCCACCTCCCCTAACTTGAGGCTGCTGAAAAAGTAATAAACCGCGAATTACGCGAATAAAACGCGAACCTTTAGCTCGCAACCGAACGGGCGCAATTTTTCTTGAATAAAATGTGAAATATCACGAAATTTGCAGATAATTTATTTAAATTTAGTTTAGAATATAACGAATCTGTTCAGCGATTGCGTCGGAGACGCAAAAATGCTTCGAAGAAGCTATTTGTTCGAAAGACTATGCAAGAGGGCCGGAGGTCCTCGCCGCTTGGTCCACACAAAGCAGAACAAAAGTGCCTCGTAGAGGAACTTTTACAGCCAAACAACTAGTGTCGAGCT
>CACZHT010000026.1 GCA_902781045.1 uncultured Bacteroidales bacterium | reverse complement strand
CAAGCGGGTGTCGTCGCTCACCCTGCCGGCGAGCCTCGACAGCGTGCATGTGCGCGCCTTTGTGGGCATGGCGGGCGTGCAGACGCTCACCATCGCCGACACCGACAGCCCGCTGCAGCTCTTCGGTGTCCCGAGTGGTATAAACGCCCACGAATCGATGCTCAGCCACCTGACGGCACTCGAGAGCGCCTACATGGGCCGCAATCTCCTGCCGACGACCTACGGCAACTCTCTGTCAGCCTTCCACAAGGCGCACATGAGCACACTCACGCTCGGCAAGTTGGTCAGCAACCTCAACGCCAACGAGTTCAAAGGCTGCTCCAATCTCGCGATCATCAACAGTCTGAACCCCACACCGCCCGCGTGTGCCGATGCCACCACCTTCGACAGTGTCGACAAGACGGCCTGCGCCCTGCACGTACCCCTGGGCTGCAAGGGAGCCTATCAGGCAGCCCCCGTGTGGGAGGCGTTCTTCAGCGTCACCGACGACCTGCCCAACGACAACCCGACGGTTCGCGGCGACATCAATGGCGACAACACCGTCGACGTGGGCGATGTCAACATGATTATCAACATCACGCTGGGTAAGGCCAACCCAGTTTCGGCTGCCGACATCAATGGCGACGGCACGGTCGACGTGACCGATGTCAACATGATCATCAACATCACGCTGGGCAAGCTGTAGGTTTAGTTGTTTGTTGTGGCAGCGACCAGGAACTGTAAACTATAAACTTTAAACTATAAACTGAACGGTGCGACATGGGGTCAGACCCGATGTCGCACCATTCATTCAGACAGACTCCGGGAGACAGATTGTTTCTGGTCGGACGGAGTCAGATTCGATGGGCGTTTTTTTACTTGTCTTTGCAGCAGTCCTTCTTTGCGGCCTCTTTGCTGCATTCGTGCTTGGCCTCACCTTTGCACTCCTTCTTGCCGTCGCACTGCTTGGCCTCGCCCTTGCACTCCTTCTTGCCAGCACATTGCTTGGCCTCGCCCTTGCTCACCTGCTTGCCGACGCGAAGCTGCTGCTTGGTGGCAGCATCCTTGCTGCAATGCTGCTTGGCCTCGCCCTTGCATTGCTGCTTGTCGTCACATTTCTTCTTGCTGTCGCACTCGTGCTTGCCCTGCGTCTTGCAGTCATCACAAGGAGTCTTGGATACACAAGCAGTGGTGGCCTCAGCCTTGGGGCAATCAGATTTCTTGTCCTGGGCCATTGCCAGACCCATGCCCAGTGTCAACATCAGGGCAACAATCATTAGTTTCTTCATTCTGTTTACGGTTTTAAGTGGGTTAGTTATTACGCTTAATTCCAATTTGGGTGCAAATATAGCAAAAAATTTCGACACAAGCACAATTTGTAATAATAATGGAATATATGGCCTTTTACGGACAGTTCAATTTTGGCGGACTGGGGACGGTTCTTTTTGTATCTGTTCAGCGATTGGTTCCAGCGAGCCTCCCCTCCCCTTTCACAAAGTGGCGGATTGGGGACGGTTCTTTTTCGCCAAAAGTTAAAGTCAGTTAACGCTTTCTTTGCCCTATACGTATCTGGTCAGCGATTGGTTCCAGCGATCCTCCCCTCCCCTTTCACAAAGGGGAGGGGCTGGGGGTGGGGTTTGCAACGAGCAAGTTTTGACTCATTTTTATAATAATGGCGGTATCCAAACCCCACCTCTGACCCCTCCCCTTTGGGAAAGGGGAGGGGAAACGCACAATCGGTGAATAGACTTCTTTTTCGCCAAAAGTTAAAGTCAATTAACACTATTTACCCTATACATCGCTCTTCAGCGATGAGCCGCGACAGCGCGCCGATGGCGAACAGGGGAAATCGACGCGTCCACCGTCAGCGCAAACTGCTCGGTCAGAGCGCCCTTGAACTCCTCATTGCACTAATAGAGGTTCCAGCGCATGCCCACATAGAACTTGCGGCCCATGAGCGGCCCCCAGACGTTCATCGAGTTGAACCGGCCCGAGAATGGCTCGTCGGCACCGATGATGGGCACCTTCTGGCGATAGTCGGTGATGTTCTCGCAGCCCAGATAGAGTTCGGCGCGCCCAATCTTATGGGTCACTTGCGCAAACAGCATGCCATAGGTGGGCGAGTGGCTGGAGTTGTCGGTGTTGTGCCCGCCACCAGGCACTCGCGCCGGCCCGTTGAGCTGGCCGGTGATGTCGAACACCCAGACGCGGAAGCGTGTGGCATACGACAGGTTGAGCACCCCCTTGAACCGGCTGGTCAATGGCCGCTCGACGGTCTGTGTGGCATGCGACAGGCGGTAGGCGGTGCCATGCGCCGGGTCGTAGGGCATGGTGTAGGACTCGACCACCGGCAGTTCAAGCCGCGAGAGGTTGTAGCGGAAGGTGGCCAGCACGTCCAGACGCTCGATGGGCGTCCAGTTGAAGTCCAGCTGCCAGACGTGTGTGTCGTTGCGCCCGTCGCTGTTGTAGAGCAGCAGCGCATTTCCCCATGGCTCCTGTGTGGCGACGAGCGAGCGATAGAAGTGGGTGTGGAAATAGTCGAGGCTGAGCGAAGCATTGCGGTCGCGGCCCAGAGCGAAGGTCTGCGTCAGGCTGCCGCCCACGGTCAGCGCACGCTCGATGCGACGATAGTCGTGCCGCTCGGCCAGCCGATTCAACCGCTCGGCATCGCCATAGCCCTGGTCATAAAACTCCGGCAAGACCAAGACCCCAGTGAGCACCGAATAGCCCGTGGCCATCATGCCCAGGTTCTCAATCAGTGCCCGCGGCGTGCGGCTTCCCAGGCCGGCCGACGCACGCAACGTGGTGCGCGGCGTTATGTCCCACTTGACGTGCAGCCGTGGGGTGAACAGCCACTGGCGCGCCCAGTCGTTGTAGTCGACACGCGCCCCGGCCACCAGCGTCAGCCGGTCGCGCACGGTGTGGTTCCACTCGGCGTAAGCCCCCAGCTCGCGCTCGTCCAGGCTCTCGTCGATGTTGCCATTGTGAAACATGTAGCCACCATCCTGCATCGGGTACAGCCAGAAGTTGCGCATCGCCCCGCGCACATAGTCCAAACGTCCTTGCAAGCCCACGGCCAGCATCGAGTGTGGTGCGAAATAGTGATTGAACCGCAGGTTGGCCGAGACGGCATTCTCATGGGCATTATACCCGTTGTAGCCAAAGTAGGAGCGCGTGTCAAAGTGGCTCCAATCGGCCAGCAGGGCCACATTGTCCTGCCACTCGCCCCCCTCGCCGTCGGCCACCGTGTGCCGCAACGGCAACGCCGCCTTGAGATATGCACTGGCATCATGGTTGGTGACCCGCGAGCCGTAGACGGTCAGCGGAGTGCCAATCTCGGGCCACCCGATTGGCGAGTTGTCAAACACCTCAAAAAACTCGCGCCGCTGCCGGCTGCCCTCACGCTCGTCATAGTGCAGCTGCCCGCCCAGGCGGTCCTCGGCCGTGTAGCGCGCCCCCCAGCGCAACTGCATGCCTCCGGGGGCCAGCCACACCCATCGGTTGGCCACATCGACCTGGCGTGTGCGGGGCATATCACGAAATCCGTCATGGTTGCGGTCCATGGCACTCATCTCGCGCCAGTCGGTGTCCAGCGAGCCATGCGCCATGATGATGGTCGACAGGCTCTTGTCCTGGTTGAAGTGCAGGGCCGAGGTCAGGTTGACCTCTGGCCGGAGCATGTCGTCGAGATAGACGTTGACGTGCAGCCGCTCGTCGTCGGTGGGCTTGCGGTATTCCAAGTTGATTTGGCCGGTGATGGCTTCATGTCCGGTGGTGACGCTGGTCACGCCCTTTGACACCTGTATCGACTGCAGCCAGTCGCCAGGCGTGTAGTTCAGGGCATAGGGCGACACCAGCCCCCGCATGGTGGGACGGCTCTCGTCCAGAAACTGCGTGTAAACGCCCGCCAGGCCCAGCATCCTGATTTGGCGCGCTCCGCTGACGGCATCGCTATATCCCACACTGACCGATGCCGAGTTCTCGAACGACTCGGCCAGCGTGCAGCAAGCCATCTTTTTCAGCCCGGTGACATTGATGAGCTCACGCTTCTCCACAGCATTGTGGCTCAAGTAGTTGCCACGCACGTTGCCCTCGACCACCACCTCCTGCAGGGTTGTTGTGGTGTCGGAGTTGGCGGCGGGTTGTGCCGCCACTGCCAATGTCATGCCCGCGGCCAATAGTGCCAGAATAACTCTCATAACTCAATTCCTTGATAAAACGGCCTCAAAATTAGCAATAAAAACACAATCAGCAGCTGTTTGTACCACTTTTTATCGTTTTTTTAGACCATCCACCCACTGAGCCACCACCGAGCCAATATGCTCGGGGGGCACCATCTCCAGTTTGTCCAGTTTGTCCAGTCTTGTCCAGTCTGTCCAGCGGCTGGACAGGTGGACAGACTGTATTCTGCAATGACTCTCACTGACTGTCAGTCAATCACTGGAGTTGCTCGAGTTGCAAACAAGCTCCTCCACCAAGTTAGAGGGGAACTGCCGGCAGTACTATCGCCGAACTGTCCCGACAAGCTGAATCTGCCCAGCGATTGGTTCCAGCGAGCCTCCCCTCCCCTTTCTAGAAGATGCCGCTGAAAAAGTACAGGCAAATAATTGATTTGTTTCACGATGGTTATATTCAAACCTAGATTTGAATAAATTAACTGCAAATTTTGTGATATTTCAAATTATATTCAAGAAATATTGCGCCCGTTCGGTTGCGAGCTAAAGGTTCGCGTTTCATTCGCGTAATTCGCGGTTTATTACTTTTTCAGCAGCCTTCTAGAAAGGGGAGAGGAAACGCGGAATTGCTGAACTGTTTCGACAGGCTGGGAAAAACTTAAACATTGTTAAAATACAGCACAAAATTTGCATTTTGCTTTCTTTTGATGCTATTTTTGCAGTCGATATTGTGATTTTACAATTTAAAACACCAACTTATGGAAAACACAACGATGACCACAGTCCTGGATGGACTGGGGATGGGGCAACATGTATCCCCGTTTGAGAACGCCGACACCTTTTTGCAGCTGCCTGGTGACACACCCGAGTTGATGGCCCTGCGCCGCATGACAATGCCCACCGCTCACCTCAACGTGGCGGGATTCACCATCCGCACCGGCTATGACTGGCTGCTGGAGGCCCAGCGGCACCCGGCACCACATGACCTGTGGCGCGACCATGGCATGGTCTATGAGAACGAATGCACATGCATCTTCAGCGACACCAATGTGGGCAAGTCGATTCTGGCGGTGCAGATCGGCATCGACATCGCTCGCCACAACACGCTCAACGTGCTCTATGTCGACTACGAGCTGAGCGAGCGACAATTTGCAGCACGCTACACCGACGACAATGGGCAGATGATGGACATGCCCGACAACTTCTTCCGCGCACAGATGTGCGACACAATCAGCAGCGACGACTTGGACCAGGATGCCGTCGAGCGAGTGATTGAGGCCATCAAGCAGACGGCAGCCGATGTGGTCATCATCGACAACATCACCTGGCTGTCGTGCCAGACCGAGCAGGGCGATGTGGCCGGCATGCTGATGATGCGACTGAGCGAAATCAAACGACGCGGCAAACTCACCATCATCGTCATCGCCCACACGCCCAAACGCCCTGCAGCCCAACCCATCACCCTCAACGACATCGGCGGCTCGAAGAAGATTGCCAATTTTATGGATTCGGTGATTGCCATGGGACGCAGCACGCAAGGCGAGGACGTGCGCTATATCAAGCACCTGAAGGGACGAAACAGCATCATCAAGTTTGGGGGCGACAATGTGATGGTGTGCCGGATGACCAAGGATGACGGGTATGTACACCTCGTGCCGACGGGCACCAGCAACGAGCGGCAACACCTGCGCCACAACGAGCCAGTCGACGTTGAGCAGCTGCGCCAACTCAAGGCACAAGGCATGACCCTGCGCGACATAGCCGACCGCATCGGGCTGAGCAAGAGCCGCATCCAGCAGCTGCTCGCAGGCTTGTGATCGCGCCTTGTCCAGTCTGTCCAGAAAATACAGTAGCTGGACAGACTGGACAAAACTGGACAAACTGGACAAAACACTGCTCATCCTGTAAACACAACTACAATGATTGATTACCATGATAAACTCAAAATGTTCGCCCTGCTCAAAGCGGTGCTGGGCGACAGCAACATGCTGCACTACTACGAGACAGCCGTCCGCCGCAAGGAGCGACCACTGCTGGGCATGCAATTGCTTGAGACTTACCCAGATAGGCTAGTCTATGTGGTAGCTAACTACCTCACTGCCGTGATGTGTGGTGCCAGGAATGTGCAACTGTATGACCGCAAGGGGATATGGGTAGCCACTGGCGACGAAGTGCTCACCGACAGACATCTGGAGCCGCTTATCAACCGCGACGTGTTCTTCATGCCCACAGCCAGGCAGTGCACACAGTGGCTCGATGCCATGCCACCGCTCGGCGGGGCACCCTGCAACTGGGCGGTCGACCGCTCGCTCAAAGACCTGGCTGGCATCTATCCACCCGCCATCGATTGGGACACCAACACGCTGATGACGCTGCCTGGCAACGCATGGGTCACGTTCTACAACCGCTGGGGCGGCGACCCCATCGCACTGCTCAGGCAACTCAACCTCCTGCCCAGCTACCTCGAGGGGCTCCCGCCCGACTAGCCATCATTCAGATCTCTTGGACATCTTTTGGCGGATTGGGGACGGTTCTTTTTCGCCAAAAGTTAATTCGCTTTAACTTTTGGCGAAAAAGAACCGTCCCCAATCCGCCATCCAAGGCATCATGGTTGGCAGTTGTGGCAGAAATATTTGGAGATATGGCCCGGTTGGCATTACCTTTGCAAAAAATATCGCTACATGAAGCAGAAAGCAATCTTGGCATTGATGGCGGTTGTGGCACTCGCGGCGAGTGCACAGCAAGCCTTGTGGGGCGGCGGCAAGGGTTCGCCCCGTGTGAATGATGACAACACAGTGACCTTCACGCTCAAGGCACCGGCTGCCCAGCGCGTCGAGGTGCAGCTGGACTATGGCGTGCTGTGGCCGCTGGAGCGCGACACGGCTGGCGTGTGGGCGTTCACCACCGGGGCACTGGCTCCCGACCTGTATCTCTACAACTTTGTGGTGGACGGTGTGAAGACGCTCGACCCCAACAATGTCTACACCATGCGCGACGTGGCCACGGTCAAGAGCATGTTCTTTGTGGACGGCGGCCAACCGCTGGTCTACCAAGCGCAGGATGTGCCTCACGGCCAGGTCAGTGCCGTGTGGTACGACTCGCCGCGTGTGGGCAAGTCGCGCCGCATGATGGTCTACACGCCTGCGGGCTATGAGCAGGGCAAGGGGCACTACCCGGTGCTCTACCTGCTGCACGGCTCGGGCGGCGACGAGACGGCGTGGCTGCACCAGGGCCAGGCGGCGCAGGTGCTGGACAATCTCATCGCCAGTGGGCAGGCCGTGCCCATGATTGTGGTGATGCCCAACGGCAATGTCGACGAGCAGGCCGCCCCTGGCAGCGACCAGCGCGGCCTGGTGACCCCGACGTTCCAGCACAAGCAGTGGATGGAGGGTTCGTTTGAGTCGTCGTTCAGCGACATCATGGAGTATGTCGAGCGGCACTACCGCACCACTGGCCAGCAGTCGGGCCGCGCCATCGCCGGCCTGTCGATGGGCGGATTCCACTCGCTCTACATCAGCGCCAACCGTCCCAAGGACTTCGGTTATGTGGGTTTGTTCTCGGCAGCCATCCGCCCCATGAAGGGTGTGCAGTCGCCCATCTACGACAACCTCGAGCAGAAGTTGGCCGAGCAATTCCGTCAGGGCAACAAACTCTACTGGGTGGCCATCGGCAAGGATGACTTCCTCTACGAGCCCAACCGGGAGTTCCGCGCTTTGCTCGACCGCAACGGCCACCGCTACACCTATGTCGAGAGCGGCGGCGGCCACGAGTGGCGCAACTGGCGCCACTATCTGGCCCAGTTCGTTCCCTTGTTGTTCAAGTGACCGTTTCTCCGGGGTCACCTGCAACAATTCATGCCTATTCAATCTGTAACTAATCGTCTTAACACAACACTAGAACAACCGGCAGGGATGTGTGCAAAAGCGCACCCCTGCCGGTTTACCATAGTTTGCCCGCCTGCTATTCAACCTGTTGGCACAGCTAATCCTGGCTTTGCAGGGCTGCAATCTCATCGGCGGTCAAGCCTGTATACTTAGCGATGAGGTCAATGGGCATGCCGTCCGACTTCATCTTGCGGGCAGTGTCGAGTTTGGTGGTCTCAATGCCCTGAGCCATGCCTTTCTCAATGCCCTGAGCCATGCCTTTCTCAATGCCCTGGGCCATGCCCTGAGCCATGCCTTGCTCATAACCTTCAGCGATGCCCTGTTCCAGACCCTGCTTCATGCCCTTGCGCGCTGCCGTCTCCATGATGCTGTTATAGTCCCAGTACTCTTTCAGACTGGCTGCATAGCGGCGCCGCTCCACCGGGTTGTACTGTGCTATCTCGGCCTGCTTGAACAGCTTCTTGAACACGCGCTCCTGCAACGCCTTGGGGCGGTCGAACAGCAGCGCCAGGTTGCGCAGAGCGAACATCCACTTGTCGAACATGGTCTCAAGTTCGGCCTCTGTCTTGGTGAACTTGGGCATCTCCAGGTACACAAAGGTGAGCTTGTCGTAGAACACGTGGTTGTCCTCCACATCCTTGAGCTTGACCTCGTGACGGAAACTGTCCTCGGGATACTCGTTGTCCGGGAACTTGAAGTTGAGGATGCCAATGGTGTAGACATCATCCAGATGGTAGTCCCAGTGCTTGCCCTTGGAGGCCTGGTCGCGGATGGCAAAGCTCGAGTAGTACAGGCAGCGGTCCTTGAAGTAGGACTGCTCGGCCTTCTGCATCTCGACAATGAACCGGCTGCCGTCCTTGGTCGAGCAGTAGACGTCAAACACCGAGCGGCGGTCGCCATAGCCGTCACCCAGGTTCTCGGGGTTGATATACTCAATGTCGACAATGCGTTTGCGCTTGTTATCGAACAAGGCGTTGAGAAAGCTGATGAGCAAGTCCTTGTTCATCTCAGTGCCAAAGAGCTTCTTGAATCCGAAGTCAGTGTAAGGATTGATATACCGCTCGGATCCATATACGCTGGGGTCGATATAGGTGACCTTGTCTGCCATGATTGTGTCGATTAGGATTTTTCGGAAGGCAAAGGTAGCATAAAAAATGCAATAATCCAAGTTTGCGGGCCATTTTCTTAGTGAAAAAGTGACATTTCCACCTCCAGCCGCGCCCACTCCATCTCAAGCTACCGCCAGCCCGATATAGCCATCAGCATCATCGTCTCGTCGCACTGGCGGCTAGGGATTGATGCCCAGCAGCGACAGTATCCAGGGGGCGATGGCCGTCTGGCGGATGGTGTCCTGACAACCGGGGGTGATGCCGGGGCCATAGGCGATGAGCGTCGTGGGGTCGTGTCCGCTGACGAAGCCGTGCGTGCCGCCACGCTTGTGCTCGACCACCTGGCCGGTGCGGGCGTTGGTGACAGCGACTCCCACCACCGGCTCGATGGCCAGTGCAGCGGCCGGGTCGGCCCCCAGGGCGGTGAGCTCGTCCTTCTCGACGATGCGGAACAGCGCGCGCTCGGCAGGTGGCAACTCGTCGAGCAGCCGGCGCACGCGCCGCAGGGTCTTGCGGTCATCGGCCTTGCGCAGATAGAGGAAGCTGGTGTTGCCCCCGCCGTAGAAGCAGGCTTGCCACTTGCCGCCGGGCTGCTCGCTCAGCAGGCCGGCGCGGGTGAGCCACACGTTGGGACTGAGCGTCTGGTGATAGTCGCAGAAGCCGTGGTCGCCCGTGACGATGAGCAGTGTGCTGTCGAGGCGGCCGGTGAGCCGCAAGTTCTCGACGATGGTGCCCACGGCATGGTCGGCGCTGGCCACGTCTTGCAGTAGTCGCTGGCTCATGGTGCCCAGGTCGTGCTGGCTGTAGTCAGTGGTGATGAGGTGGATGGTCATGAGCCGCGGCTGGTAGTGGTTCATCAGGTAGTTGGCCATGGCTGCGGTGCGTCCGTCGCGTTGCAGCGACCCGGCCTGATAGGTGATGTTGTCCAGGCGGCCGCATGCGTTCTGCTCCAACTCGTCGAGGATGCCCACGGGTGTGCAATAGGGCTTGATGTAGGCCATCTGGTCACAGCTGTAGTCCAGCGACCAGAACTCTGGCACGTTGTAGTCGATGTAAGGGCTGCCGGTGGATGTGGGCCAGAAGAGCGATGCCGTGGTCATGCCCGCCTCGTGGGCGCGTTGCCAGATGGTGGGCACAGCGATGGAGTCGGCCCACCAGTAGCTGATGCGTGCCGTGTCCTTGTTCCACAAGAATGGACGGTTGTAGAACACGCGGTGCCGGGCGGGCAACTCGCCGGTGACCAGTGTGGTGTGCGAGGGATAGGTGGCGGCCGGCGGCACACCGATGACGCGCCCGATGCGCAGGCCGTCGCGGCTCATCATCTTCAAGAAGGGGGTCGGCATGGTGGGCTCGTCGATCATCTCGGCCCGCAGTCCGTCGATGGTGATGAGGATGACATAGTGCGGCTGAACCGCTGCGGCAGCTATGGCCAACGCCATTGCCACTAGCAGGGATATTTGTCTCAAATGCTTCATTTGTCTGGCGAAAAAATGTTACTCAAACGGGGCGACATCGGCTGTCCGGGCATTGTCGACGATGACGCGGTTCATGTTGTGGGTGATGGTGACCGTGCGTGCCTGGTCATCGACAGTGAAGTCGTCCAGTCCGCCATCCAGGGGGATAAACGACGGAATCCAAGCCTCGACGTATGCCGCCGAGTTGCCGGCATGGGCCGCCTCGACTTCACACACGGGCATGCGGATGCCCAGGTCGGCGGGGCGACGTCCCTCAGCAAAGAATATCTCCTGTCGCATGAGATAGACCAGTTCTAGCGCACTGTCGTGGTCGGTCAGCCCGAGAATCATCGCCGGTGTGACCGATGTGCCCGAAATGGGCGAGACTGTGATGAGGTGCGGTGGCCGACGGTCGACAATCAGCCCCGAACGCAGCGAGTCGCCGGGCGAAGCCTGCACGCGATAGGCCGGGTCGTTGGGAAACTTGCGCAGTCCGCCGTTGTATCGCCCCTCCAGCTGGTCGTTGACCCCGGCTTGCACCGGTCGCGACTGCACCAGGGCCAGCAGCTCGGTGAGCCGGGTGCGCGCTCCGGCCAGGTCGCCCTCGGCCAGGGCCGCCTCGGCCAGAATCAGGTAGTTCTCTTCGGCCTTGGCCAGAGTGATGGGGCACTGGTCGGTGCTGGCCAGCTGATAGTACTTGGGGTCGAGGAAGTCGAGCCGCGGCAGCGGCTGGAACCAGAAGCTCCAGATGGCCTCTTGTGCGCTGTTGAGCACACCGTTCTTGCTGTCGAACTGCACCTGTCGCAGCAGTTGTGGAGCCAGCTCCAGCGCCTGACGGGCGTGGCTCACGGCCAGTGCGCGGTCGCCGATGCGATGGGCCGCACGGGCCGACAGTGTGTGCACAAAGGCGCGGTCATCGTCGTTCTGCGCCAGCGGCAGGGCTTGGTCCAGCACTTGCATGGCCTGCAGCATCTGCTCGCGCCACTCGACCAGCTCGCCGCCATTCTGTACAGGCAGGGCGCGGAAGAAGTCACCGGCCAGAACGAACGAGTAGGCCTTGACACAGAGCAGCTTGAACCGTTGCTCCTGGGTGACATTGCGGTCGGCCTGTGCCACGGTGGTCAGCCCATAGTCGGCCATCTCGCGCAGCGAGCCCACATGCCGCTGCAGCATGGTGACATCGGCGTCGGTGTAGAGCAGTTGTGGCACGTCGAAGACCTTGCTCGAGCGCGTGTAGTTGTTATAGTAGTTGTCCGACAGTATCTCCATCAGCTGGACGAAGTCTGACATGTGCAATGCCAGCTCTTTCTCGGTGCCGTTGACCCATGTCTGCATGGGGTTGTCAGAATTGAGAAACGCCGACTCGTCCACATTGGGGTTGATGACCTTGTCGGGGCTGACCAGGTCGCAAGCAGTGAGCAACATGGCCAACAGGATGATGCTAATATATCTCATTGTGTTGCAAAAAAAGAACCTATTATAATGAATAAATTTCCCCGCATGTCGAGACTGTGCCGCGACCCGCTAAAAACTGAGCCTTGCCGTGAACACATATTGCCGGGGCAGGCTGTAGCTGCTGTAACTCAGGCCGCCAGTGGCCACACCGCCCTGTGTGCGGGCACCGCTCAGCACGGCCTCGGGGTCGACACTGCTGCTGGTCCACGACAGAGGGTTGTAGATGTTCAGCCCCAGGTTGATGCTGCGCAAAGCCTTGTGGGCAAAGGTGAATGTGTAGTCCAGCCCAATGTTGCGCACCTTGACGAAGTCAGCCTTCTCGACAAAGAAGTTGGTGAAATTCAACCACGACTTGGCCTGAGTGGTGCCGGCCAGCGCGGCGTCGGGGATGGCATCGTCCTTGATGCCCTTGGCAAAGCGGAACTGGCGATCGAACGAGTGGACGTAGGCCCCGGCCTGGTAGTCGCCCGAGATGATGAGGTTGAGCTTGCGCCAGCGGGCCGAGAGCGAGAAGTTGCCATAGACGGTGGGGATGGTGCGTCCCAAGTCCTGATTGTAGAGTGTCTCACGGACGGTGCCGTCGTCGTTGAGCGTGGTGGCCGTTCCGCGCAAGAAGCCCACCGACTTGCCCTCCTCGACCACCGTGACGATGGTACGCGACGAGAATCCGCCGATGGCAAACGGCACCAGACCGCCGGTCGAGACCACCTTGTTGTCGTTGGTGTTGAGCGAGACTCGCACGTTCAGCCCCCAGTCGCGGGTGTTGACCGGAGTTGCCCCGAGATAAATCTCGACCCCACGGTTGCGGATTTTGCCCACATTGGCCAGATAGGTGCTGGCCTGTCCCGACGACGGCAGCAGCGGCACGTTGAACAGTGCGTCGCGCGTCAGGGCATAGTAATAGGTGAACCCGAAGTCCAGCACGTTGTGCAGGACAGTGCCCTGGATGCCCACCTCGTGCGAGTGCTTCTTCTCCGGCCCCAGCTTGGGGTTGCCGGCCTTGCCGAATGTGCTGGCCTGCTGGTCTTGATAGGGCGAGATGTCGATGGTGCGCTGATACTCGAACGCCGGGGGATAGCTGCCCGCCACACCATAGTTGCCCATGAGCTTGAGCGAGTTGATCCAGCCGTCCACCACCAGCGAGCGCATCCACGGCTCGTCGGTCATGACGTAGGACAGCCCCACCTTGGGATAGAACTGCCATCCCACTTGCTCGCCGAAGGCCGTGTTATAGTCCATGCGCAGCCCCAAGTCGAGGTAGTAGCGGTTGAGGATGCCGAAGTTGTCCTGGACGTATGTGCCATAGTTGTGCAGATAGCTCAGCATCTCGTCGGCGGTGATAGAGCCTGCCCCCGTCATCACGCGCGACCCGTCGCGCACGTTCAGCCCCTTGTAGTAGCTCTGGTGGTCGTGGGTGCTGAAGTACTGGAATCCGGCGGTGAGGATGTTGCTCAGTTGCTCGTCCTTGTACCACTTCCACTGGCCGTTGAGCTCGCCGGTGATGCCATAGTAGTTGCGGTCGTAGGTGGCCACACTGCCGGCGTCGGTGGTGCCGGCGGGCTTCTGCTGGGTGTGGATGAGATAGCGGTTGGTCTCGACCAGCTTGTCGGAGTTGTAGCGATAGTCGATGCCCAGCGTGGCATGGAAAGTGAGGCCCTTGAGCGGGGTGTACTCCAGTTGCTGCGATGTCTGGAATCGCTTGACCGACTCCTTGTGGTCCTGCAGCTGCTCGGCTGTCGACACAAACTGTCGCATCAGCTCGAACTCTTGCGGCGTGGCTGCGTCGATGTCGGCAGGGAAGTTGTGCTGCTGTCCATCGGTGCCGGTATAGGTGAAGTTGGCCGCGGCCCCCCCCTCGGCAAACCACAGGCCGGTGTAGTAGCCCTGGTTGCCGTTGCGGTTGCGCCGGTAGTCCTCGGCCACAAAGCCGAACGAGTTGGTGTACTTGAGCGGGTCGCACAGGGTGATAGCCGACCCGAAGCGGATGTCATACTTGCGCTGCTCGTTGCCGTTGTGGATGATGGTGCCCAGGTCCTGGCTCATGCTCGCCCCGAGCGAGTAGCCCATGCGCTCGTTGCCGCCCGAGATTGACAGGCCATAGCGCTGTTCGAAGCCCGTCTGGTGCAGCAGCTGCTTGGTGCGGTCGAAGTGGTAGAATTGCGAGTTGGCCACACTGGCACCGAACTGGGCGCTCACACTGGCCTCAAACCGCCCCGAGCCGTTCTTCTTGGTGAAAATCTGCAGCACACCGTTGGCCGCGTCCGAGCCATAGAGCGTGGTGGCCGCTCCACCGGGCACATACTCGATGTGGTCGATGTTCTCCATGGGGATGTCGCCGATGGCACCCGAGGCGGCGGTCTGGCCGCTGATGTTGCCGTAGGCGTTGTTCAGCACGTTGAACAGCGATGCACCGGTGTTCAGGTTGTCGACGCGCACCCCGTCCACATAGATGACGGGTGTCGAGTTGGTGAACGCCGAAGACAGTCCACGCGACTTGATCATCGACGTGGTGCCGGGTTGGCCTGTGGTGAGCGTGAATTGTACGTTGGGCAGCGCGTTCTGCAGCATCTGGTCGATGCGGCTGGTGCGCAGGTGCTCGAGGTCGCTGGCGCTGAGTTTGGTGATGTTCGATGACAGTCGGCGCTTCGACACTGCGCTCCCCTGCCCTGTGACCACCACCTCGTCCAGGCTCTGGTCCATGGTCGACTCCCACTGCAACAGCAGCGAGTCGATTTCGTTTTGGTTCTCAACATCAGCCCTTGCGGCCAGGCAGGCCAGCAGCAGGACTGCACCAAGAATCAGTTGTTTTTGCATTTTTCGCTTCAAGTTAAGTGTAAATTAACCCAAAAATCTTGTCCATCACTTTATGGCGTGCAAAGGTCGGTATTTTCGGGCAAACGGCACATGTGTTTAACCTTTTTTATTGCCTCTGACCGTCAATCCATGCCCTTGCGCAGCCCATAACTATGGTTTCAAGCACACAAAAGCACATTGTCACCCCACGCTATTACAAAACTCGTGCCAAAGTCAAGGCGGGTCGACAAAATGCAATGTCTGCCGCGACACGCGCCGCGGCAGACATTATAAATTATGAATTATGAATCAGTAGATAGCCTTGCTGGTGCTGGTGGTGCCGTCGGTGTAGGTGCGCACGACAATGTTCATGCCGGCAAAGGGCTTGTCGCTCTGCTGGCCGGTGACGTTGTAGTAGCGCTGGCTGGCGACAACCTTGGCGCTGCTCGTCTGGGCGATGCCACTCTGCGGGAACACCTCCAGATAGACAATGTCTGACGCATTCTTCACACCCTGCGCGGTGTAGTAAACCTGGATGCCAATGCGGTGGTTGAAGAATCGCTCATAGCCCTCGGCATTGGTGCGATAGAAGAATGCGCGCCTGCCCATGCGCCATTGTTGTCCCAGCGGCACGTCAGGCCGGTGGCGGTGCAGCTGGCCTCGCCCTCGGCTGTGCCGCTGGCGCGAGCCAGCCGTCAGGGCAACTTGTACTTGAGCGAGATGGGCAAGCGGTCGCTGGCCGTGCCCAGACGGACGATAAAGTCGCCTGGCTCGGCTGTCCACTGACCGCTGTTGGAGTCGTAGTAGCTGAGCATGTCGCGCGTGATGTCGAAGGTCAGCACCTGGCTCTCGCCGGGCTGCAGATGCACCTTCTTGAACGCCTTCAGCTCCTTGGCGGGGCGGTCGACCGTGCACTTGACGTCGGTGACATAGAGCTGGACCACCTCGCTGCCGGCACGGCGGCCGGTGTTGGTGACGGTGACGGTGGCGGTGTTGCCTGTCAGACGGGCATCGCTCAGGCCGAACGTGGTGTAGCTCAACCCGTGCCCGAAGGCGAATGCCGGCTTGCGCTTCACCTTATCGAGCCAGCGGTAGCCCACATAGATGCCCTCGCGGTAGTGCTCGTCCCAGATGTTCTCACCGGTGCGCTTGGTGCCGGGATAGTCACCCACACTGTGCGCGGCGCAGTCTTCCAGGCGCTCATACCAGCTGAACGGCAGTTTGCCCGACGGGTTGTCGTCGCCCACCAGCACGCGGGCCAGCGACGTGCCCGCCTCGCTGCCCAGGAACCAGCCTTGCACGATGGCCGGCACCTGTCCTCGCCACGGCATGGCCACTGCGTTGCCGCTGATGTTGACCACCACCAGGCTCTTGTTGGCCTGGGCCAAAGCCTCGATGAGCTTGTCTTGCCCATAGGGTAAACCATACTCCTTGCGGTCGTCGCCCTCCGAGTCCTGGAACTGAGCCTTGTTCAGTCCGCCGAACATCACCACGATGTCGGCCTGTCGGGCCTTGTCGACGGCCTCGGCCAGCAGTGCCTCGGCCGAACGGTCGTCCTTGAGGCTCTGGCCCGTGGTCACACCATTATATTCGCCGGTTGGGTCGCCCACATAGCCGCGGGCATAGTCGACCTGCACGCCCTCGCGCTCCAGACGCTGCCGCAGTCCGTCGAGCGGCAGAATCTCGTGTTGCGCCTTGAGCGAGCTGCTGCCTCCGCCCACGGTCATCATCTTGATGGCGTTCTCGCCCACGACCAGCACACGACGGTGCTTGGCCGGGTCGATGGGCAGCAGGCCCTTGTCGTTCTTGAGCAGAACGATGCCCTGTGCCGCCACGTCGCGTGCGGTCTGGTAGTGCTCATCGCTGCACATCGAACCACGTGGCCGTGTGGACAGGGTGGTGCGCATCATCAGGCGCAGCACGCGGCGCACCTTCTCGTCGAGGGTGGCCATCGAGACCTTGCCCTCCTGCAGGAGCTTCTTGTAGGGCAGTGCCAGATAGTAGTTGTCGTAGGCATTGCGTGCACCCTCGCTCAAGCCATCGGTCCAGGTGCCAAACTCCATGTCCAGCCCGTTGTGGATGGCCTGCCAGGTGTCGTGCGCGCCTCCCCAGTCGCTCACCACCACACCGTCAAAGCGCCAGTCGCGCTTGAGGATGTCGTTGAGCATCTTCTGGTTGTGGCACAGGTGCTCGTTGTTATAGAGGTTATAGGCTCCCATGATGGCCCATGCCCCACCCTGCTGCACCGCGGCCTTGAATGCGGGCAGGTAAATCTCGTGCAGTGCACGGTCGTCGACGATGACATTGGTCGTGTGGCGCTCGTGCTCGTTGTTGTTCAGGGCATAGTGCTTGACACAGGCACTCACACCCATCGACTGCAGTCCCCGGATGTAGGGTGCCACCATCAGCGAGGCCAGGCAGGGATCCTCGCCCATGTACTCGAAGTTGCGTCCGTTCAATGGGGTGCGATAGATGTTGACCCCCGGCCCCAGAATCATGTCCTTGCCACGATAGCGAGCCTCCTCGCCCAGGGCCGTGCCATAGCGCCGTGCGATGTCGGGGTTCCAAGTTGCGGCCAGGCAGGTCAGCGCCGGGAAAGCCACGCACGAGTCGTTGGTGGCCCCGGCCTGCTCCCACTCGTCCCACAACACGTCGGGTCTCACGCCGTGCGGCCCGTCATCGGTCCAGAACGTGGGTATGCCCAGCCTGGCCACACCGGCCGACGAGAACTTGCTCTGGGCATGGATGATGGCGAGTTTCTCGTCCAGCGTCAGTCGCGGCAACAAGTCGTCGACACGCTGCTCGATGGGACGCGACTCATCGAGATAGATGGGTGTTGTGGCCGCGCTGGCCACAAGCATGGATGCCGCGACCATGGCGGCGAGAAGGAGTTTTTTCATTGTCACAATGTTATTCTAGATATTCTAGAATTTCTAGATGGTCTAGAAACTCTCGACTTGCGTTAGAGGTGAGTCCTTATTTTCCTAGCATCAGGTTGATGATGCGGTTGATGTCGCTGATGTCGACCGTGCCGTTGACATCCTGGTCGGCCTGCGAGTAGACGTCGGGGGCAGGGTTCTTGCCCAGCATGACGTTGATGGCGGTGTTGACATCACTGATGTCGGTGACCAGGTCGCCGTTGACATCACCGGCCAGGTCCAGTCGCAGCCAACCCAGCTTGCAGGTGGTGCTGCGCGCGCTGCGCAACTCGATGCGGTGCTTGCCGGCCGGCAGCGGTATGGCGGCGATGAGCTGGGTCTTCCACACGTCTTGGCTCTCGGTCATTCCCGTGACAGGCAGCACCTGGTCGGCCACCTGCTCGCCGTCGCAGTAGACGCGAATCTCGGGCGAGTTGAGGAACGCGCGGCTCGACACCCTCAACTTGAGGTCATAGTTGCCCGTGACCGGCACCTCAAGCATGTATTGTGCCTTGGCATAGACATCAAACTCGCTGATTTGCAGCACTTGGCTGCTTTGGCTGTCGGAGTTCAGCTCGATGCCCACTCCCTGGCTGTAGACGTAGTCCTTGGCCGGGATGACCTGGGCCGGACGCCAATAGTAGGTCGTGTCGAACGACGACATGTTGACATAGATTCTTCCGGCTCCGCTCAGTGTGCCCAGCGGCGGCTCGTGGGTGAGCATATTCTGGTTGATGAGCAGGCGGTAGTAGGGGGCGCTGTTCGAGCCCTTGGCCTTGAACCACGCATAGCGGTAGACGTAGGGGCTAAGCTCCAGGTCCTGAATCTTCTGCACCATGGTGCGCTTCTGTGTGGCCGAGTCGACGTTGCCCTCCCACGAGCAGAACTCAGTGAGCCACACCTGCTTGCCATAGCGTTTGGCAAAGTTCTCGACGTAGCTCAACTGTGCGGCCGAGCTGTTCATGTAGCAGTGCAGGGCCAGGTAGTCGAAGTGTGCCTCGGGATAGGCGGTCAGAAAGGCATCCATCCAGTCGTTGGGCTGATAGACGCGGCCGTCGGCCAGCGCCTCGCCGCTGTAGTTGAGTGCCGGGGCCACCAGCTTGAGGTCGTAGTCGCGGGCAATCTGCTCGACGATGGGCCACAGTCGGGCGGCGCTGTCGGGGGTCATGTTGGCCTGGTTCCTGAAGTTCGGCTCGTTGTAGCCCAGCAGATACTTCACGCCCGGGTGCTCGGTGAGATAGTCGCGCAGTGCCTGCTCGTTGAAGTTGGCACTCCATATCATGGGTACAAACTCCATGTCGGTGCCCGGCCCCACCACATCGGCGATGTAGCTGTTGGGCAGGTTGCCCCAGTTGTAGAACCATCCCGCTCCGGGCGACAGGGCGTCAATCTCCTCGACGTGGTTGAAGCCGTTCTCGCTCACGCCTCGCTTGGCACTGCGTGGTGGCTGGGCCACCGCGGCAACCGCCGCGATGGCCACCACCATCAGTATTAATGTTTTCTTCATTGTCAGTTAGGGTCTAGATTTTCTAGATAGTCTAGAAACTCTAGACCCTCTAGAATGTTAGCAGTTTCTTACTTGCCCAGCATGATGTTGATCACGGCGTTGACATCGGCGATGTCCACGTCACCGTTCTCGGTCACGTCGGCAGCGTCAATCTTCTCGGCCTTGCCCAGCATGATGTTGATCACGGCATTGACATCGGCAATGTCCACAACGTCGTTGCCGGTGACATCACCCTTCTTGCCCTGGGGCTCGGGAGGAGTGATGGTCGAGTCCTTGTAGATGAAGATGTTGTCGATGTGCAGCTCGCTGCCGGCCACACCGCCCGAGAGGCACCAGAAGTGGTTGTCGTTGTAGGCACTGGCACCACCCTTAGCTTCGGGGAACACATCGTTGTTGTCGGCACACTGGCGCAGCACGCTGAAGGGGATGTCGATGTAGTACCACTCGCCATTGTGCTCGATGTCGCCCAGCAGCTTGTGCACGCGGGCACCGTCGACAAACGCCGTGGGGCCGATGGTGAACTTGGCCTGTGCAAAGCCGAAGCCGTGCGAGGTCATGTCGGTGGGCTTAGCCTTCATGGCAAAGTGCAACACATAGGTGTCATCGAGCATGCTGAAGTCGATGCCGCCGTCCTGGATCATACCGAAGCCACTCCAGCCCACGTTACCCACGGTCAGAGCGATGTGGTCCTCGAGCTGGCCAAACGAGTTCATGCCGCTGCCATCGCCGCCCACATAGGTACCTTCCCAAACATAGAGATGGCGGGTCACGTCGTCGATGTTATAGTCCTTCAGAATCTTGCCCTCCATAGCCTCGCGCTCGGCCTCGCCGACACTGATCAGGATGAAGTTGCTGGCATTCTCCCACTTGAAGGTCGACTCGTCGTTCTCGTCGAGGGCCTTAGTGACATACTGTGCGTTGACCGCACTGGCAGCCATCAAAGAAAGGGCTGCAAGGGTAAACAATTTTTTCATAATCACAAAAGTTTTAAAAAGTGAAACAAATACAGTTAATTAAATCAATATTTTTTTAAAAGTTACGCTTTCATTCGTCCAACACAGGGGGTTAGGCAGCAACTGTAGTGGTTGCAAAGCTGCTGCATGGCGTTGAACGCGATGTGCTGCTCGCGCTGCGGGTCAATCGGCGATTGACTGATTCGCCCCAACTGCACCGGCAACAGCGACGTGTTCTGGCCGCAAAGCGTCCAGAACATGTCGCCCGTTTTAAGCGTGCTATATGTCAAGTGACCAATCATGTACATCTAATCCTCAGGACCGACATCAGTATCCCGGGTTCTGGGGGCCGGCACCGAGGTCAATCTGCTGCGAGGGGATGGGCATGAGCTCGTGCTTGCCCTTGACAAAGGGCGAATAGTGCGAGCGTGCCTCGTCGGTCTCGCCGGCGATGTAGGCCTCCATGGTCTCGGCAGCGATGCCCCAGCGCAGGAGGTCAAACCAGCGGTGTCCCTCCATGGCCAGCTCGACGCGACGCTCGTGGCGAATGGCACTGCGCAGGCCGTCCTGGGTCTCGGCATAGGTCACGTTCTTACCTTGGATGGTGGCGGTGTAGGGGAACGCGGGCAGACCCACGCGGTCGCGCACCTGGTTGAGCAGCGGCTTGGCGCGACCCAGGTCGCCCAGCTCGCAATAGGCCTCGGCCAGCATGAGCAACACGTCGCTGTAGCGAATCAGGCGGTAGTTCAACGGACCGCGCGAGTGGTGGGTCAGGTGATAGGGCTGGCCGTTGTTGTCGGTCATCTGGGCATACTTGAGGTTGAGGTAGTGGTTGCCCAGATAGATTTCCTCGGCCGGCGTGGTCATGTAGTCGGTGAAGTCGAGGATGGTGGCATCGCGGCGCAGGTCGCCCGGCTCATACTCGTCATAGAGGTTCTGCGTGGGGTGGTTGAATCCCCATCCCGACTCGCCCCAATGGGTGGAGCGGGTGCGCTGCATGATCAGCGTGAAGGTGCCTCGGCTGAAGCCCTCGCCCTCGCCATAGTCGCTGCGCGGGTCCTCGATGTACTGAATCTCAAACACCGACTCGGGGCCGTTCTCGCCAGCCAGGGTGAAGTTATCGAAATAGACCGGGCACAGCGAGTACTGGTTGCTGGCCACCACCTGCTCGCCCCACTTGGCGGCCTGGGTGTAACTGTCGGTGGGGTCAACGCCTTGCTGACGCTCGAAGCCGGCCTTGTAGAGGTAGGCCTTGAGCAGCATGGCCTGGCAGGTGCCCTGGGTGACGCGGCCCATGTCGGCGGCGGCATAGCGGCTCTTGAGCGGCAGTGCCTCCTGTGCGGCCAGCAGGTCATTGATGATGAAGTCGTAGGTCTCGAGCTGTGTGGCCCGCTTGTGATTGATCTTGTTGGAACTGTCAATCACGCGGTCGTTCAGTGGCATGCCGCCGAACACGCGCACCAAGCGGAAGTAGTAGTAGGCGCGCAGGAATCGGGCCTCGGCCAGCAAGCGAGCCTTCATCGCCTCGGTGAAGTTGGCATCCAGGCCCACCTCCAGTGGCTCGATGCTCTCGATGGCCAGGTTGGCGCGCTGTATGCCCTGCCACTGTGCCTCGTAGAAGCCCCGCAGCAGCGAGTTGTCGACGTTGGTCTTGAAGTTCTCCATGTCGTAGGCATCGGCCATGTCGCTGAGCGAGCCGCCGCCCTTGAGGGCGTCGTCACTGACGATGTCGCCGATAAACCACTCGCTGTAGTAGGTCGACTTGGTGCCATACTCCCACATCAGGGGCATGTAGGAGGCGTTAACCACCTCGATGGCGGTCTCGGTGCTCACAAAGTAGTCACTGCGCTTGTTGGTGCCGGGTGTGTCCTCGGTGAGCCAGTCGTTGCACGAGGTGAGCATGGCCGCAGCCAGCACCATCACAAAAGTATATCTTGAAATTTTCATAGTCTTCTTTTTTAACTGGGAATTCTGGGAATTCTGGGATTACTGGGAAAACTGGGATTACTGGGAGCAAGTCGTACTAGAACGAGACGTTGAGGCCGAACATGAAGGTACGTGCCTGGGGATAGTTGCCATAGTCCACACCGCCAGCCACCTCGGGGTCATAGCCAGTGTACTTGGTGAAGGTCAACAGGTTGCTCGCGCTCACATAGAGGCGGCACTTGCTCATGCCCATCTTGTGCGAGATGTTGTTGGGCAGGGTGTAGCCCAGCTGCACGTTCTTCAGGCGCAGGTAGTCGCCTTTCTCGACAAATCGGCTACTGACGGTGAAGTTATAGCTGTTGCCGTTGGGGTTGGGGATGGTGCCGTAGATGCCCTGCTCGGCCTTAGCGGCCGTCCACACGTCGCTCATGGCCGTGCTCAGCTGCATGCTGGTGCCGTTATACTCGGTGCGTGTGCGCATGCGGTTGTAGATTTCGTTGCCCGCCACGCCCTGGAAGAAGAGCGACAGGTCCAGGCCGCGCCAGTCGCAGCTCAGGTTCAGGCCGTAGGTCAGCCAGGGGAACGGGTTGCCCAGTGCCTTGCGGTCGCCCAGCTCGGTGAGCTTGCCGTCGCCGTCGAGGTCGGCATAGATGGCGTCGCCGGCGTGATAGGGGTTGAGCTCACCGTCGCGGGCGTAGCCCGGCCAGTGTGCGTTGGCCTCCTCGTCGGTCTTGAACACACCCTGGTAGTCAAATCCCCAGAAGGTGAACAGTCCGATGCCCTCGTCGCTGAGGCGGATGTCGTCGACCCAGAACTTCTCGCCGCCATTGAGCCGGCGCAGCTCGTTCTTGATCATCGACACATTGCCCTCGATGTTGTAGTGGAAGTCGCCCAGAGTGTTCTGGTGCCCCAGCGTGATCTCGATGCCGGTGTTGCGCACGGTGGCGGCATTGATGAGCGCGTCATAGCGCTGCCCCATCTGTGCGTCCATCTTCTTGTAGACAACCATGTCCTTGGTGTCGCGCATGAATGCCTCGACCGTTCCGTTGAGGCGTCCGCGCCAGAACGAGAAGTCCACACCCAGGTTCCAGGTCTCGGTCTTCTCCCACCAGCCGCCGTTGTTGGCGTAGGTCAGGATGGTCGCGCCCGGGGTGTCGCCGTTCTCGCCCAGCGGGTAGGTGACAAACGTGGGGCCGCTGTTGAAGATGGTGGTAGTGAAGGCATTGTTGACAATTTTGTCGTTGCCGATGCGTCCCCAGCCGGCACGCAGCTTGAGGTTGTCCAGGTTGGCGAAGCGCTTGAGCCACGGCTCCTCGCTCATGCGCCAAGCCAGCGCCATCGAGGGGAAGTAGCCCCAAGTGTTCTCGGGATACTTGTTGCTGCCGTCGGCGCGGAAGTTGACCGTGGCCATGTAGCGGTCCTTGAACGTGTAGTGGAAGCGTCCCAGGAACGACATGCGGCGCGTGCGGTCGACCGAGTCGCCGGCGGGGTTGGTCTCGGTGGTCTGGCTCAGGAACCAGTTGCGCGGGTCGGGGATGAGGATGCT
Source organism: uncultured Bacteroidales bacterium (assembly GCA_902781045.1). Lineage (GTDB taxonomy): Bacteria > Bacteroidota > Bacteroidia > Bacteroidales > Muribaculaceae > Sodaliphilus. The sequence goes on along the minus strand of CACZHT010000026.1, from coordinate 19,034 downwards.
GTTGCCCGAGCCACTGATGCTGTAGGAGTTGTACTCCTCGCCGGTGTGTCCCACCATGAGGTTGAGATAGTGGTCATCGGTGAGTTGCTTCTTGAACGTGAGCGTGTTCTCCCACACGACACTGGTCCAGTGCCGCATTGAGCGCTCGATGTAGTTCTTGTCGGCCTGGTCGTAGGCCGAGACCTCATACTTGTCGAGGAACGAGCGGTGGTTATAGTCCACATGGTTGTAGCTGACATCGCCACGATAGGTGAGGCACTCCAGCGGACTGATTTCGATGTAGATGTCTCCAATCCAGCGGCTGTAGACGTCGCGTGGGTGGTGATACTGCATCGAGCTGATGGGGCTGTAGACGTTCTTGAAGTTGCTGGGTGCTGCAATCTTGCCGCTCATGTCCTCGCCGCGGGCATTGACCGCGCCGTCGGGATAACGTGCGGGGTCCCAGGGTGCCATGGCGATGGCCTGCGACAGCAGGTTGGCATCGAGGTTGGCCGCATCGGCGCTGGTGTTGCGCCCCCACGAGTAGACGTAGCTCAGGTTCTCGCCAATCTTGAACCAAGGCTTGACCTGGAACGAGGTGTTGGCCCTGAGTGTGAGGCGCTTGTAGTTACTCTGCTTGATGATACCATCCTGGTCAAACCAACTGGCGCTGAACGAGTAGTTGGCCTTGTCGGTACCGCCGTCCACGCTCAGGTGATAGTTCTGAATCCAGGCTGTCTGGAACACCTGATCCTGCCAGTCGGTGTCGATGAGGCTATAATCCAGTCCATCGGGATACTTCTCGGTGAGCGGCGCGGCATAGTGCGCGTCGGTGCCCATCTTGTAGCGGCGCAGCCACTCGTTGAATCCCTGCTCCTCGTAGATGCGGCGCTGGGCGGCATTGGCGTTGAGATCCAGATAGGTGTTGATGAAGTCTTCCTTGCCCATGAGGTCAAGTTTCTTCCAGCGTTGCTGCACGCCGGCATAGATGTCCAGCGAGATGTGACTCTGGCCCTTCTCGCCCTTCTTGGTGGTGACGAGCACCACGCCGTTGGCACCACGGCTACCGTAGATTGCGGTGGCCGACGCGTCCTTGAGAATCTCGGTGCTGGCGATGTCCGACGGACTCAAGAAATTGATGTCGTCGCAAATCACACCGTCAACCACATAGACCGGGTCGCTGTTGTTGATGGTGCCGATGCCACGGATGCGCACCTGCGCCCCGGCACCGGGCTGACCCGAGTTGGCGTTGACCGTCACACCGGCGGCACGGCCCTGCAGAGCCTGGTCGAGGTTGGCGGCCGGCGTCTTCTTGAGCTTGTCGGCACTGATTGACGACACCGAGCCGGTGAGGTCGCTCTTGCGCATGGTGCCATAGCCCACGACAACCACCTCGTTGAGCACGCGCGCGTCCTCGCTCATGCGCACGTTGATGGTGGTCGAGGCGGTGAACTTGCGCTTCTCGGGCGTCATGCCCACAAAGGTGAACACCAGTGTGCCGGCACCATCGGCGTTAATCACATACTGCCCGTCGAAGTCGGTGGCAGTGGTCTTGCTTGTCCCCTCGACACTGACCGTCACGCCGGGCATGGGCGTGCCGTCGCTGTCGTCGATGACCGTGCCCTGGATGGTGATGCCCTGGCCAAAGACCGATAGCGGCAGCAACATCATCAACAGAAGTGTAGTACTTAATTTCATGTTTCAGTTATTGTAGTTAATTGTTTGTGCTTAAACTTAATTTTTTGTTACTCCCTTATTTATCAGGCTAATAAGTTGCAAAAGTATGACAAAAGCCAAAGTTAAGCGTCACATTATGTATTAAAAAATGTTTATCACTCCCAATTTAACCATTCTGCCGTTCCCGGCATCGGAAGTGTGATGGTGCAGTTTTCAGTCTAGAGGGACTTAGATTCCGAAAAAAACTTCAGAGAAGACTGAAAACTGTAGATGTCAATCGTTGCAGCCGCTCATGCGCTTGCTCACCTGAGTGCGGCCATCGCTCATGCGAGTGACCACAATGGTGAAACCCTGCTGGGGCCTGCCGGTGCGCTGCCCTTGCAGGTTGTAATACTCCATGCCGGTGGCGGTGGCCGTGGGTTGCACATCGGTCACACCCGACTGGCCCAGGTAGTCGAGCCTGAACCAGTTGAAGCCACAAGCCACATCGCTGGTGTTGACAAACTCGAGCGTGTGCGGCCCGGCATCGAGCTTGGCACGGATGGAGCAAGTCTGCCATCCGTCGACCTGTGCGGTGAGCGTCTCCTCAGTCATCACCTGGTTGTCGCTGAGCACGCTGAACGAGGCACGCTGGTCCTGCGACAGATTGAGCCGCATGGCGATGGTGTAGTAGCCCGCTTGGGGCAGGTCGACCTGATAGTGCGCCCGGGCCTGACAGTCAAAGCGGCTAAACTCGATAGGGGCATCCGACGCGGGGTCGGTGTTGAGGTCAATCGTTCCACCCGACATGTAGATGTAGTCCTTGGCCGCGACGCGCTGGCCGGGAGCAAAGAAACACTCGCGATCGAAGGCCGAACTGTGTACATATATGGTACCCAGGCGCGTGAGAGGGCTGTCGTCGGCATTGCTCTCAAACATGCGATAGTAGGGGTAGCCATAGTTGTTGTTGCCATGACCCATGAACCAGCAGTAGCCAGCCACATGCTCGCTCAGCTCCAGCACTTGCAGCTTCTCGACCATCGACTGCACCTGGAAGTCGGCATTCAGGTTACTGTTGTTGTTCTCCCATGAGCAGAACTCGGTGAGCAACAGCGGTGTCTGCCCATGCTCGTCGAAGTATCGCTTGAGGTGGGGATAGTTGTCATTGTAGTTGTCAACATAGAGGTACTTATTGACATACCAGTCGACTGCGGCGGCATAGTCCATATAGCAGTGCAGCGCGATGTAGTCCATGCGCGGGTCGCTGTCATAGAGGTTGTTATACTCCATGATGAATGCGTCAAGCCAGTCGACGGGCTGCCACACGCGGCCACCCACACTCTGGCCGCTGAAGTTGAGCGCCGGCGACACCAGTGCGGTCCCATACTGCTCGGCCAAGGCCTCCAGCTCAGGCCACCTCTGGGCGGCCTGGGCGGGGGTCATATTGGCTTGTTCCATGAAATTGGGTTCGTTAAAGCCCAGCAGGTAGCGCGTACCGCTATAATCTGTAAGGTATTGTGTGAGTTGTGAGTTATCCCAGTTGCCGTTCCAGCACATGGGGGCAAAATTGATGTCGCACCCCTCGCCGCCCAGGTTGGCCGGCTGCCTTCCGGGCACGACCGCCCAGTTATAGGTCCACGACACTCCCGGCGACAGAGCGTCAATCGCCTGCTCGCTGTAGAACTGCCCGTTGTCGCTGTAGCCGCGCTTGTCGCTGCGGCGCATCTGCTGTGCGACAGTGGCCTGAGCCACCAGTGCCAGCACCATTGCTGTGAATAAAATTCGTTTCATACGGCCATACTTTTTTTGAATATTTTCCGCCAGTCGCAGACAGCCTCCGCGCCACGCGGCGTTTGATGTTGCAAAATTACTGCTGTTTCCGCACACGCGAACAACAATTAACCACAACTTCGCTACAACGGGCACTACGACAAAAACTCACTTTCCAGAAAAATAATTCTATCTTTTGTGCTTTATATCAGTAATTTTACATACCTTTGTCACCTCAACATGAACACAACATGAACCGCCTACTGAAAACAATTATAGCCCTAGCGATGCTAGTCGCCCTCAATGCCCAAGCACAGTGCCAGATGCTGCGCAATTTCCCCACCGTCCTCACAGGCGGAGGCACTCAAAACTGGAATCTTATGCAATCGGCCGACGGGCTTCTCTATCTGGCCAACTCACATGGGCTGATGATTCACGACGGCTACCGCTGGAGCGTGACCCCCAACGCCAATTACAGCGACGTGCGCGCTATCTGCCTCGACACGCTGCACCACCGGGTCTATGCCGGCGGCTCTAACGAGCTAGGCTACTACGACTTGTCCAACCGTCTGGCCGCGCCACGTTATGTGTCGCTCATGCCCCTGTGGCCCACGGCAAATGGCGACATGGGTGATGTGTGGAACATCCACCAGATGGGCGACGCTTACGTCTTCCAGAGCAAGCGGCACCTGGCGCTGTATCGCCATGGCGGCGACCGGCTGCAAGTGGTGAAGACGCCCACCGAGGTGACGGCCTCGGCTGTGGACCATGGACGGCTGATGCTAGCCTGTGCCGATGGGCTGTATGCCTTTGACGGCCAGGCAGTGAAGCGTCTGCCGGGACAGTGGCCACACAGCAATGTGCTGGTGCGCGAAATCATTGCCACCGACGACGGGCTGCTGCTGGTCACCACCGAGCAGGGCATCTATCGCTACGACGGCACGACAGTCGTCCCCTGGCCGCTCGACATCACCCCATTCCTGATGCAGAGCAAGGTGTTCTGCGCTGCGGCTCACGGCCCTTGCGTGGCGTTTGGAACCATTCGCAATGGACTCGTTGTCAAGAACTTGAAGACCGGTCGTTGCGACTATGCCAACGTGGCGACAGGCTTGCAGAACAACACCGTCCTGTCGGTGGCATTCGACCCGCTGGGCAACCTGTGGATGGGGCTGGACAACGGTGTGGCCTACCTGATGCGCGACATGGCATTCCAGTCGCTGCTGGGCGACAACCGCCTCATCGGCCGAGGCTATGCCTCGCTCGCCGATGGCAACGCGCTCTATCTGGGCACCAACCAGGGCCTCTTTGCCACGGCCTATCCACTGTCGGCCGGCAACGTGCCGCCGGCCATCCACCCCATTGCCGGCATCACGAGCCAGGTGTGGTGCCTGCGCAAGACCTCGGCCGGCATCTTGTGCGGCTGCGACCAGGGCACCATGCTCATCCGCGGCGGACAGGTGACGCACATCGCCGGCCCGGCGGGCACCTGGGACTACCGCGAACTGCGGCACCACCCCGGGCTTGTGCTGGGCTGCGACTACGACGGCTTCTTTGTGATGCACGCCACCCCGACCGGCCTGACCTATGGTGGCCGCGTCAGTGGCATCGGCTTGTCGAGTGCCAGGTTTGAGGAAGATTCAGACGGCTCAATCTGGGTGGCCGACTGGCAGAAAGGCATCTACCACTTCTGGCTCAACGACGAGGGCACACGGGTGGTCAAGCAAGAGCACTTCGGCAAAGACCATGGCCTGCTGGTCGAGGGCGGCAATCAGGTGTGCAAGCTGCAAGACACGGTGATGGTGTCGTCGGTCGACGGCTTCCTGCGCTACGACCGCGCCTCATCGCGGCTCACCCATGTCCACTGGCTCAATCATCTGGTCAACCACTACGGCACCTCGGCGGCACTGTATGAGACTCCGACGCATGACGCGTGGGTGTTCACCGGCGACAATATCCTGCTGCTCAAGCGTCGCCCCACGGGGGTGTGGGACATCGACAGTGCCACATTCCGCAGCGGAGCCAACCTGGTGACCATGTCGCTGGGCCACATGGGATTTGCCGACTCGACACACACCATCTTCAACACCGACAACGGCTTCTGTGTGGCCGACCAGAGCGCCAAGCACACGCAACCCTCGCCACAACGAGTGTTCATACGCCGCATCACCGACATCAATGGGGTGGACACTGTGTTCCACATCGCGCAAGTGAAAGATGAGACAGTGGTCGAGGTGCCCAAGCGACACAACTCCATCCGGGTCGAGTTTGCCCTGCCAGAATATCACAGCGACGGCCTGGTCACCTATCAGTGCTTCCTCAAGGGTTATGACCACGAGTGGGGAGCCGAGCAACAAGCCCCCAGCAAAGACTACACGCAACTGCCCAAGGGCACCTACCGCCTGCACGTGCGCGCCCACAACCACCACAACGCGAGCACCAGCGAGGCCACACTCACACTGGTGGTGCTGCCGGCCTGGTACGAGACGTGGTGGGCCTACGCTCTCTATGCCCTGCTGCTGGGCACGTCGGGATGGCTGGCCGCGCGCTACATCGGTCAACGCCAGCAACGTGCCTTGCAGCGCATCGAGGACGAGCGCCGCCGCCAGCTCAAGGAGCAGCAGATGGCATTCCAGATCGAGAAAGCCCGGCAGGAGCATGAGGCGATGGAGGCCCACAACGAGCAACTGCAGCTTGACCTCAAGCAGAAGGGCAGCGAGCTGGGCGACTTCACCATGAACCTCATGCGCAAGAATGACATGCTGCAGCAGCTCGACACCACCCTGGCCGAGCTGGCCGACGGCATCAAGAGCGACGAGTCCAAGGCCAAGCTCTCACAGCGCGTCAAGGCCATACGCAAGAGCATCGCCGACAACATGAACGAGGATGACAACTGGGACAAGTTTGAAGAGAACTTCAACCTGGTGTATGACAACTTCATGGCCAAGCTGCTGGAGCGTTTTCCCGACCTGCACAAGAACGAGCGCAAGCTGTGCGCCTACCTGCGGCTGGGCCTGTCGAGCAAGGAGATTGCCTCGCTGCTCAACATCTCGGTGCGCAGTGTCGAGACCTTCCGCTACCGCCTGCGCAAGAAGCTGGGGCTGCAGCCGCGCGAGAGCATCACCGAGTTTGTCCAGCGCCTGTGACCGGCCAGTGCAAGCAGCCTCCCGCCCTGTCTGGGGCGGGAGGCTGCCATGAGTCGGGAGGGTGCGACACCCCCTTACTTGACCTGCACACCGGGGCGCACCTCACCAGTGGGTCCGACGACCACCAGGCGTCCGTCGGCATCCTCGGCACTGAGGATCATGCCCTGGCTCTCGATGCCCATGAGCTGTCGCGGCGGGAAGTTGGCGATGAAGCACACCTCCTTGCCCACAAGCTCCTCGGGCTGGTAATAGAGGGCAATGCCACTGACGATGGTGCGGCAGCCCATGCCGTCGTCGATGCGCAGCTTGAGCAGCTTCTTGGCCTTCTTGACCTTCTCACACTCCACCACCCGGCCCACACGGATGTCCAGCCGGGCGAAGTCATCGTAGGTGCAGTCGCCGGCCACGGGCTGCGGCTTGAAGTTCTTGAGCACATTCTCCTGCTTGATGTGTTCCAGCCGCTGCTTCTGCTGCTCGATGGTCTCGTCGGCAATCTTCTCAAACAGCAGTTCGGGCTTCTGGATGGCACTGCCGGCGGGCAGGATGTCGATGCTCCCCAGCTTGTCCCATCGCACCTCGCCCATGCCGAGCATCGTGCGCAGCTTCTGTGCGCTGAAGGGCAGGAACGGCTCGAAGGCGATGGCCAGATTGGCGCAGACTTGCAGGGCGACATGCAAGATGGTCTCGACACGAGCCATGTCGGTCTTGGCTAGCTTCCACGGCTCGGTGTCGGCCAGATACTTGTTGCCGATGCGCGCCAGGTTCATCGCGTCCTTCAACGCCTCGCGGAAGTGGAAATTCTCGATGTTGTCGGCCAGCGTCTGCTTCACACCCTTGAACTCGTCCAGCGTCTGGCGGTCATAGTCGGTGAGCTGACCCAAAGCCGGAATCACGCCGTCAAAATACTTGTGTGTGAGCACCATCGCGCGGTTGACAAAGTTGCCCAGGATGGCCACCAGCTCGTTGTTGTTGCGTGCCTGGAAGTCGCCCCAAGTGAAGTCGTTGTCCTTGGTCTCGGGGGCGGCGGCGGTGAGCACATAGCGCAGCACATCCTGCTTGCCAGGGAAGTCCTCCAGGTACTCGTGCAGCCACACGGCCCAGTTGCGGCTGGTCGAGATTTTGTCGCCCTCCAGGTTGAGGAACTCGTTGGCGGGCACATTGTCGGGCATGATGTAGTCGCCATGAGCCTTCATCATCGTGGGGAAGATGATGCAGTGGAACACAATGTTGTCCTTGCCGATAAAGTGGATGAGCCGTGTGTCGGGCTGCTGCCACCACTGCTGCCAGGTGCCCCAGCGCTCGGGTTGCTGCTCGCACAGCTCCTTGGTGTTGCTGATATAGCCGATGGGGGCGTCAAACCAGACGTATAGCACCTTGCCCTCAGCACCGTCGATGGGCACGGGGATGCCCCAGTCCAGGTCGCGTGTCATGGCGCGTGGCTGCAGACCGTTGTCGAGCCACGACTTGCACTGGCCATAGACGTTGGGACGCCACTCCTGATGCCCCTCAAGAATCCACTCCCTGAGCCACGGCTCATACTCGTTCAGCGGCAAGAACCAGTTGGTGGTGTCACGCAGCACGAGCGGATGGTCGCTGTCCTTGGCATGCGGGTTGATCAGCTCGGTGGGGTCCAGGTCACGTCCGCATCCATCCTCGCACTGGTTGCCCTTGGCGGCCGGGTGGTGGCAATAGGGGCACTCACCCTCCACGTCGCGGTCGGTGAGGAACTTGCCGTCAATCTCGTCATAGAATTGCTTTGTGGTCTTCTCGACCAGCTTGCCCTCGTCATAGAGCTTGCGGAAAAACTCGGCGGCAAACCGGTGATGTGTGGGGCTGGTTGTGCGGCTGTAGATGTCGTAGGATATGCCCAGTTGCTCGAACGACTTCTTGATGAGCGAGTGGTAACGGTCAACGACCTGCTGCGGGGTGATGCCCTCCTTGCGTGCCCGCTGGGTCACCGGCACGCCATGCTCGTCGCTGCCGCCGACAAACATCACGTCACGCCCCTGCAGGCGCAGGTAACGCACATAGATGTCGGCCGGCACATATACTCCGGCCAGGTGCCCGATGTGCACCGGCCCGTTGGCGTAGGGCAATGCCGTGGTGACCAGAGTCCGCTTGTATTGTTTGTTTTGCATTGTCTTTGTCGGGTGTTGCTAGAGGCTCTAGATTTTCTAGACTTTCTAGAGCATCTAGTCGGTTAGTTATTCAGTTGGTTGAAAAAAGTCCTGAGCGACCTTGCGAGTGACTCAGGACTTGATGTGAAGCGTTAACACACGCGGGCCACTTTGCTTAGCCGTTGTGCTTCTTCATGACCTTGATCAGGTCAACCACCTTGTGGCTGTAGCCAATCTCGTTGTCATACCACGAGACCACCTTGACAAACTTGTCGGTCAGATAGACACCGGCATTGGCGTCGAAGATGCTGGTGCGGGGGTCGCCCATGAAGTCGCTCGACACGACTGCGTCCTCGGTGTAGCCCAGGATGCCCTTGAGCTCGCCCTCGCTGGCCTCTTTCATGGCGCGGCAGATGTCCTCCTTGGTGGCGGGGTTCTTCAGGTTGACGGTCAGGTCAACAACCGACACGTCCAGAGTGGGCACGCGCATCGAGATGCCCGTGAGCTTGCCGTTGAGCTCGGGGATAACCTTGCCCACAGCCTTGGCTGCGCCAGTCGAGCTGGGGATGATGTTGCCTGCAGCGGCACGGCCACCACGCCAGTCCTTCATCGACGGACCGTCGACGGTCTTCTGCGTTGCGGTGGTCGAGTGCACAGTGGTCATCAGGCCGGTCTCGATGCCGAACTTGTCGTTCAGCACCTTGGCGATGGGAGCCAGGCAGTTGGTGGTGCAGCTGGCATTCGACACGATGGTCTCGCCGGCATACTTGTCGGTGTTGACACCGCAGACAAACATCGGAGCCTGACGTCCGTCCTCACCGGCCTTGCTGGGAGCCGACAGCACGACATACTTGGCACCGGCCTGCAGATGCTTCTCGGCCTTGTCCATGGCCAGGAACAGACCTGTCGACTCGACGACATACTCAGCACCAATCTCGTCCCACTTGAGGTTGGCGGGGTCTTTCTCGGCAGTGACACGGATGCGGTTGCCGTTGACGATGAGCTCGTTCTTGGCTGCATCGACCTCGATGGTGCCATTGAACTGGCCGTGCATGGTGTCATACTTGAGCATGTAAGCCATGTAGTCGACGGGCAGCAAGTCATTGATACCCACAACCTCAACGTCATTTACATTGCCCTCCTCAAAGGTCGAGCGGAACACAAAACGACCGATGCGGCCGAATCCGTTAATACCGATTTTAATTTTAGCCATAATAATTAAACTATTAAAAAGTTTGTAATTTAACCTAAAATGTGTAACTTTGCACCGTCGTTTTGAAACGAGGTGCGTTAGTGAACTCTGAAAGTGGAGTTTAACCCCACCAATTGAAAAAGCGATGCAAAAGTAATGAAATTTTCTGGAATATTTAAATTGCTGACCGAAAATGTTCGTTTTTTTGCCCAGATTAAGAATGTTTAATAGATTTCATTCGCATTTATCAACCTAATAAAAAAACTTAACTATTATGGGATTTGTAAAAGAGTTTAAGGAGTTTGCCATGAAGGGCAACGTGATGGACATGGCTGTCGGTGTGATCATCGGCGGTGCCTTCGGCAAGATTGTCTCGTCGCTCGTCGACGATGTCTTCATGCCGGTGCTCTCGCTCGCTACGGGCGGCGTTGACTTCACCAACAAGTTTGTCCGCATCGGTGAAATTCCGGCCGACATGCCCGCCAACCTGCACAACAACTACGCAGCCCTCAAGGAGGCTGGCGTGTCGATGTTTGCCTACGGCGCGTTCATCCAGAACATCATCGACTTCCTCATCATCGCTCTGTGCATCTTCCTGATGATCAAGGGCATGAACAAGCTCATGAAGAAGAAAGCCGAGGAGCCCGCTCCCGAACCCGAACCCAGCGCCGAGGAGAAGTTGCTCACCGAGATTCGCGACCTGCTCAAGAAGAACTAAACTCGCGCCCTGAACCACGGCGGCACGTCACCACTGCGGGCGACGTGCCGCCATTTTTGTGAGGCACCGAAATGGATGCTGAGCAAAAAAAATGGCAACAATATAGCTGTTGACCCAAACACCTAACGAAGGACGGGAGTCGCACAACACCCGCCCTTTTCTTGCCTTTAGCTTTATTTCGCGTTCCGTTTACCATCTTTAGCTAAAGCTCTGGAAAATTGCGTACCCTAGATTCAGATTTAATACTGAAGGATAAACACATAACAAAGGAACGCAGTGATAGATTTCACACAGTTCAACAACATCATCGCACTCACCACCTACTTCAACACACAGGAGAAATGCCGCCGCGCAATCATCGAGTCTCGTTGGCCCGACGACGACGTGGTCTGCCTCTACTGCGGCGAGCACCACTGCAGGACGCGCAAGGACGGTCGCTTCCGCTGCCCACAGCGATGAGCAGTACGTCGACGGCGAAATGTTCACCAACAGCATTGAGGGCTCGCCCAGCGCATCACGCACGACGGGCCATGTTTTTAACTGGTTTGTTCGCCAACTTGGAACCAAAGTGTCTTTTCTTGGAAAGTTGTTTTTTTAAGAGGAAACACGAACAAACTCGAGCCCATTTTTCTTGACTCAAATAGGTGAAATCTCTAATTTTGCTACCAAGAAAACTAAACCTTGGCAGGGAATAAAGGGTTCGACCCAACCAAGGTTAACACTAGAGCCCGTTACGGATTTTATGAAAAAATTATTACGATCTGCATGCCTGTTCTTGATGGCCGCCCTGGCTTTGCAGGCATCTGCCGAGTTTGCGATGAAGCCCACCACGGAGACGCGTGATGTGGCAGTGGCTTACAAGTCACAGCCCACTAAGGGCCACAAAGTGAAACACTATGCCGATGAGATGACCCTCAATGGTGTTACCTATGGTATCGACAAAGAGAGAAACATGGCTCTGGCCCTGGGTGCTGAAGCGACGGTGACCGACGTGGTGATTGCCGACGAGGTGAACTACGATGGCGTGAACTATGTGGTCAAGGAGATTGCCGACACAGCATTTATCTATCACCCCATGGCATCGGTCCAGCTGCCGCAGCACTTGGTGCGCATCGGCAACTTCGGCTTCTACGAGTGCCCCAACTTGACCAGTGTCGACATCCCCAACTCGGTTGAGGTGGTCGATACCAGCGCCTTCTTCCACTGCATCAATCTGGCCAATGTCAAGATTGGTGAGAATGTCGAGAAGCTTATGATCAGTGCGTTCTATGAAGATTCGGCCCTGACCAGTATTGACATTCCGGCTTCGGTCAAGTATTTGGGCCCAGCTTGTTTCTCAAAATGTGCCAACTTGAGAAGCATCAATTTCTTGGGTGACCACATGGACATGGTTGGTTATCAATGTTTCGGATGGTGCGCTCTTGAGGAGTTAATCTTTCCTGATTATGTAGGCACCATAGAGAACTGTATTTGCTGGTGGAATAAAAATCTGGCTCACGTTGAGTTGCCTAAGAACCTGGACACTACTCCTGGACAAGGATTTGTGGCTTGCGAGGCACTGAAGAACATTGTCCTCCCGCCGAGTTATACCAAGCTGGGTGGTGACTGCTTCTTCGGCTGCGTCGGCTTGGAGAGCATCAATTTGGAGAATATCACCTATTATGAGCACGCATGCTTGTATACCTGCACTAATCTGGCCATCGATGTGGTGATGAATGACAATACCACCTATGTGGGTCAGTTTGCGTTAGCCAATAGTGGCATCACATCGGTCAAGACTGGCTCGAAGACCGAGACAATCGATGAACAAGGCTTCTATGAGTGCTTTGATTTGGAATCGGTTGAGTTGCCCGAGGGCTTGCAGGCCATTGGTAGCCTGGCATTCTGCCGTGATGCGAAGATTAAAAGAATTGACTTGCCTTCGACGCTCACCTTCTGTGACGGATTTGCATTCTGGGGAACCGATGGCTTGAACACACTCATCTGCAGGGCAGTGACTCCTCCCGATCGTCTGAATGAGTATGAACTGGTGACTGACTATTCGCTTGCCACACTCTATGTGCCCGATGAGAGCATCGAGGCCTATCAGGCTGCTCCCTACTGGCAGAAGTTTGAGCGTATCATGCCACTTAGTGAAGCTCCTAACGTTGTCACAGTTACCCTTGACGGCGCCATCTATGATATGGATTTAACCCATGGTACTGCTATCCTGGTGAATGGCAAGGGCACTTCGGGCGACTTTGTGGTGCCCAACACCATTACCTACAGTGGTGACGTGGTCTGCACCGTCATCGGCATTGGCAATGGTGCCTTCGATGAGAACACCAACCTGACCAGCATCACCCTGAACGAGGATCTTGAGACCATCGGCGACGATGCATTCCAGTACTCGAGCATTCCCGCCCTGCATCTGGGTCCCAAGGTACAGAGTGTGGGTCACGACTTCCACTACAAGGCCACAAGCCTGGCTGAGATCACCGTCGACGAGAACAACCCGTACCTCTGCGCCGAGAACAGCCTGCTCATGAGCAAGGACAAGAAGGTCGTTTGGGGCTACCCCGTGGCTAACCCTGCTACCGAGCTGATCTTGCCCGAGGAGGTTGAGATTGTCAAGAGCGATGCTGTGAACCGCAGCAAGAATCTGTTGACCATCGTGATCAACGACAACTGCAAGACCATCGAGAAGGAAGCCTTCGACAACTGCACCAGCTGCACGAGCCTGACAATGGGCAAGGGTATCGAATACGTTGGCGAACAGGCATTCCGTTCATTCAAGAGCATCACCGAGCTGACGTTGCCCGAGAACTTGATTGAGATTGGCCGTCATGGATTTGGTTGGTGCCAAAATTTGAAGGTTCTCAACTTTAATGATAAGTTGGAGAAGATAGGCAACATTGCATTCTATCACAACGATGCGCTCGAAGTGGTTGACCTGCCTGCAAGTGTGACCTATATCGATGCTTATGCATTTAACACCTGCGATGCCATTACCGAGTTCCGTTGCCGCGCTACGGTTCCTCCTCAGGTAATCACCGACTTGTGGGAGCCCCAGGATCACTACATCAACATCCCGTTGCTGGTTCCCGCTGGCAGCGAGGAGGCTTACGCCAATGCTCCGGTATGGCAGAAGTTCAGTGTAATCGAGGCCCTGCCATCCACCGGTATCGATGCTGTCGAGACGGCTGCTGATGCAACAGTGGTGGGCATCTACACTATCGACGGCAAGCGCCTGAGCGAGATGAGTAGCGGTGTGAACATCCTCCGCATGAGCGATGGCACAAGCCGCAAGGTAATCAAGTAAGTTTATCATTTTCTAAATCATTGCGACAAGGGGACCGCTCCCCTTGTCGCAATGTTCAATAGATATGAAGAAGAGTATTCTATTGCTAGTTCTGGTTCTCGCAGCTGTCTTTACAGCGCAGGCCTATCCCAAACTGGTGGCCACGGTTAATGATGAAACTAGCGAGTTTGTCCGTCACAAGCATCTGGTTGAGCACATCACCTCGCAGGGGTGTGCCTACTGCCCCTGGGGTGACCAGGTGTTGGAGTTGCTGGCCGAGATGCGAGATGACATCGTACGCGTGTCGATTCATAACAACCTCAACGCTACCGACCAATTCCGCACGTTCAAGTCCAGCGCCATAGGCGACATGTTGGTGTATAGTTCGATGCCAGTGGCTGCCTTCGACCGCACGCCCTACAATGGCGAGTTCATGCAGGTGGTGAGCATCTATCCTGAATACTTTCAGGACAAGGCGCAGTTCTTCAGCGACCAACTTGACACCAATATCAAGACACCGGTGTTGGCCGATGTGGTGATTGACGCTGCCTACGACGCCAACACGCGCAAACTCACCGTCAAGGTCACAGGCGATGTCAAGAGTAACTTCCAGTCGACGTTTGGCAACAATGTGGGGCTGACAATTTACCTGACCGAGGATAGCCTTGTGGCTTGGCAGCAGAATCTTAGTACACACGTTGAGGATTATGTGCACAACAATGTCTTCCGCGAGACCATGACTCACTACAAGGGTGATGCGCTCAAGTGGAACGATGGTAAAACTCGCTATGAGAACGAGTATACTTTCACGCTCAAGGACGAATGGCTTCCCGAGAATATGAATGTGGTGGCCTTTGTTCACCGTTCGACCGCAACTCGACCGGTTCAGCCCGTCATCAACTGCCAGACTTTGGCAATCCGCGACTTGCTCACACCGCCAGTCGAGCCTGTACGGGGCGACATTACGGGCGATGGAGTGGTTGACATCGCCGACGTCAATGCGGTCATCAACATGATGCTGGGCAAGGAGGTTCCTACTACTGTTGCCGATGTGACGGGCGACGAGAATGTTGACATTGCCGATGTCAACGCCATCATCAACATCATGTTGGGTAAAATCTAGTTTGAGAGCATTTAACTTGTGGTTACTAAATAATAAGCATCATGAAAAGGTCACTGTTACTCCTTGTTTCTGTATTCCTCTTTTGTATGGCAGCCCAGGCAGTGCCGGCCAAACCCGGTTTTAGGACTTTTGTTCAACCCGACGGCAAGACCCTCACACTGCAGATAGTGGGTGATGAATACTACCATTGCATGGTCACTACCGATGGTCTGGTGGTGGATCGTGGCAGTGATGGCGAGTTCCGCTATCGCACTGCTGACGGAATATCATCACAACTGGCACATGACGTGAAGTTCCGCGATGCTCAGGAACTTCGATATATAGCCGAAAATAGTGAACGCTTGTCAATGCAAGCGCAGTTTGTCACCAATAATTTTTTGGGGGCTGCTCGACCAAGTCGTGTCGGGAAGGTGGAGATGCCTACAATGGGCACTTCTCGCATCCCTGTCATCATGGTCAACTTTGCCGATAAGCAGATGGCAAATACCCCGGAGCAGATCATTGAGCATTTTGGTACGGGGCCGAAAAGTGTGCATCAGTATTTTATCGATCAGTCAAACGGGCTTTATGAACCGCAATTTGACTTCTATGGCATCTATGACCTGCCCTGCTCACGGGCAACCTATGGTAGGGACAGCGTCCGGGCCGATTTAGGCAAAGGCCAGATGGTGGGTGATGCGATCGCGTTGGCCGACGATGACGTTGACTGGAGTCTGTATGACAATGACCATGACGGTGCCGTTGATGTGGCTATTCTGCTATATGCGGGTGTGAGCGAGGCTCAGGCTCCATGGACTGTACCCGATGCAATATGGCCCTGCCGATGGAGCTTGTCATCTGCGGCAGAAAATTATAATGATGGCCCCGGCCCTATCGAGAGCGATGGAGTGACCATTGACTGTTTTGCTGTGTTCAATGAAATCGGTGGCGCAAGCGATCAGGGAACCCAACTGGATGGCATCGGGACATTCTGTCATGAGTTCTCGCATTGTCTGGGACTGCCTGACTTCTACAATACCAGATCTCAGAATTCAACCTATGGCATGGGCCGTTGGAGCCTGATGTGCAATGGATGTTATAATGATGATGGATTTACACCCATAGGCTACAGCGCTTATGAGAAGCATTTCATGGGGTGGATTGAATATATCACGCCTGTCGACAGTACGTACTATACGCTCGAGGCCATGAACCAGAAGGATGTGGCTACCGACCAGGCCATCTGCATCGTCAGCCCGCTCCATGATGACGAGTATTACATCCTGGAAAACCGCCGAAAGCAAGGCTGGGACTCATTTATCCATGACGAGGGTCTGCTTGTCACACACATTACCTTTGACAGGGAGAAATGGGAGGCTAACGAGGTGAACGTCCTGAAACAGTTGGCAACCATCATTCCTGCCGATGCGCATGCCAGCTTGGACGATGAGGAGCATGACCTCTACGGCGAGACTAACCATGAGCTAACAGCCGTCTCGACACCGCCTACATTGCTCACCTATAAGGGCGATGGCCTAATGACTACTCCGGGTGGGGCAGGAAAGTTGGACAAACCAGTGACCGATATCACGATCAATGACGATGGCACAGTATCGCTGTGGTATGTCAAGGATGGCCCCATCATGCCCCTGCTGAACACGCCTGAACTGACCGAAACCACCGAAATCACGCAATCGTCGTTTAAGGTCTCATGGACACACACGGCTACGGGCAGTGTGAGGTTTACGGTGCAAGTGATGAAAGAAGATTCGGTGGTGTTCTATCAGAGGTACATCAACGCCAAGGAATTCACTGTCAACGACCTCGAACCGCAACAGACTTATTCTGTTAGAGTTCAGGCGATGCCTGTCTATGCAGTTAATTATAATGTGAGTGAGTGGTCCGAACCGCTGTGGGTCACCACGCTTGCTGGCAGTGTGCCAGGTGACATCAATGGTGATGGCAAAGTAGATATCGCCGATATCAATGCCGTCATCAACATGATGCTGGGCAAGGCCGAAGCCGTGCCTGCTGCCGACCTCAACACCGACGGAAACGTCGACATCGCCGATGTCAACGCCGTTATCAACCTCATGCTAGGCAAGTAAGACTCCCACTCACAAAAAAGGTGAATTAGTTTTTAATTGCAACGGCTCATTTTGTGATGCACAAAATGAGCCGTTATGCTATGTGTATGCGAAAAAATCACTACCTTTGCCCATCAAAAACCTAAACCTTAAGATTGTGTCGAAACAATTCTATATATTGCTGCTGATGCTCATCGCCTGGGGATGCGCACAGGCCGAGGTGGTTTATCCTGAATACTGGAAGAGCCTGAACAATGAACAGATGATGGAAAAAGGCAGCCAATTTGCCAAAGCCGAGCAAATGGACAGCGCCTTGGCATGTTATTCGCTGCTTGCGAGCCAGTTAAGCCGTGAACATGACCAGGCGAGCGAGGCCATGTGCGCCAAAGCCATCTTTGCTATGGCAAAAATCTATCTGTTTCACTACTACAATTATCAGAAAGGGGCCGATTGCCTGATGATGGCTCTTCAGCCAGCCGAGGCTGCCAACGATTCGATGTTGCTGTCGGGAATTTATAATAGCCTGGGACACCTCTTTCTGCAGCAAGAGCATGAGTCGGCAGGTGTAGAGAATAAATTGCCCATCTGCTCTAAATATTATAAGAAGGCTTATAGTTACGCAGTAGATAACACAGTTACTAAAAAGACTATTCTTTGCAATTTAATAGCAGTTGGCATCTGGACAAACTTTGCGACTAATTTCAATGCCGAGATGCAGGAGTATTGTGACAGTCATAAGCAGCCTGATCTTCTCACACAATTCAGCCGCGCCTCGTGGAGCATGCAACAGCACGACAATGATGGAGCACTGAAATATCTGGATGAGGCCATCACGATGGCTGATAATGAAAAAATAAGAGGCGTAGTGCTGATGATCAAGTGCCGGCTGCTCGACGCGATGGGGCGTGATGCCGAGTCGATGGCGGTGCTTGATGAGTATGAGAAACTGGTGCGTGACAATGGCTTTATCGAAGGCATCCCCGACATCTATGACCAGAAGTATTTGTTCTATTCCAAGCGAGGCAATCTTGCGTTGGCCAAGGACAATCGACTCAAGTACTTTGAGTCGGTCGACAGCCTGAATCGCATCACCCAGTTGACCTATCTCGAGAAGATTCCCTTTATCTACGACTTGCAGAAGGCCACTGAAGAAATTCATGTCCAGGAAATCCAGCATCATCGGTTGATGCAGATACTATGGATTGTCATTGCCGCAGCCATCATCTTTATGGTGTTGGCATTGATGATTTACCGGCGCAACAAGGAAATCCAGGAAAATTATCGCATCCTCTATGAGCAAAACTTGCAACACCTGGCGATTATCGAGGAGGAACGCAAGAAAATGCCTGCTGTCGACCAGCCTCTGCCTGCATCGGACGAAGAACCCGAACTTACCGAGGATGAGCAGATTGATGCTGAGAAAGCCGCATCTTCGGGCGATACCGCCAATGATGATAGCAACAATCCTGTGCTCAACGAAGTGTATCAGCGCATCTGCGCCGTCATGGAAAAGTCGCCCGAAGTGTATAGCGAGAATTTTACCTTCGCTCGGTTGCATGAGCTGGTGGGCAGTAACACCAAGTACCTGTCGCGCGCCATCAGCACCCATGCACAGTGTGACTTCAAGACGCTCTTGAGCCAGTACCGCATTCGTGAGGCGTGCCGACGCATGAATGATGTGGAGCACTACCGAAACTTTACCATCGACGCCATCGCCAAGAGTGTGGGCATTACCTCGCGTACCAGTTTCATCAAGAATTTCAAGAGCCAGACGGGCATTACGCCGTCGGCTTATCTCAAGTTAGCCAGGCAGAAAACAAGCGAAAGCCGTTCGGCCAAGTGACCAAGATGTTCGTTTTTTGGGGTATCTGTTCAGCGATTGCGTCGGAGGCGCAAAAATGCTTCGAAGAAGCTATTTGTTCGAAAGACCATGCAAGAGGGCCGGAGGTCCTCGCCGCTTGGTCCACACAGGAGCAGAACAAAAGTGCCT
>CACZHT010000025.1 GCA_902781045.1 uncultured Bacteroidales bacterium | reverse complement strand
CGAGACCAGTGTCAAGAACTACTGGGACTACTACAGCACGCTCGACACCGCCCTGGCCAAAGGACGAGCCGAGGGGCTGGAAGAAGGCATGGCCAAGGGGCTGGAGCAAGGCATGGCCAAGGGGCTGGAGCAAGGCATGGCCAAGGGGCTGGAGCAAGGCATGGCCAAGGGGCTGGAGCAAGGACAAAGAATCAAGTCGCTGGAAGCTGCACGCAAGATGAAGTCGGATGGCATCGCAATAAGCCTGATTGTCAAATACACAGGTCTGACAGCCGAAGATGTTGCCGCCTTATAGAGTGAAACTGGGTTCTGACCCTCAGCCAGTATTTGTTGGCACAGGGTCAGAACCCATAGAGTGACGCACAACTCTCAGCTACAAAATATTTACAGCTTGTTGTATACCTCGTCGGTGACGGGTTCGAGCCACTCGTTGCTGGCACCGTCCTCAATGTGGGTGTGATAGGTGAGATGCTGCATCCACGAGTCGCGGGCTGCACCATGCCAGTGCTTGGCCTCGGCGGGGATAGCAACCACCACACCGGGACGCAACTCAATGGCGGGCTTGCCCCACTCCTGATACCAGCCACGTCCGG
Organism: uncultured Bacteroidales bacterium; assembly: GCA_902781045.1. Classification (GTDB taxonomy): domain Bacteria; phylum Bacteroidota; class Bacteroidia; order Bacteroidales; family Muribaculaceae; genus Sodaliphilus. The sequence goes on along the minus strand of CACZHT010000025.1, from coordinate 55,817 downwards.
CCACACACACCAGCACCTGCACCTGCTTGTGGTGGATATGCCAGTTGTTGCGGCAGCCTGGCTCAAAGGTCACATTGACCGGACCGCCATGCTCGGCATCGAGCGGTGCCAGGTAGCTGTTGCCGATGAAGTATTGCGCATAGGCCGTGTTGGGCTCACCTTTAGGCCAGACGCTAAAGTCGACGGTCTGAACGGCAGTTGGGGCAGGTTCAGAAAACACCCGCGCCAAAGCGGCGGCGCAGCGGTTGGCCTCGGCCTCACCCACCCGCTGGCGCAGCACGATGGGTATCTCATGCAGCTGATCGTCGGTCACACCCATGTTGCGCGCACCCCCGACATGAGCCACAAGCTGCGGCTCGCAGCCCTCCAGCGCCGAGATGGCACTGACGGTGACAATCTCGCGGTCGGCAAAGCTGAGGTTGTTGTGCGCAAAGATGTCGCCGAACAGGTGAGCCTTGAGATAATAGTCGGTCTGTGGCGCGAACTGGTAATTAAAAGGTTGGCCGGTGAGTTGGGTCTGCACGCGAGTGCCCTGCTCGAGGGCATCATAGCCGGCAGGCAGCGGGTCGGCCTCACGTCCAGTCTGAGTCGGTTTGCCAGCCTCGGCACGTTCCTTGACAACCTGCTGCAACGCACCCAAAGCATTGAGCGAACGTGGGAAGCCGGTGTAGGCATAGAGCTGCGACAGTGCCTCCTTGGCTTCGCTGACTGTCAATCCGTTATCCAGTCCTTCATTGAGTGCCACTTTAAGTTCAACAATGTTGCCTCGTGCCTCGTTGGCCGCAATGGCAACGAGGGCTTGATGTTTCTCGCTAAGTTTCATGTTGTTCTGTGCAATTATGTTTTGCGATGACGCTAGCATCAAACTGGCAAGCATCAATAAAACTTTTTTCTTCATTTGCTCACAAAGGGTTTGAGACCTTGGGCAGCCTCGGCAGCGGTGATTCGTTTGCCACCATTGTCCAGGTCAATGAGAACGTACCGGTCATTGCCCATGCCCAGCTCCTTCATGTAACTGAGCTGTCGCAGACCGTGACGGCTCTCGATGCGCTCGACGAGGTCGTGGTGCTCGGCCGCCGTCATGGCATAGATGATGTCGATGCATGCCTGGTCCACCGCCAGGATGTCGGTCGACGACAGGATGCCAACATTGGGGGTCACGACAGGTGCCGCAGCCACACCCTCGCAGTCGCAAGACACCGACATGTTGCGCATGACGTTGACATAGCACACATGCTGGCCGAAGTAGTCGATGGTGGCTTTGGTCGACTCGGTCATGCGCTCCATGAACTCCTCTTCCTTGATGTCCCACTGGTCGGGCTGACCGGGAGTGGTGTGAATCCACGCCTTGCCGATGCGTCCGTCGGCGCACCCGATGCCTATATTCTTGTTCGACCCACCGAAGCCGCCCTGGGTGTGGCCCTTGAAGTGGGTCAACGCCACCATCGAGTCGTAGTTGGTCAGGTGGCCACCGACGGCCATCTTCTTGAACCACTTTCCGCCCACGATGGGCAGGGTAGTGGTGCCCTGCTCATCCAGGATGTCGACCGGGCAGAACGTCCAGCCATTGACTTTGAGTGTCTGGCGGTGTTGCTCGGTGGTGTAGCGAGCGCCCTGATAATAGGTGTTGGTCTCAATGATGTTGGCGCCATTCAGGTCTTTCTTCATCAATGCTTCGACCCACTCGCGCGGGATGATGTTCGGCCCGTTGGGCTCGCCAGTGTGCAGTTTCACACCTACATGCCCCTCAATCATGCCATTGACTTGCTCATAGGCCTTGATGAGGCCCGAGGCCGAGAGGTCGCGGGTGAAGTAGACCACCGATTCATTACCGGTGCGATGGGCGTAGGGCACATATTTGTTGCCATCAGTACCGGGTGTGGTTGAAACTTGTGCATCTGCCAGTGCAGATGCTGCTGCCATGAGGATAAGGCTGAAAATTGTCTTTTTCATTTTTTAGTCCAATGATAGGGTGATGTTGATGTTGCCTTGGCCAGCTTTCAGGGCTTGCTTGAGTTGGTCGAGCGTCAAGCCCTCAATCTTGCCGATGGGCGAGTATTCCCAACTGTTTGTGCCGTAGAAGATGACCAGATTGTTGCCCTGATAGAGCATGATGTCGCCAGGTTCGGTGGTGACATACTCGTCGCAAGTGGCGAACGTGCGTCCCAGCGCACCCACCTTCTCAAAGTTGCCATAGTCGTGGGCCTGACAGGTGATGGGGGCTTCTTGCAGAGCTTCGACCAGTGCTCTTGTCGACACATTGTCGGCCAGGGTGGCGGTCAGCCGAGTACCGCCGTCGATGGTGAGATAGAGTTTCGGTGTCATGTCTTCGATGTTGATGAAAGCAAGGGAAGCAAGCCAGTCGGTGAGCAGGCTGGAGGTGTTGCTGCGATTGCTATTGTTGATCCACAATGCTTGGTCGGCAAAGTTGCCGTTGGGAATCAACCGCTTGGCATCGGCGATAACCGAGCTGATGCCACTGCTGGCACTCGACACAATCAGAGCGATGTTCTTGCCCGACATTTGAGGCCCGTTCTCGAACAGGAACGTCTGCATCAACGCCGCCATCTGGCTCCACCACAACGGCGCAGCAACGATGATGTTGTCATACTGGCTATAGTCGATGCGCTGAGGCTTGATGGCAGGATAGCTGGCGGGGTCGTCGGGGTTCTCGCCGATGGCACTGATGAGCGCACTGCCGAGGGCATAGTTGTTGGCCTCGTACTGCAGCCCTTCCTCGGCAGGTTGCACCTCGACCACATCGGCGTCAATCATCGTGGTCAACTCGTTGACAATGGCTCGCACATGGCCGGTGTAACTGTAGTAGGCAATGAGCGTGCGGCCTGGCGAAACAGGGTCGTCTGGGGCTTTGCCCAACATGATGTTAATCACTTGGTTGACGTCGGCGACGTCCACTGCATTGTCGCCATTGACATCGCCACGCTTTTGAGCCGATGCCGTCAGCAGGACCAAGAGAGACATCAGGGCTAATGAGAGAATTTGCTTTGTCATAACAAGTCTGTTTTGTTGTTTGGCCGCAAAATTACAAACATTCACGCACATGGCAACAACCCATCTTACCGATATTTTTACCAATTTTTCATTTCTTCGATTCTACACCTGTGTTTTGAGATTCTAGGTATTGCCGCATCTCATATTTCCAGTCAAAATAGGGACTCAATCTGATAATATTGTCAATGAACCAATCACCGTCATAAATAAATTTTTGGTATTTTAAATCTACTTGAACTGGAATAGTCCATCCCTGATTATGAATATTAAGCGCAACAGTGGCTGATTTTTCATTATCCAAACGAATAACATGAATGTTATCAATCCAGAAATCACGACACTCTTGCCCCATTATCCAGTAACTCCAGTTTAACTGATTGATGACAACGCCACAACTGAATGTTTCGCTAGCTATATCCTCAAACTCCATCGTGCAGAATCGATATTCGAGACTACGCTCCCGGGAAGAAGATTCGGCACTGTCACTAAAATACTTAGGCACCTCACTGAAGATTTCCTTTATCCGTGCCTTAATGGGGGCCGCCGAGCATTGATTCAGCATGAATTTTTCAAACTCTAAATAAGCAGGCGAGAAATCATAATCAATCTCATAGCAGATGCGGTGTCGCTTGACACATCGACCTCTTGAATAAAACTCAACGGTCATAATTGGCTGATCTGAACAAATTCTGTCGCTCCGTTTACCCAGGATTGGATTAGAATCGATAAAAGCCGACTTTACCAATTGCTTGAATTTTGCAGTTTCCAAACTATCTGCGATAAATTCAAAATGATTGCCCCGATTATGATTTTCTTTGACAAATTTTAGTGTATTCCCATTCAAATGAATAATGCTAAAATCCAAATTTTCAGGAAAGAACTCAGCATAAATGCTATCGACAGATTCCATTCTGACAGATTGTGGCTTCTGCTTGTTTTTATTGACACCAGCACTAACAGCCGCGATGTTGATGAGAAACAACATCACAACAGTCATTGCGCAGTATGAGACTCTGGATGCCATAGGTGTCATCAGGGCTCTGGCTGGCTGGGAACGGGTGGGGGTGTGGCAGGTGCCGTGGGTTGGTCAACCTTGAGTTCGGGCTTGGCCACCGCAGGGGCATCGTGCAGCGATGGTGCGGCAGGGGCTTCTTCATTGACCACAGGCTCCTCGACCTTGGGCTTGACCGCCCGGGCAGTGTCTTTCTTGGGCTTCTCGGCCACAGGCTCGGGGTCGGCAGTGGGCACCTCGAGCGCCGGTGTGAGCGAGTCGCGTGCGACTGTGTCGGCCTGCAGTGTGTCGGTCATCACCTGGGCGGGTGGCTTTTCGTCAAAGAGCTTGGGCAACTTCAGCCCACCATTGAGCGAAAGCATGGCCACACCGGCAATCAGTGCGGCGAGCAGCAAATAGAGCAGAATCCACTTCCAGTTGACATCGGTCAAGCGTGACAGTGTGCCGCCCTTGACCTGCTGCAGCTGGATGATGTAGCTGGCAGGTGCCTCGTCACGGTTGACAGCCAGAGCCTTGTGCAGATGACTGTCCAGCTCGTCGCTCATGCCATAGTCGGCCACCACCTGGCAAAGCTTGTGGCCGTCCACACGGTCGGCCAAAGTAATGACAATGACATCGCCATCGTTGATATCCTTGAGCACCTCGGCACGCGCTTTGGTGTTATAGTCCTGAATCTGATTGCGCGAGTCGTAAGCAATCTCGTGGTTCAATGCCGAGATATGCATCACTCGGCTGCGACCCATCTGGGCCACCAGACAACCACCGGGGTGCATCAGCAAGAATGCAAGGTCAATCTGGTTGTTGCGCTGTCCCAGACTGGTGAGTGCATCATCAAGCAAGTCATTGAACATCTCAGGAGAGATTTTGCGGCGCTTCTCCAGTTGTGTGTTCAGTGCCTCAACCAATGCTTCGCGCACCGAATCGTCATTAGTCACAATGAACAGTCGGTCATCACTGTCGGCACTGCCAATGTTGGGCATTGAGTAAGTGCCCTCTGGCAGGATGCAATATGGGGGGGTAATCTGATAATTCACTTTGTTGTAGTTGGGATTTGAAAACTTAGAAATAAAAGCAGGTTGCTCCTGCAGATGGTGAAAACTTAATTGTTCTGCAAGCGCACATCCAGCTGCGGGAAGGGGAAGTTGAGCCCCTGCTGGGGCAACTGCTCGTAGATGCGCTCATTTACATCATAGAGTACCGGCCAGTAGTTGGCACTCTCGGTCCAGCCCCTCACCAGCAGCACGATGGCACTGTCGGCCAGCTGCTCGAGCTGGACAGTGGGGGTGTAGTCGGGCCTGGGCATCTTCTGCTTGATTTGCTCAGCTTGTGCGGCCTTCCACTCGGCAGCCTTGTTGCGCGAGCGATGGAAGATGCGGCGCCACCACGACAGCTTCTGCTCCTCAATCACCTCGGCCTTGCCTTCATCTTCTTGCTCGGTCTCATGCACGTCGCTGTCGCGCTTGACGATGCGGTCGTCGGCATTGATGATGTCCATGATGGCTGCCCGAGCGGTGCTGACATCGTCGCCGTAGGCCAGCGAAACGCGCCACTCGATGCGGCGGTAGCCCTCGGCCGAGTAGTTGTTGACAGTGCCGGTCGACAGCCCGCCGTTGGGGATGATGATGCGCTCGTTGTTGGGTGTGATGATGATGGTGTGGAATATCTGAATCTCCTTGACCGTCCCCTTGAACGAACCGAACTCAATGAAGTCACCCACCTTGTAGGGCTTGATGAGCAGGATGAGCACACCGCCGGCGAAGTTCTGCAGCGTGCCGCTCAGCGCCATGCCGATGGCCACACCGGCCGAGGCAAAGATGGCGATGAAAGAGCTGGTCTCGACACCCATCACGCCGATGACCGTGATGATGAGCAGGAACAGCAGGGTAATCTTGAGGAAGCTCAGCAAAAACGTGCTGAGCGAGCGGTCGACATCCTTCTTGATGAAGATGGCCAGCAGCAGCGAGTGCAGTTTGTTGATAATCAGCTTGCCGACATAGAAGATGAGAATGGCTGCCAGCACACGCAAGCCCAACGAGATGAGCTGGCTTGACAAGCTAGTGACCACGCCGCTCCAGTCGAAGTCGCGTATGCCTCCCCACACCTTGTCGGGAGAGAGGGCGGCAATCGAGTCGGGATGAGCGATGGCATCGACTTTCTCTTTTGCACTGCTGGTTAAATCTTTCACTGCATTGGCGGCCACACTGTCATTGACTGCCGGTGCCTGTAGCAATATGTTCAGTAGTCTCATGAGTTTTGTTGTTTTAGGTGCGAAATTAGCAAAAATCCCTGAACCCACCAAATCATCGACACTAATTGATGTCTTCGACGCGTTCGCGCAGCAGCCTGATGACGTCGTCGGCTGTGATCTGCGAGAACAGGTTCGCATCTTGCAGCAGTGCGTCGGCCATGCCGCGCTTGTGCTGATGCAGCCGCATTATCTTGTCCTCGATAGTACCTGCAGCAATCAGCCGGTAGACTGTCACCGGCTTGTCCTGGCCTATGCGATGAGCACGGTCGCTGGCCTGGTCCTCGATGGCGGGGTTCCACCAGGGGTCGAGGTGGATGACATAGTCGGCTGCCGTCAGGTTCAACCCCAATCCGCCGGCCTTCAGACTGATCAGGAACAGCGGCTCGCTGCCCATCTGGAACGCACGCACCAGACGGTTGCGCTCGGTGGGCGATGTGCTGCCGTCAAGGTAGAGATAATTGATACTCAGCTTGTCCAGTTCCTCACGAATCAGTGCCAGATGCGAGGTGAACTGGCTGAACACCAACGCCCGATGGCCATTGTCCATCAGGTTGCCGACAAGCTCCAGGAACGCCTGCGACTTGCTTGACGGCAGGGTAAGCTTGTCGTCCACCAGCCGCGGGTGGCAGGCCGCCTGGCGCAGTCGGGTAATCTCGGCCAGCGTCTGGACAATGCTCTTCGAGCCCCCCTCGATATTGGCAATGGCCTGTTGTCGCAGCGTCTCGTAGAGGGCCATCTCATCTTTGCTCAACTCGACCGGCAGGGTGATTTCGGTCTTCTCGGGCAAGTCATTGAGCACATCCTCCTTGGTGCGCCGCAGCATGAAGGGCGACAAGATGCGCCGCAGCTGCTGCTGGCGTTCCATATCGTGGTTGCGCTCAATGGGAACCATAAACTCGGCGGTGAACTGAATGTAGCTGCCCAGCAAACCCGGATTGGCAAACTCATACAGATTCCAGATTTCATTCAGGTGATTCTGCAAGGGCGTGCCGGTGAGCAGCAGGCGGAAATCTCCCTTGAGATTCATGGTGGCCTTGGAGGTGAGGGTGTCGCGGTTCTTGATGGTGTGGGCCTCGTCAAGCACAATGGTGGCCCAAGTGCGAGAGGCCAGCAACTCGCCCTCAGTCACCAGCAGACCGTAGGTCATCAGAACGACATCACCGGCCTGAGCTTGGCCGACCAGTGCCTTGCGGTCGGCTCCAGGATGATTGAGCGCATTGACCTTGAGCGTGGGCGCAAACCGCTGCAACTCTTGGTGCCAGTTGAGCAGCACCGATGTGGGCATGACCACCAGCTGCGGCCCCATGCCGCATCGCGACACCAACATGGCGATGGCTTGCAATGTCTTGCCCAGGCCCATGTCATCGGCCAGGCACGCCCCGGCTCCCCAGTGTGCCAGACGGGTCATCCATTTGTAGCCCTCCACCTGATAGGGACGCAGCTCGGCATTGAGCGCCGCGGGCAACTTGATGTCCAGCTTGTCGGCCTCGTGGATGCGCTTGACCAGCTGCTTGAACTGCCGGTCGGTCTTCAGCTTGGCACCCAGTCCCTCTAGGTCGGTGAGCTGCAGTGCATTCATCTGTGACACTTGCAACTTCTTGCCGCGCTTGTTCATGAGCTTGTCCAGCACTTGCAGCCGCTGCACCAGCTGCTCGTTCAAGGCCAGGTACTCGTCGTCATTCAGACGGATGAAATTGCTCTGAGCCGAACTGAGTTTCTCCAGCAGGACAGCTATCTTGAGTTTCTCATGCTCACCGATGTCCAGGTCGCCCTCAACCTCAAACCACTGGCCAGCCGAACTGACCTGTAGTCGCAGACGGTCGGGTGAGACCATCGGTCGCAGGACACGCATTTTCTCACCTTGTGGCCACTCGATGTATGCCGCGTCGGGGACACAGCGCACCTTCTCAAGCAGTTGCAGGCACTCTGACGTGTTCATCTCCCAGCTGAACGTCTCGATGTCCATGTCCCGAAAGCCCAGTATCTTGTACAACCGGTCAAGATGCGCCAGCTCGGCATTCATGTCGCGTTCGGTCTGCATGGTCTCGCCGTCGATGGTTGCACTCACAATCTCCATGCCCTTTCCCGGAGAATACAGTGGCGGACGGTCGCCAAATGGTTTGACCACTACATTGGCACTGAACGTGTCGTAGTCGACAGGCTTCACCTGTACGGCAATCAGGCTGTTGGCCTCGACGCGCTTGAGCTCGGTGGTATTCTTGAGCAGGGGACTCATCACCACGAAGTTGCTGCTCAAGCTCTCAAGCAGTTCGGTCAGGCGTTTCTTGCTCTTGGGTGGGAACACGCCGCAACCGCGCAGCAACTCCAGTATTTTCAACTGGCTGGAAGTGACCTCGGTGACAGAGACCTTGTTGCCGGTCACCGAGATGCTGAAACCTGATGAGTGGGCATAGTCCATGTCGACATTCGAGCGCACAGTGTAGCCGTTGGCCGACTTCAGCACCTGCAGCTGCAAAGGCTCATCGACAATGTCCAGCCGCTCGCCGGTGCGGTCGTCATACACACTGCCGCAACCGGCCAGTGCAGCGATGACCTTCTCGCCCTCAAGTTCGTAAGATAACTGATTACCATACCAACCCGATGTATAACTTTTGACAAGGCTTGCCACTTTCCGGTCCTGAGGGGTGAGGAAGGTCTCGGCGCCGAACCCCTTCAGGGCGATGTTGCGGCCTTTGCTCCAAGTGACACCACCATCCTTTGACTTCTGTAGCTTGGGCTGGACATCAAATGAGTCGAGGTCGACAAAATAGGCCACGCGCTGGTCGGCGGTCGACTGAGCTTTCTTGCCGGTAGCCTGCGAACTGATGCGCATGACTTGGGCAAGGACCGCCTCCCACCGCTCTTCGTGCTCAACTGTGGGCAAGAGCGACCCTTTTAGCCCGGTCTGCGCACTCAAGCGTTTGGCTTCGCCCTTCAGCTGGTCGAACTCATTGGCGAAAAGCAACTTCAAGTAGTCAAGGTCGCTGTCCTTGATCACCTGCACTGCCTGAATCAACTCGTCTGGTTCGGGTTCCACAACGTGATAGTGCCGCAAAAACAGGCACGCCAAGAAGTAGCTCATCCGGTCGAAACAAGTACTAAGCGGGTGTTCACGCAAGAATTTGTCGGCATCGCCCATGACCAGATAATGCAGCACCAGGAGCATGGCAAAACACTTGTGCTTGCTGTTAGCTTCACGGTTCTTGAGCAGCTGTTCGGCGGTTTTGACGGCTTTGGCTGAATTGCTCAAGGCAAGAGCCATGCCGTAGACAAAGTTGAAGAATGGGTCGTAGAAAAATTTCTGGTTGTTACTGTTGAGTGTGGCGGACAGTATTTTAAATGCCTTTTCCGGGTCGTTGTCGTGCATGCATTTCAGCGCCTGCAACTGCCGATGAATGTCACCATCCGGATGCGTTTTCTTCAACAAGTCATCCAGTCGGCCTGTCTGGAACAGTTCGACGTAGAGCACATACACATCGCGGAAGTTAGAGCGAATGTGCTCATTGAGCCGCGGATTGTCAAAGAACACCGGCCTGAGGATGCGCAGGTCGGCAATGAGCTGCATGTTGCTCCACCTGTTTTCGTAGTCAACGTATAGGCAGTAAAGAAACGAGCTGCCGAAGTGTTTGACAAAATCGACCATTTCAAGCTGCTTGCCCACATGCTGCATGATATCGACCACACTATGGCAACTGGCAAGGACACGCCAGTCGATGGTGTCGAGCAGGTCTACGTACGACTGGTTGTGCAGAAACCTCACTGCTGCACGCGCAAGAAGAACTATGTCATGACGACAGTGCTCGGTTTCAGCAGGGAAAAATTCAAGCAGCAGGACTAAGTCGTTCTCGTCGACTTCTCTCATGACATCAACCCACAGCGTCGGTGCCACGGCATATTGTCGTCCTATGCCATAGTCACCCAGATGCACGGTCAGGATGCCGTCGTACACCCAACGGTTGATGGCGCAGCTGAAAGTCGATGAAGCGAGCACCAGATTACCGTAAAGTTTGCTGAGGTCACGCATCGAGTACTCGCTCATCGTGCAAGCCATAGCCTTAATTACGGAATGCTTCAGTTCTTTTTGTTCGCTCATGTGTAATAATTTACAATAATTGGCACAAAGGTAGGAATTATTTCACACATGACCAAACTCTAGCGACTGCTGTGGCAAAAGTTGATGTCTGTTCAGCGATTCCGCATTTCCCTTCCTCTTTGGGAAAGGCCGCTGAAAAAGTAATAAACCGCGAATCAACGCGAAGCTGGGGGGCTCATGACCGCGAAGAAACGCGAAATTTTATGTTCTTATGTCTTTTTTTAAACCGCGAATTACGCGAATGTCCTCTCAAACCACGAATCACGCGAAGCTGGGGGGATTCTTGACCGCGAAGAAACACGAAATTATTTTTATGTCCTTATGTTCTTATGTCTTTTTTAAACCGCGAATTACGCGAATGTCCTCTCAAACTGCGAATACCACGAATTTTATGTTCTTATGTTCTTATGTCTTTTTTTAAACCGCGAATTACGCGAATAAAACGCGAACCTTTAGCTCGCAACCGAACGGGCGCAATTTTTCTTGAATGTAATTTGAAATATCACGAAAGCAGCAGATGATTTATTCAAATCTAGGTTTGAATATAACCATCGTGAAGCAAATCAATTATTTGCCTGTACTTTTTCAGCGACCTGTTCAGATAGGGGAGGGGAGCTTGTGGCTGCCCAGCGGACATTGAGCATTGGGCGTTGATTCCAAACCCCACCCCTGACCCCTCCCCTTTGGGAAAGGGGAGGGGAAGCTGCCGGGCGGGTATTGGGCATTGTGCATTGCCTCCAAACCCCACCCCTGACCCCTCACCTTTGGGAAAGGGGAGGGGAAACACAGAATCGCTGAACAGACACAAGTTAATGGCGAAATGCTAATTTTTCAAAAATATTGACAATGTGACAAAAATTATTTTGAAAACCCATAATATTGTAATATCTTTGTAGGAATTTATGAACAAAAGCCACTTCGGTGCCGCTTGGCGTGAGCGCGGTGCTATGGGCAAGTGGCTGACTGCCATATAACTGCACGCCGTTTGGAGGTCATATTCTGCCATCCATGACAAGGTGTGTCACATATATAAATCGCGAGGAGTCATCAGGCCGCCGGCAGGCCATGGCATCATCCCCTCGCCGCTCACACCACCAGGGCCGGGTCTGCTAGCACCAGAGGGTCGCAGCCACAAACAGCATAATAAAAAATAACATAAATGATAAGTAAATGGAATTACTTACCACTTACATCCGAAGAATCCCAGATCGAGGAGCAATTGGCCGAAAAGTTCCCCAAGTGCCCCTCTGTCGCACGACTTTTGGTGTTGCGCGGCATGAAGAGCTACGACGATGTCCGTGCCTTCTTCAGTCCGTCGCTCAGCCAGATGCCCGATCCGTTCCTGATGCGGGACATGGACAAGGCCGTCGAGCGCTTGAATTCGGCTCTAGGTGGCAAAGAGAAAATTATGGTATATGGCGACTATGACGTCGATGGAACGACGGCAGTAGCGCTGGTTTACCGTTATCTACAGAACTATTACTCCCGCTTGGAGTACTATATCCCCACACGCGAGGATGAGGGGTATGGCATCTCGCTGCAGAGCATTGACTATGCTGCAAGCATCGGAGTAAAGTTGATTATTGTGCTGGACTGTGGCATCAAGGCCATCGACGAGATTGCCTATGCCAAGAGCAAGGGCATTGATTTCATCGTGTGCGACCATCATGTGCCCGATGACGTGCTGCCCGATGCGGCCGCTATCCTCAACCCCAAACGCGAGGATGACGAGTACCCCTACAAAGGGCTCTCGGGATGTGGTGTGGGCTACAAGTTCATGCAGGCTTTTGCACGCAGCAACGGCCTGTCGACGCACGAGCTGGAGACAATGCTCGACCTGGTGGCCGTGAGCATTGCGGCCGACATCGTGCCGCTCACCGGCGAGAACCGCGTCATGACCTATTATGGCCTGAAGCGACTCAACAACAACCCCTGTGTGGGACTGAAGAGCATCATCAAGCTGTGCGGGCTGACAGGCAAGCAACTGACCATCAGTGACATTATCTTCAAGATTGGTCCGCGCATCAACGCCTCGGGACGCATGGAGTGCGGGCAGGAGTCGGTCGAGTTGCTGGTCACGCGTGACCCCGTTGAGGCCAACGAAATCAGCAAGCGCATTGACAACTACAACCGCAACCGCAAGGAACTGGACCGCCAAATCACCGTTGAGGCCAACGAGATTGTCGAGCGGCACGCGCATGCTCTAGAGGGCAAGAAACCCATTGTCATCTACGACCAGAACTGGCACAAGGGTGTCATTGGCATTGTTGCTTCGCGACTGGCCGAGCTGCACTTCCGTCCGTCGGTGGTGCTGACCTACAGCAACGGGCTGGCCACAGGCTCATCACGCTCGGTGCGGGGATTTGATGTCTATGCGGCCATCAAGTCGTGCCGCGATTTGCTCGAGAACTTCGGTGGACACACCAATGCGGTGGGGCTGTCGATGAAGGTCGAGAACATCGGCGAGTTCCGCCGCCGCCTCACCGAGTATGTCGAGCAGCACATCCACGACGAGCAGGTGACCCCGACAATGGACATTGACTGCGAGCTCATGTTCGAGGACATCAACAGCGACTTCTTGCGCTGCATGAAGCAGTTTAACCCCTTCGGCCCAGAGAATCAGAAGCCAGTGTTCATCACTCAGGGCGTGCTGGACTTCGGCACCAGCAAGCTCGTGGGGCGCAACAACGAGCACATCAAGCTCGAGATGGTCGACAACCACAGTCAGCGCATCATGAACGGCATCGCTTTCGGCATGGCGCGCTACTTCGACTACATCAAGGCGCGCAAGCCGTTCGACATCTGCTACACCATCGAGGAGAATCGGCACCGAGGAGGTGGGTCGGTGCAACTGCTCATCAAGGGCATCAGACTACACGACGATGCAGCCCAGCAGCCCGCTTCGTGACATCCTCAAGCGATATTGGGGGTTCGACGATTTCCGTCCGCTGCAGGAAGACATCATCCTGTCGGTGCTCGATGGTCGCGACACGCTGGGGCTGATGCCTACGGGTGGCGGCAAGAGCATCACTTTTCAGGTACCCACCATGGCCATCGACGGCATGGCCCTGGTGGTGACCCCCATTATCTCGCTGATGAAAGACCAGGTCGACCACCTGATAGCGCGCCACATCAAGGCAACCTATCTGCACGCCGGTCTGTCGGCCGCCGAGGTGCGCCGCATCTACGACAAGTGCCTATATGGCAACTGCAAATTCCTCTACGTCTCACCCGAGCGTCTGGGCTCGGCGGGATTCCTCGACCGCCTCAAGCACATGCCGGTTCGCCTTATCGTTGTCGACGAGGCGCACTGCATCTCGCAGTGGGGCTACGACTTCCGGCCGTCGTTTCTGCGCATCGCGGAGGTACGCAAGTTCTTCCCTGATGTTCCCGTGCTGGCTCTGACTGCCACGGCAACACCCGCAGTGGTCACCGACATCATGGATAAGCTGGAGTTCGGCCAGCGCAACGTGTTCAGCAAGAGTTTTGCCCGCGACAACATCACCTACGTCGTCCGTCCCACAAGCGAAAAGATGACCGAACTGGTGCACATTGTGCGTTCGGTGGCAGGCACGGCCATTGTCTATGTGCGCAGCCGCAAGCGCACTAAGCTTATTGCCGACGAACTCAACCGCCACCAGCTCAGTGCCGACTATTACCATGCCGGTCTCGCTGTCGAGGACAAAGAGGACAAGCAGAACAAATGGAAGAACGACGAGTGCCGCATCATGGTGGCCACCAACGCTTTCGGCATGGGCATCGACAAGCCAGACGTGCGTCTGGTGGTGCATGTCGACATCCCCAACTCGCTTGAGGAGTACTACCAGGAGGCTGGGCGTGCCGGGCGCGATGGCAAGCGCTCCTACGCCGTGCTGCTCACCAGCCCCACTGACCGTCGCACCCTGCACAAGCACATTGCCGACGCTTTCCCGCCGCGAGAATTCATCCGCAAGGTCTATGAGCGTGTGGGCAACTTTCTCAATGTTGCCGTGGGTGAGGGCTTCGACAAGATGTATGACTTCAACTTCAACCTCTTCTGCACCACATTCAAGTTGCCGGTGTTGCCCACACACAACGCACTGCACATCCTCACTGCAGCCGGTTACATCGAATTTGTCGAAGAGATTGACTCGCAGTCGCGTGTGATGATCCTAGCCGACAAGAGCGAACTCTATGACCTGCACACCACCACTCCGGGTGCCGACCGCGTATTGCAGGCCATTTTGCGACTTTACACCGGCTTGTTTGCCGACTATGTGTTCATCAACGAGGCAGTCATCATGCGTAGCACCGGGCTAGACCACGACACAGTCTACAATTCGCTGCTTGAGCTCACCCGCATGCACATCCTGCACTATGTGCCACGCAAGCGCACACCATACATCATCTATACCACCTCGCGCGAAGAGCCCAAATACGTCCTGCTACCCCGGCCTGTCTATGAAGATCTGAAGCAACGCATGGAGCAGCGCATCGAGGCAGTCATTGACTATGCGTTCAATGACCAGCAGTGCCGTGAGGCCCGGATGTTGCAATACTTTGGCGAGCAGGCCGGCGCTGCATGTGGCCACTGCGACGTGTGCATCGACCGCCGCAAGCGTGCCGCCACGCAGCCCGCCGATGTGCAAAGCGGAATCCTCTATATGGCTCAAGTCAAGCCGCGCCGCCTTGAGGAGTTTCTGCATACGTTGTCATTCACCAAGGGCGAAATCTTGAGTATGGTCTCGTTTCTGGTCGACGAGGGCTTCCTCATCCACCGCGATGATGACACCTACGTCAACCCCCGCCCTCTGGACTGAGTTCTTTGGAAGTTTGACATAAGAGCTAATTCTACCAACTATCTAAAATCTAACGTCTCACGGCTAAAGTCGAATAACTATTATGGCTTGTTAATAACTTTTGGGCATCAGGTTGAGTGATATTTGACAAAATCGTTGTAACTTTGAGGCACAATTTGCAAACCATATTCTCTGACACCCAACAGACACATTATAATATATGATACCCTTCGTTCACCTGCATGTGCACTCGCAATACTCCATCCTTGACGGCCAGGCGTCAGTCAAAGGGATGGTAGACAAGGCCATTGCCGACGGCATGCGCGGCATGGCACTCACCGACCACGGCAATATGTTCGGCATCAAGGAGCTGCATGACTATTGTCTCAAGGTCAACAGCGGCAAGGAAGACCAGGACAAGTTCAAGCCCATCTTTGGCTGTGAGGTCTATGTAGCCCAGACCGACCAGCACCAGCATGTCGACAAGCGTGACATCGGTCGACACTTGATTTTACTGGCCAAGAACCTGCATGGCTATAAAAACCTCATCAAGATTGTCTCAAACGGCTGGACCGAGGGCTTCTACAGCCACCCGCGCACCGACAAGAGCCAACTCGAGAAGTATCACGAGGGCATCATCTGCTGCTCAGCCTGTCTGGGTGGCGAGGTGCCGCAGCTGATCTTGAACGGCCAGATTGACCAGGCCCGCGAGGTGGTCAAGTGGTTCCGTGGTGTCTTCGGCGATGACTACTACCTGGAGCTGCAGCGACACAAAGCCACAGTGCCACGTGCCGCGCAGGACACCTTCCCCAAGCAGCAGGAGGTTAATGCCGTGCTACTCCAGTTTGCACAGGAGCTGGGCATCAAGGTCGTCTGCACCAACGACTCGCACTTCATCAACGAGGACGACGCCGAAGCCCACGAGCGCCTGATCTGTGTCTCGACCGGCAAGAAGATGAGCGACGACAATGTCATGCTCTACACCAAGCAGGAGTGGTTCAAGACACAGCAGGAGATGAACGAGGTGTTTGCCGACATCCCCGAGGCACTGCAGAACACCAACGAGATTCTCGACAAGGTGGAGTTCTACTCGATTGACCACGGCCCCATCCTGCCTGACTTCCCGCTGCCCGAGGGCTTCGAGAACGAGGACGACTATTTGCGGCACTTGGTCTATGAGGGTGCCAAAGAACGCTGGCCCGAGTTGGACGACGAGCACCGCGAGCGGCTGGACTTTGAGTTGGACACCATCAAGAACATGGGCTTCCCGGGCTACTTCCTCATCGTGCAGGACTACATCAAGGCGGCCCCAAAGCTAGGTTGCTCGGTGGGGCCGGGACGCGGATCGGCGGCAGGATCGGCCGTGGCCTACTGTCTGGGCATCACCAACATAGACCCCATCAAGTATGATCTGCTGTTCGAGCGATTTCTCAATCCCGACCGAATCTCGCTGCCCGATATTGACGTCGACTTTGATGACGACGGCCGTGTCAAGGTGCTGCAATATGTCACCGACAAGTATGGCGCCGACAAGGTGGCACACATCATCACCTACGGCACCATGGCCGCCAAGTCGGCCATCAAGGACGTGGCGCGCGTCGAGGGTCTGAGCATTGACGAGAGCAACCGTCTGGCTGGCATGATACCCAGCCGACCCAACGACATGCCCGAGGAGAAGCCGGGCAAGAAGTACAAGGTCACCATTAAGAACTGTCTCAAGTGCTTCCCTGAGTTTGCCGCACAGCTCAACAGTCCTGACCCGCTGGTAGCCGAGACCGTGCGCCTGGCCGAAAAGCTCGAGGGCAACGTGCGCAACACCGGTGTGCACGCCTGCGGTGTGATCATCGGCCGCGATGCCATTACTGACTGGGTGCCGGTGAGTACCGCCACCGACAGCGACGGCTCCAAGGTGATGGTCACACAATATGAGGGCAGCGTCATCGAGTCGACAGGCCTGATCAAAATGGACTTCCTGGGTCTGAAGACCCTGTCCATCATCCGCGACGCGCTCGAGAACATCAAAATCACACGGGGCATCGACCTAGACATCGAGAAGATTCCCATTGATGACCCCAAGACCTATAAGCTCTATTGCGAGGGCCGCACCACCGGCACATTCCAGTTCGAGTCGGCCGGCATGCAGAAGTATCTCATCGAGCTGCAACCCAGCACGTTCGAAGACCTGATTGCAATGAACGCCCTCTACCGTCCAGGTCCCATGGACTATATCCCTGATTTCATCGCCCGCAAGAAGGGCGAGAAGCCCATCGAGTACGACATCCCCTGCATGGAGAAGTATCTCAAGGACACCTACGGCATCACCGTCTATCAGGAGCAAGTGATGTTGCTCTCGCGCCAGCTGGCCGGATTCACACGCGGCCAGAGCGACACCCTGCGCAAGGCCATGGGCAAGAAGCAGATAGAGAAGATGAACCACCTGGAGGGGCTCTTCTATGAGGGCGGCGAGAAGAACGGCCACGACCACAAGACGCTCAACAAGATTTGGGAGGACTGGAAGAAGTTCGCATCCTACGCCTTCAACAAGTCGCATGCTACATGCTACAGCTGGGTGGCTTACCAGACCGCCTATCTCAAGGCCAACTATCCCAGCGAGTATATGGCCGCCGTGCTGAGCCGCAACCTGAGCGACGTCGATAAGCTCTCCAAGTTTATGGACGAGTGCAAGGCCATGGGCATACGGGTGCTGGGGCCAGACATCAACGAAAGCTTCAAGTCGTTCAGCGCCAACAAGAAGGGTGACATCCGCTTTGGCCTGGGAGGCATCAAGGGGGTGGGGGGCAACGCCGTCGACGCCGTGGTCGAAGAACGTACCAAGAATGGACCTTTTGCCGACATCTTCGACCTTGTGGAGCGTGTCAACCTCGGGGCGTGCAACCGCAAGGCCATCGAGTCGTTCGCACTGTCTGGAGCCTTTGACTCGTTTACCGAGGTCACTCGCGAGGCTTTCTTCGAGAAGAACATGCGCGATGAGACTTTCAGCGAGGTCATCACCAAGTTTGGGCAGCGCTATCAGGCCGGACAGTCGTCGATGCAAAACTCACTCTTTGGCGACATCGAGCCGCTAGAGGTGGCCAAACCCGAGATTCCCAAGGCCGAGCCTTGGAACATCATGGAGCGCCTGAGCAAGGAGAAGGAGCTGGTGGGCATCTATCTGTCGGCTCATCCGCTCGACCCCTACTATCTGGAGGTGCGTTATGGCTGCAACACCACGCTGGCCGAACTGCCCAACAAGAACAACCTTGTCGACCAGCCGCTCACCATGGCTGGCCTCGTTGTGGGCTACAGCACACGCATGGGCAAGAAGGGCGGACAGTTTGGCATACTCAAGGTCGAGGACTACAGCGGAGCATACGAGTTCATGCTCTTCGGGCAGAACTTCATCGACTTCAACAAGTATGGCATCGTGGGCACACCCATCATGGTCCGCGGGGCCTATCAGCAGCGGTTTGCCAATGCCGACATCCGCTTCAACGTGCAGTCCATCTCGCTACTCGATGACATGAAAGGGCGCGTGGTGCACAACATCCTCATTCACATCAATGACGACGAGTTGGAGCGAGCCAGGGTTATCACCCCCTTCATGACCGCCTCGACCGAGAACCGCAGCGACCTCTTCTTCCGCGTGCAGGATGTCGACCACCAGCGCCACGTTGACCTCAAGTCCAAGGCCAAGATTCCTGTGAGCAAGAAGCTGCTTGACGCGCTTGATGAGGCCGACATCAAGTATCAAATCAATGTCGAACTCTGATTTTTCGGCCCGAAAGTTTGTCGTTTCCGCCAACTTTGTTGTATCTTTGCAATCCTCAATTATCCAAAACGAATAACATTATCATTACAAACACATTATGGCTTACAAGTTTACTGAAGAGAACACCAAGCGAGAGATTGAATCGGGTCGTCCCGTAGTCGTTGACTTCTGGGCCGAGTGGTGTGGCCCATGCAAGGCCATCGCCCCCATTGTCGAACAGTTGGCTACAGAGTATGAGGGCCGCGTACTTATCGGCAAGTTTGATGTCGACGAGGGCGATGACACCCCCATCGAGTATGGCGTGCGCAACATCCCCACACTGCTCTTCTTCAAGGGCGGACAGCTGGTCGACCGCCAGGTGGGCACTATCTCGCACGACGACCTCAAGGCCAAGATTGATGCCCTGCTGTAAACAGACAACATCCTCACACAGATAACCTCTGTGTTCCCCATAGCCCTGACGGCACCATGGCATCGTCTAAGCTAAAAAAGCCGCCGCTCACAATGCGTGAGCGGCGGCTTGTAGTGTCTCATATTCTCTGCGTCAGATTAGAGCCAAGTTCAAGACATCCTGGATGGTGTGGACATAGTGGAAAGTGAGCCCCTCAAGATAGATAGCGTTAATCTGGTCGATGTCCTTCTTGTTCTCGTGACAGAGGATGATGTCAGTAATGCCTGCACGCTTGGCGGCGAGAATTTTTTCCTTAATGCCACCCACGGGCAGAACCTTGCCACGCAGAGTAATCTCGCCGGTCATGGCCAAGTGGTCACGCACCTTGCGCCCAGTGAACGACGAGGCCAACGAGGTGACCATTGTCACACCGGCCGACGGACCATCCTTGGGAATGGCTCCCTCGGGCACATGGATGTGCACATTGTACTTGTCCATCTCCTCGCTGTCCAGGCCCAGCATGTCGCAGTGCGCCTTGAGGTACTGCAGGGCAATCACTGCCGATTCCTTCATGACGTCGCCCAAGTTGCCCGTCAGGGTGAGCTTGTCGCCCTTGCCACGTGCCAGCGACGACTCGACAAACAGAATCTCGCCACCCACGGCAGTCCAGGCCAGACCGGTGACCACTCCCACAAAGTCGTTGCCCTCATACTTGTCGCGACTGTAGTCGGGTACACCCAAGTAGTCCTTGAGGTTGGACAGGGTAATACGGGTAGGGTAGTCGTCATCACGGGCTTTGAGGCGGGCAATCTTGCGCAACACCTTGCCTATCTTCTTCTCCAGCTCGCGCACGCCACTCTCGCGCGTATAGTTCTCGATGATAGCGGTGAACACATCTTCGCCCATCTTAATCTCGCCACGTTTGAAACCGTTCTCCTCCAGCTGCTTGGGCAGCAGGTGCCGCTTGGCAATCTGCACCTTCTCCTCAGTGATATAGCCGGTAATCTCGATGAGTTCCATGCGGTCGAGCAGGGGCTGGCTGATGGTGGCCAAGTTGTTGGCTGTGGCGATGAACAGCACCTTGGACAGGTCGTAGTCCACGTCCAGGTAGTTGTCGTGGAACTTGCTGTTCTGCTCCGGGTCAAGCACCTCAAGCAAAGCCGACGATGGGTCTCCCTTATAGTCCTGACCCACCTTATCAATCTCGTCAAGAACGATGACGGGGTTGCCGGTCTCGGTCTTGGCCAGTGCCTGGATGATGCGACCGGGCATTGCGCCGATGTAGGTGCGGCGATGGCCGCGTATCTCAGCCTCGTCATGCAGTCCGCCCAGCGAGATGCGGGCATACTTGCGGTGCAGGGCCTCGGCCACCGAGCGCCCCAGCGAGGTCTTGCCCACACCCGGCGGGCCATAGAGACAGATGATGGGAGCCTTGAGGTCGCCTCGCAGCTTGAGCACCGACAAGTGCTCGAGAATGCGGTCCTTGACCTTCTCCAGTCCGTAATGGTCCTTGTTGAGTTTCTCCTCAACCTTCTTGAGGTTGAAGTAGTCCTTGCTGTAATGTTCCCAGGGCAGACTCAAGAAGGTGTCAAGGTAGCTATACTGCACCGAGTAGTCGGGCGACTGCGGATTGAGCCGTTCCAACTTCTTCATCTCCTTCTGGAACACGGCCTCGACGGCATCGCTCCATTTCTTCTTGGATGCCCGTGCATCCAGTTCGTTCAAATCCTCGTCGGTGGTGCCCAGCTCCTCCTGGATGGTGCGTATCTGCTGTTGCAAGAAATGTTCACGCTGCTGCTGGGTCAGATCTTCGCGCGTTCGCGACTGTATGTCGGCCCGCAGCTCGACGAACTGCTCCTCCTGACGCAGCATCGAGTAGAGCAGAAAGGCCCGCTGGCGCATGTTGCGCTCCTCAAGCAGCTGCTGCTTCTGCTGGGCATCAAATGGAATGTTGTTGGCAAGATAGTTGATCAAGAAGAAGGGTGAGTCAATGTTGCGTAAGGCAAAGGCCATTTCCTGACCGCCGTCACCCATGTTGGCCAACATCTTCAGCGTGATTTCCTTAATTGAGGCCATCACCACAGCGAACTCTTTGTCGCCCTTGCGGGGCAGTTCGACATCGGTCAGCGTCACCTTGCCGCGCAAGTAGGGTTCTTCTTGCGTTATCTCGTCGAGCACAAAGCTCGACCGGCCGTGCAAGATGACGTTGGTGCCACCGTCGGGCAGCTGCAGCACCTTGATGATCGATGCCACTGTGCCCATACCATACAGGTCATTTTGTCCAGGATTTTCGGCCTTACTGTCAATCTGGCACACCACACCGATGGGCACATGGCGGTTGACGGCCTCCTTGACCAGGCGCATACTCTTGTCGCGGCCTATGCTCACCGGCATGGTCATGCCCGGAAATAGCACCACATTGCGCAAGGGCAAGATGGCTAACTCCAGCTGACTATTGGCCTGAAGGTCAGCATCATCGATGTCTTGTGGAACTTCGGCCACGATGGGCACCACATGCGCTGTAGCCCCCTCATTGGCCATCTCAAATTCATCAAAATTGATCATATTGTGATATGTGTCTATTTCTTTAGCTTAATTATTGTTTGCAACCAGCATGCCAAACTCCAGGCAGTGATAAATTTTGAATTATGAACTACGAGTGATGATAAGGCTCGTGGTTGAGGATGGTGAACGCGCGGTAGAGCTGCTCGGCAAAGATGACGCGCACCATCTCGTGCGAGAACGTCATCTGGCTCAACGAGAGTTTGTCGTTGGCGCGGTCATACACGTCGGGCGAGAAGCCATACGGGCCACCGATGACAAACACCACACGCCGCACACCGCTGGACATGCGCTTCTGCACATAGCTGCTGAAATCCACCGAGGTCATCTCGCGTCCACGCTCATCCAGCAACACCACAAAGTCGGTCTTGTCAACATTGGTCAGAATGCCTCGCCCCTCGGCCTGCTTCTGCTGAGCCTCACTCAAGTTGCGAGTGTTCTTAGCATCCTGCAGATACTGAACATCAAACGGCACATAGTGCCTCAAGCGCGAAATATAGTCGTCGAGACCTGGCTTGAGGTAGCCCGTTGTGGTCTTTCCGACCACCAGAAGCGTAATTTTCATCCCTTTTCACATTTTTAGGGTGCAAATTTAATGCTTCTTTGGCAAATTATCACTACTTTTGCTCAATAATTTAAACGCTTAAATAATATGAAGACAAGAGAAGAATTGATTGACCAACTGATTGACTTGGCTTTTGCCGAGGACATCGGCGACGGTGATGCCACCACACTGTGTTGCATTCCGACCGACGAGATGGGCCGCTCACGCCTTATCATTAAGGAGGAGGGTATTCTGGCCGGCGTTGAGATGGCGCGGCGCGTATTTGAGAAGTTTGACCCAGAGTTGCGCATGACCACCTACATTGAGGACGGAGCGCATGTCAAGCCCGGCGACATCGCCTTCATCGTCGAGGGTCGCGTGCAGTCGTTGCTGCAGACCGAGCGACTGATGCTCAACATCATGCAGCGCATGAGCGGAATCGCCACCACCACGGCGCGCTATCAAGCCCGCCTGGAGGGGCTCAAGACTCGCGTGCTCGACACGCGCAAGACCACGCCGGGCATGCGACTGATGGAGAAGGATGCCGTGCGCATCGGGGGCGGCTGCAACCACCGCATCGGCCTGTTCGATATGATTCTGCTCAAGGACAACCACGTCGACTTTGCCGGCGGCATCACGGCAGCCATCGACCGTGCCCATGAGTGGTGCAAGGCCAACGGCAAAGACCTGAAGATTGAGATTGAAGTGCGCAACTTCGACGAGTTGCAGCAGGTGCTGGACCACGGTGGTGTCGACCGCGTGATGCTCGACAACTTCACGCCCCAGAACACCCGCCGTGCGGTCGAGATCATTGCCGGACGCGTCGAGACCGAGTCAAGTGGTGGCATCACCATCGACACCCTGCGCGACTATGGTGAGTGCGGCGTTGACTACATCTCGGTCGGAGCCTTGACCCACTCGGTCAAGTCGCTCGACATGAGTTTTAAGGCCTTCTAGAACTCAATATCTTTATCACAAATCATCGAATACTCGAATACTCGAGAAATCGCGGTTAAAGATTCAGATTATAGCCGATGAAGCTGTCAATCACTTCATCGGCTTTGTCTTGGATGACCGAGCGCGATAGGGTGGTGGCCAGCCCCACGACATGAGCGCCCGACAAGCGGCCAGCCTCCAGCCCCTTGATCGAGTCCTCAAAGACCACACAGTGATGGATGTCGACACCGATAAGCGAGGCTCCCAGCAAGAAGCACTCCGGGTCGGGCTTGGCGTGGCGCACCATGTCGCCCGTGACAATGGACTGGAAATGACTCTTGAAGTCGGGATGTTGACGATAGAGTGCCTCCATCTTGCGCTGGTCACTGCTCGTCACCAAGCAGGCTGGGATGCCCGCTGCATTCAGCCGCTCGACAAACTCCATGGCGCCGTCAAAGAACACAAACGCCATGTCGCGCTGAAAGGCGTGCAGCATGTCGCTCACCTTCTGGCGGGTCTCATCATCGGGATAATTGTCGTGCAAGATTTCAAACAAGTTCGACCCCTTGATCACGCTCGAGAAGTTAGGGATGTGAGTCGGATACACCTCCTCGACCGCGTCCCAAAACTGCGTATAGATACCCTCCGAGTCCAGCAAGACTCCATCCAAATCAAACAATGCGCCAATCTTCTTTTCCATCATCTTTCCATCATGATTTTTGAGCCGCAAAATTACGACAAATTTGTTGAAGACACAAAATTTGAAAGACGTTAGACGTAAGTTTTTTGTGCTGGCAGCAAAGCAGACGAGTTGTGAATTGCAAATTATGAATTATTTCAGTAACTTTGCCGAAAATTTGAGAAACAATGGTCGAGGAACTGCAAATCAGGGTGTCGCCACGTGTAGCGGCCAGCGAAACTGAAATAATACACTACATCGCTAGTGAGCAGCACATTGCCCACTCACGCATCACTGGTGTGCGCGTGCTCAAACGCTCGATTGACGCCCGCCAGCGCAATGTGATGGTCAATCTCAAGGTGCGTGCCTATGTCGACGAACCGATGACGCGCGACTATCTGGTGCAACCCATTGACTATCACCCCGTGACTGGCGACCGGCAGGCCATTGTCGTGGGTGCCGGCCCGGGCGGACTTTTCGCCGCCCTGCGCCTCATCGAGCTTGGCATCAAGCCCATCGTGCTCGAGCGCGGCAAGAATGTGATGGATCGCCGTGTGGATGTGGCCCGCATCTCGCGCGAGGGGATTATCGACCCTGACAGCAACTATTGCTTCGGCGAGGGTGGGGCAGGGGCCTACAGCGACGGCAAGCTCTACACGCGCAGCAAGAAACGCGGCTCTGTCGAGCGCATCCTGGGCATCTTTGTCCAGCATGGTGCCAAAGAGGATATCCTCGTCGATGCCCATCCCCACATCGGCAGCGACAAGTTGCCGCACGTCATCCAGGCCATGCGCGAGACCATCCTGCGCTGTGGTGGTGAGGTTCACTTTGGCACGCGCGTCACGCGGCTGATTCTGGATGACGGCAAGGTGACTGGAGTGGAGTGTGCAACGGGCGAGCGATTTAGTGGGCCGGTTATCCTGGCTACCGGACACTCAGCCCGTGATGTCTATGAGATGCTGTTCGACCAGCATGTTGAACTGGAAGAGAAGGGCATAGCCATCGGTGTGCGCCTCGAGCATCCACAACATGTCATCGACCAGATTCAATATCACAATCCGGCCGGACGAGGTGACTACCTGCCGGCGGCAGAGTACAGCTTTGTCACGCAGGTCGACGGCCGAGGAGTCTACTCATTCTGCATGTGTCCCGGTGGGGTAGTGGTGCCCGCCGCCAGTGCTCCCGGTCAGCTGGTGGTCAACGGCATGTCGCCCAGCCGCCGCGACACCTACTGGGCCAACTCGGGCATGGTGGTGGAGATTCACCCCGAGGATTTGCCTGACAAGTACCAAGACAAGGGAGTCTTGAAGGTGATGCGTTTTCAGGAAGATTTGGAGCGGCGCTGCTTCGCCGAGGCGGGTAATACCCAGCAGGCAGGGGCGCAGCGCATGAAGGACTTTGTCGACGGCAAGCCGTCGCGCCTGTTGCCCCCATCATCGTTCCCGGCAGGTCTGCGTCCCTCACGGCTCGACCAGTGGCTGCCGCCGATGATTGGCGACCGTCTGCGCCGGGCGTTCAAGACTTTCGGCCATCAGGCTCGGGGCTTCCTCACCAACGATGCCATCGTCATCGGCGTAGAGACACGCACCTCGTCGCCTGTGCGCATACCGCGCGACCGCGAGTCGCTGTGTCACATCACCATCCCGGGGCTATATCCATGCGGCGAGGGGGCCGGCTATGCCGGCGGCATCGTCTCGGCCGCCATCGACGGCGAGCGCTGCGCCGAAGCCCTCGCCGAAGCCAACAGCGAGTAGCCAGGCTGTTCCCCTCCCCTTTGGGAAAGGGGAGGGGCAGGGGTGGGGTTTGCCCCCAGCAGAGTGACCCCAAAAAACGGAGAAGTTTAGACATGCAGGGTGGCGATGGTGTGGGCCATCGCGTTCAGTTCCTCGCACTGCCACCGCTTGATGGCGCGCTTGTCAGTGTGGTGCTCCCAGGGTGCGAGCAGCAGCAAGCGCCCCTCGGCACAGGCATCAAATAGCTGGCCACCCGGCTTGGCGAACTCGCCAAAGCCGTTCTCCAGCAGCAAGATCACGCGATGGCCGGCCTCGAACGCCGCCCGCGTCACCGCCTTCTCCCCGGGGCTGATTGACGGAGTGACCAGCACCGCGCCCTGCTCACACAGCCGCAGCGTTCGCGCCACCTCCTGTTCGACAGCCGCCTGTGTCAGCGACCGCGAGCAGCGCACCTGCACAATCTGCGGCCATTCCAGCAAGAACAAGTTGCCCAGCGCGTCCATCTCGCGCCCAGCCACCGTCAGGTGGCGCCGCACCCTGAACAAGTCGGGCTGCGCGCGCTTCATGGCCAGGCGGCGCGGGTTGTCGTGCACATAGTCAATCATCTTTTGCAGCTGGCCCTCGCGCCACACGATCATGTCGTGGTAGCCCTCGCTCCACAGGCGCTGAGGCTGGCTCGGCCAAACCGAGCCACACACGACCCCACTCCCCTCCACCTCTGCCTGTATAGCAGGCAGGTTGGTGGGCTGTGTGGTGGGTTGTGTGGGCCGCGGTTTTGCCGCGGGCTGTGTGCCAGGCTGTGTGGCTGGCAGCGCGGCTGGCGGGGTGGCTGGCAGGGTGGGTTGTGTGGGCCGCGGTTTTGCCGCGGTCAGTAGCTCCCGCATCGCGCGCGTGGTGCCATACTTGAACCCCGCCACCACCTGCCCCAGGTGGCGCGGCAGCTCCCGCTCCACAAACACAATCACATGCACATGGTCAGGCATCACCTGCTGGGCCAGCACCTGCAGCTCAGGGTAGTAGCCCGGCAGGCCCAGGAGCGACCGCTCCACCTCCTGCCCTAGCGGCGACAGCTCCACCGCCGCCACGCCGTCGCTCACCGTGAGCGAGCCCAGCAGCGGTCGGCGCTCCTCCACCGTCATGGTGAGCATGTAGATGCGGCGGCTGCGGTAGTCGTGGTGATAGCACCGGCGGTGCATCTTGTTCTTCCCTTCCATAGGCATAATTTGTCATGTAGCTCACGGTTCTGCCGTGAGCAAAAAATCATTTCTGCCCACAAAATTACAAAAAATCACACATTTTCTTGCCATTTTCAAAGAAAATGCCGAACTTTGCAACGATTGTGGCTCCCGAGCCACCATCGCGACATACTGACAGAAGCGTTATGCTTATTCTTGTAGATTGAAAACGTAGGAAATTTTCATCCAATAGTACAAGAGGATGGCAGAGCTGCTTCCGCGCCCTCGGCGTGGACTGCATCCATTTATCCCCTTTTTGCGTTTAAGGTTTTTTCTACGACCGTCAATTGGCAAAGCGTGGCATAAAGCAGCCCGCGCTTTTTTTGTTGAGCCTCCCTCAAAAAGGGCGGTGTGAGGGGCGGGGGTGGAACTCCAAAAAGGGGCATCACTCACACCGTGCACCCAAAAAACAGGCGCAAAACTCATAAACTTTGCTAAATGCAATTAAATGCTATTAAATCGGGGTTAAACACCCAAAATATGACATTAAATGAAATTCACACTTTACAAAACTTCTCCGTTACTTTGCAAACGATAGACAACAAGACAAATAACTAGACATTAACACAAAAGAATTTTAAATCATTCAAAACAATAACCATTATGAAAGTAAAATCAATCATCAAATCGTTGCTACTCGCGGCAGTGGTGGCTGTCGCCATACCCAGCACCGCGCAGATGGTGAGCAACAACAACGACGATGAGGTAAACCGCGTGGACGCTCGCGGTGGACGGGCCTACCGTGAGGGACAAGTCATCGTCAAGTTCAAGGCCGATGCGCCGCTGCAGGTCAAGCGCAGCGCCAAAGGCAAGTTCAAGAGCGCAGGCATCAACGAGGTCGACAAGGTGTTGAACAGCCTGGCTGTGACCACCATCGACGAACTGATGCCGCTGACGGGTGCGATTAAGAACCGCGCACCGCGCCGAGCCAAGGCACTCTCGGGCCGCCAAGTCATCGAGCCTGACCTGTCGACGCTGTTCTGCCTCAAGTTTGAGCAAGAGGGTGTCACTGTTGAGGAGGCCGTCGAGACACTAAAGGCCCTGCCAGAGGTGGAATATGCCGAGCCGAACTACCTGGTCTTTATCCAGAGCACGGGCACCGAGGACTTGCTCAGCTACATCAACGAACCGATGTATAACCAGCAGTGGGGACTCAATGCCATCAAGATGCCGCAACTGTGGGCGATGGACAAGGTGGAGACCGAGCGTCCCGTCATCGCCATCCTCGACACGGGTGTAGACATCACCCACCCCGACCTCAAGGACAACATCTGGACCAATGCCAGCGAGGCCAACGGTGCGGACTATGAGGATGATGACAACAACAGTTATGTTGATGATGTGCATGGCTGGGACTTCGTGGCTGGCACGCCCATCATTGGCAACGGCATGGACCGCAATGGCCATGGCACGCACTGCGCAGGCATCGCTGCCGCTGTGGGCAACAACGACAAGGGAATCGTCGGTGCCAACCCCGATGCCTACATCCTTCCCATCAAGGTCATGGGCGATGACGGCACAGGTGACGTCGCCACCATCTGCCGTGGCATCGACTATGCCACCGCTTGCAAAGCCCATGTGTTGAGCATGAGCTTTGGTGGTGGAATTTCTGTTGCTGAATATCAGGCTTTGTCTAAAGCACTGACCAACTATGCTGTGCTTTGTGGAGCGGCTGGAAATAATGGAGTTGACATTTATACACATGTTCCCAAAGAAGGTTTAATTTTTCCTGGTGCCTATGACATCGTGCTGGGTGTGATGGCTTCTGACTCGAATGGACAGTTGGCTGGCTTTAGCAACTATGACCCTGACGGGCCATTCTTTTCAAAATATAACATGGACAAGGCGTTCTCGGCAGATGTGACCTGGAACGACGAGTTGATGTGGAACTATGATGTGATGGCACCGGGTGTGAACATCATGAGCACCTACCTAAATGGCTCCTACAAGTCGCTGAACGGTACATCGATGGCTACCCCAATGGTGGCGGGTGCCATCTCTCGCATCCTGCAAGTCAAAGGCTATGACTATGCCCGCGACTATGGTCTGATGGGTGACATGGCCATTGCCAAAGAAGGTGGCATTACTGACTTAGCCGTGTTTGATGCCCAAATGGCCGCTAGTTTTGATGAAACCAACCGTCAAGTTGTGCTGGCTTTAACGGCCCTTGAGATTGACGACAGTGAGGGTGATGGTGACGGCCGCTTCGATGCCGGCGAGGTGGTCAACATTTGGCCCACCATCCGCAGCCTGTGGGGCCATGCAGAGAACATCAAGATTGGCATCGAGCCTTACGACGAGAACACCCCCACTGATGCCATTGAGGTGCTGGAGAACAATGTGGACTTCGGTTGGTCATTGAACTCTCGTGGCTCGTTCAAGTCGCAGAACCCCATCCGAGTCAAGGTTAACGAGAATGCCTGGGACGGGATGCATCTGCCCTACAAAATTGTCATCACCAGCGACAACCTCCTAGCAGGTGTTGAACAAGAGCACGTTTTCGAAGTCGAGAACGGCATTGAACTGGGAGGTGTCATCAATGAAGACATGGTGCTTTATCCCAACAAGCACTACATCGTCACCAAGAGCATCGCCATCCCGCAAGGCAAAACCCTCACCATCATGCCCGGCACTCGGCTGGAGTTTAACGAAGGCTGCTACATCAAGAGTGAGGGCAAACTCATTGCTAACGGCAA
This sequence comes from uncultured Bacteroidales bacterium, assembly GCA_902781045.1. GTDB lineage: Bacteria > Bacteroidota > Bacteroidia > Bacteroidales > Muribaculaceae > Sodaliphilus. Next base: position 26,129 of record CACZHT010000025.1, on the reverse strand, counting down.
GCCCGACTCATTAATTGTTTTTACAAGTAGAGAAAATCAATATCCATGGGGTGCCATTGCATCTTCGAATAGGGATACGTTAGTTTATTGTAATCTTGATAACTTCTATTTCGTACGTCTTCCGAATATTTATTTGAGAGATTGTGTGGTAAAGAAGATCAGAAACTTTTCTGTATTTCAATTTATATATGGATATAGAAATAATGTTTTAGATTGTATAGAGTGGCAAGGTTTAAATGATTCTAATCATAATAATGATTTGTCATTTTCGAATTATGTTAATTCTTATGCTAATTCCCCTGATCATAATTGGAGATATTCACAGCTTTCCTCTTGTAATTTATTAAATATTGGATATAGTAAATATGAGTTTATAGGAGGGAATGACGGTATAACAACTGATCACGCTGAATTTCCATCTTGGCTTGGTACCAGCAAAGAAGAGATTATCCGTCCCTTCATTTACGACTCGCAGAACCCGAATGTGGACTGCTTTACCACGGTAGATCTAAGCAATATGCCCGCAAGGCCTATTTATGATACTCACGGCATTGTGTGGAAGGTGGTGGTGGATGGCTATGATGCTCAAGATGAGTTTGATTTGTTGCCGCCGCTGGGTGTGGGTCGCCATAAGTTTGAGGTGTACTACAACCGAGACGATATGGACACGACCTTCACGCCGACGGTGTCGATGGGATTGCGTGAGCCTTACACGCAGACACCGATTAACGAGGGTGGCTATTGGTCGGTCAAGGATAGTGCGAGTGTCTACACCGTGTTCCTCAACATCACGGGCAAGACCAACTGCGACGGTCTGAACCGCATCAAGGTCACTGGCGGTAAGGATTACGACCACTTTGACATCCCTGATGAGTACACCCGTTTCAACGTGCTGGTGCAGGCGGCCGGGTCGATGGCTACGGGCTTTGCTGCTGAGCCGGGGCTGGGTTCGGTGAAGTTGACCTGGAACAACGAGAACAACGACTTTGAGGACGCAATGGGCTTCAATGTCTACCGCTATGGTGAGCCAAAACCTCAAGTAATTTATAGTCCCCATTATGATGACTATGGCAATTATTGGGAAAATGACACCATTATGGTGACTGACACTATCCGATTAAACCAGGAGATTATCGATATTGAAGCGACATCGTACACCGACTACGAGGTAATCCCGGGCGAGACCTACTACTATTACTATAAGGTGTTGTCGACCGACTTGAAGGAGTACGACATCAGCAATGTGGTGGCCGCCACACCGCTGACCTCGACGCTGGGCGACGCCAACGCCAGCGGCAGTGTCGACGTGGCCGATGTCATCACCACGGTGAACTATGCCGCGGGCATGGATCCCAAGCCCTTCATTTTCGGTGCCGCCGATGTGAACGTGGACGAGGAGATTGACATCCTCGACGTGATTGGCATCATCAAGATCATCACCCACCCGAACTCCGCCGCCACTGCCAGCGTGGAGGCCGTCGCCGAGTACTCGGTGGAGGACGGCATCGTCTATGTCGACTGCCCCGTTGACCTGGCAGGTGTGCAGCTCATGCTCACCGCCGACCGCGAGGCCACCATCACCGCCACCGAGGCCCTCAACGGCTTCGAGCAGGTGGGTGCCTGGATGGACGAGACCAGTTACCTGTTCATGGCATACAACATGGCCGGCCGTGTCATCCCCGCCGGCCGCCACGCCATCCTGAACATCGCCGATGCCGACATCACCGAAATCCGTCTGAGCGACAAGGACGGCCACAACGTCCTGGCAGTGCCCGCCGTGCCCACGGTGATTGACCACATCGCCGCCGACCAGCAGGTGCGTCGCGGCGTGTACGACCTGATGGGCCGCAAGGTGGCCAACGACGCCTCGTCGCTGCCTCGCCTGCAGCCCGGCATCTACATCGTCAACGGCAGCAAAGTCGTCGTCAAGTGAGAGGCCTCACCCCCATACCCCCTCTCCGGAGGGAGAGGGGGTAGAGCATAACAACCATTTCAACCAAAAGAAAGAACAATCATGACACAAACAAAAAGAATGCGCCATAACCTCCCCTCTCCCCCTGGAGAGGGGTCGGGGGTGAGGCCGCTATTCAGTTTGCTGCTTGCGTTACTGTCGCTCATGGCGCGGGCGGGCAACGTGGTGACGCTGCCCACCGTGACCGGCGCGCCCGGCGATGAGGTCACCCTGACGGTGTGCCTGCAGAACACCGACGCGGTGAGCGCCGTGCAGGTGCAGTGTCCTGTGGACGACGGTTTGGCCGTCGTCGCCGGCAGCGAGGTCCTCAGCGACCGCGCCGCAGCGCACAGCGCACGCGTGGGCATTCGCGACGGCGTGCTCAACATCATGGTGTGGAGCAACGCCCTCGCCCCGCTGCAGGGCAACAGTGGCGAGGTGCTCTCGTTCCGTGTGGTGCTGGGCAATGAGCCGTCCACCATCGCGCTCGTCGCCTCGCGCGTCACGCTCACCGACCCCGACGGCAACCCCGTGGCCGCCACCGCTACCGACGGCTCGGTGACCATCGGTGCCCCCAAGGTGCAGCTCGCCTCGCGCGACATCGACTACGGCCACATCCCCATCCGCGGCACCTACCACCAGAGCCTGCAGGTGACCAACGTGGGCAACGTGCCCCTAACGGTGACGGGCATCGACCCCAGCGCCCCTGAGTTCAGCAGCGAGACCACGTTCCCGCTGGTCATCGCCGCCGGAGCCACCGACTACGTCGACCTCACCTACCGTCCCGTGGAGCGCGGTGCCATCGAGGAGACCGTGCGCCTGCTGAGCGACAACATCGCCGGCACCAACACCATCCGCCTCACCGCCGACCCCTTCGCGGTCAACGAGCTGCATGTGGGCGATGCCAGTGGCATCGCCGATAGTACCGTAACCATCCACCTGCGCGTCAACAACATGGATGCCATCAGCGGCTTCCAACTGGAGTTTGACCTGCCCGAGCAGCTGCGCTATGTCGACGGCTCGTTCGCCCTGAGCAGCCGCAAGGCCGACCACCAGCTCACCGTCACCAGCCACGGCCAGCACCTGACCGCCATCGCGTGGTCGATGACCGACGGGGCCACCTTCAGTGGCGAGGACGGCGACATCGCCACCTTCGATGTGACGCTCAGCGGCCGCTACGGCACCGAACTGCGTGCCAGCAAGGCCATCCTCACCGCCACCTACCGTGGCAAGGACATGGACGTGCTCAGCGACCACTACGGCGGCTGGATCAACATCCAGAGTCCGCAGCTCAACGCCACCGACCAGTTGGACCTGGGCGCTACCTCAATCATAGAGGAGGCGCAGGGCACCGTCAGCGTCTACAACCGCGGCGGTGCGCCCCTGCGCATCGACCGTGTGGTGTTCGACACCCTGGGCTTCACCGTGGCCGAGGCGTTCCCTCTGATTGTCGAGCCGTGGCAGAGCGTCGACCTGCATGTGACCTACGACGGCCAGGAGCAAGCCCCCTATGCCGCCTGGATGCAGCTCTACAGCAACGACCCCGACCACCGGCTGCACAACATCCGCGTGACCGGCTCGCGTTACGCGCCCAACTTCCTGTCATTCACCGCCGACGAGGTGGTGAACGGTGCCGATCTGCTCGTGCATGTCGACCTGGGCAACTACGACCCCATCGAGGGACTGCAGTTCGACCTGCACTATCCGCAGTGGTTCACCCCCACGGGCGAGTACACGGTGGTGGACCGCGCTCAGGGCTTCAGCGTGGCGCAGCGCACGGTGGGGCAGGGCGTGACGCGCTGCTTTGTCTACTCGCTGGCCGACGGCACGATGGCACCCGGCGAGGGTCGCATCCTCACCCTGCCGTTCACCACCCAAGCCGACACCCCTGACGGCGAGTACACCCTGACCATCGACAACATCAAGGCCGGCACCGGTGCCCTGACCGACAAGTATGCCGGAGCCGAGGAGCAATGTACCGTCACCGTGTCGCACCAGTCGTGGCTGCGGGGCGATGTGAACCTCGATGGCTCGGTGGATGTGACGGATGTCAACATCGTGGTGAACATTATCCTGGGCAAGGATGATGCCGCGAACTACGATGGCCGCGCCTGTATCAATAGCGATGACTCGGTCGATGTGGCCGACGTGAATACGCTGATTAACATCATCCTGGGCAAGAATTGACCTGTGGCAGTCTGAGCAATGCACAATGTTGGCAGCTTCCCCTCCCCTTTGAGAAAGGGGAGGGGAAGGGGTGGGGTTTGGGATCAATGCTCAATGGCAACTGGAGGCATATACCGCCTCGCTGGTTTTTAGGCCGCTCAACAATTGGTGCAATTTAGTGCAATTTTCAGCTACCCTTCCCCTTTCTGGTTTTTAGGCCGCTCAACAATTAGTGCAATTTAGTGCAATTTTCAGCTACCCTTCCCCTTTCTGGTATTTAGGCCGCTCAACAATTAGTGCAATTTAGTGCAATTTGCAGCCTCCCCTCCCCTTTGCGGAAGGGGAGGGGCTGGTGGTGGGGTTTGGATAATCTTGGCTGCACTCGCCAATTGATGCAAGCATCATTGCGCTCGTTTGCACAAGATTTGCAACGAGCAAGTGTTGCCACTTTTTTTATAATTATTGCTGTATTGAAACCCCACCCCTAACCCCTCCCCTTTGGGAATGGGGAGGGGAAACGCACAATCGGTGAATATTTACTTCCCAAAATTTCGGAGAGATTCTCTTCTCTAACCCCTAACCTCTAACCTCTAACCTTCAATTATCTAAAGTGCTGCACTTTAGATAATTGAATTAACTGTTCTTTTTGTAGCTGGCGATGGCCCAGGTGGCCATCAGCAGGCCGATGCCGGCAAGCGCCGCCAGCTGATGCAGGATGCTTGACAAGCCGCCGCCACGGATAAACACGGTGCGGATGGCATCGATGAAGTAGTGCATGGGGTTGACGTAGGTCGTGGCGTAGGCCCAGTCGGGCATGGACCGTGCGGGGGTGAACAGGCCGCTGAGCAGCAGCATCATCACCACAAAGAACCACATGACAAAGATGGCTTGCTGCATCGTGTCGCTGTAATTGGAGATCACCAGCCCGAACGAGCTCCAGAACAGGGCCAGCAGCATCGCCAGGACAAACACCAGTGCCACAGGTCCCTGGCAGGTGATGCCATAGACCAGCCACGACAGCAACAGACACACCACAATCACAAACAGGGCGATGATCCAGTAGGGAATCAGTTTGGCCAGGATGAACGACCACTTCGACACCGGGGTGACGTTGATCTGCTCGATGGTGCCCGATTCCTTCTCGCCCACGATGTTGAGCGCGGGCAAGAAGCCGCATAACAGCATCATCACGATGGCCAGCAGAGCGGGAATCATATAGAGCTTGTAATTCTGGTGCTTGTTGTAGAGGTTGAGGGTCTGCAGCCTGGATTGGATGGCCGCCACACTAGGGTTGGAATGTGAGGTGACAATCTGCGACAGATAGGCTGACCCCATGGCCCCTTTGGTGCCGTTGACGGCGTTGGCGGCAATGAGTACCTGTGGTTGTCGGCCAGCCACCAGGTCGCGGCTGTAGTGACGCGGGATGACCAGGATGATGTCGGCCAGACTCTGCTGAACCTCTTGCAGCGCCTGCTCGTAGTTGGCCTTCTGACCATTGAAAATGAAGTATTTGCTGGCCTCGATGTCATGCACCAGCCGCTGCGACAAGGCCGAGCGGTCGTTGTCCACCACGTCGACAACGATGTTCTTCACCTCCTGGTTCATGATCCAGGGCAGCACGCACATCACCATGATGGGAAACACGATGATGAGCCGCGGCAGGAAGGCATTGCGCCTAATCTGCAGGAACTCCTTCTGTATGAGATATTTCAGTGTCATTCCAATCGATTGTTAAATTTGACCAGGGCCAGAGCGAGCAAGGCGACAGTCATGGCCACCAGGATGCCCACCTCGCGCAGCACATCGCCGATGCCCACACCCATAATCATCAACTTGCGCATGGCGGCGATGTAATAGCGTGGCGGGATGACGGCCGACACCCATTGCAGCACACGGGGCATCGACTCGATGGGAAACAGCATGCCCGAGAGCATGACGATGGGCATCAACAACACCATGGCCGAGAGCAGCAGGGCCACTAGCTGGGTCTGCGCCACGCTGGAGATGAGCAGCCCCAGCGACAAGGCCAGCAGGATGTAGATGAGCGAGATGACCACAATCCAGAAGAGTGATCCGGCCAGCGGCACGTCCATCACATAACGCGCCATGACCAGGATGATGACCAGAATGCCAAAGGCCAACACCAGATAGGGCACGGCTTTGGCAACAATCATCATCAGCGGGCGGACAGGCGACACGAGCAGCACCTCCATGGTGCCCCGCTCCTTCTCGCGCACGATCGAGATAGAGGTCATCATGGCACACACGAGCATGAGCAACATGCCCATGATGGCCGGCACGAAGTTGTAGGCACTGCGCATCTGCGGGTTGTAGAGCATCTTCATGTTGACCGGCGAGGCCGATGGGTTGAGGATGGTCTGCGTGGCATAGTTGGTCCACTGCTGGGCCATATTGGGGTCGCTGCCGTCCACCATCATCTGCAGTCCGCTCTGTTTCGAGGCAAAGTCGCGGCCAAAGATGATGGCCAAGTCGGCCTTCTGGTTGCGAATTTGCAGCTCAGCCTCGGCGGGAGTGGCCACGGCACCCACGATGACAAAATACTGTGACGCGGCCAGGCGGTCGATGGCCTGCTGTGTGGCGTGGTCGTTGTGAGCGGTGACCACCAGCGTGCGCACGTTGCGCACATCGTTGGTGATGGCAAAGCCGAAGATGAGCATCATCACCACCGGCATGCCGAACAAGATGAGCATCGTGCGCTTGTCACGCAAGATGTGCCGCGCTTCTTTCTGAACGAAGGATAGGAACTGCTTCATAATCAGTTTTGTTACTTTCTAAAGTAGTGATGTAGTAGTGTAGTAAAGTAGTAAAGTAGTAAAGCCGTTACATAATGGTGGCTGTTCTCGCGGCACCCGGCCTTCCTGCTGCCACAACAGTGTGATGTCTTAACTCCATTTTACTCCTTAACTCCTTAACTACTTTAGAAACTTGAAAGTCTAGTCGCTTGAGCGCACCGCCTGGCGGGCAAGATGAGTGAACACATGATCCATGTCGGGCTGGTTAAACTCCCGTTTGAGTTCATCGGGGGTTCCCATGGCCTTGATTTTGCCGTCGACCATGATGGAGATACGGTCGCAATACTCGGCCTCGTCCATATAATGGGTGGTGACAAACACGGTGATGCCGCGCTGGGCCGCGTCGTAGATGAGTTCCCAGAATTGTCGGCGTGTGGCAGGGTCGACACCGCCGGTGGGCTCGTCCAGAAACACTACGCTGGGCTCATGGAAGATGCTCACTGTGAATGCCAGCTTCTGTTTCCAGCCCAGGGGCAGCGAGGCCACCAGGTCGTTCTTGTGCTCGCTGAACTGCAAACGCTCGAGCACCTCGTCGGTCTTGCGGGCTATCTCGCCGTCGCTCATGCCATAGATGCCGGCAAACAGGCGGATGTTCTCGGCCACGGTCAAGTCCTCGTAGAGCGAGAACCGCTGACTCATATATCCGATGTGGCGCTTGATCAGCTCATGCTGGGTGCGGATGTCATAGCCTGCGACCGTGCCGGTGCCGCTGGTGGGCTGGTTCAGCCCGGTGAGCATGTGCATGGCCGTGGTCTTGCCCGCGCCGTTGGCTCCGAGAAAGCCGAATATCTCGCCCCGCTTGACAGTGAACGAGATGTCGTCAACGGCATGGAATGTGCCAAATGCCTTGACCAGGTGGCTCACCTCGATGACATTGCCACTGTCGGCCTCGGTCTGATTCTCACGGGCGATGCCGGGTGGGTTGAAAATATCAGCAAAACGGTCGAGGATGACCTCGGGTGTGTCGATGCCACGCACCACACCATGGTCGAGGAAAGCCACACGCTCGCAGCGGCGCACCTCGTCGAGATAGGGTGTCGAGGCCACGATGGTGATGTCACGTTCCTTGAGCATGGTGAGCATGTCCCAAAACTCCTTGCGGCTCACCGGGTCAACGCCTGTGGTGGGCTCATCAAGGAAGAGTACGCTGGGGCTGTGCACCAGGGCGCACGACAGAGCCAGCTTCTGCTTCATGCCGCCCGACAATGCGCCCGCGCGACGGCCCTCGAACCGTTCAATCTGCGAGTAGATGGCACGGATCGAGTCATAGCCCTCGTCGACCGTGGTGCCAAATAGCGTGGCGAAGAACTCCAGGTTCTCGCGCACGGTCAGGTCCTGATAGAGCGAGAACTTGCCGGGCATATAGCCCACACGCGAGCGGATGGCCGTGAGCTGGCTGGCGGTGTCCAGGCCATCGACTGTCGCCGTGCCGCTGTCGGCTGGCAGCAAGGTACACAAGATGCGGAACATCGTGGTCTTGCCGGCACCATCGGGGCCGATGAGGCCGAAAACCTCGCCCTTGTCGACGCTAAAGCTCACATCGTCCAGTGCGGTAACGCGGTTATAGGTTTTGGTAATATGCTCAACTTCAATGGATTTCATTTGTTGAGTTTATAGTTAAAAGTTTATAGTTAATAGTTGTCATGGTCGTGAGTAACGGCTGAACTACTGAACTTCTGAACTACTGAACTTCACCTTGCCGTACATGCCCATCTTGATGCTACTGTCACTGTTGTCGACGGCAATCTTGATGGCATAGACCAGGTCGGCACGCTCATCGTCGGTGACGATGGTCTTGGGCGTGAACTCCGACTGGTTCGAAATCCAGGTGACCGTTCCGTCGTACTCCTTGAGCTGTTTGTTGCCATAGTCGGCCATGACCTTGACCTTTTGGCCAACCTTGACTTGCTGCAGCTGCGCCGAGGTGACGTAGGCGCGCATGATGATGTGGCGCACGTCGGCCATCTTGAACAGTGGCTTGCCTGCTGTGACAAACTCGCCTTGCTCAACGTATTTCTCCAGCACCGTTCCCGTTATGGGAGCCTTGATGACGGTGTTGGCAATCTGGTCGTCGAGCTGGCTCTGCTGCACATCGATGCCCGCTTGCTGCGAGTTGATGCCCTCGATCTGCGCGTCGATGCTCTGTCCCTGCTCGGCCAGACTGGCATTGTTGCTGCGTATCTGGTCTTGAGTAGCGCTGAGCTGCTTCTCGAGCACGCTGATCTGGTAATTAATCTCGTCAACCTGCTTCTGTGGCACGGCCCCGTCACGCAGCAGTTCGGTGTAGCGTTGCCGCTCGCGTCGGGCATTGGCAATCTGCTGTCGGATGCTGGCCACCTGCTTCTCCAGGTCGAGCCGCCTGCTGGTGGTCGCGTTGCGTGTGGCACCCAGTTGCCGCTTGTTGGCACCCAGTTGGTTGCGTGTTGTTTCGAGTTGCTGTTTCTTGAGCACAAGCTGCGTGTCGTCGATTTTGCCCACCTGCGCGTTGGCAGTGAGTTCTTGTCCCTCCTGCACCTCGAGTGTTGTCAGTTCTCCCGATGCCTTGGCCGAGACGGTGACCTCGGTGGCCTCGAATGTGCCTGTGGCATCAAATTCTTTCTCCCGTGAGCCGCAAGCAGCGAGCAGGGCCACAACGGCTGCATATAGCATGATTCTCTTCATCATCTTGAATTATACTTTAAGTTTTCAACTAACAACTAACAACTAAAAACCAACAACTAATTGCAGGTCGCTCATTGCCTTGAGCCACTCAATCTGGTGAATGGACTGTTGGACGCGGGCGGCGTTCTCGGCATTGATCTCCTTGACCAGCTCATTGACATCAATGATGCCGTGGGCCAGCTTCGACTCGGCAGCCTTGCGCACCGACGTGCGCAGCTGTATGATCTCGTCATCGGTGTTCACCATCTGGCGGTAGCGGGCAATGTCGTCGGTCTGCTGCGCCTGCTCCAGCCGGTTGTTGAACAAGAACACGTCGCGGCTGTTCTGAGCCGAGGCACGCTGCAGCTCAATCTTGGCCTTGTCGTTCTTGCGGGTGTAGAGTGCACCGATGTTCCACGTCAGCCGTGCGCCTACCATGGCGTTGAGCGACCACTTGTGGCGCATCATGTCCTCAAACATATTGTAGCCCGGATAGCCGTAGAAGCCTGAGGCAAACAGGCTGAGCCTGGGCATCAGCCGTGAGTTGAGCTCACGCTCTTGGGCATCGGCCAGGCGCAGTTGCGCGTCGGCCAGGCGCAGTTCGGGGCGGCGGTTGGCCGCATCGGCATCCACCTCGGCCACGTTGGGCTTGACCACATCGGTGACTTCGATGCCACAGAATGCACTCAGCATCCGGGCCAGCGTCTGCCGCTGCGACTGCAGGCTGGTCTGCTGCTGCATGGCATTGAGCCGCTCGGCCTTGACGGCCAGGTAGTCGCACTCGGCCGCAGCACCGCGCTTGTAGAGCGAGGCCAGCTTTTTCTCGCTGCCCGCCAGCAGGGTCTGCAGGTCGGCGTTGAGGCACAACTGGTCGTCGAGTAGCAGCAGGCCATAGTACATCTCGCTGGCTCGCTGCCGCACGGCGTAGAGCGTGACCTCGGTCTGCGCGGCCTGCACCGCTCCTTGCTCGCGGGCGATGGCTTGCTGCGCACCGATGGCACCGCCGTCATATAGGGTCTGGTTCACATCGATGCCCACACGATACTGGTCTTTCTTCAGGCCCTTGATGTCTGTACCCATCTGGCTCAGCATGGCCTGCATCTGTTCGGGCCAGGCCGTGACCGCACTCTGCCAAGTGGCTTGCGCTGTGGCCGACACCTGCGGTAGCCAGGCCTTGCCGATGTTGGCCACCGTGAGGTCGGTCGTGCGTGCAATCAGGTCATACTGGCGGATGAGCGGGTAGTTGCGCTCGGCGGCCTGCATGCATTGCTCCAGTGTGGTCTGCGACATGGCAACAGTCGCTACCAGACACAAGGTTAATGTGGCGATTGTTCGATTCATCATCTTTCTGGTTGTTTATTTCGATGGCAAAGTTACTGCTTTTGCCGCTGGCGGTCGTTATCCATATCAGTGAAATAATGTCCTTTTTGTACTATTTTCTCCAAAAAGCACTATTTTCGCGAAAAAATAATTATCTTTGCGGTCAAAAAAGCCTTTTAAAACCGCGAATTGCGCGAATGTGGCAGATATTCGATAATTCTATAATTCGTGATAGTTTTCGTGACAACCGCGAAACTGCGCGAAATTTTTGTTCTTATGTCTTTTTTAAACCGCGAATTACGCGAATGTGGCAGAGATTCGATAATTCGATTATTCGTGATAGCTATCGTGACAACCGCGAAACTGCGCGAAGCAGGGGGGGCCTTGACCGCGAAGAAACGCGAAATTTTTGTTCTTATGTTCTTATGTCTTTTTTAACCGCGAATTGCGCGAATGTGGCAGATATTCGATAATTCGATAATTTGTGATAGTTTTCGTGACCACCGCGGATTGTGTAAACTTTTTTGTTCTTTTGTTCTTATGTCTTTTTTAATGTGAAACGTGTCTGACAATGGAGAATCTTGAACATTTTACACTGGCTCGCTTCAAGCAGTTGCTGGAGCAGCAGGATGCACAGACGGTGCAGCACTATATCTCGCAGAACTTTGTGGTGGCCCGGCATGCCAATGCGTCGAAGTTTCAGACAATATTCGGGCACGAGCCCGTGGTGATGGACGAGATGCGCATTCTCATCGTTGTGCAGGGCCAGGCACGACCGGTCATCAACTTGATCGAAAGGCATTTTCAAGCCCCAGAGTTGGTATATCTGGGTCCTAACGGCCTGGTGCAGTTCCATGAGGTTTCGTCCGATGCTCAAGGCATTGGTCTGTCGATCAGCAACGAGTTCCTGTCACTGGTGCTGGGAACTGATATTCCTAAGGCATTCGACGGCCATCTGCGGGACTTTCATTTCAGACTTCAGCCCGACGAGCTGCAGCTGCTGGACCGCCTGCACCTGCTCATCTGCGAGTCGGTGCGTCTCGCGACACCCAATCTGCCTGCCACCATGCGGCTCATCGCAGCCTTCTTGTGGCTGGTCGACGGCCTGTGGAGCAGTCGCGAGGATGAGGAACGCACCGCACTGAGCCGAGAGCAGCGATTGTTTGCCGACTTCATGCAGCTCGTGGCCCAGCATGCCGCGCACGAGCATCACATCAGCTACTATGCCTCGCAATTGTGCTTGTCGCCACGGTATATGAGCTCGATAATAAATAAGGTGAGTGGGAAGCCCGCCAAGCAATGGATTGATGAGGCCATCATTGCCCGAATCATGGTCGCGTTGCGCCACACCGACAAGCCTGTGGCACAAATCGCCGACGAGATGAACTTTGCCAACACCAGCTTCTTCACCAAGTACTTCAAACGACTCTCCGGCATGACACCTCTCCAATTCCGCAATTCGTTCAGCGGATGATATAGTTGAACTCGTCGATGTGGGTGATGCCCATCTCGGCGAGTTTCGCTTTGCTCCGAGCGATATCGTTGGGGGTGTTGTGATTGGGGATGTGGGGCAGACGCACGGTGATGCGCTGGGCCATTCCGCCCAGCCGCAGCAGCCATTGCAGGTTGGCTAGCATCTGGGCATTGTCGCAGCCGGTGTAGTCATGATAGATGACGGGATCCAAGTCCTTGATGTCGATATAATAGTGGTCTATGTCGCCTGCCACGCGCTCCAGGTGGTGCCGTGGCACGTTGAGCGAGGTCTCAAGGCTGATGCACCACTCGGCAGCCTTCATTGTACAGAATTGATGGATAAACTCGCTGTGCAGCAGCGGTTCGCCGCCACCAAAGCAGATGCCGCCTCCCGTGGCCAGGAAGTAGAGGTTGTCGACCATCACCTGGTCGAGCAGCTGTTGGGGGCTCAATGTCGCCACAGTCCGTTCAGGGTCATGGCATTGGTCATTCAGGCAATACTTGCACCGCAGTGGGCAGCCACTGAAGGCCACAAGCGTAGTAACCCCCTTGCCGTCGGTGGCAAGGCGGTGCCGGTTGATGCCGATGAAGGGAGCCGTCATCAACGTGTGCGCCGGTCGCGGTTGTCCTCGGGGTCTTCTTGTTGCATCACACCGTCAATCTCGACGGGCTCTTGCTGCTCTATCCCCTCGGGCGGCGGAGCAATTACATCGCCCTCGAGCATTTCAATCGAGTCGGTGTCGCACATCACAGCTGGCGCGTTAGGGTCCTCGACCATGCCCGCTGTCTGTATGGGATGTGAACAGCTGTTGCACCGACTGGCGCAGACGCAGCTGCCCCTCGAGCCAGCGCATTTCGCTCTCGCAGGCCGGGCACGTGCCCGCACAGTCGCCCTCGTGGTGGCACTCACGCGGTGTGTAGTCAATCTCATTGGCCCGGGCAATCTCGATACGGACTCCCTTCAGCGTCTCACAAATTTGTTTCCCTCGTTTCATATCATTGTTTTTGTGGTTGGAAATAGATTGGCAATGTATATCTCATTTTAACAACTTTCCCATTATATACTGCTGGTTTGAATCGGTGAGGAAGAGATTTGATGGCATTGATGACACAACTATCTGCTTCCATATTAAGAGTTCGGACTATCTTAATGGAATCAATGCTCCCATCGGTGTCAACAAGAAATTGGGCAATGACCTTCCCTGTCAGTTCTACTTGATTGCCACTTATACCATGTATTAGGTCTTTTAATAAAGCAGCATTTCCGCCAGGATATTGAGGGGGAGTTGGTGAGTTGCCAAAAATTTCGTTTCCCGTTCCTCTAGGAATGATTGTTGAGTCGGTTGAAAGATTCCTCATACCGGCATATTTAGTCTCAATGGAGTTGCAGCTGTTTGATGTTGAATCAATGGTCGTCAAAGGTAGCAACACTTCACAACACTCGCAATCACTAACTTGTTTGCTGGGCTGAGGGTGTGTGCCAGTCTGTGAGGCTTGGGCTGAATGTGTGCACGATGCCAGCGAGGCCAGTCCGACTGGCGCAGACGCAGCTGCCCCTCGAGCCAGCGCATTTCGCTCTCGCAGGCCGGGCACGTGCCCGCACAGTCGCCCTCGTGGTGGCACTCACGCGGCGTGTAGTCAATCTCATTGGCCCGGGCAATCTCGATACGGACTCCCTTCAGCGTCTCACAGATTTGTTTCCCTCGTTTCATAATTCTGTAATTATAATCAATTAAAGAAATTGCGAATATAGAAGTATAAGAAGAATCCTGCGAATTGCAAGACAAAAATACTTTTTTTAATAACGTAAAAAATAAATAAATTATTGCTGTCCGATAAAAGTCAAAATCGGGAAAATCACATTGCCTCAGCCTCGATAAACAGTTGCTGAGGTTCATTTTTTGAGAAGACAAGCCCCTAATAGAAGAGCGAAGGTGGGCCAGGTGGAGCCGCGATGATGGAGTGGACCTTGATGCCGCCCTTTTTTTGCCTGTCTTGGGATTGCGTTCTGCACCCTTGAAAATGGCTTTGGAGAAAAGTGTCACCGTGGTGGAGTCAATAATCTGCAGCCGCACGATAATTTTTATCGGACAGCAATATTCTTTTATTTGGATAGAGTGAGGAGTCGGATTCGAACCGACGAATGACGGTTTTGCAGACCGCCCCCTCAACCGCTTGGGTATTCTCACAGATTGTGCACCATGATGGATACAAACCATCAACATTCAGAGTAGAAGTCTGTTGCTCTATTCATTGAGCTACTGGAGGATCATTGGCTGCCTCACCAAGATTCGAACTTGGAACAACGGCTCCAAAAACCGTTGTGTTGCCGATTACACCATGAGGCAATTTGCTGGGATGGAGAATTTTGAAATCTCGACCTGATGATTAACAGTCACCTGCTCTGCCTCTGAGCTACATCCCAAAGTGTCTTGTGACCCCGGTGGGCTTTGCTCCCACGACTCTCACATTAAAAGTGTGATACTCTACTGGACTGAGTTACGGAGTCTTGAATCTTGTAGCGTCAACGGGACTCTAACCCGTAATCTTCGCCTTGAATGAGCGACGAGTTGACCAGTTACTCTATAACGCCATTTGCAGGGTATACGGGAGTTGAACCCGCTCCGTGCGCCGTGACAGGGCGACATCTTAACCGTTTGACCTATACCCTAAGTTTTGTAGGGTAAACACGATTCGAACGTGCGACCACTTGGTCCCAAACCAAGCATTCTACCAACTGAACTATTACCCTAAGGTCATTGTACTCTCGGCAGGACTTGCACCTGCAACCTACTGTGTATAAGACAGACGCGCTGACTATTGCGCCACGAGAGTATGTTGTTGCGGGAGTGGGACTCGAACCCACGTCTGCGGCTTATGAGACCGCTCTGGGAACCACCTCCAGGCATCCCACATTTTGGTACTCTTGGTATGACTCGAACATACAGCCTTCTGCGTATCAGGCAGATGCGCTAACCGATTGCGCCACAAGAGTATAGTTTGAGCTTCAAGTCGGAATCGAACCAACAACCTGCTCACTACAAGTGAGCTGCTCTGCCAGTTGAGCTATTGAAGCATTTGTTGAGGTGGAGGGACTCGAACCCCCGAAGCCATATGGCAGCAGATTTACAGTCTGCCCTCATTGCCGCTAGAGAACACCTCAATGTGTTGTGGAACCTCGTGGAGTCGAACCACGTTCTCAGGATTTTCAGTCCAGCGCATACACCAAGTCTGCCAAAGTTCCAACATGTGACTCGTGAGAGACTCGAACTCCCGACCCCGACGTTCGTAGCGTCGTGCTCTAATCCACTGAGCTAACGAGCCTTTATTGCGGAGGCTAAGGGATTCGAACCCCTAAGACGCATCATCGTCTGCTGGTTTTCAAGACCAGTGCATTTACCAACTCTGCCAAACCTCCATGTTCGCGGAGAATAATGGACTCGAACCATTGCGCCGTGTTACCGGCCTAACGCGTTAGCAGTGCGTCCCCTTCACCAACTTGGGTAATTCTCCGTTGTTTATCTTTTTGACTCTGCAAAGGTATAACCCTCGACTGCAGCCTTTTTGCGCTCCAATAATAATCTGCACTTTTTTATCATTTTTCTAAAAAATAGTGCCGCTAAAGCTCTTTTTGAATAATTGCCCCGGCTTTAACCGACGCGAAAAAGTCGGGGCATTATCTATTCATGAATGAGTGGACGGTAAGGCGTTCTCTCACTTGAGCAAGGATTTCCTTCACATCTTCGAGATTTACTGTTTCACCGCTGAGCAACTTGATGGCGTGAAGCAGCAGGTTGCAGTCATCATCATTGAGCGGCATGTCACTGATGGAGTAATCCGGGTCGGCATAACGATAGTAGATCTTGTCGTACACCTCAATGGGGGCGTTGTAGCCCAACTTGTCGGACCTCATGATTTGGAGGTCGCCCTGCACAGTACGTAGCGACACCCCCTTCACGATGCCCTCCATCTCGTAGAGGGCGTCGGAGCAAGCCTCGACCAGGTCGTCGATGGTCCACCGACGGTACCTGTTCCTCAGGCAGCGGTCTATAGTCTTGTAGCGAATTAACGCATTCTTGTTTGCTGGCATTATCTTGTATTCTATTTTTATCGTTCATAACTCTAGTTGTTAAATCGTGGAAAACTCTGGCTGACAGGGACGTTCACCTGTGCCACATATCGAACTCATGTACAACTGTTTCATTGTTTTGAAATGATTTGTTGGTTGATAAATTCTTTAACTTGCCGGAATGAAACCGGCGTATAGCTGTTGGCATCAACGCCCACATCATACTGAGTGGGGAACAGCACATTCAGCCTCGGAGCGTCTTGTCCAGTATTATTTTGCCTTGTGTGAACGTGCCCGAAGAGCTGCCACACGTTGTCATACGACCCTCCATAACACAGGAATGGGTGGTGGTTGAGGTATATCGGTTGTTCCTCAACTTCGATATACATCTGCATGGCGACGCACTCAAATCGGCTCATTATTGATGGACGCATATTCCTCAAGTCGTGGTTACCCACTACGAGGTATATCTTGCCGTTCAGTCGGTCAAGAATATTGTTCCAGTAAGCAGCGCCTCCAAAAGAAAAGTCTCCCAAGTGGAACACAATGTCGTTCTTCCCGACTACACGATTCCAGTTGTTAATCAACGCTTCATTCATTTGTTCGATATTGTCAAATGGGCGTTGACAATAATCCAGGATATTGATGTGGTTGAAGTGCGTGTCGCTTGTGAAGAACAAGCCATCGGGCTTCAATCCTCGTATTATTGTTTCCATATTGAATTTCAATCTCGTTTTAAACCAATCCCAATAAGACTGGGAGCGGTAGTTGTTATTGTTCATTTATTATTCTGTATCGACCACACTCATCGTCATATTTGACCTTTCGCGTTTTATAAGTGAATCTTCCGCTGGGATATTTCGCCTTAAGTTCAGACAATTCCATTTGTAAGCGTTCTTCTAAATTGTCTTCTCCATCATCACCTGCAAGCAGCCAATCCACTCTTTGCGCATAGATGTATGCCATCCTCAAAACATATACCGCTCGCTTCATGATTCCGAGTGTTTTTGAGTTGAATTTTGGATAATACTCATCCATCTCCTCAAAAGAATAACGCCGATATTCATTGTCGTCAGATGTTTGGGTAATCCTACGTCCCGCTTCTATGATTGTTTGTTCTATTTGGTCTGCTATCTGTTGAATATGCCATTGGTCATAATTGAATGTACCTCCGCTCATGATTAGTCCTCCTATATTTTTAATCTCCCCAAGCCCCAGTCATGAGATATGGGGAGATTCATTGATAATCTATTTTACTCAATTATATAAGCTTTGCTCATGTACACCTGCTTTACCAGTGCGGTACAGAGCTTGTTGACCTCTTTGTTGAGAGTTTTCTGCTCGCATTTGTCGAGAGCGTCAAACTCGCCGCCATGCTCTTTGAGGAAGTCTGTAAGCACGTCTTTTGAGAACATCCCCATCACCTTTCCGAAATCATTGGGGAAGTGGACCTCACCGATGTGACTCACCACATTGACGAGACGGTTCTCGTTGACGTATGCCTCGGCTTCGACAATCAGCGACTTCAGTTCTTCGCTGAAAGGAACTGGCTCGGCAAAGAGCTTGTTGCGTTTCTTCACGCCCTTTTTCTCTGCGAAACGCTCGTTCTTGTTCTTGATGAGAACCCTTGAACCGTTTCTGAGGTAGCAAGGCATCACTGGACGTATTACCACCCCTTCGCAGATGTTGTCCTCGATGGCTGGCAGTCCAAGCCATTCGGCGATTTTGCTCTGAAAAGCGTTTGGCTGCTTCAGACACTCTGTGAGCGAGCCACGGAACAATGTCTTTGCGTAGAAGAAACCTGTGGTTTCAAAGAGCTTATTCACCTCGTCAACTGGCAGGTATTGACCATCGCTACCAGTAAAGACATAGATGTCAAAACCATAGAACTCATGTCCAGGGCAGTAGCAAACGCCCTTTTGGATCAGCGACATCTTCGGCTTGCGTTTCACCTCGTTGTGAGGGTAGGAACCACCAAACATTTCGCCGAAAACCGAGATTGCGGTTGCCTCAGGAATAATGGCCTTCACTTTGTTGAAAAGGTCAAACACTCGCTCTTTGTAGCGGTCAAGCAGTTCCTGATAATCGTAGAATTGTTCACCGTCGGCAAGCATTGAAGTCCTTTTGGCGAACTTCACCTCATTGCCGTCGCACAGAAAACTGGTGTTTGCGCCATGCACTTTCTCCTGCACGACCCATTCCATGTCGGGTGGCACCTGAGCCACCACGTTCTCCATGAACTCGCGGCTGAACGAGTTCTCGATGGAGCTGTACTTCTTGAATTCAATCATTTTCTTGTAGTTTTGTGCGCCACAGTGGACACGGTTAATAATTTGTTTTTGAAGTGCCTCAGGCCAAAGACGATGAGGAGAAGTGGTGGCTGGTGGTAAGTCAGTCTTCATCGCCTGTGATAGGCATCATGGAAAACGAAAAGTGGTTGGAATGTCTCGCCATTGCTTGACTTTCCAACCACTTCGTATATCGAGTAGTATCTCTCTTTGGGGGGATGACTATGCGTTACATTGCAGTATGATATGGGTTCTCTCGCATAATCCGGAAAGTCGACTTGTGGGCATCGGGCGTCCATGCACTTGACGGGAGCATGTGACGATAGCTTTCAAAGCAATTTGTGCTTTGAAAACGAATGCCTTTCAATATGTCAACTCTCAGTTTCTGCATTGCTGCAATATTATTGTTCTCAAAAATCGACTGCAAAATTAGTGTAATTTTGCCATGCCTCCAAATATCTTGCCAACTAATTTTGGGCCTCAGACTCCTTATACACATGGTGTATAAAAAAGTTCACGCCACATTTTCGCAGGCAAAGGTACAACCTCTGACCGCAGCCAATTTGCGTAGCGGGGGAAATTATTATCAATCGTTGCCGATTTGGTTTAGGAGGATGAGGCCTTTGGGAGGTGAGGCGGTAGCGCTGTTTGGGGTGGCTCGACTTGTCGGGGAATGCTCGCAGGACATAGCCTTGAGCGATGGCCGGAGTTAATAAATTAACACGCAAATATCGCCGACTCGCAATGTTCAATCGTTTTAGCAAATCAAACATAGTGACAACATCTTCACGAATGGCATTTACCCATCGTTGTACTTAGTCACTAGCTTGGTCACTAGCATGGTCACTAACTTGTTCCCCAACTATGCCAACAACTCCATCAATTAATTGTCTATCAGTGGTGTTAACTTGGTCACCAACTTATTCACCAGCCTGTTCACTCAACCGCTTGCCAAACCAGTAGGTGATGGTGGAGGAGACGAGGGTGGTGTCAAACTCAACCTTGCCGCCTGTGAACTGTAGCCAACGTATATCTTGTCGATGCCATAGACGGTGCTAATACACTAAAATTTCGAGCAAAAGATGTAAACTCGCGCAAAAATATTTGCGTGAGTCGATATGATTTAGTATTTTTGTGGGTGTTTAGTTTCAACTGACGCAAAAATATTTGCACGAGTTATGACAATAAACGGTTTTTTAATATCAGGTATATCCAATATCGAAAATCTGTCTTTAGATGTTATTGGAATGAATGCGCTTGTAGCTCCCGATCATTCGGTGCCTTCAATGTCGAGAGGACTTGTTCAAAGGCCGCTTCAAACTCATCTTCTTCTACCGAAAGACGGTCGAATATCTCATTGGCACTCAGCCACACTTTGCCAGCGTGATAGCGATAGGCAAAACTGCGTGAGACCTCGTTGTCATGCCCCCGTGGATACTCAGTATATTTCCTTATCTCATATTCCTTGTCCATCTCGATTGGGGATTAGCGCTCAATCACGATGAGCGAGTCGGCTTGGGTGCGCACTTGCAGCCATTGTTGCAGTTTGTGGCGGTCGGTGGCGGTCAAACGTCCGGCATTGCCGGTTTGCACCAGTGCCACGACGACCGAATGTGGCGCAAGGGTGTCGGTGCTGGCGATGGACATGGGCGACAAACCGATGGACTCAACAGTGGGGTAGAGGGCTTTGACTTCTTGGCTCACATCGGCCGACAGAGTCTCGTAGCGGGTGTAGCCCGCCAGCCGCTGCTGCAGGGCTGCAATTTGTGCCAGTTGTGACTGTAGCTTCTGATTGTTGTCGTGGATGGTGTGGTTGAGTCGGCCCAGCTTGAGCAGACTGTCGGTCTGCGTGCCCTGGATGATGTTGAGGCGATAGTGCTCCAGGTCGTAGAAGTGCATGCGCGACTGGGCGGTGTCGCGCTTGGCGGGCGAGATTTCGCGCCCCACAGCCACCACATGAAGTGTGTGCGTCGAGCGGTCGGGGGTGCTCGAGAGAATCTGAGTGCCGTCCTGAGTCAACTCCTTGTTGACAAAGCGCTTGACATCGCGGCCAAAGATGCTCTGCTCCACGATGTTGAATGTCATGATAGCCGCCGGAATCATGGTCGCCAACACGATAGCTGTGATGATGTTGCGGGCTTTGTGGGCACGTGCCGGCGACACAAACTCGCGCCGGCGGAACTTGAGCAGCCGCACCCCAAAGAAGGTGGCGAGGCAGATAAAGACAGTGTTGATAAAGAACAGATAGAACGCCCCCAGAAAGTAGAGCCAATGTCCGGTGGCCAGGCCATAACCGGCAGTGCACAGCGGGGGCATCAGCGCAGTGGCGATGGCCACACCCGGGATGACATTGCCCTTGCCGCGAGTGGCCAACGCGATGATGCCCGCAGCACCGCCGCAGAAGGCAATGAGTACATCGTAGAGCGTGGGCGACGTGCGGGCCAGCAACTCGCTCTGCGCCTCGCCCAGTGGCGAAATCAGGAAGAAGCACATGGCGGTGAGCACACTGATGAGCGTGGCCACCCCGAAGTGCTTGGCCGACCGCCGCAGCAAGTCCAGGTCGTTGATGCCGACGGCCAGGCCCATGCCGATGATGGGCCCCATCAGTGGCGAGATGAGCATGGCACCGATGATGACCGCAGTCGAGTTGACGTTCAAGCCCAGCGACGCGATCAGGATGGCAAAAATCAGCACCCACAGGTTGGCGCCGCGAAACGCCACACTGCTGCTGATTTGCTCAATGGTCTGCTGCTCATCTAACTTGTCGGGCTGCAGATTGAAGTACTCTTTGACTCGGTCCCAGCGGCTCATCGCTTTTCTAATGAGGATTATTCCACACGGCTGTACTGTGAGTACTCGCAGCCGAAGCGCTCAACCAGGATGTTGTCCAGCTCGTCGGCCTTGAGGGCCAGGGCAACAAGGTTGTCGCTCACCTGCTGCGCCACCTCGTCGCTCATGTCGGTCACATCGGTGATGTGCTGGCGGTAGAGCAGGTAGATGTCGCGTTCCTCGATGCCCATCTTGAAGGGGCCGAAGTCCTCGCTGAGCATATACTCGAGCACGGGTAACACGTTCTTTTTAGGCAAGAGGTTGCTCTGGCACACCGCGAAGAGGTAGTCATTGTCGTAGACAAAGATGCGTATCTCGGCCGAACCTTTGTGGAACCGCCACGACTCTTCGCCGTTGCGCGCCACCACGGGGTTGATGCCCAGGCGCTCGATGGCCCTCTCGCAGAAAATGGCCAGTGGCGAGAGCTCATGCTGGTCAAACACCCCGTCGGGCAGACGTTGTCCGCAGGTGGGGCAGAACTCTTGGTTTTTCTCTTCGTTGGCAATGAGGTCTTCACAGCTGTCGCATTGCACCTGGAAGCTGTTGCGGTCAATCTTGTCGACCGACAGCAACAGCTGCTTGAGGTCCTCGATGCGGATGCCGAAGCCCATATTGTCGGCATCGGTGAACTTGGCAACGGTGACGGCAGCCACCTGACCGGCCTCGTTGAAGATGGGTCCACCCGAGTTGCCGGGGTTGACGGGCGCGTCGATCTGCACATAGTAGCGGCCATCCATCAGCTGCTTGGGCGACGAGACGGTGCCCTCGGTGACGGTGAACGGCATGCCGTAGGGGTAGCCGGCCACCTTCATTTTGTCGCCATAGGTGAGCGCGTCGTCGGCTGCGAGCGTCAGCTCTGGCAGGTCGCTGAAGTCGTCGTCCACGGCCAGCAGAGCCAGGTCGACGGTGGTGTTGACCACCACCACCTTGGCAAGGTGGGCAATCTTGTTGTGGTCATGGATGGCGACCTCGTGGAAGCCTTCGACCACATGGTTGTTGGTCACAAACAGGTTGAGCGACTTGAGGTAGAAGCAACTGCCCGAGCCGCCCGAGTGCTTCACCTGAAACACTGCTTTAAATATATCGGGATTAAACATCGATTTCTAATTTAGTTGTTAGTTGTTAGTTTTTAGTTGTTAGTTAGTTCTTAGTCTAGGAACTAACTAAAGTCTAAAATCTATCTACTCCACTACGGGCAACTGCTCCTCACCATCCTCTGCCGCTTGCTCGTCGTTGTCCTCAAAGTTGTCATCGTCCATCAGATAGTCGATGGTCTCGAGCAGAGCGAAGGCAGCTTCTTTAAAGGGCTTGTCGCTAGCCTTCTTCAGACCCTCGGCAAGCACTGCATTGATGTCATCGGGAATGTCGTACTCATAGAAGAGGCGATAGATGACATAGAGCAAGCGTAATGCGCTCTGTTCGTAGTCTTTGAACTGCACACGTTCGAGCGATGCTTTAAATACATCGGCCAGCTTCTTCTGCAGCGTCTGTAGCGTGCCGCGCAGGTTGGGCGAGGCCAGGATCTCGACATGATAGAGGTCGTGAGCCAGATCTTGCTTGCTGATGGCCTGAATCTCGCGCAAGGCGGTGACACCCTTCTTCATCTGGTCGAGGATGGGGATGTCGTCCTGGCTCAACTCACCGATGGTGCGATTGATCTTGTTGAGCAGCATGCCTTGTGGGCTGGCCATATAGTAAATCTGGCAGATGGTGGCGGCCAGCAGCTGCA
The DNA here is from genome assembly GCA_902781045.1 of uncultured Bacteroidales bacterium. GTDB lineage: Bacteria > Bacteroidota > Bacteroidia > Bacteroidales > Muribaculaceae > Sodaliphilus. The sequence continues at coordinate 2,851 of CACZHT010000025.1, read as the reverse complement.
TGGCGTAGCCATAGAAACGCTGGCGACTATACTTCTCGACTCCTTCCAGGGCCTGGCTACACAATGTCTGTATGCCGTCGTAGATATAGTCTACCTCCTGTGGCTGATAGGGCATGACGTGAGGCGTGTAGCAGCGCTTGGCTCCAAACTTCTCACAGAACTCGTCGTCATAGCGGTCGCCCACCATGCAGATGTTGCGCAAAACGGTAAAAATCTTGTAGGGGTGACACTGCCGAGTTGAGCAACGATACTCGATGCGCAGCTTGTCGCCCGTGAGCACAAAGCGCGGCAACATCAGGCGGCTGGAGTTCAGCTCGGCCACCTGACGCAACATGGGCAAACGCTGGTCGTCAGGCACCAACAGGAAGTCACTGTAAATGTACACATCGTCGTCGCCCAGCAGGATGTCCACCATGATGGAGCCGTGCGGGATGTGCAGTGCGGTGCCCTCGGCGTTACCATACTTCTGGCGTAACTCGGGGTTGAAAAAGTCGATGAGGCGAAGCAGCGACTCGTGGGTCTTTCCGGCCTCGTAAAGCTCGACGCACTCGTCGACAATGTCATTGTCGGCCTTGCTCTGCGTCGATTTGATGATGGGCTCATAATAGGGAAGAGTATGCTTCATCATTTATAAAGTTCTTAGTTGTTAGTTTGTTGTTAGTTAGTTTTTAGTTCTTAGTTGTTGCCCCGACTAAAAACTAAAAGTCTAAAGTCTAAGGTCTAAAGTCTAAAAACTCAGTTCATGCGGCTCTTGTAGTCCTGGTAGGTGAACTCTCGCATGACCACCACGGCACCGTCCATGCGCTCCAGCACCAGCGACGGATGCTGGATGCCATTGAACATGTTGGTCTTGACCGTTGTGTAGTGGTTCATGTCCTCAAAGGTCAGGCGGTCGCCGGGCTTGAGAGGCCGCGCAAAGCTCCAGTCGCCCACCCAGTCACCACTCAGACACGAGTTGCCTCCGATGCGGTAGGTGGGCTGTGAAGGGTCAACTTCGTCAAGGGCCTGCGAGATGCGAGGCTTGTAAGGCATCTCCAGACAATCGGGCATGTGGCAAGCAAACGACACGTCGACAATGGCCGTGCTGATACCGCTGTTCTCAACCACATCGACCACAGTGGCCTCAAGATTGCCCGTCTGCCAGCAGAATGCGCTGCCGGGCTCAAGGATGACCTCCAGACCGGGATGCCGCCGCTTGAAGTCAAGCAACAACGCGATCAGATGCTCCACGTCATAACCCTCACGCGTCATCAGGTGACCACCACCCATGTTGAGCCAGCGCAGACGGGGCAGAAAGCGTCCAAACTGCTCTTCGGTGGCCTCAAGCACCCGCTTCAAATCATGAGACGTCGACTCACACAAAGCGTGGAAGTGAAACCCCTCGATGCCCTCGGGCAGCCGGGTCAGGCGGTCGGCAGTCACGCCGAAGCGTGAACCCGGACAGCACGGATTGTAGATGTCGGTCTCGATGACCGAGCACATGGGGTTGATGCGCAGGCCGCAGCTGATGCGGTGAGCACCGGTGGTGGCGTTGTGGCACTCTATGCGGTCCTGAAAGCGGTGGAACTGGTCAACCGAGTTAAACGTGATGTGCGAGCTGCCGGCCATGAATTGCTCGATGGTCTCGTCGGTGTAGGCCGGACAGTAAGTGTGTGCCAGGCAACCAAGTTCATCATTGGCCAGCAGCATCTCGTTGACCGAGCTGGCCGTCGAGCAGATGCCATACTCACGGAAGATGGGGAACGTGCGCCACAGGGCATTGGCCTTGAAAGCCATGATAATCTTTACCCCAGCCTCGCGACTCACCCGCGTGATGAGATCCAGATTGCGCCGCAGCTTCTCCTCGTAGACTATGTAATAAGGGGTCTTCAAGTTTAAAGTTAACAATACTTAGTTAATAATTAAGTTAAATATTTGAAAATCAATGAGTTATTTTAATGATATATAACTGATAAGATTTGGTCAAGTGCCTGATATTCAGTAACTTAGTGGTCGCCAAACACTGCTAAGATATGAGATATATTTCAGAAGCACTCGACCAATATACGGGCATCTGCAAGGAGGCCTTGCACGATTGCGCGTCAAAGTTAAGCAAAAGTTTTGAGTCAGTCATCATCGAGGTACTACTCACTGCGAACAGTGCTACCGCCAGAACTTCGGGCGGCTGCGCTCGAAGAGCCTGAACTGGCTGCGCTTCAACGCCGCCCTTGCCCTGCGCTACTTCGGCACCGAGGGTCGCAAGGCCATCGCCATCGACCCCAGCTACATCAGCAAGGCGGGCAAGAAGACTCCGCATATCGGTCGCTTCTGGTCGGGATGTGCGGGTGCCGTCAAGCACGGGCTTGAGATCATGGGGTTGGGGCTGATAGATATCGACGCCCACAACTGCATGATGCTGCGTGCCCACCAGACACCGGGGAACTTCGAACTCAAGAAGCGCAACAAGACGCTGGCGGACCACTATATAGCGGTCATCAAGCGCTACCGCAAGAAACTGCTCAAGCTGACCGACCTTGTCGTTGCCGACGCCTTCTTCTCGACCCGCACCTTCTATGAAGGCATCCGTGCCCAGGGGTTCCACCTCATCAGCCGCTTCCGCGACAATGCCGTGCTGTACTACCTCTATCAGGGAGGGCCAACAGGCAAGAAGGGAAGGCCCAGGATAAAGGACGGCAAGATCGACGTCAACAAGCTCGACTTGTCAAGGATGACACCCGTCGTCGTGGACGGGCTGCCGGGCAAGGCCTACACGCTGCTGGCCTACTCTAAGGCTCTGAAGTGCACGGTGCGGCTTGTCATCTGGATCATGCCCACAGGCAAACACAAGCTGTTTTTCTCCACCGACACCTCC
>CACZHT010000024.1 GCA_902781045.1 uncultured Bacteroidales bacterium | reverse complement strand
TCGGAGCATCGTTGATATTGAATGGTCGAAGTGTCATGAAATCTTGTATATTTATATCGTGTTGATTGTCTTTTGCAGTTCTTCTAAGAATCGGGCGGCATGACCACCGTCCATCTGTGCATGATGGAACTGGAACGAGATGGGAAGGGTGACTTTTAGCAACTTCTTGCGATAACGGCCCCACATCACCATCGGATTGCAGAACTGGTCGGTGTACTGGTTGACAATGCTGTCGAGCTCTGTGCCAGTCACAGCCGATGTGCCGACAATTACGGCTTCATCGTCTAAAATGTCCTGACAGGTTTGACTGATAGTCTTGGTCAGATGCAGGTAATTGACGTTAAACAGCTCCAGATTGTCGGTAACGGCAATGTCGCAAAAACTTAGCCCACCCATAACGTTGTCAACTATTACGTTAATGGCCATACGATCGAATTTGTACAGTTTCCCGTTCTGGGGCAACATGTAAAACTCCTCAATGCGTAACGCCGCATTGCCAATGCTCCAGCACAGGAGCATGTTGAACTTCAACCCGCGCCGCCGACTTACCTTATATAGCCGCGTCACGTCGATGGTCTTGGTGAGCGTCACCATCGGCATGGGTGATTTCATCCACAACTCAAATGCCAGCGCCCGATTGGTATCCTTTGGATTGATTTCCTGTTTCATCATTATATTAGGCATCATGTTTATTACAGATTATACTAATTGCCCTGGCAGGTGAAGTTTTACTTTTTCGGGGAAGGTTGCTTCATAGGCCTCATAGGCTTCGGCGTTCTCATCGGCGACAAAGTAGCCCCTGGGAGGGCAATAAGTGGCCTCAATGATGCCGTTGTTTTTCAGCCAGCCGGGGATGAGTTCCTGGGCGAGGAAATAAGGCACCTCGGCATCGCGCGGCTCGGCATGGTAATGGATGCCCATCTTGCTGGCCAAGTCGAAGCCCGCATAGCGATAGAAGTCGATATTACCCTCCATACACAGGAAGCCGATGCTCATTGCACGGGCTTTCTCTAGAGCGTAGTTTAACAACTTGAGGCCGTAGCCTTTGCGTTTATAGTCGGGATGGATGCTGATGGGGCCGAAGGTCCACGACGAACGGCGCGTGCCATCATCGAGAATTAGTTCAGCCCTAGAAAACATGATGTGTCCCATAATGCGTCCGTCCTCTTCCATCACCAGGTCGAGATCGGGGATAAAATCGGGATTGCTACGGTATTGATTGAGGACATAATGTTCGGTGCAGCCGGGACGGTAAATGTTCCAGAAGGCTTCGCGGGTAAGGTTCTCCACCTCACGGTAATCACCAGGTTGTTCTAATCGGATTGTCATAATCATTCCTAATTTCTAATTCATTACATTCTCGCCTTCTGTTTGTCGCCCGCACCCGAGCCACGATATTTGCTGGCTGCCGTGTTAAACTTCCAGGTGAGGTCAAGCGAGAAGGTGCGACGAGCCGGATTATAGGTGGTCAACTCACGAAGCCCGAAGATGATGGCACCAGCCTTGTTGGTATTGAAGATGTCCATGCACCGCAGGTCGACGGTGAGCGAGCCGGCATGGCCCAGGCTGACATCCTTCTGCAAGCCAATGCCGGTGTAGAAGCGACAACGGGTAATACGGAAGTTGTCGTAGTCGCCCCGCGAGGTCCACTGCACGTGCGCATTCAGCCTGAAGCCGCGCGGCAGCACGATGTCATTGTTCCACGACAACGAGCAGAATGGATGGTTGAGCGTGATGGTGTTGCCGCTAGCACACAGCGTCTTGTAGTTCTGAAAGATGGCATAGATGCTCCATGTGGGGTGCCAGCAGCCAATCACAGGATTGAGCGAGGTGATGACGTTAAGGCGGTTGTAGCCATCCTGGCTGTTGACGGGGCGCACCAGGCTGACCATCGGGTCATCTGTGCCGGGAAACAATTCGGTAACCATTGTCACTGCGTCCTTGATGCGGGCATAGTTCAACGTCAGGTTCATCCACCGATAGGCAGCATTGAGCACCAAGCTGTGCGTATAGGTCGGCTTCAAGCGGGGATTGCCGCTCTGATAGGTGTAACGGTTGATGTAGATGGTCGAGCTAGTCAGGTTGCTGTAGATGGGACGCTGGATGTCGCGACGATAGGATAGCGCCAACTGCACCTTGCCTATGGGAGCCGAGACAACCGCCGTGGGAAACCAGTCACCATAGTCGCGACAAGCGTCATCCTCGCGCTCATTGAAGTTGTAATAGTTGTTCTTCAGATGCTCATAGCGCAGTCCCACCTGGGCAAAAACCCGGCCAAAAGCGCGGCCATACTCAGCGAAGGCTGCCGTCGACGACTCGTTGATCTCGGTGTCTGTCGCCCTGACTGGCACCGAGTTGGTGGCCGAGAAGCTGTAGGCATCGGTGCGCCGGTTGTGCGAGTACTCGCCGCCCACCGACAAGTTGCCCTTCCATACCGGGTAGCTCATGATGAGTTTCGTTGCCCAGAAGTTGTTGCCACTGTTGGTGTTGCTCTCGATGCCTCGAGTGATGTGCACGTCCTCGTCACCAAACACTGTCGTCTGCTCGGCCGTGCTGCCGGGGGTGGTGGTCTTGTCGAACAGGCCGTCCACATTCCAGTCGATGCCCAGCGCGCCCACCTTGCCGTTGTAGTAGGCATTGAAGATGTGCTTCTTGAACCGGTCGGCCTGCCAGATGCGGCTCTCTGACCGCTCGGTGTACACTTCGTTAACATAGTTGTCGGTGATAAACAGCGAGTTAAATTCACCACTGGGATGCCGGTCAAACTTATAGTATGCCCCAAAGCTGTGATTCTCGTTGACCATATAGTTGATTTGCAGTTGTGGCGACCAGCCATTCCAGTCGTTCTGCCCATCCTGGGTGCTGCGTCCCACATAGCTGTCCGAACCGACATAGTAAGTGAGGTCGTTGGTCTGCAACGACTTGGTGTGCCCGTAGTGGCCAGCCCAAAACGAGGCGGTGACATCGAGGCCGCCCAAGCGGTAGTTCACATCCAGGTTGTTGGTGATGGTACCACGATACTGATACATGGCCGTCAAGTTGTCCTGGAAACTGAAACCCTCGCCCTGGGCCTTCTTCAGCGTGATGCGAACCACCGCACGGGTTGACGCTGCATAGCGAGCCCCAGGATTCTGAATGACATCGATGTGCTGAATCTGGTCAGAGCGCAGACGCGACAGTTCGCTGTTGTCCTGCACCTTACGACCATTGAGATAGACCTCGGCATCGCCACGACCCAGCACCTTGACACCACCATCACGCTCGGCCTCGAGCGACGGCACCCTCTTCAGCGCATCGGTCACGGTGCCGGCCTTCTCCAGCAGCGTGCCAGCGACGGTGGTCCGCATGGCCTCGCCCTTGACAAAAGTCTTGGGCAGCTGGCTCTTGATGACCACCTCGCCCAGCAGCAGGGCTGCCTCTCTCATTTGGATGGGCTGACCCAGCGCACTTGGGTCGACATAAAGTGTCTCATACCCGATGCTAGACACCTTCAGCACGCCAGTGCTTTGGGGTGTCGAGATGAGGAACCGGCCCTGCTCATCGGTCATTGCTCCCTGCACATAGGCCGAGTCGGGCAGCGACAGCAAAACCACGTTGACGAAGGGCATCGGTTCGCCCTTCTCATCCAGTATGGTCCCGTTCAAGTCGGGAGTCACAGCAACGGCCTTGAATGTCATCAGCAACACAGCTATCATGACGATAATGATGGCAACAGTAATTCTTTTCATTTTTCTATTTTACTTTTTGATTGTTGATAATAGTTGCAGTCATACTTGCAATCTGCGTCCGGCCACGCATCAATTGCGAGTGCAAAATTACGGCCACTGGCGGCAGGTGCCAAGTTTCTGGGATATTCTGCAAGGGATTGTGACGAATGACAATCAACAGGGACTACTTACACGAAATGTGACGAATGGTTTGGCTATGTGGGCAGATTGTTGTAGCTTTGTGGCCTGTATGAATGAAAGAGAAAAAGAGACCCTGCGAGTGCGCCTCATCAGCGTTGCATTCGTCTGTCTTGCCTTGGCCATTTTTCAACCGATGGGTCTGGCCGAGTTGGGGGGCATGGTGTATGTACACCTACTTGCCATATTGATGCTGGGTGTCGCCATGTGCTATGTGACAGAACTGCTTGTTAAATACATTCTGCGCATGCCGGCCACGCTCGACAATGGGGTCAACTACATCATCAAGCGCAACCTGCGGTTCCAGTTGATCAACACACCACTCGAGGCACTGCTCATCTGCACCTATTTCCATTATCCCATGAGTGCCATCGGCGCTCCCGACCCGCTGTCGCCCATGGGGTTCCTGAAGACACTGTTGCTCTTGGCTTTCTGCTCATTTGCCATCGGCCTGTATTGGCGCTACAAGTTTCGTAGCCGCTATTTAGCACTCGAACTGGAAGAGACCAAGAGGCTCAACGAGCGACTGCACACGATGCAGCAGCAAGCCGAGTTGCGTGCCGCAGCCGCCAGAGCCGCCCAGCCCGCCACACCGCATGACGAACCCGCGCAACCGTCTCCCCTGGCTCAAGCCACACCAGCCATCGTGCTCACAGGCACCACCAGCGAGACCGTGACAGTGCAACTAGACCACCTGCTATACATTGAGGCCGTCGGCAATTATAGCAAAGTCTTTCAGTGGAGCGATGGCCAGGTGCGTTGCGACATGCTCCGAGCCACCTCGCGCCAGATGGAAGAAGACTTAAGGGTCTGCCCGACAATCATCCGTTGCCATCGGGCATTCCTGGTCAATCTGCATCAAGTCGAGCAGATTGTCACCCATGCTGGAGCCATGCAACTGGTGCTCTGTCACACCCACGAGTCCATCCCGGTCTCGCGCAGCCGAATGTCGGCCGTCAAGCAGGCTGTCCGGTGCTGAGCAGATTCAGCTTGTGTGGGCCATCTCACATTTTTGTACCTTTTTTAACCAAAGCATCGTAACTCTCTTCAGAGATTGCGCCGGAGACGCTAAGATGCTTCGAAGAAGCTATTTTGTTCGTAAGACCATGCAAGAGGGCCGAAGGTCCTCGCCGCTTGGTCCACACAGGAGCAGAATAAAAGTGCCTCGTAGAGGAACTTTTACAGACAAACAGCCAGTATTTAGCTGGTTAAAGTTCCTCTGCGAGGCACTTGGCAGGTCGAGTCTCAGGACCAAGCTGCGTGCATCTTCGATGCACTTGCATGGTCTTTTCAAACAAAATCGGGTCTTCGACCCGCTCTGCATCTTCGATGCACAGGGGGGTAAGAGGAGATTCTTCTGAATCGCTGAAGAGATACCTTACAGCTAGCGTATGCTAAATGTTGTTTTCAAATGTGTTCAGGGACAGCAGGTATATCGCTCCCAAAATAATTTCGCCAATGGGTGCTGCTTTCGGTCAAAGTGTATCACAAATCAAGAAAGCTGTAAACTTAGCGTGTCGAGGGCGGCGTGCAGTTGGCGCATGGCCTGCTCGATGACCGAGCGCGGGCTGCCCATGTTCATGCGCATGTGGCGGCGGCCCGCAGGGCCGAACATCGCCCCTTGGTTCAAGGCCAGATGGGCGCGGTTGACAAAGAGGTCGACCACCTGATCGTGCTCCAGCCCCAGTGCGGTGCAGTCGAGCCACAGCAGGAAGCCCGCTTGGGGCCTAACGGCGATGATGCCCGGCAGGTGCTCCTGGCAGTAGTCGATGACATAGTTGACATTGCCCTCGATGTAGCGCAGGCACTCTTCGAGCCACTGCTCGCCATGGCGATAGGCCGCCTCGGTGGCGATGATTGACACCATGTTGGCATTGCACAGTTCGTTGGTCTCAATCCAGCGGAAAAACGGCTCGCGCAACTCAGAGTTCTTGACCACGCACCACGAGCTCTTCAGTCCAGCGATGTTGAACGTCTTGCTGGGTGCGCCACAGGTGACGGTGACAGCGGCGGCCTCGTCGCTGACTGTGGCCATGGGCGTGTGCTTGTGGCCATAGAGCATCAGGTCACCGAAGATTTCGTCCGAGAAGATGATGACCCCATGCCTGTGCGCCAGACGCGCCACCTGCCGCAGCACATCGACCGGCCAGGCGATACCGGCTGGGTTGTGCGGGTTGCACACCACCATCATGCGCGGATGCTCGCGCTCGAAGATGCGCTCCAGCCCCTCAAGGTCCATGCGGTAGAGGTGTTCATCAGCTGGCAGCAACGGGTTGTCGACCATCACGCGCCCATTGCCCTCGATTACTTCCTTGAAAGGGTAATAGACCGGTTGCTGAATCACAATCTTGTCGCCAGGCCGTGTGAAGAAGTTGACCGCCAGCCCAAAGCCGGTGACAATGCCGGCCACAAAGGTCACCTCGTCCTGGGTGAAGCAGAAGTTGTTGCGTCGTCGTTGCCAGTCAATAATCGACTGCCAGTAGGCATCGTAGGTGCAGGTGTAGCCATAGATGGGATGGTCGGCCAGCCGGCGCACCAGGGCCTGGGTAATCTCGGGGCAGACGGCGAAGTCCATGTCGGCAATCCACAGCGGCAACAGGTCATCGCGTCCATAGTTCTGCTTGAGCATCTCTATTTTCTTGCATTGTGTGCCATGACGATCAATGCAGCGGTCAAAGTCATATTTTGCCATCTCAATTCTGTAATTAGTTGTAAAAAGTCGTGGCAAAAGTAGTGAATTTTGCAATATTCAAACCAAAACAATCAAAAATCAAACCTTAAATCATGCAAAATATACAAAATTTATGATTCTATTTCATAAAATTTTTATGAATTGTCGACGGGAGAAGATTTTTTTGGTAATTTTCTGAAAAAGATTTGCATAACACTAAAACTGTTGTGTAACTTTGCAACAACAAAACAAAGCCAAAGTGACATGAGCAGCAAGATACACTTCATCAAGATGCACGGTGTGGGCAACGACTACATCTTTGTTGACACCACGCAACATCCCATCGCCGACCCGGCAGCAGTGGCCATCGCGTGGAGCAAGCCCCACGTGGGCATCGGCAGCGACGGGCTGGTGCTGATGGGTCGGGGCGATGGGCATGAGGCCGACCTGACGATGCGCATCTTCAATGCCGATGGCAGCGAGGGGCTGATGTGCGGCAACGCCAGCCGCTGCATCGGCAAGTATGCCTATGAGCGAGGGCTCACGCACAAGACCCACCTGCGCCTGCTCACGGCATCAGGCATCAAGACGCTGGACCTGGACGTGGCCGACGGTGTGGTGCGCAACGTGACAGTAGACATGCTAGCCCCTGTGCTGACCGACGAGCGACTGTACCGCCCAGACGCGACACACAGTCTGCACGAGGGAGTGTTTGTGTCGATGGGCAATCCGCACTATGTCATCTTTGTCGACGACCTGAGCACCGTCGATGTGGCCTACTGGGGTGCGCAGTTTGAGCGGCATCCCAGCTTTCCCGAGCGATGCAACATCGAGTTTGCCCAGCCGGGGCGTCTCGGCATCCGCATGCGCGTGTGGGAGCGCGGCAGCGGCATCACCCTGGCCTGTGGCACCGGAGCCTGCGCCACGGCAGTCGCCGCTGCGGTCACCGGCCGTGCCGGCCGTAGCAGCCGCATCATCATGGACGGTGGCAGGCTCGACATCCATTGGCGCGAGACCGACAACCACGTGCTGCTCACCGGCCCCGCCACCATCGTCTATGAGGGCGACATCGACATGCCTGACGACATGCCCACTAGTGGTTGTCGCCGTTAAGTTCGTCACGCGTGAGCTTAGCGCGGTCCATGGCCCGCCAACAGTAGGCAATATAGGCCACGACAAACGGCACCAACACGCTCACCACACTCATCACAGTGAGGGTGAACTGGCTGCTTGAGCTGTTGCGGATGGTGAGTGACGACTGCACATCGAGCAGCGACGGATAATAGGCCGTGCCATTGTAGCCCAGCACCCAGAAGAGCGACATCACCACCAGCACCGTTCCGATGCCTGCGGGCCAGATGCCCCTGCGATAGCCAGGCTGCATCAACGTGCGCCCCAACCCGTAGAGCACCAGAGCCACACCGGCCAGCAGGGTCAGCAATGCCCACCACATGTGCAGATAGTTGTTCAGATATTTGCAGTCAACCCATGTTGCATTGCCCTGTTTGTCGACCTCCACTCCGCTCGCCGTGAGCAGCAAGGCCACGACCCACAAGAATAAGATGACAAAAATCGGGCCATGGATGCCGAGCAACTTCCGTTGGCGCGAGCGCACAGCATCATCATCAATGTTGTTGATAAAATAGAGCGAAGCCAGCGTTGCGGCCAGGAAGTAGATCATCACTCCAAAGAGCAGGTTGCGCCAGTGGGCGATCGCCTCCAGGCCGTGCATCGGTCCCCAGGTGCTGATGGCCGATGCCTCGACGTTGAGGATGTTGCCCTTGGTGACGGTGAACTCAGCGCCAAAGAACATCGTGGCCACAGCCACACCCAGCAGCACCGGGCCTGCGATGCCATTGATGAGCAGCAGCACGTCATAGAAGTTGCGGCCATAGACATTGCCCAGCTTGGCTCGATACTCATAGCTCACGGCCTGGATGACAAAACTCAACAGAATGAGCATCCACAGCCAGTAGGCGCCACCGAAACTAGTGCTGTAGAACAGCGGGAACGAGGCAAAGAACGCTCCGCCAAAGGTGACCAGCGTGGTGAACGTGAGCTCCCACTTGCGTCCCAACGACGTGGTGAGCAGATTGCGGCTCTCGGGGTCGCGATGATGAAACAGCATCGACTGCCCACCCTGGACAAAGAGCATGAACACCAGCAGTGCACCCAGCACCGACATGATGAGCCACCAGTAATCTTGCAGAATCTGATATGTTTCCATTTCGATTAGATTTTAAAGAATTACACTTCGTTCAAGTTTTGTTGCGATTTCTTGCTGATTTGGCGGCACAAGATGCTGATGTCGGCAATGAGCAATGCGGTGAACAACACGGCAAAAATCCAGAATGTCACCTGCACATAGCCGGCACTGAGGTCACTGATGGCTACTTTGTTTGGCATCAAGTCCTGAATAGTCCAGGGTTGCCGGCCCACCTCGGCTACAATCCAGCCACTGCAGCTGCAGATGTAGGTGAGCGGTATGGCAAGGATGCACAGCCAGTACCACCACTTGCTCCAACGCGCTTTGCCGAGGATCTGAGGTCTGTAGACAAACAACAGAGCCAACAACAGAAACGCCACCAGAAAGCCGCCAATGGTGACCATGATGTGGAACGTGTAGAACGTCAGTGGCACGTTGGGCACCGCCTCTTCGGGCGAGTCAAGATAGCCGTAGCCAAAGTACTTGAAGTCACGGTTGATGGCGGTGTGGAGACTGTCGGTGACCACCTTGTCGCCACTGCGACGCGCCACGTCATATTGTGCCATCATCGCCTGCAACTGCTTGCCCACCTGCATGCGCTCGGCATAGGACACGGTGTTGACACGGTTGCCCTGCTCGTCGTAGCTCACACCATCAATGATGTCCTGAATGCCGGGCACAAAGGCATCAGGGTTGTGAGTCGCCAAGAACGAGAGTCCATAGGGGATGGAGACGTGGAACAGGAAGGGCTCCTCGTCGTTGGTCACTGTCTTGGCCGGGTTGAGGATGCCGGCGGCCACGATGCTCTGCCTGAAATCACCCTTGTACAGTCCCTCCATGGCCGCGAGCTTCATGGGCTGGTACTTGGCCACAGTCACGGCACTGGTGTCACCGGTGATGCTGGTGAGAATGATGCCCACCGCACCGACCCATGCACCCACCTTGAGACTGCGCTGGCAATGGTCGTAGTTGCGCTTCTTGAGCAACATCCATGCGCTCACACCCACAACAAACACACCGCCCAGTGTCCACGCACTGAACACCGTGTGCAGAAACTTGTTCACCGCCATGGGCGAACAGGCCACAGCCCAGAACGAGGTCATCTCGTTGCGCATGGTGGCAGGATTGAACTCGCAGCCCGTGGGATACTGCATCCAGGCATTGGCCACAAGTATCCACAGCGCACTCAGACTCGCACCGATGGCGGTGAGCCATGTCGATGCCAGATGGAAGCGTGGACTGACCTTCTTCCAGCCGAAGAACATCACGGCGATAAAGGTCGACTCCATGAAGAAGGCCAAAATGCCCTCAATGGCCAGCGGGGCTCCGAAAATGTCGCCCACAAACCAGCTGTAGTTGCTCCAGTTGGTGCCAAACTCAAACTCCAGGATGATGCCCGTAGCCACACCGATGGCAAAGTTGACGCCAAACAGGGTCATCCAGAACTTGGTGGTAGCCAGCCACTTCTCATCGCGAGTGCGATAGTAGATGGTCTCCATGATGGCGATAATCACGCCTAGGCCAAGTGTGAGTGGCACAAAGAGCCAATGATAGATGGCCGTCAAGGCGAACTGAGCCCGCGACCAGTCGACTAGGGTGGTTAGTTCGTTCATATTGCAGTTTTTTAGGGTTATCAGTTATCGGTTATCGTGTCTGAGACCGTATCGGCATTTCTGGACATGCTCTCGATTCTCGTCTCTTGCTGCTCTCCGACCAACTCGTGCCTGACGTAGTCGGCCTTCTGCTCGTCGGTGTCGGCCTTGCCAGCCAGGTAGTTAGGGAAGAAGATAAACCGCACGATGACAAAGAAGATGACCACCTTGATGGCAATGATGGCCCACAATGTCCGCCCCAGCGTCATGGCTTTGAAGCCATCGACATAGAAGTAGAACACACGTTGCAGCCAGTTGTCGCCGCGCAGTTTATCTTCGCCCTGTGTCATCTCTTTACTTAATAACTTTGAGAGTTTGTACTTGGTTGCCGGCCTGAGCGCGCACAATATAGACGCCACTGGGCAGGCTGCCCAGCTCAATGGCTTGCTGCCCCTTGGCACTGATGACGCAACGGCCATTGAGGTCGTAGACATTGACAACCTCGGCACCTGCAGTCAGCACCCGATCGCCTGCGACGGTCACAATAGCACGGCCATCGGTCACAGTTGTGGGCAGAGCAGTCAAGTCGTCCACATCATAGTCAAGGATGGGGCAGATGGCAAACGACATGGGGTCGTCGACATTCTCATACCATTGTCCAGTCTCAAGATATCCCCATCCACCGTCATCGTCGAGCACATATTGCCAAGCCGAGCACTTCTCGCCCGCCGCACGGCGATGAACCAGCATCGCAATGTCGTCGCCGTCCTCGTTCGGGAAGCCGCCAATGGTGACGAAGAACTCACCTGTGACAGGCACAGGCTGGTCAAAGTGCCACACGGTCTCGACCACGTTCTGGTCGTCATACTGCAGTTGCGAAGCCTTGAGGGAACTCTGAGCCAACACATCACCGGGCATACCGTTGGCATCGGCTGCCTGGATCTTGACGGTGATGTCGGCATCGGTCGTGACACAAGTGGTCTTAGCGAAGTAGACGGCCACACTGTCAATCTGCGCGGGTGCCAACGGAGCCTGGAAGTGCTCGCCAAATTCGGGCATTCCCAGCCAGTTAGTACCGCCATAGTTGCCATACCAGCCCATCTCGATGGCGGCCAGGTCGCTGTTCTCCTCGGGCGCAATGTTCCACACATACTGTGCGCCTCCCGCCTGCACGGCATAGAACATGATGTCCTGGTCGCTGCCCAGATCGTTGCTGGCGGTGAGCATCACGCTATAGCTCCCCTTGCTGGGATAAGTCACAATGGGATGCTGGTCGGTGCTGGTCAGAGGTTCGGTACCGGTAAACTCCCACGCCCAAGCAGTGGGTCGTCCGCTCGACAAGTCACGGAACTGCACGGGCACCTCGGTGGGAACAAAGGCGGCACAGAAGGGCGACAGATACGCCTCCTCGGGCATGCCGATGCGGGCATCAGGAGCCTGCCCCTTGACGATGACATAGCCCTGGCGAGTGACCGTAGCGCTGCCGTTAACCACCAGCGTGACGGCATATTCTCCGGCATGATTATAGGTCACGACAGGATTTTGTTCGGTCGAAGTACTGGGTTCTCCGCCATCAAAGGTCCAACTGCGATTGACAATGTCGCCTATCGACAGGTCTTTGAAATGCACCTGCTCGCCCTCGTTGATGGTGATGCTGGTGGCATTGTCATCGACCTGCACAACGCGGAATCCGTCCAGTGCTTCATCCTCACCATAGTTACCCTCGTAGACAAACGAGAACTGTACCGACTTGCCTGCATATTCGGCCAAATCAACCTCAAACTTGACCCATCGGGCACCATCATAGGCATTGTCCTGCGCCCATAAGAATTGATCAATGAGCAAAGACGTGTTCTCGCCCTCGATGGCATAGAGCTTCCAGGCACCGTAGATCAAGTAGCCCGCATTAGCAAAGCAGTAGAACTGCAATGTGCTACCCGGCAGAATGTCAATGACGGGCGATGTGGCTGTCTCATGCTGGCTGCTGCCATATTTCAGCGTCAGGCTATACTGACTGCCACTCTCGATAGTGGTGAACGGCGTTGCGCCATAGGTTGTGGGTGTGGCTCGCAACTGCCACGTCTCACTGCTGGTCGACTCGTAGGTCCATGTCGCGGCTTCGTCCTCGCTGTCCCAACCTTGTTCATAGTAAGCGACCGTAGCCTCGTCACACGAGAAGTTGGCCACAACACCTTGTGCCTGGCCCGTGATGCCCAGCCATGCCAGGGCACCCAGTAGAAGTAAAGATTTTCTCATTCTTTTTTGGTTTAATGTTAATAATTTGGGACAAAGATAGCAAAAAAAAATCGAAATTGCAAACATTCGAACTAAAAAACTGGCCATCGGGCAGTGATTTGCCTGATGGCCAGCATTTTTTTAGAAATTGTGCCGCAAACTAATGACTCACTGGTCACTTGTTCAAGTGCTGACGCAGCTCGGCCTTGTCGAGAACGACATAGACCGTGTCGACCACACGACCGCCACCACTCTCGTGCTGGCGCATGATGTTGGCAAAGTTCTTGTCGAGTACGGCCATATCATCCACAAAGTAGTCTGACCGTCCGCGGTTCCCAAACCAGTTCCATCCCTTGACACGGTGGTACTTGATCTTGATTTTCCAGCCCTCGACTTGAGCTTGCTGCATCAGGCTGATGAGCGAGTCCTGACCAGTACGGTCGTTGTCAAACGAGAACTCGAAAGGCTCTCCAGCGGTGTTCATGCCGGTCTGAGTCAGATTCAGACGCCCGTCCCACGAGTCCCAGATGAGTCCCGACTTGGCAAACTCGATGAGCGTTCCCACCTTCTCGCCGTCGGAGTAATGTTCCTTACACGATGTCAATCCCAGAGCCACACCCATGGCCAGCACTAGCGATAAAACCTTTTTCATCATTTTTGAGACTTTTTTCAACTCAAAGCAAAAATCATGCCAATAAAACTTATCGCATGCGGTACTCCTGCATGATGGCGCTAACCTTCTGCATGATTTGACGGGCCAGAGCTGCATTGGCACCACTCAATCCGGCAATGGCATTGAGGTTGCCTGTGGCACTCTCGATGACACTGGCATCCAGTTCGCCATCGTCGATGAGCTTGTTCAGATGGGTGAGTACAGCGTTAAGCTCGGCATCGGTTACACCGTAGTTCCACTTGAGTGCTTCGTCAATAGAGGCCCGCTTCCAACCCTGGTTGTTTGTGCAATCGACGGGGACAATCTCCAGGTCAGGATAAGCCTTGCGAATCTTGTCGAGGCGACCCACATTGTCGCGGAACGAGTTGACCAGATGGTCGACGGCGGTGTAGCGCCATGTGCGCTGGCCACGGTTGATGCTGTTTTTGTAGCAAGTGAGCGGGTCGTTGTAGACGGGCACTAGCGTAATCTTCTGCATGCCGGCTCGTTTGGCCTTGTCGATGACTGTCTGCAATGTGCCCTCGCCCAGCAAGTTTGAATCGTAAATCAGACCTGCTTTCTTGAGATTGAGCTGCTTGATGGCCGTGCTTTTGCCGCTGGCCGGTGGACCGGTAATGATGACCAGATCGGTCTTGCCATTGCGGATGGCCTTCTGCAGCATGCGGTCATAGACTGCATCGGTCACCACCTGCTCGGCCTCCTGGAAGTCGAGCGCATTGGGTCCGGTGTAGCCCAGCGGACGGAAAAGCATGCGCACGTCGTCGGGGTCGAGCGTGTTGCCGGCCGAACCCACATACTTGTCAACCAGCTGGTTAAGACGTTCCTGCGCCCACACGACAGCATCGTGGCGAATGTACTGGGGTTGCGGAGCCTCGATGCTGTATCGGGCCGGATGGTCGTTCATGCGAGTGTGGCGGCGGATGTCCATCAATTTCTCGTTGGCAAAGTAGGTGTCACCCGGCATCTGGTAGCGGGCATTGCCGTTGGGATCCTGCTTGAAGAGCATGAGCGACTCCTCGCCCTTGTCGACAAAGGTCACATAGCCCCGTGGCGACATGATGTACTCCTGATCGCCCAGCACAGCGTTCACCAGACAGTTGGTGTCCCACATGCGCTGACCTGTGTCGCAGGTGTAGTAGGTGTAGACCGACTTGATGGGATTGACCTCGGTGTAGGACAAGTCCACCAGCACGTCCTTGGGAGGATAGTCCATCAGGTCGCCAATGTTGCTGGGCGACATGACGATGTCGACATTGTGCGGCAACTTGTCGTAGAAGATGGCCGACTGCCGCGAGGCGGCACGCATGTTGTATCCGCTGAGGCTGTCGCCCGACTCGAAGCGCCCCGACTGGATGTAGACCGCCTTGACCTTCTTGCCGAAGAGATCCACACCATTGAGTTGCGAATATTCGTCGGCACCCGACTGGAACAGCTCGGCCAACGTGGTGACAAAGCCGATGGCCACGACCACCACCGAGTGGTCATCGGCCTGGCTCAAGAGCTTGCGATAGAGCTTGTAGCCGTCCATAAAGGGCTTGCCCTCCTGGGCACGACGATAGAGCGGGTTGCCCTGTGCGTCCTTGAGGTCGACAATGCCGTTGTAGGGGATAAAGCAACGCGGATTCTTCACGCCGTTGCGCTCCAGACCGATGGGGATATCGGGGTGACCATAGTAGGTATTGAACACATCCACCAGCTGGGCATTCTTCTCGCCCTCGCGGTCGACCACCACACCCTTGAGGTCTACCTTGCCCTCGTCGATGTAGTGGTTGAGCATCATCAGGGCAAACAGGTCATCGGTCGAACTGCCGAAGTCTGAGTCCAGAATCATCGGTATCGCCTTGGGCTGAGCGGGTTGAGGCTGGTAAGCAACTGGTGCGACGGTGGTCTTCTGCGACACGCAGGAGTTGAGGGTCGCCATTGCAAGCACGGCCAGCGCAATCACTGCCAGCCGCAGAGTTCTCGTCATAGTTTTCTGTATCATATTATCTGTTTTAATAGTTTTGCGCAAAGGTACTAAATAATCACCACCTCCACAAGTCCTCCCTGAAAATGATACAATCGGGGACGGTTCTGTTTTGTATCAAATCAGCCAAAATGATACAAAACAGAACCGTCCCCGATTGTATCATCTCTGGGCGGTGACAAAGCGCTGGTTGCCGAAGGTGTCGAGGTGGATGCGAGTGTCGACAAGTCCGGCGGCGGTGATGAGTGCAGCCACGTCGCTGGCATAGCGGCGGTTGACCTCGAGATACAGCTGTCCACCATCAGCCAGGGCATGTGCCGCTTGTCGGACAATGGGCCGATAGAACAGCAATGGGTCGTCATCGGGGACAAACAGTGCGTTGGCCGGCTCATAGTCGAGGACATTGCGCTCCATGTCGGCACGCTCACTGTGGCACACATAGGGCGGGTTGCTCACCAGGATGTCGAGCGATTGGGCTGGCCATAGCGGCATTGCCAGAATGTCGGCACGCTGAAATTTCACCCTCGCTTTGAGCGCCTGGGCGTTGGCTTGAGCCACAGCCAGTGCCTCTTGACTGACATCGATGGCAGTGACCTGGGCGAACTTGAGTGCCCTTGCCAACGAGATGGCGATGCATCCCGACCCCGTGCCCACGTCCATCACCCGCAGGTCTTCACGCTGGCCGTTGCCATCAACGATGAGGTCGACCAGCTGCTCGGTTTCGGGCCGCGGGACGAGTGTGGCTCGTGTAACACTGAATCGATGGCCGTGGAAGACAGCCACTCCCAGGATGTGCTGGATGGGTTCGTTGCGCTCAAGGCGCCGGATGATGTCCTCGAGCCTGCCGGGTATGAACTCGGGAGCTTCGTTCTGCGCACGCAGGATGCTGTCGACAGTCGAGTAGTGCAACACTTCCTCCATGATGATGCGTGCGATGGCGTCCACCTCGCCCTTGCCATAGATGGCATCCAGGCGACGGTGCATCAGTTGAGAGATTTCACAGATTTTCATGCTCCAAAAGTATAGGTTTTTTGGCTGTTGTGCAACTTTTCGGGTAGTTTTCGCGTTAAAAAGGTGTAAAAATTGCCTTTTTGCCCTTTAATATCTTAAATGATTGCTGCCATTAAATGGCATTGTACTAATTTTACACCCTAATTTTGCAAAGCAAAGTGATGAGACATATCAATTACGTCATAGCGATGATTGCACTGCTTGCGCTGGCCGTGAGCTCGTGCAAAGACAAAAAAGAGACCGAGGAAGTCGAGACCTACTCGACCAGTGCGACCAATGCGCTGGTGTTGTCGTTCCGTCTGCAGAACAGCAAGAACGTGTCGGCCAAGCTGGACTCGGTGCACTTCACTATCGACCCGGTTCGTGGCCAGATTTACAACGTGGACTCACTGCCTGTGGGCACCAATATTTCAAGCCTGCTCACCACAGTCAGCTTCCGCTCATCGGTGCGCCAGGCGAAGTATTATCTGACCTACAGCAAGAACGGCACCGTGCAGCGCGACACCATCACCTACCGCAGCGCTTCGACCGACAGCATGAACTTCACCGGCACTGTCCGTCTTGAGGTCACTTCCTACGACGGCACCGTGACCCGCAACTATGATGTTCACATCAATGTGCACAAGAGCGAGCCCGACACGCTCACCTGGCCTGTGGAGTCGCGCAGCGACCTGCCCGGTGCAGGCAGTGACAATATTGCCCAGCGCACAGTCCGTTGGAACAACCTGGTGATATGCTTGCTGCAGAACGATGCCGGTTACTTCTTGTCATCGGCCTACAATGCCGACGGCCCATGGGACACCGACGTGTTCAAGGGCGACTTTGTTCCCGATGTGACCTCGCTGGCCTCCAGCGACAGCAAGCTGTATGTGCTCGACACCGAGGGCAACATGCACACCAGCGACGACGGCAAAACCTGGACAGCCACCGGCCAGCGCTGGCACACGATTATCGGCGGCTATGGCAACCGTGTGCTGGGCATCACCGCCGACGAGGTGCCCCAGCTCGACGAATATCCCCGCCGCGAGGGGCATGTCGCCAAGGCTGTGCCCGCCGACTTCCCGTTGAGCGGTCTGTCGCAACTGGTCATCGCCGACAACAGCTGGACAGTGTCGCCGCAGGCAGTGATGGTGGGCGGCGTGCTGGCCGATGGCTCCCTGAGCAATAAGACCTGGGGGTATGACGGCGAGACTTGGGCCATCATCAGCAACGCCCAGGACACACTGCCCGCCTTGCGCGACGCCATCCTGGTGTCGTACTACACCTACAGTGTGAATCCCATCAACTACAAGTCCACGCTGCACGACTCATGGCTGCTGATGGGCGGCTTCAAGGCCGACGGCAGCTCCAACCGCACGACCTACATCTCGAACAATCAGGGCATCACCTGGCAGAAGGCTGCCAGCAGCATGCAGTGGCCGAGCCACATGCCATCGATGGGCGGTGCACAGGCCATCATCGAGAGCCGCAGCTACAGCGTCAACGGCGCGCCGCGCCGTGTGAGCAAGCCCACGACCGAGTGGCAAGTGCCTTTCATCTACCTCTTCGGGGGCACAACGGCCTCGGGCGTGTTGCTGAACAACGTGTGGTGTGGTGTCATCACCCGCATGACTTACAGGCCCAACTATTGACGAGAGATGAGACGCTTTCTTTCCATATTGTCGATGATGATGCTGGTGCTGTTCAGTGTCCACGGCCAAGACTACCGATTTGAGTTCGGCCCGGCCTTGGGTGTGAGCGGCTATCTGGGCGACCTGAACAACAGCAACATGTACAAGCACCCTGGCGTGGTCGGTGGCGGCATCTTCCGCTACATCGCCAACAGCCGTTGGGTTGTCAAGGGCGACCTGCTGTATGCCGGCCTCAAGGGTGACAGCAACGATGTGCAGAACAAGTTTCCGCACGACCAGCACTACTCGTTCTCGTCGAGCGTTGTCGACTTGGGTGGTCAGATAGAGTTTAACTTCTTCCACTTTGGAGCTGGCCCACGATACAAGAAATACAAGCGTCTGTCACCCTACCTGACCGTTGGGCTGGGCATGACGATGGCATTCACCAACGGCAAAACCGGCGTGGCGATGAACCTGCCGATGGGCCTAGGGCTTAAATTTAAACTGAAAGAGCGTCTTAACCTCGGATTTGAGTTCACCATGCGCAAGTGCTTCGGTGACAACATCGACGGGTTGAGCGACCTCTATGGCGTGAAGCACTCGTTTGCCAAGAACACCGACTGGTACTCGGTGGCGATGTTCACCGTGAGCTATGAGTTCAGCAAGCGTTGTGTCAAGTGCCACTATGTTGAATAAAAGGGGAATAAAGACTGAAGAACAATCACAGCTTGCAGCCTGTTTCTCGCTTCTTGTTTCTTGAAAAAAGATGAACGGACAGATAGATATGACAAGGATTCCACGGCACGTAGCCATCATCATGGACGGCAACGGCCGTTGGGCCAAGGCTCACGGACACGAGCGCAGCTTTGGCCACGAGAATGGTGTGGCCACCGTGCGCCAGATTACCGAGATTGCCAGCGAGCTGGGTGTGAAATACCTGACGCTTTACACCTTCTCGACCGAGAACTGGAACCGTCCCCAGACCGAAGTCGACCTGCTGATGCATCTGGTGGTGACCAGCATCGAGCAGCAGACCCCCGACCTGATCAAGAACAATGTCCGTCTGACGGCCATCGGCGACCTGCAACGCATGCCCCAATTTGCTCGCGAGCGCCTGGAGCGCTGTTTCCAGGACACATCACACTGCACGGGTCTGGTGCTGTGCCTGGCATTGAGCTACTCGTCGCGTTGGGAGCTGGTCGAGGCTTGCCGCCACATCGCCCTGGAGGTACAGCATGGCACACTGGACCCATCCAGCATCGACGACACTGTGCTCTCGCGCCACCTGGCCACCGCCTCTATGCCCGACCCCGACCTGCTGATTCGCACGGGCGGTGACCTGCGCATCAGCAACTACCTGCTGTGGCAGATAGCCTACAGCGAGCTATTCTTCACCGACAAGTACTGGCCAGACTTCACCAAACAGGATTTTGTCGATGCCATCATCGACTTCCAGCAACGCGAGCGCCGCTACGGCAAGACCAGCGAACAGATACTGACCACCGACAATAGAGAACCGTCAACAGAGAACTGAAAACAAACGACAACATGCGATATCAGTCACTACTGCTCACCATAGCCGTGCTGGCGGGAGCCCTGACAATGGGTGCCCAAGAGACCTACACGGTCAATGACACCATCTTCAACCCTAAGATTGTGTTCACCAGCTCGCCGTCATCCTACGAGCTGGCAGGCATCACAGTCAAGGGCGTGGACAACTATGACAACAACATCATCCTGGGCTATTCTGGCCTGACCATCGGCCAGCGCATCGAGATTCCGGGCGATGACCTCAAGGCCGTGGCCAAGCGCTTCTGGCGACAGGGGCTGTTCAGCAAAGTCCAAATCCAAGTCGACAAGATCTACAAAGACCGCGCTTGGCTGACCTTCAACCTGCGCCAGCAGCCGCGAGTGTCGGCAGTCTCCTACCAGGGCATGAAGGGCGGCGAGAAGAAGGAAATCCAGGAGCGACTGGGTCTGGTGCAGGGCAGCCAGATGACACCCAACATCGCCAACCGCATCAAGCAGCTGGTCGAGAAGTACTTTGCCGACAAGGGTTTTGAGAAGGCCGAGTGTACTGTCGTGCAACGCGAGGACTTGAGCAACGAGAACTCGGTGATGGTCGACATCGTGGTGGACAAGCACGACAAAATCAAGGTGCACAAGATTTACATCACTGGCAACCAAGTGTTGAGCGACCGCAAGATCAAGCGCACGATGAAGAAGACCAATGAGAAAGGCGACCTGCTCAAGCTTTTCAGCCAAAAGAAGTTTGTGCGCTCGGACTATGAGGACGACAAGCAGCGCATCATCGACAAGTATAACGAGAAGGGCTACCGCGATGCGGTCATCGTGGCCGACAGTGTGGTCAACTACAACGACAAGACGGTCGACATTTACATCACCGTCGACGAGGGCAAGAAATACTACATCAACAGTGTGACGTGGGTGGGCAACACCGTCTATCCGTCCACCGTGCTCAACGAAGTGCTGGGCATCCGCAAGGGCGATGTCTACAACCAGAAACTGCTCAACAAGCGCACACAGGAGGATGACGATGCTATCGCCAACCTGTATATGAACAACGGCTACCTCTTCTACCAACTTATCCCCGTCGAGTCGCGCATCGAGGGCGACTCCATCGACCTGGAGATGCGCATGTATGAGGGCAAGCAGGCACGTATTAATAAGGTGGTCATCAACGGCAACGACCGGCTGTATGAGAAGGTGGTGCGCCGCGAGCTGCGTGTGCGTCCTGGCGATCTGTTCAGCAAGGACGACCTGATGCGCTCGGCCCGCGAGATTGCTCAGACGGGTCACTTCGACCCCGAGAAGATGGACATCCGGCCTGAGCCCAACGAGGACAACGGCACAGTGGACATCATCCTGAACCTGGAGTCGAAGGCCAACGACCAGATTGAGTTCTCGGCAGGCTGGGGTCAGACGGGTATCTTGGGTAAATTGAGTCTCAAATTCACCAACTTCTCAATCAAGAACCTGTTCCACCCATCGAGTTACAAGGGACTTATCCCGCAGGGCGATGGACAGACATTCACCATCAGTGCACAGACCAACGCCAAGTATTACCAAGCCTACAGCGTGTCGTTCCTCGACCCGTGGTTTGGTGGCAAGCGCCCTAACTCGTTGTCGGTGTCGGGCTTCTACAGTCGCCAGACAGGTATCAACTCGTCGTACTACAACCGCCAGTATACCAACTACCTGAACAATTACTACATGAATAATTACTACATGAACAATTATTATGGCAGTAATTACTATGGCAACAACTACTACGAGAACGCATACGACCCCAACAAGTACTTGCAGATGGCTGGTTTGACCGTGGGCTTCGGCAAGCGCCTGAAGTGGCCTGATGACTACTTCACCCTCACTGCCGACATCAGTTATCAGTGGTACAGCCTCAAGAACTGGGAGTACCTCTATTATATGAACAACGGTGTGTCCAACTCCATTGTGCTGGGTTTCACTCTGGCCCGCAACAGCATCGACAACCCGCTGTACACCCGCCGAGGCAGTTCGTTCTCACTCAGCTTCCATGCCACACCGCCGGCAAGCATGTTCGGCAAGAAAGACTGGAAACGCTTGTCCGAGAGCTCGCTCGAGGCCGACAAGAAGGAGCTGTACCGATGGATTGAATACTGGAAACTCAAGTTCCAGGCCCGCACCTACACGCCGCTCACCGACCCCGACGGACGCTGGACGCTGGTGCTGATGACGCGTGCCGACTTCGGTCTGCTGGGCAGCTGGAACAAGCACTTGAAGTCGCCGTTCGAGACATTCTATGTCGGTGGCGACGGCATGAGCGGAAGCTACACCTACGCTACCGAGACCATCGCCCTGCGCGGCTATGAGAACGGTGCGTTCACTCCTTGGGGTTCGGAGGGCTATGCCTACGACCGCTTTGTGGTTGAGTTGCACTTCCCGCTGATGCTCTCGACCAGTGCCACGATTTATCCGCTGGTGTTCCTTGAGGCCGGCAACGCCTGGACCTCTGTCAAGCAGTTCAACCCGTTCGACATGAAGCGTTCGGCCGGTGTGGGCGCGCGCATCTTCCTGCCCATGATTGGCATGATGGGTATCGACTGGGGCTATGGCTTCGACACGGTGTTCGGCAAGAAGGGCGGCAGCAACTTCCACTTCGTGCTGGGTCAGGAGTTCTAATTAATTCATAATTCACAATTTATAATTCATAATTTATAGCTTCTGATACATTAATTTATAATTCTTGCAGTTTAATTATTAATTCCCGATATTAAACTCTTAACTCGATATTAGGTCTAAAAGTCAAGTTTTCAAAAAAACATCAAGACTATGAAAAAGATTGCATTAGTGTTAGTCGCTGTTCTGGCCGGCATGTTTTCGGTCAGCGCGCAGAAGTTTGCCCTTGTGGATATGGAGTATATCCTGAAGAATATCCCCTCGTATGAGATGGCCAATGAGCAGCTCAACCAGGTGTCACAGCGTTGGCAACGAGAGGTGGACGACCTGAAGAAGGAGGCCGACACCATGTACAAGAATTACCAGAGCGACATGGTCTTCCTCACCGACGAGCAGAAGAAGAAGAAAGAAGCCGAGATTGTCGCCAAGGAGAAAGAGGCATCTCAGCTGCAGTACAAGTACTTCGGCCCGCAGGGCGAGTTGTTCAAGAAGCGTGAGTCGCTCATCAAGCCCATCCAGGACGAGATTTACAACGCCATGAAGAAGGTGAGTGAGGAGCGTGGCTTCCAGGTCATCTTTGACCGCGCCTCATCGCAGAGCATCCTGTTCGCCTCGCCGCGCATCGACGTGAGCAACGAGGTGCTAGCCAAACTGGGCTACGGCAAATAGTTACTGAGAGAGCTGAGAAAGCTGGGAAAGCTGAGAATACTGAGAGAGCTGAGAGCTCCCAGAAATCCCAGAGCTCCCAGAAATCCCAGAGCTCCCAGAAATCCCAGAGTTCCCAGAAATCCCAGAGCTCCCAGAAATCCCAGAGCTCCCAGAATCTTTAGAAAAATTAATAAAACACAATAACAATTACACGAAATGCTTAAGAAATTATTGCTTGCAGCCTTTGTGGTTGCACCCATGTGCCTCGTCGCACAAGTCAAGTTGGGTTATGTCAACACCCAGGAAATCTTCAACGTGATGCCCGAGAAGGCTACCGCCGAGAGCACGCTCAAGACCGCCAGCGACAAGTACGAGACCGAGTTCAAGAACCTGCAGACCGCTTTCCAGAAGAAGGCCGACGAATATGAGAAGACCGACAAGGATGCCAGCACGCCGCAGGCCATCAAGGACCGTCACATGCAGGAGCTGCAAGATGAGTACCAGAAGATCCAGAACTTCCAGCAGACTGCCTCGCAAGACCTCCAGCGCCAGCAGGAGCAGTTGCTCGCTCCCATCACCCAGAAGCTGCAGAATGCCATCCAGGCAGTCGGTGCCGAGGGCGGATACACATTCATCTACGACATGTCCATCCCCGCAATCCTCTACACAGGCACAGGAGCCGAGGATGTCAGTGCCAAGGTAAAGGCCAAGTTGGGCATCAAGTAACATTAACTCATAAAGGCCTCACCCCCCTGCCCCCTCTCCGGAGGGAGAGGGGGTGAGTGCTATTTAGACACAAACGTACACTCATGAGACGAATTTTATTCATCATCAACTTGTTACTGCCGTTGCTCATTGTCGCACAGAGCAAGATAGCCGTTTATAACTCGCAGGACGTGTTCAATGCCCTGCCCGACAAGGCTGCGGCCGAAGCCAAGCTCAAGGCTACCAGCGACAAGCTGCAAGCCGAATACAAGATGCTGCAGGCCGACTTTGACAAGAAGTATGCCGAGTACCAGGCCATCGCCACCGACCCTGCCACACCTGCCGCCATCCGCGACCGCCGCATGCAGGAGGTGCAGGAGGGCGACCGCCGCATCCAGGCCTACCAGAAGCAAGCCGCAGCCGAGCTCCGCACTCGTGAGGCCGAACTGATGACCCCCATCACTGCCGCCATCCAGGCCGCCGTGCAGGAGGTGGGCGACCAGATGGGGTATGACCTCATCCTCGATGTGGCCAAGACCCCGGTCAGCTACCGCAGCGCCAACGTCACCGACATCACCCCCCTAGTCAAGCAGAAACTAGGGCTGTAACCGCAACAAAGTCACTAGCTCAAAAACACCAAGGTCATTAAAGGACATCAAGGCACACCAAGAATTCTTCTTTTCACATTAGCGTTTTTTTAACTATTTTTACTGACAGTTCCAACCTTGCAGGTCGAATAATTTAGTAACTTTGCAACTCCAAATAATAAGTTTTCTTAATCTTATTTATTTGGTAGCTAACTGTTCAGCGATTGTGCTGCCGGCAGTTCCCCCTCTTCTAAGATAGAGGGGCGTGGGGGAATGTGTCAGCCCACTTTGCCCCTGACATGGTGGTTGTCATACCCAACCTAACCTTTCCTAACTTAGGAGTGGAGAGGGTGCCCGATTTTGCAATCACCTTATAATCAGCCCGAATAATCGCTGAACAGTCACTCCGGTAGTGACCAGAAACTGCTTGGGCAGTATAAACATAAACATTTTCGACTGACTCCTTTGTAATGATACAAGCTTTGGTCGGCTTTCTGACGCTACATTGGAGCTTGTCTTGCAAAAGCGCAACATAAATCGTGTAGATGAAGCCCATAGACAACAAGTCGTCAACGAGATGCTGCAAGTTGTCACCGAGGTAGTCCTGGTGCTAATGCGGATGGAACCCTCTCCGAAGCGGGTGAGAGCACGCTGATGGACAGCGACAGAACAAATGTGGGCCAAAGGAGACGCGAAACCAAATCTTATAAAAACCTCGGCTGGTATAACGGCGTCGACCACCGCGCCGCCGGCGGCAACGGAGGCGGCAACGGCTCGGCCACCATCGGCGGCTCGGCCACCACAGTGGATAAACAATACATGCTCAGCGTCATCAGCAGCACCAAAGAATGGGACATATTCTCCTACCTCGTCGGTTATGGAGTCGACTACAGCGGTAAGACCGTGCAACTGACCGAGGACATCAGCGCCTCGATGATGGCGGGCATCAGCCGGAGCAACGCGTTCCGCGGCACATTCGAAGGCGGCGGACACACGCTCACCTTCACCAAAGGCTCGTGTGAGAGCGCTTTCGACGAGGAGAACTGCGCTCCGTTCCGCTATGTCGACAATGCCACCATCCAGAACCTGAAGGTGGCAGGCGACATTTACACCTCACAGAAGTACGCAGCCGGCCTCGTCGCCAGCAATTCCGGCACGACAACCATCACCAACTGCGTGGTCAGCACCGTCATTCACAGTAGCGTCAGTGGCGACGGCACCCATGGCGGTATCGTGGCCATGCCGGCAAGCGACTCAAAAACCGACATCGCCGGTTGTGTGTATAGCGGTCGCCTGCTCACCACCCACGACACCTCCTACTGTGGCGGTCTCGTGGGATGGAGTGGTGACAACACCGTTACCGTTAACCATTCGCTATACGCCCCGGATGCCAACATCGCTGTCGCCCAGGGTGAAAGTCCCATCGACAACGGCGCCACTTTCGTGCGTGGCAACAACCCGACAGTGAACGACAACTGCTACTACACCGAGACCATGGGCTCGGCACAGGGTTTGCGCGCCATAGTCTCCGCAACAGCCCCCGACGACCTCGGCTCTCTGATCAACGACTACGGCATGGTGAAGGCATACGAGAACGGCCTCCTCTACGACGGGATATACTACAGACCCGTTCTCGACATCAGCCTGCTCACTTTTTCCGATAATAGTACTACCATCAGTGACGCCAACGGCCACTTAGCCGACGTGACGCTTCAAGATCGCTACATCTACAAGGACGGCACGTGGAAAACGCTCTGCCTGCCATTCGATGTGACCCTCAGCGACAGCCCGCTCGACGGGGCTGAGGCTCGCCCGCTCACCGATGCCTACATCAGCGGTTCGACACTCAACTTGACCTTTGGTGATGAGGAGACTACGCTAAAGGCCGGCACTCCCTATATTATCAAATGGGAGAGCAGCGACCCTCCCGTCTGCCTTGCCAGCCCCGTATTCAACGGAGTGACCATCAATGCGACGGACAACAGTTTTGACAACCATGCCGGTGGCGACGCCCGCGTGCGTTTCCTCGGAACTTATAAGAACTTGACAATCGACTCCGGCGACAACAGCATCCTGCTGATGGCTGAAACGCTACACTATCCCGCCTCGCCGGCAATCCTGGGCGCTCAGAGCGCATATTTCAAGATTGGAGAAGACGGAGCGAATCCACCGCTTATCACTTCGTTCAATATCCACTTTGCGAAGCCTGGTGACATCAACGGCGATGGTGTGGTCGATGCATTGGACGTGAACATTGTCATCAACATTGTGCTGGGCAAGGCTAGCGCATCCAGCTATCCGGGCATTGCCGATGTCAGTGGCGACAACACGGTAGATGTCAATGACGTGAACATGGTCATCAACATCATACTGGGCAAAAACTAGATGCCAGACGCCAGTCGTTGTTGCAGGGAGCGGCACGCCGCGTGATCGACCGAGCAGCAGCGAATAGCCCATTTATTTCTAGTAGAGCAACAGGCTTCCCCTCCAGCTGGGAGGGGGAGCTTGCTGCTTACTTGGAGGTATGGGTGAAAAGTAAGGAATGCTTTATAGCCCAAACCGCTCCCGACAAGCCAAGAAACCCTTCCCAACGCTATGATCTAACGCAGAAAGGCCTTGATGTGCTGAGATATGAATTAAAGGAGTAAGGTGCTCAAGAAACTTGAGTAAAGAAGCCACTGTTAATCCAACTTGCAGAGCATATAGCTTTGCCTGCTAGCAGAATCAACCAGCATGTCAGAGAGAATTTACCAGGGGTAGGTGGGAATGTGGTCGTGGAAACTGGATTTGATGGCCTCCATTTCTTTGAGCAGGCTGGCGGCGACGGCCTTGCCGTTTTTGTCCACTTCGATGCCATGCTCCAGTTCGCCATCCTTGATGGGCTCAATCTTGGCCGGCGTCTGACGGATGAGCTTGCCCTTGTCGAAGTAGAAGCGATACTCCCGCTTGTCGGCGAACTCGGTGGTGACAAGCATGAACATCGGCTCACCCGTCTCGGCATCAAACAAATACTCGTTATAGAACTTATAGATGCCCGAGTTCATAGTGTATTGTCGCGTCATGAAGTAGAGCGTGGGCTTGAGCATATATTCCTCGTTCTCGTCATCGGTCCAGTAGTAGGTGTCCTTGAACCGTGCCATTCCCGTACCGGGATACATGCGGCTGTAGGCGATGGTGAGGCGGTCGACCTTGTCGGAGTCATCATCGTATGGTTGATTCTGCATCAAATTCATTCGGTTGGCGTAGGCCTGGCGGATGACATTGATGCGTTGTTCGACGCTGTTCTGCGCCGTCATGCCCAGTGCCATGGCAGTGAGGCACAGCATCAAGATTAGTTTTCGTGTCATAGTGGTGTCAGTGTTAGTTAATGGATGCAAAGTTCACAATAAAAATCGAGAAATCCAAAAGAAACACAAAAAAAGAGATTGGCGATATTGCCAATCTCTTTGCTGGGGTGAAATATGGGATTCGAACCCACGACCTTCGGAACCACAATCCGACGCTCTAACCAGCTGAGCTAATTTCACCATGTTTCGCATTTGCGACTGCAAAGGTAATACCTTTTTCTGAACTGGCCAAATTTTGTCGTGATTTTTTGAAAAAAACAGCATTTTTGTCGTGCTACTCCACCAGCTTGCCCATAGCATAGACCGCATGCAGATTGCAATTGTCATCCAGGATGAGTATGTCGGCATCCTTGCCTCGCTGTATGCTGCCCTTGCGGTCATAGATGCCCATGATGCGTGCCGGTGTCTCACTGGCCATGCGCACAGCATCGTGTAGGGGGATGCCCGCCTGCATGACCATGGTGCGTATCAGGCGATCCATCGTGGCGATGCTTCCTGCCAAAGCCGATCGGTCCGAGAGCTTGCACACGCCGTCCTCGATGATGACACGCGGGTCGAACGCCTTGTCGCTGTCGCTGTCGGTGACTGCCAGGGCATCGGTGACCAGTGCCGTGCGCTCGACTCCCTTCATGCGGTGCACCAGACGCAGGATGGGCATCGGCACATGGATGCCGTCGGCAATGATTTCGACACTCATGCCGTCGAGCAAGTAAATGCTCTCGACCGTACCGGCATGTTTGAACTCTCGCACGTTGTGAAATCCCGGCATGCCGTTATAGAAGTGGGTGGCATGGGTGTACCCGGCATCGAATGCCGCCTTGACCTCGGGATACTCGGCATCGGTGTGGCCGATAGCCGCCACCACGCCTTTGCTGGTTACATATCTCGCAAACTCAAGCGCTCCAGGCAGCTCGGGGGCAGCATCCCACCTGCGCACACACTCATAGTCCTCGATGATGTGATGATACTCGTCGGGGTCGGGCAGACGGATGATGTCGGGCATCTGCGCGCCGGCGCGCCGGGGGTTGAAATACGGTCCCTCAAGGTGCAGCCCCATGATGGGCGATGCAGGCTCACGCATCAGGCGGTCGCACGTCTGGCAGGCAGCTTCAATCATAGGCAGTGTGGCCGACGAAAGTGTGGGAAACATAGCCGTCGTGCCATGACGCATGTGTGCGCGCGTGGCCGTGCGGAAGGCCTCCTCGGTCCCCTCCATATAGTCGCTGCCACCACCGCCATGACAGTGCAACTCGATGCCCCCCGGCACCACGTTCATGCCCTGGGCATCGACGGTGTGGTCAACCTTGTCCACGATGTTACTGCCACGCGACACCTCGACAATGCGCCCATCGGCAAAAACGACCGAACCCTGGTTGATCCATCCCTCGGGTGTAAGGATATGTCCGTTGTATATCTGTGTCAACATCTCATGCTCTCTCGTCTAAATTTCTAATTCCAGTGCAAATATAAGCCCAAAACAAATAGGTTGTACACCATATAAACATTATTTTTGTATTATTGACAATTTTTCAATATCGCTGTAATCAATTTCAACGTCCACATTTCAGCATGGTGGTGAGCAGCACGCGTGACACATCGCACCGAAAAAGACTTGCACAAGCAAAATATTATTACTAATTTAGCCGCAAATTTTAAAAGTTAACTTAAAAGCCTAAACATTATGAAAAAATCATTACTCCTATTGATTCTTGTCCTCACAGCCATGAGCAGTGTCTGGGCCGTGACTGACAACCAGCAGTATGCCACCGTCAATGGCATCAGCATCGCCAACCAGTGGATTTATGACCGCGTGCACACCCCGGCAGCCTACACCGCCGACGCCATCTGCAACCAGCGTGCCCGCACGGCCACGATGATTGGCGACGTGATCTATGTGGGCCGCAGTGAGGAGAAGCTCGTCATTGTTGGCGGCGACTCCATCTCGCAGTCGGTGCTGCACCGCTTCAGCGCCATCGACGGCACTCCCCTGCCCGACCTGGACCTCACACTGGACGGCCAGCCCTACGGTCGCTTCCTGGGCGTGGCCAGCGTGGGGCGCGACAACTTCGGCCATCTGTGGGTGGCTCCGATGACCAGTAATGTACAGGTCACCGTGCCGGTCTATCTGGTCGACACCGAGACGGGCGAACTGACGCTCGTCGTCGAGATGGACAAGGGCGAGGCACCGCAGCGCACCGACTACCTGGACGTGTTGGGCGACCTGACCCTTGAGCAGGCCGAATGCAACATCATGACCGTGGCCGGGGCGACTGCCGACCCAGGCTTCCCCACCGTCTATCGCATGCACGCCGACCAGGGCGGCGACTGGGAGGGTGGTTTCGACGGCGACCCTTATCTGGACTTTGTCGACTTCTATCCCGAGAAAAAGACCGGCTTCAGCCTGGCCCCCGTCATCAAGATGGTGCAACAGGGCGATGACGACTATGCCGGCGAGCTGTTCTACATCGACTGCTTCGATGCCGCTCCGGTGCTCTACAGCATCGACGGGAGCATCTACGACACGTTCGAGGGGGTCGACCCGGCATTGCAGCCGCAACTGACACCCAACGGCTGCACCGAGTTTTCGCTGGACGGACGCAACTTCTTTGTCTACGTCAAGGCCGACATGAACGGCAACGGGCACGGGTGCCAAGCTCGCATCTGCGAGATGGGCGAGGGACAGACCTTTGCCGGCATGCAGCCTTACTGGCAGGTGCCGGCCGACTCGCTGGGCAAGGTCAACGACTCGGGGCTGCGTGTGCACTGCTTCACCATCGACAAGAGCATTGACACCGACGGCAACGAAGTGGTCACATTGTTCACCTTCAAGGCCTACAACGGCATGGCGGTCTACAAGATTGGCAAGGGTGTGACCCCCGACAGCCCCGGTGTGCCGGGCGACGTGACTGGCAACGGCCAGGTCGACATCGCCGATGTCAACGCCGTGATCAACATGATGCTGGGCAAGGCCGAACGCACTGCATCCGGCGATGTGACAGGCAATGGAGACATTGACATCGCCGATGTCAATGCCGTGATCAACATCATGTTGGGAAAATAGACACCTGACGATGAAACGCAACATTACACTATTGTCACTGGTCGTGGCACTGGCATTGTGCGCCGGTGCGCGCGACCAGTGGACACTCGACGGCAAGGCCTACGACGTGGACACACTCATCTACCCCCACCCTGTGGGGCCGGGAGTGGAATTTGCCAAATATGACCTGGCAGCGATGCCGCTCAAGGTGAGTGTGATGACGCTCGACCTGACCAATCCCTACATCGAGCTGGAGTCATGGCTGGGGGGCGACCGCTCGGTGGGCTGTGAGACACCCGTCAGTGTGGCGAGTCGCATGCGTGCTGCCGGGCGCGAGGTGGTCGGAGTCACCAACGGCGACTTCTACCGCACGACCCCCAGCGACCAGGTGGGCGTGCCCACCTCGGGTCAGGTGACCAACGGTCAGGTGATGGTCGCCCCCACCGGACGTGCCAGTTTTGCCCTGGACGAGAGCCACCGGCCTTACATCGACCGCATCGACTTCAAGGCCACCTACTCTCACAATGGCACAACCACAACCATCGGCAAGATGAACAATCCCGAAAATTCGGGCGAGAACCGCACCATCCTTTTCACCCGCGCCTATGGGCCCAGCACCTACACTTGCGCCAGCGGCAAGCTGGTGATGCTTGCACCACAGGAGCAACCGTTCAAATGGCACCACCAGGGCACAGAGCACTGCGTGGTCGAGCAGGTGATTAACGCTACCGGCGAAGCCCTGGCCATACCCGACGGCAAGGCCTACCTGTGGATGCAGGGCAACCATGTGAGCATAGCCGAGGCCATGCAACCGGGCGATGCGGTCGATGTCACCCTTCGCACCAGTCTGCGTCAGTTTCCCGACCGCGACATCGCCCTCAAGGAGATGGTGGGTGGCAGCGACCACTTGTTCATGCGCGACGGCATCTTCCGTGAGGACTGGGCCGAACGCCATCCACGCACATGCGTGGGCATGAGCGCCGACAGCACCCGCGTGTTCTTCGTTGTCATCGATGGCCGCTGGGCCGAGAGCGTGGGGGTCACGCTCAAGGAGGCCTACGGCATCTTTCAGGCACTGGGAGCCGCCCATGCGGTGAACCTGGACGGCGGCGGCTCAAGTTGCATGGTGGTGGGCGACGAGGTGGTCAACCACCCCAGCGATGGCTCGGTGCGCGCCGTGGGCAACGGCTTTGTGCTCTATGCCACCTCGCCACAGGACGAGGCCATCGGCATGCTGCACTTCGAGCCACGATGCTACAACGTGTCCATCTCGGCCAGGTTGCGCTTCGGCGTGTGGGGCTACAACCGCTATGGCGTGCTCAAGACGCGCGACCAGCAGGGATGCACCTTCAGCTGCGACCCGCAGGTGGGGCACTTCACACCCGACGGCACGTTCATCGCCTCGCCCACTCCGGCAGTAGGCAAAATCTATGCTACACTGGCCGACACCATTGTCACTGAGCAGACAGTGAGCATCGTCAACGCCAGCAAGCGTCTGCGCTGCGACAGTGTGGTCATCGACGAGCTGCACCCCTACCCCATCCAGGTGCTGGGCGTCAGTGGATATAACAACGATCTGGTCGACCCCACCATCATGCAGTGGACAGTAGCTGACCCCGGCGTGTGCCGCATCGACGAGGACTGCGTGCTGCATGCCGTGGCCGACGGTCGCACGACAGTCACCGGCACCGGCGAGAACTTCGATGCCACCCTGGTGGTGCGTGTCGAGAACGCCAAGGGCGAGGTCACCACCGTCGAGAACGCCCCCATCGACCCCGACACCTGGAGCGTGACACAAAGCGGCGGCAAGAACCGCGTGGTCACCGCGCTCGACAATGGTCTGCGCATCACCTTCACCGGTTCATCGTCGCGAAACCCCTATGTGCGTCTGAGCAAGCGTGTGCAGCTGTGGGGCTTGCCACAAGCCATCAGGCTGCGTGTGCGTCCGGGAGACCTGTCGCTGGGACGAGTCACCTTCTCGACCGTGCAGAACACGGGCTCACAGATTCTCAACTATGTTGAGCTGCCCACCATCGACGGCGATGAGCTGACCTATACTCTGTTCACCGAGCAGTGGTGCGATGCCACCGACCAGGGCATCTATCCGCTGGGACTGGTCTACATCAATCTGGCCATGGACTCGCCAGCCTCGGGGCAGGACTACACGCTCGACATTCCGGGCATCGAGCTCATCTATGATTATGAGCCACAGGGTGGGTGGCACCACCCATGCGATGTCAACCGCGACGGTGTGGTCGACATCGCCGATGTCAATCATGTCATCAACGCCATGCTGGGCAACCCTGCCAGCGACGAGACACTGGCAGCAAGCGACACCACGGGCAACCAAGTGGTCGACATCGCCGATGTCAATGCCGTGATCAACATCATGCTCGGCAAGTAGTGCAGCAACGATAGCTGAAGACTTCAAAAGAACGAGAGGAGGGTGTGCACATCTTTCACTGTGCACACCCTCCTTTGTCAGAATCCTGTCAGATTAGGCCTAGATACCTGAACTGGCCTTGCCCAGCATGAGGTTAATCACCAGGTTGGCATCCACGATGTCGACCTGTCCGTCGCCGGTCACATCGCTTGCGGCTCGCACCTCGTCACGCACGGTCTTACCCAGCATGACATTGATAATGGTGTTGACATCGACTATGTCGACCACTCCGTCACCATTCACGTCGCCGCGCAACGGGGTCTGGCCGGCACGCTGCACAAAGCGCACCTGGATGCTAGAGGCCTGGATGCGGTCGGTAAAGGTGACAATGGCCTCGCGGCTGGTCATGCCGGCGGGCAGTGGGTCGCAGGTGACACGCAGGGTGTCGAGCGTGATGTCGTTGGGCGCGCCCTCAAAGCGCAACCAGTCGACTCCGGTCTCCGGCAGGTCGTAGCCGAAGAGCGAGAAAATCTGCTGCTCGACTTGGCCGCCTTGTGCCGGAAGCTCAACCTCGTCGGTGCCCACGGGCAACAGGGTGATGACCGAGTGGGCCACCAGCGGCATGATGTAGAACGACGTGTGGCTGCGCTCGCGGTCGAAGTAGCCGGCCACCGGGCGCCACTGGTCACGCACCTGCATATAGGCCGTGTTGTCGTGGTCGCGCAGGGCAGCCATGGCAAACGACACGTCGCACGAGTCGTTCCACTCGGGGATGCCGTCAACAGTGATGAAAAACTCCTCGTCAACCACCTGTGGGTCAAACTCAAACATTGTGCCGCGCAACGTGGTGCTGGTGTTGGTGTAGAGGTCCACCACGCGCCACCACATCGACTCACGACGCTGGTCAGGCAGGCCGTCCTTGCTGGTGTAGAGGTGCACACCGATGTTGGCAATCTGGTCGGTCAGTGCCTGGGCACTGGCGGTCTCGAAGAACACCAGTGCGCCATAGACCAGAATGGGACGCGACGGCTTGCCGAAGCGCTCGCCGTAGGCGTTGATCTTCATGCGGTTGCAACCGGGGAAGGTGCCCTCACCGTCCAGGTCGTAGGTCACGGGATAGTCTTCGGGCAAGAGGTTGCTGATGTAGCCCTCATACTCGACCGACACCCCGATTGAGTCGCGCGATGCGCCGTGCTCGTTGGCTACGTCGAGTGTCACACTCTGCTCATACATGTGATGATAGGCCACTGTGGGAGCCTGCTCGGTCGACGTGGCAGGGTCGGTGGCCGTGAAGTTCCATTGCCACTGTGTGGGGAAACCGCTGGATGCGTCGGCATACTGCACCGGCACCAATGGGCACACCATGGGCAGATGGGTCTCGTCGTAGCGGAATGTGGCGGGGGGCAGGATGCGTGCCACCGGGGCATCGCCGGTCACACGCACAAAGCCGGGCTTGGTGACCGTGCTGGTCTTTCCCTGCGCGTCGGTCACGGTCAGGGCCACGTCGTAGTTGCCGTCGCGGGTGTAGTAGACGGTGGGAGCCGGGTCGCTGCTGGTGGCGGGAGTGCCGCCATCCAGTGTCCACTGCCATGCGGTCACGTCGCCTCTCGACAGGTCGACAAACTGCACCTGCTCGCCCGTCTTGACATCGATGTGGTCAATCTCGTCGACACCTGTCACCCTGAGGCCGTCGACATAGAAGTCGGCCATATAGCCACCGGTGCCGAAAGCATCCTTCAAGCCCGGGCCATAGGTGAACCGGAGCTGCACGGTCTGACCTGCCAGTCCATCGAGCGGAAGCTCAAGGGCATGCCATCGCCAGCTGACCTCGCCGGTCTCCTGGTCGCTGCTCCACAGGGTGGTGCTGGTGGCAAAGTCGTCGGTTGAGGCCGTGATGGTGAGCACGGCATAGTCGTTCATGTTCTGGCTGTAGCCGACATGGGCATGCAGCGCACCATTGGCAGGCACATCGATGGCTGTGCTGGTGGCATGGGCAATGTTGCGCCGCCAGGTCTGGTAAGGCCCTACGATGAAGAGCGACTGCGCGTCGTCGGGGTCGATAACGCTATAGGCATGGCTGTCGGTCGACTTCTTGAGTTCCCAGCCGAAGTAGTTCTCGCCGTCGCGCCCCAGCGTCCAGCCTGCGGCACCGGTGTCAAAGTTCTCGCTCCACACCGTTTGCTGCGACGATGCGCCCTGTATGCTGAACGCGGCCTGCAGTGTGCCTTGTGCGGCACGGGGTGCCAGCACGGGACGAGCCGCCGGCATCGTGCGGCGCTCGATGGTGGGTTGCTTCACTTGGGGCGACAGTGTGGTGGTGCGGATGACTCGCGGCAAGCCGGCCACTGCCACAGCCGCCACAGCCAGTGTGCTCATGGCAAGCATTGACTTTCTCATGTTCATGTCTGATCTTTTAGATGGTTTTCAGGCACCGGCCAATTCTGATGGCCCATGCCTTTTGGTTAGTTATACGATTTTTCGCCGCAAAGTTACAACTTTTTCGATGATATTCGGCCCTTGCAGCACCCAAAATTTTGCGTTCATGGCACCACGACAAACAAAAGTGGCGGAAAAAGGTAGTTCTTTTTCCGCCACTCGAAGAAATGCGGTTTTGTCAGAAGATTGTTGTCTTAGTGGTCTGTTGCGTGCCGTCGCTGTATCGCGTCACCACGATGTTCACACCCTTGAAGGGCTTCGTGCTCATGCGCCCGGCCACGTCGCAGTAGGTCACACTGACCACCTGGCGGACGGCGACCAGCCGGTTGACTGCCGTCACCACATGCTCATCACCGCCATTCAGATCCAGCGGATTGACCACCTGCGTGGCATTGGGCTGCGAGTCGGGTTGTGCGCCCACACGGCGCGGTGCGCCGGCTGGCTCACTCTGCTGCTCGGACTTGAGCATGGTCACGGCCAGGAACTGGTAGGCCTCGCCATCCGTGGGCCGGAAACTGCTGGCATTGTAATCCCAAGCGACATCGTAGGCACCTTGCAGGTTGGCCTCGTTGAACCACTTGCCTTTCTCAAACTTTCTCTCCGGCATATAGAACGCACCATCGTCACCCGACCACACCGACCATGTGTGCGTGGCCACCTCCATCACCTTCGGGGTCATGAACCAGTAGGTCTGGGTCTCGGACTGCTGGCTGCCGTTCTCGTCGTTCGGGCCATAGTTGGCCGGACAGTAGACGTTGAACACATAGTTGTCGACATCAGTGTCCAGCTCCAACGACGACTCGTTGTTCACCTTGATGGTATAGTTCCGTTGGTCCACAAACTGTCCGCTGAGCGTGCCTCCCTTGACCACAGGATGTTTGCCCTGAGCCAGCAGGTCGGCTATTGAGTTGTATTTGGCCGCACTCACACTCGCAAAGTCAAGCATCACCCAGTTGTTCTGTTGCCACTGGCCGGTCTGCTGCCCTGCGGCGTGCATATAGTCGACACAGTCGCCGCCCGTAGCGGGGACCTCGACGGCATTGATGTTGTCGACCAGGTCGCGAGCCCACATGGTGTATTTGCCATTGGCCTGGCAAGCATAGACCACCTGCAGGTCGTCGGCCACGGTGTAGCTCTCGCCCTGCTTGCCGCTCTGCTCAATCACCGCCAGCGGGGTCGCCGCTGTGCCGTAGATGTAGACCGGCAGGTTGGTCTCGTTGGTGTAGGTGCTGAACACACGGTCGCGGTTCCAGTAGCGGATGTAGCGCTTGGTGGCACCCTCATAGGCAAACTGGATGTGTGCCACACTGCCATCGGCTGCATTGATGTTGATCACGGCCTCGGCATTGGCCTCGGCGTCGGGTTCGGCCTCGGTGAGCAGCATGTTGCCGTCGCCCACATGCAGATACCCATTGACGTTGCTGTTGGCCGTCTTGAGCAACCATCGCGGCGACGCTGCCGTGCCCACGTTGGTCAGTGTGAAGGTGGCCACGTCGCTGTTGCCATAGACGATGGTCTTCTCGTTGTCCTTGAACAGCACACCGCTGGCACCACGGTTGATCTCGCCCTGAGTCGTGCTCAGTGCCTCGCCGGCCTCCTTGCTCACGATGATGTAGTAGTGTGTGGGGTCGAGCTGCGAGTGGTCGGTCACCAGCTCATACTCCACGCCATTGCTCTTGACAAAGGTGTAGGTGCGGCTGTCGGCCTCGGCGCTGTAGTAGCCATCGCGTTCGGCAATGGCACGCACCGTGGTTGTGGTGCTGAAGCTCAACTCGGTCTGTGCGGTGTAGGTCTGACGCGTCTCGCTGGTCTTGGGGTCGCTGCCGTCGGTGGTGTAGTAGATGGTCGCGTCGGCGCTCTCGCAGGCGATAGAGGCCTGGACGGGATCGGCACCCACGGCGTACACATTGCTCTCAGGACTGATGACCGGCTTCTCGATCATGTCGATGGTCAGGGTCACCACGTTGTGCACCGACTTCATGTCGTCGTTATA
Source organism: uncultured Bacteroidales bacterium (assembly GCA_902781045.1). Classification (GTDB taxonomy): domain Bacteria; phylum Bacteroidota; class Bacteroidia; order Bacteroidales; family Muribaculaceae; genus Sodaliphilus. The sequence continues at coordinate 6,707 of CACZHT010000024.1, read as the reverse complement.
GTCCTTGCCATTGCCGTCGGCATCAAACACGAGCTCGCTGATGGCGGGCTTGCTGCTGAAGGTCTCGATGGTCATGGTGTGGTCGACCGTGATGGGCGAGCCATTGTACACCTCAAAGTCCTCCATGTCGCTGGTCTTGTACCAGATGGTGGCACTGGGGTCTTCATCGCTGCTGATGCGCACGGTCTGCGGCTCCTGATAGGTGGCATCCTGGCGGTGAGCGGCATCAAACTGTGGGATGTCAATCCACAGGAAGTCGATGGGCATCACCTGCCATCCCACCTTTTTGTGCCAATTGACCACGCCGTAGATGTCATAGCGACGATTAGCCTTGCCGGTGAACCGGCTGGGTGACATGCCCATGAAACGATAGAACACGTCATACAAGGCCAGCTCGTTACCGTCCTCGTCGGTGAAGGTGCCGCTATACTTTCCGTCATCGTCTGCGGTGGTCAGGGTGATGTGGTTGTTGCGCATGTGCACATAGTGGCCCCACAGGTTGTTGCCACCCACACGGGCCTCGCCGGCGGCAATCTCGCTGATGCTGTGGGTCTCAGGCAGAATGGGCGCGTAGCCCTGCAGGCCGCTGGGCCAGCTGGTGATGCCCGACGTATTGCCACTGACACCCATCTCGGGATGGAAGTTCATCACCTCGTCTCCTTGCTTCCAGATGCTGATCTTACCGGCCACGTCGCGGCCCAGCCACCAGCCCATGTTGCCGCCCATCTTGGCGCCCTCGTAGGTGTTGCCGTGCTCGTCACGGAACGAGGCGACATTGTTCCCGATGGTCCATCGCGTCTGATTCTTGCCAAAGTAGACCAAGCCGTAACCACTGTTGTCGCGGATGAACGCATATTCGGGACGAACGCCCCCGTTTTGATAGGTCGACATGAACACAATCTGCACCGGATTGGCAAAGATTTGCGGTGTGTCGGTGCCTGCAGTGAACGCGTTCAGCTCGGCCACATTCTGCAGGATGTTGCTGCCGGTAGCCGCCGTGCGGATGTCATAGGTGACACTGCTCACCGCGCTAGCCGTGTTACCCACGTAGGCGATGGCCTTGATTTTATACACCTTGCCCACGGCCAGGGTGAAACTTCCGTCATAGCGTGTCGCACTCTTGTCGGGTGCGGCAGGCTCAGTGCCATCGTCGGTGATGGTGTAGTAGATATTGGCACCCTCCGAAAGCGAGAAGATTTCGACAGGTTGCTCGCCCTGATAGTAGATGCCGCCCACCGGCGAGAACACCGGTGCCTGCACGCCGATGGTGTAGGTGGCACTGACACTGGCGTCGTTGCCGCCAAACATCGGGTCGCGTTCGTCGATGACATAGCCCCTGACCGTGCACGACTGGCTCACAACGAATGGCTCGGTGTAGGTCTGGCGTGTCTCGCTGGTCTTGGGGTCGGAGCCGTCGGTGGTATAGTAGATGGTGGGCGTGCCCACAACATTCTCGGTGTAGATGGTCACGGTCTGCTCCTTGACATAGCTTCCACTGCCCGGGGCAATCACGGCACGCAGGGCCTCGATGTTGTAGCGGGCCGACGCGACCTCACTGGTGGTGACAACGGTCTCGTTCTGGTCGGTCTCGACGAGTACGGCGATAGCCCGCACCTCGATCGGAGCGGTTACATTGAACTTGCCGGCATATTGCGTCCCGGCGGTGCAAGCACCGGTGGTCTCGTCGATGACGGGGTCGGTGCCATCAGTGGTATAGTAGATGATGGCATTCTCGGTGTCGCAGGTAATCTCAACCTCCACCTCACTGCCATGCTTACCGCTTTCGGGCAGAATCTCGGGGGGTTCAATCGCCGAGACCTGCTTGTAGAGGTAAACCGGTGACTGATAATTATTGTTTGTATTTGTTGTCTTCAGGGTTGAATAACCGGCAAATCTGGGAGTTTGTTCATTGAATGCCAGTTTTCGGGTGCTGGTTTCTGACCATAAGACATCTCTCTGTGAGATGGCAACATGATCATCACTGAAATTGGCATACAAAGCCGTCTTACTCTCAGAAATATTGGCCGACGATGTCGACGCCGTTGAATAATACTTACCATCAGATGCTTTGAGATAGAATTTGCCGTCGGTGGCATCCTCGAGGGTGAACACATTGACATCGTTGCTCTTAACAGTGACTATGTCGCCACTAAGCTCATAATAGTCTGTCCCAGTCAAGGCTTTGAAATATGACGAAGTGTAGCCACCCGCAATATAATCTTTGCTGTTGCTCACAACCACATACTTGCCGCCATTGACGATTTCGGCTTGCGAGGTGACCAGCTTGAACGTGTTGCCGGATGACTGGCGCTCGCACACGGCACAGAGCACCACGTCGTAGGCCTGCATTCCGAAGGTGTAGGTGTAGGTGCCGTCACCGTTGTCCCTGGGCGTGCCCACGTCGATGGTGGTGCCGTTGCTGTTGGTGGCAGTCACACTCGTGATGCTATATCGGCTGCTCTTCGGCCTGACGGTGAAGCTCACCTGAGTGCCCGCTGTGGCAGTGGTCGGATAGTCGGTGATGGTGCAACTGACACACTCGTTCGAGACCGTGATGCCATGAGGTATGCGACTGAACGTCACCGCGACAGCGACATTGCTGGCCGGCATCGTGAAGGTGTTGTCGGTCACAGTCACCGGGTTGCCGGCGGCATCGGTCACTGTGACCTCGGCCAACTGGTAGTCGCTCTGCGGACTGTAGGACAAGGTGACCGTCTCGCCCGGTGCGGCACTGGTGACCGTCTGGTCTCCTACCTTGGCAGTGACGGTGCCGTGGTTGTCGGTGCTGGTGGTGATGGTGTATTTGTTCTCGATGGTGTAGGTGCCGGAGTCGGTGACCTCAATGTGACCCAGCGAGGCCCGTCCGGTGACGGTGATGTCCTGGCCGGCCTGGGTCAGCGTGGCGGTGGCACCGCTCTGATAGCTGCCGTCGCCCACCTTGTGCGAGATGGCCACACGCGTCTCGTCGGGGTTGATGGACGCAATCAGCATGCTCAGGTTGCTGGTGATGGCCACCTGCTTATTAACATTGAACGTGCCGCTGGCCGGGTTGAGGGTGAGCGTCAGGGCGACTGGTGTGAACTTGACCGAGTTGGGGTGCGTGTTCAGGTCAATCTCGATGTCATAGACACCGGCCGGCAGACGGTAGGACTTCTGGCTGTGCTGGTACAGCGGAATCACATCGCCGAAGTGCGACTGATTGGCCTCGTTCGCACTGACGGGCCAATACTCGCCCGTGGCTCCTGAGCCATAGCGCAAGCCGTGGTTGTTGATGGCATTCCAGCCGGCCTGGTCGTTGCTTGGAGCCAGTTCCTTGCTGAACGCCAAGAAGCCGTAGCCCTCCTTCTCGTTGCCCTGGTTCTCGTTGCCCAGACCGGTGACATAGACCCTGGCGGTGTACTTGCCGCTCTGATAGGTCATCGGTGTGCCCTGGGTGGGATTCCATTGGCTGGCCTCACGGCCGTTGACCTGTCCCAGGATGTAGAGTGTTCCGGCCTGCGAGAACGCGGCACTGATGGTGACATTGCTGGCCGGCATGGTGAAGTGATACTTGCCGTCCTCGCCGTAGGTGCAAGTGACTGCATTGTCACTGGCATCCGTGACCTGGACGCTCTCCAGGTCCAGCTCATAGCCGGCTGCAGGAGCCACCTCGAAGGCAACATCATCACCCTCATTGGCACTGCCTTTAACCGTAACTACCCCCCCCTCAGCAGGTTGCACAACCTTGCTGATGGAGTAGGCACCCGGAGCCTCAAAGTATAACGCTATTGACTTAATGACAACACGGTTGCCTATTACTCCTTGAAAAGTCAAGGCATCAAACTCCTGACTGGGGTCAAGATTAATTGTATAGTCGGCATATGAGGTTCCCGAAGCTGTTGTCACCAAACTATTTGCTATCTGCTCAATGCTGAATTTTCCAGCTTCAGAATCAGACCAGCCATGAGCATTAACCACAACTCTGGTCACAACCCTATCATTGATAAGGTCTGATAAATTGAGGGTGAAACTTCCCGCAGCACTACCACTACATAATCGTACTCCGCCATCATTTGCATAGCACTTGTTGCTAGTTGTGCTGGACACATAGGGTTTGCTCGATTCTAATATAACATTTTTTAAATTTTGAATTTCTGAATTTGCCGAACTCCCCGAAGTATCAAAAATAATCATCGCAAACTCAGGAGTGCTACTGCCTGAATTAATGGTATAGGTTGCAGTTGCGACCTCACTGTCGATCATACCGGATTTCACCGCAATGGCCTTGAGTGTTGTGGTAGTGCTCACCGTTATTGCGCCCGTGTAAGGTGCTGACGATGTTGTGGGAGTGGAACCATCCATTGTGTAATAAATCGATGCTCCACTAGTTGCACAGCTGATGCTTACGCTCTGAGCCGAACTGTAAGTCCCCTCAGCAACCGAGAATGTGGGAGTTGCAACTTGATCGGTTGCTGTACCACTATCTTCGTATGTAATGACAATTGAAGAAAAGTAGCGTACACCACTCCCAACTTTTAATTGAAAATAATTATCACCTTCAGAAGCTCTAAAACTCGAAGTTCCTGTAGAATTATTTGGATTTGCTGATGGATTTTGAATTGTTCCTGTTGTGACTGTATAAGTATTTGACCCACTATAGACATTCACTTCAACTGATATCAATCCAGGTATGGCAGTTTCATTGTAAAGTAGTCCATTATTATTCTTTCCATTCATCTGAATCACAGAGTTATTATATAAATAGCCCTTATCTATAGTGAATTTGAAACCATCAATTACTACGGTCTTTTTCAAATAACTATTAGTGAGTCCAAACGAAGTACTCGTGAGAGTAATAGTTTTTTCTGCTCCCCAGGCGAGTGGGATGGTGAGCAGACAGAGTGTGAAGAGAGCGAATAACTTTTTCATTATTTTATCTTGTTTTTGTTATTATCAATTAGAACAAGGGAGAACGGCAGGCTCTCCAACAAGAAATGCCCTGACAGCCAACACGGTAATGTGATTCATGGCAGTCAGGGCAGCTCAATAATTCGTACAAAGTTACAAAAAACGCTTGTCTGCGCCCATTCATTCGATGCCGAAAGCATCAACTATTATACAAACCACCCGAGAACAATATCGTAACAGAACAATTTCATCCCCAACAGCCACCAGCCCTCACCCCTCCCCTGCAGGGGAGGGGAACAGAAGGGACAACAATCCCTCTCCCCTGATAGGGGAGAGGCTAGGAGAGGGGTCACAGCCACAGAATGATTCACAATCTCGTGCCGCGTAATCAGCAACCCTGGCGAGGGAATAATTGGCGCACGCTATCGCATGCGGAAATCTTGTGCAAGCCGAACGCAATGTCAAGCTTGCTTGAACATTGCTGAGGCGCAGCCAAGATTATCTAAATCTTACAAAATCTGTCTCAAATCTCACATAGGCAGAAAAAAAATAAGTAGCAACTGTGAGATTTTGTTTTAGATTTTGTTAGATTTCCCGCCCGTCAGGGCGGCTAAATAGACCCAGGCGGCGCAAACCCCACCCCTAACCCCTACCCTGCCAGGGGAGGGGAAGTGAAGGGACAAAAATGACTCAAGCAACCCCACTGATGACATCAGGACGGTTGCTTGAGTTGATGGGGTTCACAAAAGGGGCTGCAGGTCAGCTCATCATGGCCATCTGGATGAGCGAGACCAGCGGCTGCAGGGCCAGGCCGGCCACAATGGTGCCGATGCACCACCAGGCACTCACCTCGCTGTAGTGCTCGGCGGCGGCCAAGTCGCCCTCGTAGTATTTCTTCGACACCTTGTTGGCATAGATGATGGCGACGATGCCCAGCGGGATGCAGCACAGGATGGTACTGATGATGGCCCACACCATATTGGTGGGCGGACAGGCGGGATAAGTCTGTCCTGACACACTGGCCGGCGCAGGCTGCCCCATGGCGGACAGCTGCACAGGTGTGCCCATCACCGGCTGCTGCACAGGCGTGCCCAACACCGGCTGTTCGACGGGCTTCCCCACAACCGGCTCGGCCTGCAGTGGGGGCACTTCGACCGAGGTTGCACCGGTCTCAGGCAACAGGTGCGCCAGCTCGGCCACTTGGCTCAGGGGCTTCCAGTCGTCAAAGCCCGCACTCCACACATACGTCTTCTCGCTCAGGGTCATCAGTTCCAGCTGGTCGAGGGTGAACGGTCCAGTCTGCTCACCGTCCTGGTTAATCCAGTATTGAATCTTGTCGCTCATTGTGTACACATAATTAATATTGGCACAAAGGTAAGGCATTTTTGTGTCAAAACAAAATATTTCGCATTTTTTTTTGCCGTTTCGTTGGCTATTTCCGAAAAAAGCAGTACCTTTGCAGCGCAATTTTGTGGCACGCGCCGCAGATTGACATGGGATTGTCCTATAGTGTAATGGTAACACAACGGTTTTTGGTGCCGCATTTCCTGGTTCGAGTCCGGGTAGGACAACCAACAAATTTCCCAACTGCTTGACACACAGCGGTTGGGATTTTTGTTTTATGCCACTTTAACTACTCTAACTACTTTAGTATTTATTCAGCAATTGTTTCCAGCGAGCCTCCCCTCCCCTTTCTCAACAGGCCGCTGAAAAAGTACAGGCAAATAATTGATTTGCTTCACGATGGTTATATTCAAAACTAAATTTGAATAAATTGTCTGCAAATTTCGTGATATTTCAAATTATATTCAAGAAAAATT
>CACZHT010000023.1 GCA_902781045.1 uncultured Bacteroidales bacterium | reverse complement strand
CCTCTCAACAATTTTTGCAATTCAGTGCAATTACTGCCTCGCTTACTTTTAGCCTCTCAACAATTTTTGCAATTCAGTGCAATTACTGCCTCGCTGGCTTTTTTAGCCTCTCAACAATTTTTGCAATTCAGTGCAATTGCCGCCTCGCTGGCTTTTTTAGCCTCTCTACAATTCCTGCAATTCAGTGCAATTACTGCCTCGCTGCTTTTAGCCTCTCAACAATTTTTGCAATTCAGTGCAATTGCTGCCTCGCTGGCTTTTCAGTCTCTCAACAATTCCTGCAATCATGTGCAATTGCTGCCACATTGCACTAAATTGCATAAATTGTTGAGCGGCCAAGAGTCATCCACAAAATAAATTGCATAAATTGTTGAGCGGTCAAGAATCGCACAAATAATTTGTTGAGCGGCCAGGGATGCCTGTCAGGAGGCCAGTGACTTGATGACAAAGTAGCCGCCGAAAACCTGCAGCACCATGCCCGGCAGACCCAGGCGGAAGTCCTGCAACCCAGCATAGAGCGACCCATGCATCACGGCCTCGATGCCACAACCCAGCAACTGGTAGCCCAGCACTACACCCAGCAGCAACAGCACGCTCACACGACCTGTGCGGCGAGCCACAAAGGCAGCGATGACCGCCAGCAGCGTCGACTTAACCAGGATGGCGGGCAGCATGGCGGCAGGGGGCATGCCGAAAAGCACATGGTTGACCAGTGGCGACACCACGGCCGTGAGAAGTCCCACCTTCCAGCCATATTTGTAGGCCGCCACAAGGGTGAAGAAATAGATGGGCAGCAGCATCAGCCCGCCCTGCGGAATCAGATGGCATAGTTGCGGCAGCACCACATTGCCCAAAACAAACAGCGCAGCCCACAGATAGGTGCGCATCTCGCTGTAGCCCAGCGAGTAGAGTTTTACGCCTGTTTGCATCATATTATTTGATTAAGAATTAAGAATTACGAATTTTGCATTGCCTCAAAGTGCTCGCGCAGCAGGTGCTCGGCTTCGGCGGCAGTGAGCGCCGGAGCCACAATCTGTTCCAGCGGGCAGCGTGTGTCGCCCTGAGGGATGACGATGCGGTCCACTAGTTCGCCATAGTCGTAGGCGATGCCGGCCTGGTCGAGTAGGGGAGTGGCCAGCCGGCTCATCACTTGCGCATAGACCTCGCACACGCCTCCCTGCACTAGCAGCGCCGCCGAGGCCTTGCCCACCACCTTGTCGGCTACATGCGCCCCGTGCAGTCGCCAGGGCTCATGGTCAAGCAGCCAGACGAGGTCGCGCACCCCTTTTTTATTGTAGGTGCTCACCTCGCCGCGGCTCTCCACCACCAGCGAGCACCCCGTGGCAGTCAGTGTGTCGATCAGTCGTTTCATCATTCAAATAGATGTCGCCCTATGGCATATAGTGGCATATTATCCATCCAATCTTGATGTCGATAGTCACTCATCGACAACCTGATGCCATGCATTTGGGGATATTTAGCTACAAATGTGCGTAAACTTCTTGACTTCAGATTCTCCTCGGCCTTGACTTCAATCGGAAAGACAGTGTCATGATGTTGTATCAAGAAGTCTATCTCTCCCGTTGAGTTCTCGGCTGACCAGTAGTATAAGTGATCAGAAAAAGTGCGCAGGTGTTGAGCCACATACTGTTCGGTCAGGGCACCCTTATAGGTGGTGAATAATTCATTGCCGCGAAGCAGTGTGTCGGCCTGCGTTCTGTTCATCGCCGACAGTAGCCCCACATCAAGTGCAAAAAGTTTGAATGCCGATGTGTCTTCAAAGGCATTCAAAGGCATTTGCCCGGTTTTTGTGCGATTAACTTTTATGACCAGTCCCGAGTCAATCAGCCATTGCAGGGCAAGTTCAAAGTCTTTGGCACGGCTGCCGTGCCTGATGGTGCTATAGATGAATTTTTTGTTTTCATGTGACAGGTGGTTTGGCAGAGAGTTCCAAGCCATGCGTATGCGAGGAACAACCTCAATAGGAGCGTGCTTGGCGAAGTTACTGTCATATCCGGCAAGGATGTTGTTCTGGATGCGTCTCACCTCATGATAGTCGCGGCTCTCGACAAAAGATAAAACAGCCTCAGGCATGCCGCCCACATAGTAGTAGGTCTTCAAGTCCTGAACAAGATGGTCGCGCACAGCTTGAAGGACAGCCCAGTTGTGATTCCTGATGGAGTTGACCACATCTCCTTTGCCCAAAGCAAGCAGGTACTCCTCGAAGGTCATGGGATACAAATCGAGGTAATCTACCTTGCCGACAGGGGTGCTCTCGGTTGTTGAAATTCCTAGCATCGAGTCGGCCACCATCACGTGCAGCTGTGGCGCTTTTTCCTGAAAGTACTTCAGTGAGGTGATGCCACGGCGGGCAGACTGAATCTCGTCAAAGATGAGCAAGGTGTTGTCGTCAACTTTGGCCTGGAAACGTAGTTCTATCGATGCGATGATTCGCTTTATGTCGAAGTCGTTTTCAAACACGTGTTTTAGCACTTCCTCGTCCTCAAAGTTGATGTAGATAGATTTGTCGTAAGCCGTGCGAGCAAACTCTTGCATGAGCCATGTCTTGCCGACCTGCCTTGCTCCGCGTACAATGAGAGGTTTGCGGTTTTTGCGCAACTTCCAATGTTTGAGTTGTTCTATAGCGATGCGATACATAGTTCAAAAGATTTGCGCAAAATTACTCTTTATTTTAAAAGTGAACAAATTTATGTCCTTAAAAATGTGCAAAATCCCACTTTTATGTCCTTAAAAATGCGACAAACCACACTTTTATGTCCTTAAAAGTGTGGTTGCGGGTTGAAAAACACCGCTGCTCCGTCGTGGGGCAGCGGTGTAGATGGTCTGGTGGCTGGACGGGTCAGATGCTGCGCTCGATGGGCAACACCCAGGCACGCATGCCCAGCTTGGGGCGCTCAATGTCGAGCTGGTGCAGTCGGTCGAGCACGCGGTCCACGTGGTCGTCCTCGGTCATCACCATCATCGACGCGGCCAGCGAGGGCCACGCATGGGTTCCGTAGTGTGGGTCGCCGGTCTTGCTGCCACGACCCTGCACCTCCTGCCAGGCTGTGAAGCCACGGCATCCTAGTTGCGGCAGCTCCTCGACCAGCTGCTCATAGTATGCTTGGTCAAATGCTATAAATATTGCTTTCATCTTTCTGTCTTTTTTGGTCGAATGCTCGAGTGGTCGAATGTTCGAATGTTCGACCACTCGAATGGATGAGTGAATTATGCTTTTTTCTGGGCCTCCAGCTTCTGGTGATGCTTCTTGCGTGTGCGCTTGATGCCGTTGAAGGCAAAGATGGTGTACATCGTGGGCACGAACAGCAGCGTCAGGATGGTCGAGAAGGTCAGACCGCCGATAACGGCGACACCCATCGGGCGCCACATCTCGCTACCCTCGCCACCGCCGATGGCCATAGGCACCATGCCCAGGATGGTGGTCAAAGAGGTCATCAACACCGGGCGCATGCGCGAATGTCCGGCATCGAGCACGGCGCGGCGCACACTCATGCCACGCTCACGGTTGAGCGTGATGTAGTCGATGAGCACGATACCGTTCTTCACCACAATACCAATCAGCATGATGGCACCGATCATCGACATCACGTTAAGGTTGGTGCCCGTCAGCAACAGTATCAGCACGATGCCCGAGAACGCAAACATGATCGAGGTCATGATGATGCCGGGATAGGTGAACGACTCAAACTGCGATGCCATGACGATGTAGACCAGGATGATGATGAGCACAGCCAGCATGCTCAGGTCGCGGAACGAGTCCTGCTGGTCCTCATAGCTACCGCTCAACTGGATGGTCACGCCCTGCGACATGTCCATCTTGTCAATCAGCGGCTGGGCCTCCTCGATGATTTCGCTCATCGGGCGGTCTTGAACAACGGTCGACACCGTGATGATGCGCTCGCGGTCCTTGCGCTCGATGGTGGGCGGGTTGAACCGCTCGACCACCGTACCCACCTCTTTCAGACGGATGCCCTGACCCTGCGCATTATAGAGCAGGATGTTCTCGATGTCGGTCAGCGACTGGCGGTGCCCCTTGTCATACATCACCTTGATGTCATACTCGTCACCGTCCTCGCGGAAGTAGCTCGCCGTGGTGCCGTTGATGCGGTTGCGCAGGGCGTTGGCTGCCGAGCTCAGGTTCAAGCCATAGATGGCCAGTTTCTCGCGGTCAAAGTCCACCTGATATTCCGGCTGATAGTCCGAGCGGCTGATGTTGATGTCGGCCGCGCCCTTGATGCCCTCCAGCAGTCGCTTCAGGCGCTGGGCGACGGTGTCGGTCTTCTCGAAGTCGTAGCCATAGATTTCATAGTTCAGCGTGCTCTGGCCACTCATGCCGCCACCACGGTTGCCGCCCACGTTCACCAGGGCTTTCTTAAACTCGGGGTAGTGCTTGAGGTCTTCACGCATCAGACCCGCAATCTCCACGATGCCGCGCTTGCGCTCGCTGGGGTTGACCAGACGGATGTTCATTGAGATGATGTGCGAGCCGTTGTTCTGCATCGACGCAAACGTGTTGTCGCTCGAAGCCTGGCCAACGGTGTAGTTGAACACCTTGATTTCTGGATATTTCTCGGTCCACTCCTTGTACAGGCGTGCGGTCACCTCCTTGGCCAGCTCCACGCGGCTGCCGATGGGCAGCTCAAGGGTTACGCCCAAGCGGCTGTTGTCCATCGTGGGGAAGAACTCACTGCCGATAAACCCGGCCAGGAACATTGAGCCAACAAAGATGCCCAGTGCCGCGGCGGTGGTGATCCAGCGGTGGGTCACGCAAACGCTCAGCACGCGCTTGAACCAGTCATCCAACTTGTCGAGGAAGTGCTCGATAGGACCATAAATCTTGTGGAACAGCGGGCTGTCCTGACGGTGCTGCTTGAGCATGCGCGAGCACAGCATCGGGGTCAGCGACAGTGCCGCCGTGGTCGAGATAATCATCATGATGCACACCATCCATCCCAGCTGGCGGAACAGCACACCGGTCATGCCGGTGACCAGCGTCAGCGGGAAGAACACGGCAATCAGTGTCAATGTCGAAGCGATGACAGAGATAGCCACCTCGTTGGTGCCATGCACAGCGGCTTGTTTGGGGTCGGAGCCGCGCTCGATGTGGGTAGTGATGTTCTCAAGCACCACGATGGCATCGTCCACCACCATACCGATTGAGATGGACAGTGACGACAGCGACACGATGTTCAACGAGTTGCCCGTGGCATACAGATAGATGAACGAGGCAATCAACGAGATGGGGATGGTCAGCACGATGATGACCGTGGCGCGCCAGCGACCCAGGAAGAAGAACACGACAAGCACCACAAAGAGCAATGCGTAGAGCACTGTCTCGACCAGCGAAGCAATCGTGTTGCGGATGTTCTCACTCGTGTCGACGATGTAGTCAAGCTTGACATCGCTGGGCAGGTTCTTCTGGATGGAGGGCAGAATCTTGGCCACCTGATTCGAAATCTCGACACTGTTGGCGCCGCTCTGCTTCTGGATGATGACCATGGCACCCTTCACGCCGTTGTTGAACGACTCCTGGGCGCGCTCCTCGAGCGAGTCGTCGATGGTGGCAATGTCGCTCAGGTGCACCACGCCGCCATTTCTGGCGCCCACCACGATGTTCTTCATCTCCTCCGGGTCCTTGAACTCGCCCTGAACACGCAGCGAATAGGTGTCGCTGCCTATGTCGAACGTACCGCCGGGGATATTGCGGTTCTCGGCACCGATGAGCGTGGCCACGCTCTCGACACTGATGTGATAGGCCTCCATGCGGATGGGGTCGAGGTAAACGTGAATCTCTCGCTTGGGAGCACCGGCTATTGACACCGAACCCACCCCGTCGACGCGGGCCAGCGGGTTGGACACGTTCTCGTCCAGAATCTTGTATAGACCCGGCATGCTCTCGCCGGCTTGCACCGAGAGCAGTGCGATGGGAATCATGTCGCTCGAGAACTTGAAGATGACAGGCGTATTCGAGTCATCGGGCAGATAACTCGAAATCATGTCTAGCTTGTCGCGCACGTCGTTGGTCAGTGCGTCGATGTCGTAACCATACTCAAACTCCAGCGTGATGATTGACACGTTCTCGCGAGAGTTGCTGGTGATGTGCTTCAGGTGCTCGACCGAGTTGAGCGTGTTCTCAAGCGGGCGAGTCAGGTTCTGCTCAATGTCTTGCGCACTGGCTCCCTGATAGGTCGTCATCACCATGATGGTGTTGGTGTCCACATCGGGGTATAGGTCGATGGGCAACTTCTGCAGTGAGAACAGACCGATGATTGACACGGCGACAAAAATCAGGATGGTTGTCACCGGTCGCTTCACTGAACTACTATATAGACTCATACTTTCTCAATTTAGACTTTTGACGTTAGTTTTTAGACTTTAGACTTTAGCTCGATAGTTCGATTGCTCGATTGCTCGATTGTTCGATTGTTCGAATGCTCGATTGCTCGAGACTAACAACTAAAAACTAACAACTAAAAACTAACAACTAAGAACTACTTCGTGATTTCGACCTTGGCACCATTGGTCAGGCGGCTCTGGCCCTCGGTCACCACCTGGGTGCCGGGCGTGAGCCCGCTCACAATCTCATAACGGTTCTCCATGCGGCGTCCCAGCGTCACCTCGCGGAATTCGACAGTGCCGTTGTGGTAGACGTAGACATAACGCACGCCCGAGCCGGTCTGCTTCTGGATGGCGCGGTCGGTAACGACTACATTGTGCCTGGTGCCGAAGTTGAAGTTCACCCGGGCAAACATGCCGGTGCGCACACGGTTGCTGCCGTTGGCAATCGTCACCTCGACCTGGAACGTGCGGGTGTTCGGGTCAATCGTCGGGTGGATGATGTGCACGCGGCCGGGGAACACCTCGTCGCCGTAGGTGTCAAGACGCACGTCCACGCCCATGCCCACCTTCACCTTGGGGAAGTCGCTCTCGTTGACGTTGACCACTACCTTGAGCGGCTGCTGCTGCTCGATGACCAGGATGGGACCACTGGGCAGGTCGCCGGCGTCAAAGTTCTTCTGCGTCACCACACCGCTCATCGGCGAAGTCAGTACGGTGTTCTCCTGCGTCGTGCGCAGTTGGCGCTGAATCGACTCGATGGCGCGGGCCTGGGCGTCGTAGGCTGCCTGCATCTGGTCAACGCTCTGTTGCGTGCCGCCGCCTATCTTCACCAGTTCCTTCATGCGCTCCAGGTCGCGTTTCTGGTTGGCCAGCTGGATGCGCTGCTGGTCGATGGCGGCCTGTTGCGTGGCAATGTTCACATCGTCGAGTACCACCACGGCTTGTCCGGCACGTACATGGCTGCCCACGTCCACGAGCAGGCGCTTGATGCGCGCACCGTTGTTCGACGAGATGTTGTTGGTCTTGAATGCCTCGACCGTGGCGGTGTATTCGCTCACCTGCGCCACATCCTCGTCATACACTGTCTCTACTTTCACCATGGGCAGCTCTTCTTTCTGCCCGGCCTTGTCATCCTTCTTGGTGCAAGCGCTCAGCACCATCAGGCACATGGCCACAATCAATAGTCCTTTAGTCTTCATTATCTGGGTTTTATTTTTATTCTATTTTGTTGTACATCACATTCTTTATCATGGATTCCTAATCATAAACCATAAACCACGAATTATAGATTATAAATTAATTATGAATTGTGAATTATGAATTAGTTGACATAGGGGGTGTTGCCCAGCACGTTCTCGAGGTCACTCTCGGCCACGAGGTAGTCGTAGATGGACTGGTAGTAGCTCAGGCGCGCGGTCATCAGGGCATCGTCGGTGTCGCGCAGCTGGATGAACGACGCGGCACCTATCTGGAAGCTCTTCTGCATGATGTCGTTGGCTTTCTCGGCCTGGCGCACACCGCCCTCGTTGCTCTCAATCTGCTTGATGCTCTTGTTGATGTTGTCCATCTGGCTCTGCACCTGCATGTGCAGCGAGCGTTCCAGATTCTCGCGCTGCCACTTCATCTCGCGCGCCTGAATCTCGGCCTGCTTGATCTTGTTCACGCGCTGCAGCCCGGTGAAGATGGGAAATGTCAGCGTAAGCCCAACGCTCGACATCGGGTTGAACTTCAAGTCCTTGAACGGCGAACCGTTCGACATGGCGCTCCACATGTAGTTGGCACTGCCGGTCAGGGTGGGGTACCAGGCTGCTTTCTGCACCTCCACCACCTTGTTCAAGTAGTCGGTCTGCAAATCCAGGGACTTGAGGTTGGTGTTCTTCACCAGCGAGGTGTCGGTCGACAGATACCGGCCATACATCTGGCTCTTGTACTGGTCCAGCGTCTCGGTCGGGGTGAAGTCTTGGCGCACGTCCATGCCCATGAGCAGCTGCAGTTGCAGCTTGAGCTGCTTGATTGAGTTCTCGGCCTCAAGAATCGATGGCTCAAGGTTGGTCACGGCCACGTTGGCGCGAAGCACGTCATACTCGCTGGCGGTGCCCAGCTCATACTGCTTCTGGTAGATGGTGGCGTGTTGCTGAGCTGTGGCATGGCTGGCCTCAATCACGCCCTTGGTGTGCTGAGCCAGCAGCAGGGTGTAGTAGGCGTTCTTCACCTGGTTGACCAGAGCGATTTTGTTGGCTCGCGCGGCCTCCAGTGTCTGCAATATCTGGTTGTTGTTCAACTTGATGGTCTTCCACAGGCTGGGCACAATCAGGGGCACGGTGGCCGAGAAGCCGGCCTGATGGCTGTTGTCACGGCCCATCTTCATGCCCTGACCCCCGCTGGCTTTTTTCGAAGCTTGGCCGGCGGCACTGCCAGTGATGTCATCGCCTGTGTCATCGGTCGGAGTCGTACTGCCACCGCCGCCGAATGCACCGGCGTCGATATAGATGGTCTGTAGAGCCAAGTTGCGGGTGTACTGCGCGCTAAAGTTCACTTCGGGCAGCAGTCGGCCCAACACTTCTTTCTTGGCATAGTCGACACGCTCGATTTCCATCGAGTCGACCTTGACCGTGGGGTTCTCGTTCAGGGCGATGCGGATGCACTGGTCCAGCGACAGGGGCAGCACGTTCTGCGCTCCGGCCAGCAGGCTGGTGCCAGACAGCATCATGGACAGAATGATTGTCTTGAGTTTCATATTCGGGTTGTTGTTAATGTTCGGAGTTATTGTTTCTGGCGGTCGTGCAGCAGACTCTCGATGTACTCGATGCCCTCGGGAGTGGCTATGCCGCGCAGGAAGTTGACAAACGCACCGTCAAACACATCGACGCGGTCGAAGCCGAAGTCCTGCAGACGGTCGCTGCTGTGAACGTTGCGGATGGATGACAGGAACAGGAATGCGGCGATGTCGGTGTTGATGCCCTTGACCACATGACCCTCGTCCTGGGCTTTCTTCAGCACGCGGCTCAGACCCAGCACAAATTGCTTCTCCTGCTCTTGCTGGTGGGCGAAAATCTCGGGATAGAGGCGGCGAATCTCGTCGATGTAGTTCATTGATGACTCGCGCAAATACTCGCGCACGCGACGATACACCTGAAACAGGGCGTCATAGCAGTTGGGCGAGGACTCAAAGATGGCCCGCACCTCGGCGTTCTGGCGCTGGTGGTGGTCATCAATGCACTCTTTGATTAGCGTCCGCTTGTCGGGAAAGGTCTCATAGAGCGTGCGCTTGCTGATGCCGCACGTGCGCGCCACCAAGTCCATGGTCATCGACTGGGGGCCGATGCGAGACAGCAGCTTGCCTGCCTCGCTCAGGATATGTTCTTGAGTGCTCATTTGTTTGTTGCATTCATTTTTCGGGATGCAAAAGTAGAAGAAAACTTTCGAAACGCAAAAAGTTTTCTCGGTTTTGTCCAGCAATTAATATGTTTTAACCTTAACAGTCGTGATTTGGACAATTCAAGATTTTTGCCTACCTTTGCCCCGCAATTACGACAGACAATGAAATCAGCTAGCAATATCAAAGAAATATTGGTTTTCCTGCGCCAGCTGCAAGTCAACAACGACCGCCCATGGTTCAAGGAGCACAAGGACGAATATGACGCCCTGCGCAAGCCATGGGAGCAGGACATGGAGCGACTCATCAGCAGGGTAGCCGACTATGACGACAATGTGCGAGGGCTGGCCGTCAAGGACTGTGTCTTCCGCATCTACCGAGACGTTCGCTTCAGTCACGACAAGAGCCCCTACAAGAACTATTTCTCGGGCGTGCTGGGCAAGGGAGGACGGCACACCGTCACATCGTGCTACTATGCACACTTCCAGCCCGACAACATCATGCTGTGCGGGGGCATCTGGTGGCCCCAGCGCGACATACTGGCCCGCTTGCGTGGACTTATCGACGCCGAGCCCGACGAGTTTCTCAAAATTGTCAACAACCCCGACATCACATCGCGCTATCACTGGCAGAGCGACACGCTCAAGACCATGCCGCGCGACTATCCCAATGACCACCCGCTGGCACAGTACATCAAGATGAAGGAATACATCCTGGTGATGAATCCAGCCAAGGACTACTTCGACTGCGATGACTGGGTGGAGCGGGTGGCCGACGACCTGCGCCCACTCAAGCCTCTGCACGACTTCCTCAACTATGTCTTCATTGAAAACAATTAACAATGCTGAGTTGAGTGCTGAAAACCATTTGCTTTCATTCTCAATTCTTCATCCACCATTCTCAATTTAGAATAAGATGAACATTAACAACATCCTGGCCGAGGGCGAGAATGTAGTGTACCGCCCCAAGCTACACTGGTTTGCCTACTTCAATCTGGCCAAACTCATCCGCAACCTTACCACCACCATCTTCTTGAGCGACCGGCGATTCTTCCATGGCCATGGGCTGCTGCGCCGTCACACACACGAGATGGTCGTGGGCAAGATTGAGACCATCAACGTCACCGAGTCAATCGTGGGACGCATCTTCGGCTACGGCACTGTCTTTGTCAGTGGCACCGGCGCCGGCTCCATCACCATGCGCTACATCTGCAAGCCCTTCGAGCTTCAGCGTCAGATTCGCTCCATCCAGGAGTGACCCCTTCAAAGGCTCGATGCGTCTTGATTGCACAGTGCTGCACGAAGCAACTTAACGAGGTTGTGTCTCTGAGAAACAACTGATGATGGTTGCTTCTGCCCACTTGGCTTGTATGTGTGGCTGCAGGTCGCTTTATCTGGTTTCGCCTTAGCTCTGATTATTACCTTTCTTGCCAGAAATTTCATATAAACCAACTAATTAACTAAATATCAATTAACAAAAAAAGCATGAGACTAAAAAGTACATTGCTCGCTGCACTGACGGCACTTCTCGCCGTGGCCATGGCACGAGCTGGAGAGTATTCACCCAAGTTCTATTGCGGCGTGGTCAAGGCCGACTCCTGGACGATGAACAACAACCTGGAGGGAATCTATGAGTATGACCTAGCCGGACAGACGCTGACCAAGCTCACCGATGAGCGTGACGTATATCAGGCTCCGCTGGGCGGTGCCGTCTATGAGGACGGCAAGATGAAGGGCATCCACTTCAAGACCGTGTGGGACGACTTCGATCAGACCAACACCTATATCCTCTACCATGTTGAGTATGACATGGAGACCTGGGAACGCACGCTCGCCGTCACCCTGGGCGACATGGACCGCAACTACATCAGCAGCTGCGGCATGGCTCACGACCCAGTCACGGGCAAGAACTATGGCATCTTCTATAACTTCAACATGAGTTGGCAGGTGGTCAACCGCAAGCTCGCCACCATCGACTTCTCGACCAACACCCCCTCGCGCACCATCCTGGGCAATGCGTCCATCCCCATGGCAGCCATCGCCTGCAACGACCAGGGCGTGCTCTACGGCATCGGTCAGGACGGCTGGCTCTATGCCATCAGCACGGCTAATGTGGGCAGCGGCACCGAGGTCGAGGTCATGCCACTGGGCGACCTGGGCATCGACAACATCTCGACCAACCCCAGCTCAATGACCTACGATGCACACACCGGACGCTTCTACTGGAGTGTCGTGCTCAGCGACCAGAAGTGCTACCTCTACGAGGTCAACCCCAACATCGGCTCGGTTGCCGCAACACAGCTGATGCAGACTCCTGACAACTCGTGGCTGGTCAACCTGTGCGTCATCGAGCCTAAGGCTGCCGATGAGGCACCTGCCGCAGTGACCGACCTTACAGCGACCTTTGATGGCGCATCGACAACAGGCACCGTGTCGTTCATCGCGCCCACTACCACCTACGAGGGCAATCCCCTGACGGGCACGCTCGACTACACCGTCACCGCCAAAGGCGCTGAGGTGGCCACTGGCACCGTCGAGGCAGGCGCACAAGCCCAGGCCACGGTCACTGTGCCTGCGGGAGATGTCGAGTTTGTCGTCACCGTGGCCAATGAGGCCGGTACCAGCCCCGAGGCCAAGCTCTCGCTCTATGTCGGCCCCGAGACTCCCAACGCACCCACCGACGTGGTGTTTGACTACAACTACGACACGCACCAGGCCATCGTCACATGGCACGCACCAGCAACGGGCACGCATGGACAGCAACTCAACCCCGAGGCGCTAACCTATAATGTCTATCGCATGCCGGACAACACTCTGGTGGCCGAGGCCATAACGGACACCACGCTCACCGATGACTTCTATCCCGACCAACTGGCGGCATATATTTATAAGGTGGAAGCCATCAACGACGGCATCGTGGGCGAGGCAGCTGAGTCAAACAAAGCCGTTGTTGGCCCAGCGCTCGACGTGCCATACTCCAACTACTTCAACACCGAGGCCAGCTTCGACCTGCTCACCGTGCTCGACAACAACCACGACGGCGTGACCTGGCACTGGGAACGTCAATATTCGGGCGGGGGACGGGCCACTTATTATCGCTCGACCGAGAATGATGCCGACGACTGGCTGCTCATGCCGCCCGTCAACCTCAAGCGTGGAGCCACCTACAGCATCACCTTCGACGCCAACACCGCCATCAGCAACGATGTGGACTATATGGACGTAGCCTATGGACAGGGCTTGAACCCTGATGGCTATGAGACGCTCATCGACCACATTATCATGAATGAGCCCATCACGCACACCTACCGCAACGACACCATTGTGCCGGCCAAGACCGGTGTCTACTACTTTGGATTCCACTGCACCAGCGTGGCCAACTATGGCTGGCTCCTGCTCAAGAACGTCAGTATCCGCATGGTGCAGGACGCACCGGCACTGCATGGCGATGTCAATGGCGACGGGGTGGTTGACATTGCCGATGTCAACGTCATCGTCAACATCATGCTGGGTCGTGACAATGCCGAGGCCTATGATGGCCGAGCATGTGTCACCGAGGGTGATGACGAGGTTGACATTGCCGATGTCAACGCAGTCATCAACATCATGCTGGGCAAGTAGCCCCCGGAACCATTTGGAGCCTCTAGAAAATCTAGTGCCTCTAGAAAATCCTGAGCCTCTGACTCAAAGAAAATGCCGCGATTTTTCGCGGCATTTTTGTTTAGCTGCAAAAAAACATAAAATATTCTTGTAGATTGAGAAGAATTTTGTAATTTTGCCGAATGAGAAATTAACGGTGTCCGTCAGGCCGTCCGACCCGGCGAGCACCACTACGTAAACCATAACATAAAAACTAATAACAAATGGCTAAAATTAGAGGTGCTGTAACTGTCAACACCGAGCGTTGCAAGGGATGTAACCTTTGCGTGGTCGCTTGTCCGTGCGATGTGCTCGGGTTGCAACCCAAGGAAGTGAACGATCGCGGATACCATTTTGCCTACATGGCTAATCCCGACAAGTGCATCGGATGCGCCAGCTGTGCGCTCGTGTGCCCCGACGCGTGCATCGAGGTATACAAGGTGGTCGAGAAATAATCCTTAACTAGTAACTAAATTAACATTAAACTATCGTAATAATGAAAGATGAAGTAACCTTGATGAAAGGTAATGAGGCCCTGGCCATGGCGGCCATCCGCTATGGTGCTGATGCCTATTTTGGCTATCCCATTACCCCGCAGAGCGAGGTGCTCGAGAAGCTCGAGGAGGAAATGCCCTGGGATACCACCGGTATGGTTGTTCTGCAAGCCGAGAGCGAAGTGGCGGCTATCAATATGGTGTATGGCGGTGCCATGACTGGCAAAGCCGTCTTCACTTCAACCTCTAGCCCGGGCTTCAGCCTGATGCAGGAGGGGGTGTCTTATCTCGCCGCAAGCGAGGTGCCCGCACTGCTGATCAACGTGCAGCGCGGTGGACCCGGTCTGGGAACCATCCACGCATCGCAGGCCGACTACTTCCAGGCATGCAAGGGTGGCGGACATGGCGACTACCGCATGATCGTGCTCGCACCCAGCAGCGTGCAGGAGATGGCCGACATGGTGGCTCTGGGCTTTGACCTGGCCTTCAAGTATCGTTGCGTGTCGATGATTCTTGCCGACGGTACCATCGGTCAGCTCATGGAGAAGGTTGTCCTGCCCGAGCAGCGTCCGCGCCGCACCGACGAGGAGATTCGCAAGCAGTGCCCGTGGGCCGTCAACGGCCGCAAGGGCATGCGTCCGAGCAATGTGGTCACCAGCCTTGAGCTTGACGACGACAAGATGGAGGAGAACAACTGGCGCTTCCAAGCCACCTATCGCGAGATTGAGAAGAACGAGACTCGTTGCGAACTCGTCAATGTGGAGGACTGCGACTACCTGATTACCGCCTTCGGAACCACAGCACGCATCGCCATGAAGACCATGGAGCTGGCTCGCAAAGAGGGCATCAAGGTGGGTCTGTTCCGTCCCATCACCCTGTGGCCGTTCCCCGAGAAGCAACTCCGTGAGGCAGCCAAGAACGTCAAGGGCATCCTGTGCGTTGAGCTCAATGCCGGTCAGATGATTGAGGATGTGAAGCTTGCCGTTGAGTGCAAGATGCCGGTTGAGCACTATGGCCGCTTCGGTGGCAATGTGCCCACACCCGATGAGCTGTTGAACGTATTGAAAGAGAAACTCATTAATAAGTAATAACGCAATGGAAATGAACGATATCATTAAACCTGAGAATAAAGTTTATTCTGCACCCGCGCTGCTGAACCAAGTTCACATGCACTATTGCCCTGGTTGCAGCCATGGCGTTGTACACAAACTCGTGGCCCAGGTCATCGAGGAGATGGGTGTGACCGAGAAGGCAGTGGGCATCTCGCCTGTGGGATGCGCCGTGTTTGCCTACAACTATATCGACATCGACTGGGAGGAGGCTCCTCACGGACGCGCCACCGCACTGGCCACCGCCGTCAAGCGCCTCTGGCCTGAGAACCTGGTGTTCACCTACCAGGGCGACGGTGACTTCTCGGCTATCGGAACTTGCGAGTCGATTCACGCCTGCAACCGCGGCGAGAACATCGCAATCATCTTTATCAACAACGCCATCTATGGCATGACCGGCGGACAGATGGCTCCCACAACGCTGCTGGGACAGAAGACCGCCACTTGCCCCTACGGACGTCGTCCCGACCTCAATGGCTATCCTCTGGCCATCACTCCGCTGCTGGCACAACTCGACGGCACGTGCTATGTCACACGCCAGAGTGTCCACACCCCTGCCAACGTGCGCAAGGCCAAGGCCGCACTGCGCAAGGCATTTGAGAACAGCATCAACTGCAAGGGTACATCGGTCGTCGAGATTGTCAGTGCCTGCAACACGGGCTGGAAGCTCACTCCCGAGAAAGCCAACAAGTGGATGGAAGAGAACATGTTCGCCAAGTATCCTCTGGGTGACTTGAAGAACTTAGAAGATGGTATTCAACGATAAAAACATTAGAAAACACTATGATTAACGAAATAGTTATCGCCGGATTTGGCGGACAGGGTGTGTTGTCGATGGGTAAGATCCTGGCATACTCTGGACTGATGGAAGACAAGGAGGTTTGCTGGCTGCCGTCTTACGGACCCGAACAGCGCGGTGGCACAGCCAACGTCACCGTCATCGTGAGCGATGAGCGCATCAGCTCGCCCGTGCTGAACACCTACGACGTCGTGGTCGTGCTCAACCAGCAGAGCCTTGACAAGTTTGAGAGCAAGGTCAAGCCGGGTGGCATCCTGATGTATGACACCTACGGCATCCACAAGAAGCCCACTCGCACCGACATCACGGTTTATCCCATCGATGCCACCGAGGCAACCATCGAGATGAACAACAGCAAGACATTCAACATGATTGTGCTGGGTGCTCTGTTGCACGTGCGTCCCATGGTCACCATCGAGAGCGTGCTCAAGGCACTCAAGAAGACTCTGCCCGAGCGTCACCACCACCTCATCCCGCTCAACGAGCAGGCTCTGAACAAGGGTGCAAGCCTCATCAAGTAAGGCCCACAGCATTCTGTACCACAAGCCCCATCAAGCGATGGGGCTTGTTTTTTACTAGATGCTCTAGAATATCTAGATACTCTAGAGCGTCTGGATTGTCTTGATCATCCGTCTGATGCAAAGAGTGCCGATGCCCCTGCGGGCACCGGCACTCTCACTCAAGGTTGTGCTTATGATTAAGAAATGTGTGTTGCGGGTTGTTACTGGTTGTTCAGGTTCCAGTTGGCTGGCGTAATCACACCATCGCTCACGGCCTTGTTGTAGTCGGTCTCACGAGTCGGAATCATGAAGCGCCACTCGTTCTTCTCCTGCGGCTCGATGGTCACAGCCAGTGTGGCCAGGAAGTTGCCGCCCTCGCCGGCATTGTGGCGAACCAGCGTGTCCTTCCAGCGCTTGAGGTCAAACCAGTCGAAGCCTTCGCCCCACAGCTCGATGCGGCGGTAGAGCTTGATCTCGTTCATCAAGTCATCGCCTGTCTTGTCGCATGCGTACTCAGGGTCGCGGCCGCTGGTCTTGTTCAGGGCAATCAGGGCTGCCTGGGCGGCGGCATCATTGCCAAGCATGTGCTGGGCCTCGGCCTCGATGAGGTACATCTCGCTCGAGCGGAAGAAGTTCAAGTCACCCACACCGGGAGTGTCGTTACAACGCACCTTCCACTGCATGTAGGCATACACACTGGCGTTGCTCAGCAGGTCGGGCTTGGCGGCACGGGTGTTCTTGGCCAGTTGGGTACTGTTAGCTGCCTGGCCGGTCGAGGCGGTGTAGGGATAGGTCTGCACGTTGCCCTCATCATCCACGTAGGTCGGGTCGAGCCACCACTGCTTGCGCACGTCGCTGGCCGGAATCTGCTCAAACAGCTCCTTGCTGATGCACTTGGGATAGTTGCGCACGTTGCCGGCGTTGCTGTTGTAGGCAATGTAGGCATGGTAGCTGTAGTAGTACAGCGTCTGGTCGGTGGCACTGTAGCCACCCCAAATCCACTCGGGATTGTCCTTTGCCGTGCAGAATCCGGTGGACAGCAGCAGCTTGTTGCTCATCAGCGGATAGTCGGCACGAGCCAGCTTGGCATACTCCGATGCGGTCGACCAGTCATGGCGAGTGAGGGCGGCACGGGCATAGATGGCATAAGCCACCTCAATGTCGGGCAGGAAGAACTCGTCGCTCTCGCGGTGCTTGCCCGACGACTTGTACAGTGCGATGGCGTCATCCAGATCTTTGTAGACACGCTCGTAGGCATCGGCCAGCGAGGTCAGCGGATAGTCGCCCATCGACTCGTCCAGACGGAGCACCAGACCCGGGCAGTTGCCGTTGTCCGAGTCGACCCAACGCTTGCAGTAGAGCTGAGTCAGCATGAAGAACGAGTAGGCGCGGAACGTCAGGGCCTGAGCCTTGATGAAGTCGCGGTCTTCCTGGGTACCTTCTGCACCGTCGATGCGCTCAACGATGGTGTTGGCGTTGCCGATGATCTTGTAGTAGTAGAACCAGGGATAGTAGGTGTAAGAACTGGTGGGCGTGTCATGGTTGTTCTGGTTGATGAGTAGCGCCCAGCCATTCAGGTTGACATAGAAGTCTTGGCCAGGGTAGTTGCCATACCACATCTTGATGCAGCCCTCGCCGCACATGCCCTGGGTGCCCAGATACTGGTTCATCATGATGCGCGCCAGGCCATTGACGGCATACTTGGCGTTGTCGGTGTTCTCAAAGACGGTGGTGATACCGGCCTCGGCAGTGGGCTCGGTGTTCAGGAAGTCGCCCGAACACGATGACAGACCCAGTGCTGCGACACCTGCTAACAGCATATATTTGATCTTGTTCATAATATATCTTATTTAAGAATTCATTATTTGATAGGGATACAATGATGTCAAATGATTAGAAACCCACCTTGACACCGAACGAGAACACGCGGGGAGTCACCAGATAGTCGCCCACATAGCCGCTCCAGTTCTGTTGCGGGTTCATACCCTTGCGGGCGGTCTTGGTGAACAGGTTCTCGACCGTCGCGTTGAGCGCAATGTTGGTGAAGCCAATCTTGTTCAGGATGGTGCGCGGCAGGCGGTAGGTTAGGCCGATGTTCTTCACGATGAAGTAGTTCGACGACGTGATGTAGCGCGAGCTGGCCGAGGTGTTGTTGCTGTTGTAGTCAGAGTAGACGGCCGGAGCGACACCCGTGTTCAGACGGCTGGCGGGATAGTTGACATACTCAATGTCGTTGGCACCCTTCACAGTCAGTTCATCGACATTGTAGGTGGGCACATTGCCCTCAAGGTCTTTGATCCAGGCATTGGTCATGTCGGCGTGGATGGCGCTGGGAGAGCCACCCATCGATGTCAGGCTCTGGTAGGTCCAGTCGATGCACTTGCCACCCAGCTGGAAAGCGAAGATGGCACTCAGCGTGAAGTCCTTGTAGTCAAACGTCGGGTTGAGGCTGCCGTAGAACTTGGGCACTGCGCTGCCATGCCACTCACGCTTGCCGTAGGTCGAAGCCTTGTAGACGTAGGGAACGCCGTCAATCACGACATACTCGCCCGCGGGGATGGGCGCACGCTTGCCAATGTCCTCGGTGGCGACCATGCCGGGGATGTAGTAGTCCACATCGTTGTAGTTGTACAACGACTGGCCGGTCATGTCATCGACACCCTTATAAGTATAGGTGTAGAACGAGTACATGGGTTTGCCCTCACGATAGTTGTACTGCCCACTCTGGTAGCCGGCATGATATTCGTCGGTTGTCTCCGACACGTTGTAGATGTCGGGCATCTTGGTAATCTTGTTGCTCAGATAGGTCATGTTCAGGCCCATGTTGAAGCGGAAGTCACGAGTCTTGACAACATCGACATCGGCCGAGAACTCAAGACCACGGTTCACCATGTTACCCAGGTTGACCTGCACCTGAGCCACAGCACTGCTGGTGCTGGTGGCACCGGCCGACAGCGGGTGGTTGAGGTTGAAAATCAGGTCGTAGGAAGCCTTGTTGAAGAACTCCAGGCTGAAGTTCAGACGGTTGAACAGACGTCCCTCAAGACCGACACTCAGGTTGCGGACCGACTCCCACGACAGGAACTCGGCATCGTTCTGGCTCTTGAACAGAGCGGTCATGCCGCCGTTGACCGAGTAGTCGTACAAGGGCATGTAGGCATAGTAGTCGGCACTGCGGTCGTTACCCACCTCACCGTATGCGGCACGGAACTTCAGATTGTTGATCCAGTCATACTGGCGGATGAACTCCTCACGGCTCAGAATCCAGCTGGCACCCAGGCTGTAGAAGTTGCCCCAGCGGTGGTCAGGGTGGAAGCGAGAACTGCCGTCGCGACGATAAGATGCCTCAAAGGCATACTTGTCGTCCAGGACGTAACGCACACGGCCCAGGTAGCTCTCCTTGCGGTCGTTGTTCTCATAGTCATACAGGTTCTGGATGTCCGAGAACGTGATCATCGACTCCTTGCCGGCAATAGCCTCCTGTGCTTTGAAGCCGTACAGGTAGTTGTACTTATAGTAGTAGGTCTCGTGGCCGAGCAGCACCTCAAAGGCATGACGGTCAGCGTAGGTGTGGTTCCAGTTGATCAGCTGCTGGAATGTGTAGTTCTTGTAGCGATAGATGGTGCGCTTGGTGCGGCCGTGGTTGCCCATACCGTCGCCGATGATGGCGTTGTTGTAGGTGCGGTTCTCGGTGTTGCGCACGTTCAGGTCACCCTTGACAGTCAAATCAAAACCGTAGGGCAGTACCAGAGTGATGTAGCCCTGAGAATTCAGCGTGTTGCGATAGGTCTTGTCCATATCCAGCTCGGTCTCCCACAGATAGTGGCGACCGGGATACTGCGTACGGTTCATGTTGTAGTCCACGCCATTGTACGACTGGTTGTCGCCCGAGTCATACACCTTGTTGCCATACTCGTCAAGGACATAGGCACCGGTCGCACTGTTCAAGTCATGCAGGTGGATGGGATAGA
Organism: uncultured Bacteroidales bacterium; assembly: GCA_902781045.1. Lineage (GTDB taxonomy): Bacteria > Bacteroidota > Bacteroidia > Bacteroidales > Muribaculaceae > Sodaliphilus. Next base: position 23,771 of record CACZHT010000023.1, on the reverse strand, counting down.
TGGGAGCGATGTTGCGGCAATAGCCGAAAGCGTTCTTGTAGCTGTCCTCGTCCTCGCTGTGGAACTTGGTGAACTGGTGCGAGCCGGCCACGGTCAGGCCTGCCTTGAACCACTTGACAGGCTCCAGGTTGACACGGGCACGCCCAGTCAATCGCTCGAAGCCTGACTCTCTGGTGTAGCCATCCTCCTTGGTATAGCCGACACCGAAGTAGTAGTTGGCCTTCTGGTTGCCACCATCGCCGGTCAGCGTGTACTCCTGACGGAAACCGCTGCGGATAGCGGCCTTGAACCAGTCAAGGTCACCGGCAATGTCGCTCTTGATCTGGGCGTCATCGCGCAGATAGATGCCATTGTACAGCTGGTCGTCGGGCAAGTTGAAGATGTTGTAGTGCAACGAGCCATCGATGATGCCGGCAATCTTGTTCTCGGCGTCACCGGTACCGGCGATGCGGATGGCATCGGCCCAGCTCATCACCTTGGGCGTACCGTCAGCGTTCTTGCCGCTGTTGCCGGCCAGGTGAATCTCGCGGGCATAGCTCTGCATCATCGCACTCATCCACTGGCGAGCATTCATGCGGTCATACTCGGGAATGCCTCGGTTGTAGGTACCCAGCATTGCCGACACGTTGACACGCACCTTGTCGTTGCGGCCCTTCTTGGTGTTGATCAGGATCACACCATTGCCGGCGCGGCTGCCATACAGGGCGGCCGAGGTCGCGTCCTTGAGCACCGTGATGCTCTCGATGTCGGCACTGTTCAGGTCGCTGATGTTGCCGCCGTAGGGGACACCGTCAATCACATACAGGGGCTCGTTGCTGCCGTTGATCGACGAGAAACCGCGGATGCGGATGGCGGCATCTCTACCGGGCTGGCCATAGGTCGAGTTGACCACCAGTCCGGTCGTGGTGCCCTCCAGGGCGCTGGTCACGCTGGTGACGGGACGGGCCTCTATCTGCTGGCTCGTCACCTGCGACACCGCACCGGTCAGTTCGCTCTTCTTGGCCGTACCATAGGCTACAACCACGACTTCATCCAAGTCCTGGGCGTTGCTGTTCAGCTCCACTGTCATGCCGTTCTCGGCCTTGACCGTCACGGGGGTCATGCCGATGTAGGTGATGTTGAGCATACTGTTGCTGTTGGGCACACTGATGGTGAACTTGCCGTCCAGGTCAGTCGCCGTGCCCGTCTTTGTGCCCACAACGGTCACCGTGGCGCCGATGATGGGCTCGTTGTCGCTCGCCTGCACAACTGTGCCGGTGATCGATACCTGCGCTAGCGCCGTCGTGCAAAGCAGGACGACACTCAATAGCAGTAAAGAGAATCTTTTCATACGCTTTTGTTTTAAGTTAATACTGTTTGAAAATTATATTATATCATATCTTACGCTTCAAGAATCTTTATTAGGCTGAGACAAAATTGTAACAAATCCAGCCCTATTTTTCCGATGTTTGTGGCAAAATTTTGAATAAAAAGTTTATGCTGGTTTTATTTCGGTCAATAAAATTACTACTATTCCTTTAAACTTAATTAAGATTACCCCCCCCGATTTGAAAATATTAACTAAATACTAGTGCAAATTAACGAGTGTTTGCAAAATAATGGTTGGTTTGCGCCATTGAATCATGCTTGTGGTCATCAAGATTGCAAACCAAATATACCAACATAAACCCGTGTCACACCAGCAGGCCTACCGGACAGTGAGCGGCCAGAGCAGTGGGAGCAGTGAGCGGCCAGAGCAATGATGCGGTGTGCGTGACGGGGCGGGCTCAGAGGCAGGCGCAGAGGCGGGCGCGAGTGGCATGCCGGCGTATTGCGAGACGCAGTCTCGCACAATCAAGCACTTTTCAGCCAAAAGATTTGCCGACATGAAAAATAATGTGTAACTTTGCACTTTACCAACTGCGACAATATGCAACCTAGCGATGACATACTGCGGCGATTCTTTGAGCTTGAACGGTGGCAGAAGGCCATGGACACGGCTGTGGACAAGGGCATCAGCCGTGCCCTGTTGCGACAGATGGCTGAACCCCAGACACGCATCGCGCTCTACAGGGCCATAGCGGCCCAAAACTATAACATCGACCCGCCCAGGGCGGTGCGCATCCCCAAGGACACGAGGGGAAACTACCGCACAGTCTATGTCAACGCACCGGCCGACCGAGTCATCCTCTCCATTGCCAACGACTTGCTGTTCCAGCTCACGCCCGAGCGCGTGCATCTCTCATGCAAGTCCTATCTCACAGGCATCGGGCCGGGAAGGGTGGTCATCGAGGCTTCGCAGCACATTGCTGCCATGCAATCGCTGGGTGAAGTCGTGGGATGGAAAGGCGACCTGTCCAAGTACTTCGATTCGGTGCCGATCACTTTTGTCGACCAGGCCTTCGCCATGGTCGAGCAGGAGCATGGACGCTCGGCGCTCATCGACATGTTGCGCCGCTACTATCACTGCGACGAGTATGTCGACACCAATGGCAACATCGCCCACAAGTTCATGTCATTGCGACAGGGATGTGCTGTCTCGGCATGGCTCAGCGACGTGCTGCTCTATCACATCGACCAGCAGTTGTCGCAGCTCAATGGATACTATGTGCGATATAGCGATGACATGCTCTTTGTCGGGCCTGACCATGAGCATGCCAGGGAGGTGCTGGACAAAGAGCTGGGCAAAATGCAGCTGCGGCTCAATCCCGACAAGGTCGAGCCGCTGAAGAGCGACCGCTGGTTCTGTTTCCTGGGCTTCGCCGTCAAGGGCAAGCAGATATCGCTCTCGCAGCGAAGGCTCAAGAAGTTCAGCCAGATGATTGACCTGGCCACACACCGCGCTAAGGACATGGCGCACGCCGTCAGGCGGGTCAACCGCGTGCTCTATCGTGGACACGACCGATTCAGCTGGGCCACACAGGTGCTGCCGGTCATCAACTGCAGGCACGACATCGATGTGCTCAACGCCTACGTCATGGATGCCATCCGGGCGGCGCACACTGGCCATCATCGCATCGGCGGACTGGGCTTTGATGCCGCCGGTGCTGACGGATGCATCGTCAGGATGAAGGGACGCAACGTGGCAGCCAACCGTAAAGCCGCGCCGAGCGACATACCGGGCTACCTGTCCTTGGGGTGCATGCGCAAGGCGTTGAAGACATCGCGTGCGGCTTATGACACGCTGGTCAGGCAGATGTGAGATGACATATAGCCGCGCACACGGCATCACGAGATGCGGAGGGGCTATTTATCCGGTGTCACGGTCACCGGAATCAATTCCCTAAAGCGATGTGCCACAACCCTAGGCATCTCGACACACACGCGCACACGTGGCGGTGGAGTGGGGCATGAGATAACATCGAGCAAGCTCGATGTTAGTGAAGCGATATAGTGATGTGCCATTCATGCTGTGGCTCCACCTTTTTTAGAATTAGTTAACTGATGGACAAGACCGACATATTCAATGACACACTGGCTGCTGTGGCTGGTGGAGCCAGGGTGCGCGTATCGCTCGACAGCCACTGTCTGCAGGTCAATGGCTGTGATGTCATCAACCAGGGACAATGGCAGGGCAAGCTGGGAGTGCCACGGGTTGACGAAGCCACAGCACTGGCGATGATTGAGCAGGCATTTGCCACCTTTGAGTGCAGTGTGCCTGCCCACGATGGCCGTGACCGCAGCAGGTGGTTCGCGGCACTTGACGAGGACCAGCTCACCGACAGCCAGATGGTGCTGAGTGACGAGCGACCTGTGGCACGAGCGAGGCTGGAGCTGCTCACACTGTCGCTCATCATCAACGGCTCGCTCACTACCGACAGCCCACAGATGCAAGGACGATGGTTCTGGCAGAGCAAAGCCCATCCCCGACTGGTCATCCTCACCCAATGGCTTAAATGTTTATAGTTAACAGTTTAAAGTTAACAGTCATGCGTTTCTGCAACGTCTAATAACTATCAATACAACTATGGCACTTGGAAATTTAGTCAAAGGATTCATTGACAAACTCATGTCGGGCGACAAGCCCGCAGCCGATGTCATCAGAGAGACAATCGGAGAGGTTATCAACAATCAGCAGCGAACTGACGCTAACAACGCGCAGGCCCATGCCGACCCCATCGAACAGCAAATCTCTCAGGACGGATATGTCTGGCAACCCCGACTGTGGCGGCGTCATGTCATGGCACAAATGTTCAGAATGCTGCACCGCAAGCGTCGACTCGCCATCAGTGAGCAGAACTACGACGACTTGCTGGCTAAGCGCGGCACTAACTACACATGGCGCATGTTGCGCAACGAACTCTATGCACAGTCGCAGCTGGCACACAGCGACCCCCAGCAGCTGGCCGAACGCAACCGGTGGTTTAACTGCGCACTCGTCGAGGCCATGGCACGTGACCTGGCGGCCCAGGGAGTCTCGGCGGCGCAGCGGGTGCTCGCCAACCTGGCCACCGTCAACGATCCGGCAGCCCTCTTCGAGGCTGTCAAGCCCATGAAAGATGTCGATGTGCCGGGAAAGATGAAGAGCCAGGCATGGCTCGACGCATACAAGGGGGCCGGAGCCTACTTCACGATGAAGAACCTCATCCTGTTCCACAACTGCATGGTGCATCTCGACAATGGACAGGTGCTGGACCGTGATGCCTCGTTCAGCTATATCCAGCAACTCAATGCCAACCCGGCTGTTGGCGGACAGCAGATGTTTGCGGTCATGCTCCGCCTCATCGACGACAATAACTTCGACTGGCAAGGATAGACGATGAGATTCAAATTTTTGTGCTCATTAGCACTGGTGATGATGGCATTGTTGGCCAATGCTGGCAACCGGGGCGACACGCTCACGGTCATGACGTTCAATTTGCATGCAGGACACGAGGTCGGCCTGCAGCAGATGGCAATACTCATCAGGCAATATCAGCCCGACTTTGTGGCACTGCAAGAGGTGGACTGCCGTACGCAACGACCCAACTGCCGGCATCAGAACGGCAGGGATTTTGTCACCGAACTGGCCTACTTCAGCGGCATGCAAGGATTCTTCGGACCCGCCATCGAGTTCAGTGGCGGGCTATACGGCATCGGCTTGCTCACAAGGCACCAGTTTGTCGACATGCACAACATCAAGCTGCCGCACCCCACACCCGACATGGAGCAGCGAGGACTGCTGGAGGGAAAGTTTGTCTTGCCTGACGGCGACACTATTGTGATGGCATGCACACATCTCGAGGCGTTCGATGACATCAGCCGCCGGGCTCAAGTCGAGTTTATCAATCAGCATTACGCTAGGGCCACTCATCCTGTCATTCTGGCGGGCGACCTCAATGCCCCACCCGGCGATGCGGTAATCAGGCAGCTGGCCACCCACTGGCGCGACTGCACAGGCAACGACCCCACGTTCAGCGTTGATCGGCCCAGCCAAAAGATCGATTACATCCTGGCCCGGCCGCAGCAGTCATGGGCAACCATCCACTCGCAAGTCATCCCCGTGGCCATGAGCGACCACTTCCCGGTCATTGCCACAATCGTCAGGCAGGGCCACAACTGATGTTGTCATCACGGCTGCATCTTCCTGACTCTCCTGAGGGCTGAGGCCCACCACCGCGCACCGCCACCGCCACCAGGAGTGCCTGAGCCGCCTCCATTGTCACCACCGCCACCAGGAGTGCCTGCGCCGAGCCTCCTCCACAGCACCCTCATGCCTACTGTGCTCCCCGTGCGGTCCCTCTATGCCGGCACTCCCGTGACGGCCATCTCGCACACGGAAATTAGTAGTTTCTCCACCATCCATTTGGCCGTCCGCAGAATTTCCACTACCTTTGCTGTCGATACCATTGCTTTGGTTTGAAGCGTTGCCAGATGTCCTGCCGTCACTGTTGGGCAGACTGGTTGCAACATTTGCAGATACGGCATCTGTAGCAGAAGGTTCCGCGCTCTTCTCCCAAATCAATGGCATTTTTTGTATCGAAGACAGGCGCACGCGACCTGATGTCTTAATGCCCATATACTCACCATCACTTTCGGGGAGAACTATGGTTATTGAACGATGAGTTGTGTTATCTCGACCATTCTCAACAGAGAAAACATAGGTATTTTCCTCGCCTCCTTTGCGCACATGGTCAAAGTTGGTCATGATGTCAACCACATAGCGCACCGCATCTGCCTCGCTTGACAAACCAAGCTCTTTTCCATGGCGGGTATACACATGGTGCGCCATGCCGTCAGTCATGCGGAACGGCATCTTCTTGACACCCATCTTCTCGAACACGCTCTGGTCAATATCAACCAAGTCGATGCTGCCCTTGCTGTCCTGATAGAACCTGCCGCCACGTTGTGCGTATCTGTCGCTGAAAGTGAACACACCATCCCTCTCGCTCATGCTCACCCCGTTCCCGAAGCGCACTATCTGCTCGTCCCTCGGCACATCCTCGGTGTCCGCGGCAAGCGACTGCCGACGCTGCTTGTCGGTCATCTTCATGCGCTCGCTCACGTTCCGGGCCTCCACCTCACCCGCCAGACGATGATACGCATCGTAACCGATGGATGGGTAAAGCATCTTATTCAGCTCGTCAATCTGATTATCGATTTGCTCAAGTTCGCGAACCAGCTCGCCAAGCCGCTCTCGCTCAGCCGAACTGACGGTACCGGGTAGAGCCTTGTTCCGTTTGTATATCGGGATATATTCTCGCTCGAGCTGGCTTTTTCGTTCGATGAGCCGCTCGCGCTCCTCTTCAATCAGTTCGTGCTGCTCGCTTGTGAGCAACTCCTGGCGCATCATGTCGGGGCTTCCACCCTGTGCGAAGCTCTCGATGCTTTGTATGGCGTGCTGCATTTCGTGAGCAATCGTCTCACGCAACATAGCCTCATTCATGTGCCGCAGTTGTTCATTGCTGAGCGAAAGGGTGCGGTTGCTGTTGGACCATGAGGCAATAGCGTCTCCGATGTCATGAACAAGAACGCGTGCTTCACGCAGCTCGGGGTAGGCCTCAAACAACTCAGGGTCATCCCACACCTGGTCAAGGCGGCGCACACCGCCATTCAGCAAGTCGCTCACTCCGACACGAAGCTGGCCGTCCCCCTCCTCATGACGCCACTTGCCGTCCTTGCCGCGCTCCCAGCCGGTGGCCAGCTTGATGGAGCGGGCATCCTTGCCGCCACGCTCCATAGCCTCGGCTATCTCCTTGTTGCGCATCCGCTCGCCACCGTCGGCGGCATCCTGCCGCCCGGCACCGCGCTCACCCACAAAGCGGAAACGGATTTCGCCGCTCTCCCGCGAGAAGTCGCCGTTGTTCTCCGTCGCGCTCTTGATTTGTGTCGGCTCAAAAGCTACATAACTTGTTCCTCCGAACTCCTCGTCCTTGACCACAACACCGTCATGGCCAGCATCCCGCATGTCGTCAACAAACCGCTCTGCGCCACCACGCATGGCAATCTCGTCTGACAACGCTCTCAGACTAGTGAACTCAACCGGCTCCTTGATGTCTAGATACACCGGAATCCGCTTGCTGTAAGTCATGTCGAGCATTTCTTCACCGCCACGGTTGAACCAGAAGCCGATATGCGCAGTTTGACCAACAATCTCGTCAGCATTGAAGTCCGTGTTCTCGCCAAGCCGACCACGGTCGAATGTGAAGAAATCATTGTCCGTACCATGCCACACCACCAGCGGCTCGCCGTTCTCGTCAACGACCTTGCTGGCGTTCTCTGGGTCACCCTCCCAGTCGCCGAACCACTTCTTGAAGTTGCCGGTCCGCACCTCGTCATACTGACGCTCATCAAGGTTGCTCTCCTTGCCGTTAGGGGCACGACGCACACGATAATGCACAACACCGTCATTGTCCGTGTACGGATAGTCCTTGCGATGTGCCTTTCCTGTCGCATCAACAAACTCACCAGTGCGGATAAGACTCTCAACACCACCGATGATTGCGTTGGCCGCATCCTTGGGCGACACCTCGCTGGGTTCAAACACCCACTCGGTATAACCATTATGTTCACCAGTGCTGACATGCTCGCCATTCTTGCGAATAACAAGACTCACCTTATGGTCGGCATCAGCATTGCCCATCCTCGCACCATTGGCTTCAGGGTCAGATACTCGCAGATGCAGCAATCGGCCATCAACCATAATGTCGCCCTCATAGACATCGCCATAATATGACTGGCTAGACTTAGACCTATCAAGGTGCAGACCATTCCCTATAGCTCTAATTGCTTGGGCTGGTGTGTCAATTTGCGCTTTTAATCCACCTTCGTTCTGGATTTTCTTTGCTGATGATAATGTAATCTCAGTTTTTCTTCGTACCTTTGCTGCGTCTTCTGGAGACGTCAGTGGTGAATGGCTTTGGCGCGCACTACTCTCCTCTAGTAAACCACCATCAGACGAGTTGCCTGAGACCGCGCCGCCCCGCTCGATGGTGGTTGCTTTTTCACCACCACCATTCACCCGCGCGGCATCCTCTTCGCTGAACTCAACACCGCTTTCACGCTCATAGTCATACTCGACCTTTTGGTCGGGATGCTCGGCGTTCCACTGGTCTATCACGCGCCGTGCCTCGGCATCACTGATGATGCGGTTGGCCTTGAACGCACCGCTCACAAACCAGCCCACGCGGTCGGCCTGGCTCTTGGCTTTGTCGGCATTGGTCGCCTTCAGGTAATATCCGTCCTCGGGTATGCGGTCGGGGATGTCCTTGTCGGGATTGGCATCGGCCTCGCCCTGGTAGTCTACATCAGCCGCGACCTCTCCCTCAACCCACACAAAGCGGTTGTCACGCAAGTTTTTGTTCGGACCTTTGCCTATCTGGCGCATCGTCGGCAGACTGCCCGCATGCCATCCTGGACGCAGCGCGTAGGTCTCGACAGCACCGCTGCCGTTGATGCCGTAGTTGTAGTATGACCGCAGCTCGCCGCCATAGCGTCGCTGACCTCTGTCCTTGCTCACCACCTTCATCCAGCGCATGCCGTTGGCGGTGGCCCAGTTAATAGCTGCCGCATTGGGGTTGCTGCCTTGAGGACTACGTTGCGCGCCACCTGTACGGCACAAAATTCAAGTGGAAGGACAAAGAGCTAGAGCGCACCGGCGGGCGCACTCACGGCCTGGGCGGCCATCTGGGCCTGGGCAAGAGCGAGAAAGAGCGTCGCGGCTTCTTCGGCTGGATAGACGAGAAAAACGGCAGCTACCCCGAGTCGGTAGCCGAGGGCATTCATGCCAACATGCCCGACTGGATGCGAGACCGCTATGACACGATGGAAGTGCTCGACGCAGTGCTGAGCGTTGTCGGCGGCAACCCCCGCCCCCGCGACATGGTCGTGGACTACGCCAAGCGACTGCGTGAGCAGAGCCGTGACATGGACGAGTACTATGCCGATGAGGCCGCCGGCGCGCGCGGATTCGCTGACGCAGGCGAGATGGATGCCTACGACAACATGCGCGAGCGCGAGGCGACAGGCTTTCACGACGTTGCCGCCGCCGGTCGCGAGGCCGACGGTGCCCGTGCCGACCTGCTGGCCGACGCGCGTGCGCGGCTGAACGACCCGAACGCCAGCGAGTTTGATAAGCAGGCGGCGCGGGCGGTGCTGCGGTTCAGGCAGCGCGATGGCCGAGGCGGTGCCTCGCCCTACGAGACAACCGAGGGTGATGGAGTGCGATACCGTTTCACTGGCAGTCGCGAGGATTTTGACAAGATGCGTGACGAGGCGGTCAAGCGCAATGGCCTTGTCATGCCCGGGCTTGCCGACAAGCAGGTGAGGATTGTAGCTGGGGATTCTAAAATTCCATTTGACGTGTCTCTCCGAGACACTGCATTAAAGAATCAAGTAAAATCCTACGCACGAGAACATGCAGATGAGATTCTTGGCGATGTAGAAGTCGAGGGTGGCATTGTTAACGTGAGCCTTACTTCGATTGGTGAGATGGCTGACCCGAAATCCTATAAGAACACTTTGAAGAACGGTATAAGCAAGGAGATTCATTTTGCAGTTATACCGAAAATCAAAGAGATAATAGGAAATTCAATAGACGCAGAGGTTCATCCTGACTATCTTGATAGGGATGCATCAGGAATGCGTATCACTGGCAGATACAGTGACCACATATTGATGCATCGGTTATATGGTGCTGTTGAGATTGATGGACAGGTCTATCGTGTAAAAACCACTGTAAAAGAGGATAAGACTAATAACACAAATAGAACGCACACCTATGAAGTAGCAGAAATCGAGCTACTAGAGAGTCATACGAGGCCTGCGGACAGTACCTCACCCATCTCTAATAACTCGATTTCGGGGGCAAATTTACTACAAGATGTCAGAAAATCCTACGATTCAGGCAAACTTTTGTTGGATGAGAGCGCAAAAACTACCGAAAGTGGTGGGATTTCTCAAGGGTTTGGCAGTGCTGCGACCAGCTTGAACCAGGTTGCTAGCGCGATGCGGAAGATAGACTGGAAGCCGGGTACAGTGAATGTGGACATCGGTGGCGGCAGGTTTGACAAGGCTACTGAATATCTGCGTGAGCAGGGTGTGGAGTCGATGGTGTTCGACCCGTTCAACCGCGACGCGGAGCATAACCGCCAAGTGGCCGAGCGTGTCCGTGACGAGAAAGTCGACACGGTGACTTGCAACAATGTGCTGAATGTGATTGACAGCGCGTCGAGTCGCGCCAATGTGATACTGCAAGCGGCCAAGGCGTTGAAGCCAGGTGGCACCGCATATTTCTCGGTCTATGAGGGCGACAAGAGCGGTGTTGGCCGTCAGACCAAATCGGACAGCTGGCAGAACAACCGCGTCACCAAGGACTATGTGAGTGAGATAGAGCGTTACTTTGACGACGTGACGGTCAAGGACAAGGTCATCATCGCCAAGAACCCCAAAGCGACCGCCGAGCAGAGCGTGTGGGACTTTGATGGGACGTATTCGGGCAACGATGTTCGTTTCCGCTTTGTGGGTGAGCGCGGTGCCGGGCGGCAGGACGCGGCCGACGGTGGCGAGCGGATGCGCAACAAGGAGATAGCCGAAGCGATGGAGCGTGGCGGCAAGGATGCCCGCTCCATCAAGCTGGCGACCGGGTGGGAGCGCGGCAAGGACGGCAAGTGGCGGCACGAGGAGGGTGACAATTTACTTGATTTGCATTATGCCGACGACATCCAACCCGGGGACAGTATGCCACTGTACGAACTTTTACCATTGGGTGAGGATAACCGTTTATTTGAAGCATATCCTGAATTAAAGGGAGTCACTGTCGAGTTTAGGGACCTTGGTGATAGCACGAAAGGTTCTTACAACGAGGGAGCCAGGACGATTTCAATTAGCAACCTGTTATTGCCGTCACGGATGGGACTTGTCGGGTCGAAAGTAAGTGCTCTTGAAGAACTGAATAAGACCCTGCTGCATGAGCAACAGCACGCGATACAGGCGATGGAGGGATTTGCCAAAGGCGGGAATCCCTGGATGCAACAGAGCGAAGTCGGTCTGCACGATTCGGAGCGTTATTCGCAGGTGACGCGTGAGCTAATCACGGTGTGGGAGCGTCTAAACGAGCTGGACCGCATGATAGAGAAGCTGTGGAATCACTATGACCGAATCCCTTGGCGCGGCGGCAGCGAGGAACGCAAGCGTGTCAATGCCCAGTTGAGACCGCTGGAGCGCGAGCGCATTGAGTTGATAGACCGCCGCAACGATTTGATGCGCGAGCGCAAGGAGCTTGCAGACATGCCGATTGGCTACGACACCTACAATGCCCTGGCCGGTGAGGTGGAGGCGCGGAACGTGAGCGAGCGCATGGACATGACCGACGAGCAGCGTCGGCAGTCACTTGCTGCGGACACCGAGGACGTGGCGCGTGACGAGCAGATAGTGCGCTTTGGGAATGGGGTGAGCATGGATGAGGTCAAGGATGATATTCTTGATTATTTCCATAAAGCAGCACGTGGCGAAGTGTCAGGTCATGGCAAGTCGATTGGCAAACTAACCAAAGATGGTAAGGTGTTTCTTGAGCAGGTATCAGGCTTGACCTTGAAAGACGACATAGATTTCGTTCTAAACCCATCGGACTTGCGGCATATCTATCATGAGCATTATGGCTCAAACGAGAAAGACCCAGGAAATAACAAACCACTTACGGATGATGATATTCGTAATATTGCGGCTGTCTCTACTCAACCTGAACGAGTGGTCTTTGGCATAAATAAAAAAACTGGCAATAAGGTTTTCATTTTCTTGTCAAGCAATCCAGACGGCACATACAATCTTGCCGAGGTTTACACTGACAGGCGAGGGAACCTTACAGCCAAGTCTTTCTATAATACAAAGAAGACTATCTCGCAACGCGTAAATGAGCTTTTGACAAGTTCCCCACGCCTTACGTCCGCAACGGAGGGAGCATCATCTTCTTCTGGTGCAAAGGTACCAAAACTTTTTGAACCTTTGCAAGAGAATGGAGAGAAAAAATCTGAAACTACTGTAAACAGTGGGGTTCTGTACCGTGTGCGTGATGGCCACGAGGCTGCTGTGGAGGATGCTCGGCGCAGGCTGGAGAGCGGCGATGCGTCGGAGTTTGAGCGGCAGGCCGCCATGGCTGTCATCAAGGCATACGGCGGCGGCTCGGATGATGCGCCTGACACGCCCGGTGGCGGTGTGAGATTCCGCACCCGCGACGATGCCGACATGCTTGTGGACACGGCCAAGCTCCGCAACGAGGTGGCCCGTCAGCGCAGAGACGCTGTGACGGACTTTGTGAAAGCCATCACCGACGTGGACGAGCTGACCGACTCGAAGTTCGCCACCGCTCTGGGCAAGGTGATGCGCGGCCAGCGGCAGTACGACCAGGACACCGTGGCCGACATCACCACGATGGTGAAAGCGATGATGGACGCAGGCCTGCTGACCGAGCTGGACAACTTCTCGGTCAAGCAGATATTGACCAAAGTCAAAGACTCGACCGGCAAAAACGACATCACCGCCGAGGCCAACAAACTCATCGACATCATGCTCAAGCACCAGCTGCGGCGCGGCAAGCGAGCCTTTGAGCAGCAGCTCAAAGTCAAAGGCATGCGGCAGGACAGCCGCGGCGTGGTGGTGCAAAACATTAAGGATTATTAACTGCATTTTTGCGGTCAATAATCCTTAAATGGTTGATTTTCAGTGGTGATTCCGCTGGGATTCGAACCCAGGACCCACAGCTTAGAAGGCTGTTGCTCTAATCCAACTGAGCTACGGAACCTCAAACCTGCTTTGAGCAAGATGCCGTTACAAAATTGGCGGTGCAAAGGTAATACTTTTAATCGACAAACATGGCAATTGAGACTAAATTTTTTTTCTCAGTCATGATTTTTCTGTCTTTTTCGATGGTCATTGCTTCCTGTGCTATGGGGTGCGGTTGTGGTTGCCAGGCCGCTTCGACATGGCTGCGCCATGTCTGTTCTGCTCTGCTCTGCGGGCGCGTGCATCGGCCTGGTCGCGCAGCTCATGGGTGTCGGGCACTGCGGGAGTAGGGTGGGACTCTACTTTGTTGGGCTGGGACGAATGATGGCGGTCGACCGTGGTTTGCGAGCCTATAAGGCCGTATGTGTTGCGGTCCAGATGTGTGCGCACGAGCGACACACTGTCAATCATTGCCACTGACAGTGGGCGCATGTCGTAGCGGATGTAGCCATAGACGCGTCGCAGCTGGCGCAGGGTGTCGGTCTGCAGCGTGAGCACGTTCCAGTCGCTGGTGGCTAGGGGGCGTGTGATGGTTGTGGTGGTGCCGTCGTTGTAGTCGGCGGCCAGCACGGCGGTCATGCTGGCGTTGTTTGCCTTGATGCGCAGACGCAGCATGTATTTGTCACCTGGCTGATGCTCGTCATCGGGCTGTTGGTCCCATTGGATAAACCCCTGTCTCATGCCCGAGGTGAGTGTCCACAAGCGCCGTTCACTCCACACATCGGCGGTGTCGCCACTGCTGGCGTATGTTGCCTGGCTGGAGGCCAGTTCGCGAGAGGGTTGCGGCTCGTGTTGCATGCGTCGGTGCAGCGATTTCTTCTCGTCCTCGAGCAGACGCATAGCACGGTCGCACACGTCGATGTACACGTCCATGTTGCTGCCGTACCACTCGAGCGAGTGGTCATATAGCTCCTGGTCAATGCCATGCCGGGCAAAGATGGATTGCTTTAGAGCCATGCGAGTCGAGTCGTTGTGAAACTCGTTCGAATGGGTCTCAACGTAGTACTCAGCCCGGTTCAGGTCTGCCACCAGCTGTGCCATCTTGCTCTCGCTGATGACTCCGTCAGGAGCCTTGTTGCACGCTGCCAGGGTCAGCAAGGTCATTACAAGCCAGTATGTCGCTCGCTGCTGTGTCACTACTTGTTGTCAGTGTCAGAATCGATGAATTGTGTGGCATGCTCGTCGCGGCTCTCTGGGGCTTCGGTGCCAGACAGATGCTTGGCATAGAAGATGATGAGCACCACCACGCTCACGCTCAATGCCGCATCGGCCACATTGAAGATGGGCTGGAAGAACACAAAATGCTGGCCGCCCACCATGGGCATCCATGCTGGCCAGTCCCACTCGCACAACGGGAAGTAGAACATATCGACCACCCGGCCATGGAACCAAGTGCCATAGCCGCCATCGGGAGGGAACAGCTGTGCCACCTCGGGGAACTGAGGGGCATTGAAAATCACGCCATAGAAGATGCAGTCCAGCACGTTGCCGGCAGCTCCTGCCGTGATGAGTGCGATGCACACGATGTAGCCCCGTGGCAGGTCGGTGCGGCGGCGGATTTTGAAAATGTAATAGGCAAAGCCTGCCACAGCGATGATGCGGAACCATGTGAGCAGCATCTTGCTGCCCAGTTCCATGCCAAATGCCATGCCGTTGTTCTCGATAAAGAGCAACCGGAACCAGGACGTGATTACCAGCTCCTCACCGTAGTAGAAGTGGGTCTTAACCCAGACTTTCACACACTGGTCGATGATGATGACCGCCACGATGATAATCGCGGCGAGCCATCCATGTGACAGGCGTCTCATCGGCGCATCTTGCGTTGTTGCTCGATTTCCTTGCCCTCGATCGAGGTTGTTGCATGAGGCACTGCCAACAGGCGGCCTTTAGGGATGAGCTTGCCGGTCACGCGACAGATGCCATAAGTGCCATTCTCGATGCGGCGCAGTGCTGCCTGGAGCTTGTTGATAAACTCCAGTTGACGCTGTGCTCGCTGGCTGGCTTCCTCCTTGCTCAGCGTGTTGGCTCCCTCTTCCATGACCTTGAATGTAGGGTCCGACTCGTCGACCATAATGTTGCCCTTGAGCAGGTCATAGTTTGCTTGAGCCTGTTCAAGTTTCTCGAGGATAATCTGCTTGAACTCCTGCAGTTCCTCATCGCTATATCTCACTTTCTCTTCAGCCATTGTCCTTATAAATGAGTTGAATTGAATAATGTATTATGCTTACTTCTTGTTGTTGGTTCTAAGTCAATCTCAGGCTTTGTCGACCGTCATGTGCACCTTGAGGTCATCCTTCTCGGCATCGACAGTGTCATCGTGGTCGACTGCCTGGACGGTCACACTCACAGCCTGCACCTGCTGGGCGATGTATTCGCCATAGTGCTCGACAGCTGCAGTCACGCGCTCGTCGGGCTGCAGACGCACCACCACCTTGTCGGTGATGTCGAAGTTCTTGGCTTTGCGGATGTTCTGGATGCGGTTGACCAGCTCGCGGGCCATGCCCTCGTTGCGCAACTCGTCGGTCAGGGTGATGTCCAGTGCCACCGTCAGGTTGCCCTCGTTGGCCACCAGCCATCCGGGGATGTCCTCGCTGATGACCTCTACATCGGCCAGCTCGACCGTGATGGGAGTGCCGTCGACATCAAATGTTGCTTGTCCTGACTTCTCGAAGGCAATGATGTCGGGTTGCGCCATCTGCGACAGGGCGGCGGCCACAGCCTTCATGTTCTTACCCAGTTTCTTGCCCAGCACCTTGAAGTCGGGCTTGACACGCTTGACCAGAATGCCGGCATCGTTGCCCACCAACTTGATTTCCTTGACGTTGACCTCGCTCTTGATGAGTTCGGCCACGGCCTCGATGTCGCGACGCTGTTTGTCGTCGGCCACAGGAACCATGATGCTCGTCAGGGGCTGACGCACCTTTATATTCTGCTTGCGGCGCAAGGCCAGCACCATCGACGTGGTGTCCTGAGCCACCTGCATGCGGTCTTCGAGCTGGCGGTCAATGAGAGCCTCGTTAGGCTCGGGATACAGCGCCAGATGCACCGACTTCTCGCTGCCGGTGAGGTCGCGATACAGGCGGTCGGCAAAGAACGGCGACACCGGCGCCATGAGCATCGACACGGTGGTCAGGCACTCATGCAGCGTCTGATAGGCCGCCAACTTGTCGGTGGTCATCTCCCCGCCCCAGAAGCGCTTGCGGTTTAGTCGCACATACCAGTTGCTCAGGTGGTCGCCAACAAACGTGCTGATGGCACGGGCGGCACGGGTGGGCTCGTAGTCGTCAAGCTCGGCCCGAACGGTCTTGACCAGCGTGTTGAGCAGCGAGATAATCCAGCGGTCAATCTCGGGACGCTCGCTCATGGGCACCTGTGCAGCGTCGCGGTCGAAGCCGTCAACATTGGCATACAGGGCAAAGAACGAATAGGTGTTGTAGAGAGTACCGAAGAATTTGCGGCTCACCTCCTGTACACCGTCAGTGTCAAACTTCAGGTTGTCCCAAGGCGACGAGTTGCTGATCATGTACCAGCGCACGGGGTCACTGCCATAGTCCTCGATGGTCTTGAACGGGTCGACTGCGTTGCCCAGTCGCTTGCTCATCTTGGCACCGTTCTTGTCCAGCACCAGGCCGTTGCTGATGACGCTCTTGTACGACACACTGTCGAACACCATCGTGGCGATGGCATGCAGTGTGTAGAACCAACCACGCGTCTGGTCGACGCCCTCGGCGATGAAGTCGGCAGGGAAGGCACGGCCACTGTCCACCAACTCCTTGTTCTCAAAGGGGTAGTGCTGCTGGGCATAGGGCATTGCACCACTGTCAAACCACACGTCAATCAGGTCCAACTCGCGCTTCATGGGCTTGCCTGTGGGGCTCACCAGCACGATGTCGTCCACGTATGGGCGGTGGATGTCAATCTTATTGTAGTTCTCCTCGCTGTAGTCGCCCGGCACAAAGCCCTTGTCGCGATAGGGGTTGCTAGCCATCACGCCGGCGGCCACAGCCTTGTCAATCTCGTTGTAGAGCTCCTCAATGCTGCCGATGCACAGTTCCTCGCCGTCCTCGCTGCGCCAGATGGGCAGCGGTGTGCCCCAGTAGCGCGAGCGGCTCAGGTTCCAGTCGTTGAGGTTCTCGAGCCACTTGCCGAAGCGGCCAGTGCCAGTCGACTCGGGCTTCCAGTTGATGGTCTTGTTCAACTCGACCATGCGGTCGCGGGCGGCCGTGGCACGGATAAACCAGCTGTCGAGCGGGTAGTAAAGCACGGGCTTGTCGGTGCGCCAGCAGTGCGGATAATTGTGCACGTGCTTCTCAATCTTGAATGCTGTGCCGGCCTGCTTCATGCGCACGCAGATGTAGACGTTCAGGTCCTCGGCCTTGGTGGCGGCCTCCTCGTCATACTTGCCATTGACAGTGTACTGCGGGTCGTAGGCATTCTTGACCCATGCGCCGGCATACTCCTTATAGAGGTCGACATCGACAAATCGAGCCACAAAGTCCTCGTCAAGGTCTTCAAGAAGATAGTATTTGCCGCTGAAATCCACCATGGGGCGGGTCTCCAACTTCTTGTTGATCATATAGAGTGCTGGCACGCCGGCAGCCTTGGCCACGGCGGCGTCGTCGGCACCAAAGGTGGGTGCGATGTGCACGATGCCCGTACCGTCCTCGGTGGTGACATAGTCGCCGGGGATGACGCGGAACCCATTGTCGTTGCCCACAATCTGGTCGTCGACCTTGTCGACGGGCTTCACCCAGGGGAAGAGTTGCTCGAAGTGGATGTCAAGCAGGTCGTTGCCCGTGAACTCGCCAATCACCTTCCAAGGAATCACCTTGTCGCCAGGTTGGTAGTCGGTCAGCGCTTTCTCCTGTCCCTCGGCCTTGAAGTAGGCGTTCAGCCTAGCCTTGGCCAGCAGGTAGATGGCGGGGCTGCCGTTGTAGGGGTTGTAACTCTCGACGGCAACATAGTCAATCTTGGGACCGACGCACAATGCGGTGTTGCTGGGCAGGGTCCACGGCGTGGTGGTCCAGGCAAGTATAGTCAGGTGCTCAAAGCCCGCATCGGCCTTGTCCATGATGGCACGCACCACTGGGTGGTCATTCTTGACCACAGTAAACTGTGCCGTCACGGTCTGATCCTTGACATCGCGGTAGCAGCCTGGCATGTTCAACTCGTGAGAGCTCAAGCCAGTGCCGGCGGCGGGTGAGTAGGGCTGGATGGTGTAGCCCTTGTAGAGCAGTCCCTTGTTATAGAGCTGTTTGAGCAGCCACCACAGGGTCTCGATGTAGCTGTTCTTGTAGGTGATGTAGGGATTCTTCATGTCCACCCAGTAGCCCATGCGGTGGGTCAGGTCTTCCCACTCACGGGTGTACTTCATCACCTCGCGGCGGCAACTGTCATTGTAGTCATCGACGCTGATTTTCTTGCCGATGTCTTCCTTGGTGATACCCAGCGACTTCTCCACGCCCAGCTCCACAGGCAGACCGTGGGTGTCCCAGCCGGCCTTGCGCAGCACCTGGTAGCCACGCATGGTCTTGTAGCGGCACACGATGTCCTTGAGCGTGCGAGCCATCACATGGTGGATGCCCGGCATGCCGTTGGCACTGGGGGGACCCTCATAGAACACAAACGACGGCGCACCCTCGCGCTCGCCGACGCTAGCATGGAACACGCCCTCGCGGTCCCACATCTCCAGGACCTCCTTGTTGATGTCCGAGAGATTAAATCGGTTATATTCGTTGTATTTCTTCATATTTCAATTGTGATGTCAAAAACAATCGGCAAAATTACTGCTTTTTGTGCAAATAACACTCAACCCACAATCTTTTTTCTGCTTTTTTTTATTTAAGGAGGGTTGACAAAGTTATCCCCTCACTTGTCAGGCATTGCGAAAGTGAGGGGATAAGTTGGTCGCTAGGTCGGCAGCTCAGTCAATCAAATCCGGGTCAAGCCCTGTGATTTGAGCGATGGTTGATTTGTCGATGCCTGCCGCCAGCATTTTTCGTGCGGTGTCAAGTATGCCCTCGGCGCGTCCTTTGGCTTCTCCCTTGGCCAAACCTTCGGCCATTCCCTTTTCCATTCCCTTTTCCATACCCTTTTCCATACCCTTGGCTAAGCCTTCGGCCATTCCCTTTGCCAGGCCTTTGGCCATTCCCTCGGATAGCCCTCGTTCAAGTCCCCTTCGCTCAGCCGAACTGAATATGGTCTTTTCTACACTGACCATGTCCCAGAACTTGTCGTAGCCTTCCAACTCTGCACGAGTGAAAGCCGACACCTCAAGCACGTCAATGGCCTTCTTGACTTGCGGCTCTTCAAGAAGCTCAGCAGGGATCTCGGTGGTCTGCTCGTCTATCTCTGTGAGATAGCGCAGCCACAGCACTTGCATCTTCTTCTCGTTGAAAGTCTGTGGTTTGAACTTGGGCAGCTCGATAAACACAAGGTGGAGTCCCTCGATGACCTTGTCGGTATGCTCAAGATGCACCATCGAGTAGTGATGGTAGTAGCCCTCGATGTCGGGTTCAAAGATTTCGTTCACCAGATTGAGCGAATACACCGGCTGCAGCAAGTGGTAGTTCTCGCCTTGGTCCAGCTGGCGGACGTAGGCCTTCGAGGCGTTGAACAGCACGCGACTCTTGAACTCGGGCGACCAGATCATCTGCATCTCGACGATGAACTGCCTGCCCAATTGGTCGGTACACCGCACGTCCACGATGCTGTATTTGCGTGCGGGATTCTCGGGCACCATCTCGGGCGAGAGATACTCGATAGACTCAATGGGAGCATCCTTGTCGATGGGGAGCATCGCATTGAGAAAGCTGGTCACCAAGTCCTTGTGTTCGCCAAAGACTTTCTTGAAAGTCAAGTCGGCTTTCGGATTGAGATACTTAGCCATAATCGGTGTCGTTTTAGATTCTGTGAGCAAAGATAATACAAAAATCTGAATTGACCAAAATGTGCAGCAAAATTTGTTTGCCACCATTGTGCGATTAAGCGGTCTGTAGAACTGAGGAACAGCGCTTGTGGACTATTGGGCTACATCGTCGTCGAAGAGGACGTTCTTGAGCCGCTGGTAGAGGAACGACAGCACAAGCAGCAGCAAGCCAAGCACGATGAAGGTGATGATTTTGCCCACGGTCGGCATGCTCCACAGGTCGTTCAGCACGAGTTTGACCAGCACCAGCCCGAGGGTGAACAGGCTGACGATGCGCAAGTCCTTATGATGCAACCGCATGCCCAGCAACATTTGGGCAAATCCAGCCACTGCCAGCGAAAGCGACAGGCCTGCGCTGAAGTCGGTGACTCCGCTTTGCAACAACAGCAATCGAGCACAAGACACAACCGCGACCGTTGCCAGCACATTGAGCACGATCGTCACCCAGCGCTCGCCAGGCCAGTTGGCCCGGTAGTACAACCGTGCGATGAATGCCAAGGTGGCCGCAACAGCCATCACGTTGAGCCACTGCACAGCGATGGTGCCGATGCCGTGGATGGGGGTGGTCACCACCACAGACTGAACAGCAAGGGTCATCATGCTCACAAAGCCCATCAGCAGATGTAGCGCCAGATTGTTGTCGATGGTCACGCGCTTGTAGAAGGTGAGGCACAGTCCCAGCACCAGCACGGCTGTGAACAACCCGATCATGGCTCCTGCGAGCGGTGCGGGTAAGTGACAGTAGAACTCGGTGACAAATGCTTTGTAGAACACACCGATGGCGACCAGATAGGAGGTAATGGTGATGGGCTCCCACTCAATCTTCCATGCCTGGCGCAACTGCCCCAGATTGCGGTCGCACATCAGCGCCACGGCCAGTGCGCTGCCGGCGTAGACGATGCCGCGGGCAAAGTCGCTGTTGGCAAACATGTGCGCTCCCGATGCCGCAGTGAATAGGCTGTGGCTCAGATAGCTGATGAGGGTGAGTGCCGCCAGTGCGAAACTGCTCCACGCAAATGTGCGCGTGTGCGAGCGGGCATACAGATAGAATACAATAGCCGTCTGAACTGCCCACACGAGCGTGACAATCTGGAAGTTGCTGAACTCAATGGGCACAGCGATGGCAAGGAATGAGATGACCATTGCCAGGTGAGTGTGGTAGGCCAGCGGACTGCCGCTGCGTTTGCGCCAGATGAGAGCGATGCACGCCACATGGCACAGCGCGATGAATGTGCAGAACAAGCCGTCATTCCAGTGGCTGAAATAGTGACTACAATCGATGTTGAACAGCAGATAGACAAAACTATTGAAAACCAGCATCGCGGCCAGGATGCGCCCCTGCCAGCGTCTCGCGTCACGATGCAGCGTATGGGTGGCCGAGGCCATGAAGAGCAGCAGATAGCATGTGCTCAGTGCCAATAAGATGCGTTGTGTGTGGTTATAGTTCTCATCATAGTCTTTGCCAAACATGAAGAGCAACGCCCACGTTGCGGCACAAGCGATGATGGGCAGTTCGCTCCAGCGTTTGATCAGCGACAATGCCGTCATGCCTAGATTCAGCACTAGGATATAGCTGAATAGGGCCACCACACTGCCATGCTCGTTGCTGGCGATGAATGGCGCGATAAAGCCGCCGACCAGGGCGACGATAGCCAACTCGCGCTTGTCGGTGATATAGGCTAGGGCAGCCATCAGGATGGTCACGCCCACCAGGATGCCGAAAGCCACCGTCGACCCGAACAGATGGTAGTAGTGATAGGCCACAGCGGTGGTCACATAGGCCACACCGAAGGCACCGCCCATGATGAGCGAACTGTAGGTGCGGTACTGCCGATGCAGTCGGGCGCCGATGCCCAGCATCGCCACGCTCACCGCATATCCCAGGATGGTGCGTGCCACCTCGTTGATCCAGTTGTTGTCGATGGCATACTTGACAAAGAATCCGATGCCGATGATAAACACGATGACACCAATCTTGCCAAACAGGTTCTCGCCAATGAATTTCTCGAAGTTGCGGCCTTCGTGGACCACAGGCTCCTGAACTTCCTCTTCAGCAACTTGCTGTGGTTCAACCTCTGCTTCTGCAATGGGCTGGACAATAGCCTCAGGCTCCCATTGCTCAAGCGGTGGCGGGGTGGGCGTAGGTTGAACAGGTTCGAGCACAGGTTCGGGCATAGGAACGGGCTCGGGTTCTGGCACGTTGGGTGCTCCTGTCTCGGCCATTGGTGTTCCAAGGGTGGGGTGTAACACCTCGTTTGCGGCAACCTGTTGCCAATAGGCTAGTTCCTCGACGCGTTGGCTCAGTTGGTCAACCTTCGAGTTTGTATCTCGCACCACGCTAATCACATAGATTAACGCAGCCAGTAATAGAAGTGCTACAAATTCCATAGTCAGGTTTATTTAACCCGTTGGCGGAATTAATTTTATACTAAATTAACTATGAAAAAGTTGTGCATATTGCTGATTTTTAGTAATTTAGTGGTGAAAATAAAAACGACAAAAATCACCGCTATGCACAACTTGTTTGCAAATTTCGTCAAAATTCTTGAGGTATGCAAGTATCTTGCGAAAGATTTAGTCAACGACAAGGGAAATATACCACGTTCTGGTGTTGCCCCAAGGTTCAGCGATCTTGAAGTGATAGCCCTCAGCCTCACTGCTGAAAGCATGGAGCTTGACAGCGAGTGTTATCTGTTCGCTAAGCTTGAAGAGTATCGTGACAAGATGACCAACCTCATATCACGCCGCCAATACAACGACCATCGCAAATTCACCGCAGAACTGTGCGAGAAAATCCGCAAACGAATGGTGACAAAAATTGATGGCGGCGAAGATGTCTTCATCATCGACTCCAAACCTGTAAAGGTTTGTCAGCTCGCGCTAGGAAAACGCAACATGATGGGCAAAACCTGCATCGGAAAAGCACCTAATTTCGGATATTGCGCATCCCAAGCGATGTACTACTTTGGTTATAAGCTACATGCTGTTTGTGGAGTTTCAGGAGTTATCCACTCCTACGACTTGACCCAGGCGAGTGTACATGACATTAATTATCTGAACGATGTGCAGCAAGATTATTTCAACTGCACTAACATCGGAGACCGAGGATATATCAACGTAGAGCTGCAACTCAACTTGTTCAAAACGGCACACATCAGCCTGGAGGTGCCGTATCGATGCAACCAGAAAGATTGGAAACCTTTCTACAAGCCTTTCGGCAAGGCGAGAAAGAGAATCGAAACGATTTTTTCGCAATTCACCGACCAATTCAACATCATGCGGAATTACGCAAAGGATTGGCTGGGCTTCTTCACAAGAATCATCAGTAAGGTGAGCGCACTTACTGTTGCACAATACATAAACAAGATTAATAACAGACCCATCGGCAGAATCAAGTATGCGCTCGCTTAATTCCGCCAACGGGTTTTTTTAATGCTTCTTTAGTAGTTTGATAGTTCAGTAGTTCAGCCAATACTTTCGTCTACCACCAGCGCATCGGTCTCAATAATTAATTCTTAATTCTCAATTCCCTCAGTCTCCTTCTTCGAGACTGAAAATGCTCTCGACGGGCTTCTCAAAAGTGCGGGCAATCTTCATGGCCAGCACTGCCGAGGGCACATACTTGCACGACTCGATGGCGTTGATGGTCTGGCGGCTAACGCCCACG
>CACZHT010000022.1 GCA_902781045.1 uncultured Bacteroidales bacterium | reverse complement strand
AATCAGCCCCATCTGCGTGCGATTAAAAGACTGCTACAAACGAGCCGTGGATTTGGCCGTTTGGGCGAAAGGTTGTATTTTTGCGGCAGTCAATTGTTGAGACCATTCAAGATGAGACAATGTGTATTGGTGTGGTTGGCATCCCTGTTCCTGCTGGCGGGATGCCGGCAGGGCGTGGTCGACTCGCCCGGCCTTGTCGAGCTGGACTCGCTCATCGCCGCCGCCCCCGACAGCGCCGCCGCGCGGCTTGCTGCCTGGCCGGCCGACTCGCTGCGCACCGCCGCCGACCGTGCCTACCACGCGCTGCTGCTGACCCAGGCCCGCTACAAGGCATACATCCCAGCAACCACCGACTCGCTCATCAACCTGGCCGTGGCGCACTATGCCTCCAGCGGCAAGGGCGACTACGACCGCCGCATCCGCTCACTTATCTACAAGGGCTGTGTCATGACCGAACTGGATAAGCCCGACAGTGCCATGTACTGGCTCATGCAGGCCGAAAACATCGCACGACCCGACGACCACATCAACCTTGGCTACATCAATTTCCGCATGGGAGAGCTCTATCTGTGCCAAATCAGCGCATCAGAAAATGCCTTGGCGAAGTATCGTGCCGCTCTCAGTCATTACAGCATGAGTGGCGACTCTTCACGCATGTTGCTGTGTCTGATGGAACTGGGAGGGCTATACCGTGAACTAGATGCGGACAGTGCCTGCAAGTATATTGACGAGACCAAAGTGCTGGCACAGAAGCTGGGTGACGAAACGGTTTATTATTCAGCAATGTCCATGCAGTCTTACTCCGCATATTTAGCCGGCAATTTTCAGGCAGCCAAAGACTCAGCCCTGACTGCTTTAAAATCAGGTGTCAGGTTGACTGACTCTGTCGGCACAATGATGTTCGCCGCCATGTCCATGGCAAAGCTCGGGCAGACAGACTCTGCCAAGTCTCTCAGCCGCCAGATCCACATGCCTGACGACAGTGCGACACAGGTGCTCTACTATGACATGTGCGCCCAGTTGTGTCAGGCCCAAGGCGACCAGGTGGGCTACTTGCAAAACATGCGTCAGTGCGAATCGGTCGCAGGCGACCTCTTGAGCCGGTCACTCCAGCAGCAGTTGTCAGACATCGAACAAAAAAGTCATGTCCAGAGGGCCATTGCCGAGAGCAACAGTGCCAGACAAAAAGCCCTATTTGTTGTCGCGGTATCGCTGATGCTGCTCCTCTTGGCACTCACCTCACTGGCCTATTGGCGGAAGAAGCAGATGCTGAATGCCGAACTCCAGAAGAATCAGATTGGCCAGCTGCTTTTTAAGCTGGAGAGCCTGTCGCACACCAATCAGGAACTGGCCAAAGAGATACAGTCGTCAGGGGACAACATCTCCAGCCTGAGAACTCAACTGGAGAAGCAACAACAAGTCATCGACAAAAAAGACAGGATAATCTCCACCCTGACAGACGAGAGCACCAGACTGAAGGATGAGCATCTAAAAAGGCAAAGGCTCTCAAAAAGCCTGGAATATGTGGCCGGAATGCTGCACAACTTCATCAGCCAGTCGCACGAATTGAAACCATCAGAGTTTCTGGACAAGTTCAGGAGTGGCTTCCTTGAGACACCAAATGGTGGAGAAGCCGACTTCTGGTATATGCTGCGCACCGAGGCTGACCAGGTTCATGGCGGTGCTGTGGAGAAGATGTTTGCCGAGCACCCACAGTTGAACGAAAAGGAGAGGCACATCATCTACATGATGGCTTTGGGGTTCTCAACCGAAATGATGGCCACTTGTCTGCAGCACAAAAGCAATTATATCGAGACACTGAAAAACAGACTGAAGAAGAAACTGGACATTCAATGTCCAATAGTGGAATACATCAAGCAATTTGGCAACAGCTGAACCAGTGATACTTCGCGCTTCTTCGCGGTCAAAAAAGACATAAGGACATAAGAACATAAAAAAATTCGCGCTTCTTCGCGGTTATCACGATTATTATCACGATTTATCGAATTATCGATTTGCTGCCACATTCGCGCAATTCGCGGTTAAAAAAAAGACATAAGAACATAAAAACTTCGCAGTCATTCGCGGTAAAGAGCCCTCCCAGATTCGCGTTTCTTCGCGGTTAAAAAAGACATAAGGACATAAGAACATAAAAACTTCGCGGTCATTCGCGGTTACAATCGTGAAAATCGCGAAGGACGCGAAGCGATTATGAATTATGAATTATAAATTATGAATTAAAAAATGGTCATGCCGTGTGAACTAAGCATAGTGCCTGGCTGAAAAAAACGGGTGCCAGATGATTTTTTAGCGGGAAACGAGTGCCGCATTGCCCGAAAAATTGTAAATTTGCACGAAACTAACGATTGCATCGTTGCGACACCCTCATGACATAGCACTGGTGCTGACGACGCTGGCCGCATTGCTGCTGACCAGCTGCGTCGAGCAGAAGATGAGCGACCGCGTGATTGCGCAGAACCAGGAGTACTGCGTGACAGGCGACAGCGTCATCGAGGGCAACATTGTGGTCCATGCCGTGTCGCCGCAGGAGCTGTCGAGCAACGTGAACCTGAACAGCGCCGAGCGTCTGGTGCAGCATCTGGCCGGCACCGACACCATGCCCTACTGCCTGAGTTCGGGGGGGCAGGCCGACTTTGCTCCCCACAGCCAGTATCCCACCTACCAGTCGCAACAGACACTGATTGACGCCCTCTACAACCTGTCGGTGGGCGACATCGTGTCCAACTACAGTCAGGCGGGAGGCTTCAACTCACACCAGGACCACAGCAGCCTGTATGCTTCCATCTATCTGTCACTGGCTGTGCTCGACCCCGCTCGCGCCATGACCACACTGCGCAGTCAGGTCGAGGACGGCCTGGTGATGCAGCACGAGGGCACATGGCCCGTGTGCGACGACCGCCAGTCGTGGCCCATCGCCGCCTGGGAGGTGTATTGCGCCACTGGCGACCTCCAGTGGCTGAACGAGGCCTACCACATCACACTCAACACCATCGACGAGGAGCTGGACGTGCAGCATGACGCCACACTGGGCCTGATGCACGGGGGGCAGCTGAACCGCTATGCTTCGGGCAACTTCTATCCCGCCTGGGCCGATGCCGTCGCACTGACCGAGGTCGAGACAATGATCAACAATGTGCTGGCCGTTCGCGCCATGGAGGTGGCCAACCTCATGGCCGAGGAGCTGGGCGAGGCTCTGCCCTACGAGCAGGAGGCACAGCACCTGCGCGAACAGGTCAACCAGCGTCTGTGGGACGAGAGCCGCGGGCGCTACTGCGCCTATTTGCTGGGACGCGTGCAGCCCATGCAGTCGCCGCTGACCGACAACATGGCTCAAGCCCTGGCCGTGCTGTGGAACCTGGCCGATGACGACCGCTCCACCACACTGGTCGAGAGCACGCCCACTGGCCACCTGGGCATCGCGCCGACCTACCCCGCCCCGACCATCGAGCCATATCTCGAGAACGCATCGTGGACACTGACCCAGGCCTGCTGGAACCTGGCGTGCGCCAGTGTGGGCAATGAGCACGCGCTGCGGCGCGGTCTGGCTGCACTCTATCGCGCACAAGCCCTCTACCAGCCTCAGCACATCGCCATCGAGGGCCGCCCCATCAACAGTGTGGCCAGCGCGGCGAGCAACGTGGGCATGGTGCTGCGTGTGCTGGCAGGCATCCGTCTGATGCCCGACGGCATCGAGTTCTCACCCATGGTACCGTCCTGCCTGCCAGGCAACAAGACACTGCTCAACCTGCGCTATCGCAACGCCACGCTCGACATCACCATCGTGGGCACCGGCGACGACATCAGTCTGATGACGCTAGATGGCCAAACCATCGAGGGAAACTACCTCACCGGCGACATCGAGGGGCACCACAACCTGCTCATCAAGCTGCAGACGGGCAAGTCGCCATCGCAACATGTGACCCTTGCCACCACGGCACAGCTGCCGGCCACACCCGTCGTGGTGTGGCAAGGCGACAGCGCGGTCATCACGCCCTGGAATGTGACGCTGGCTCACAAGCTGGTCATCAATGGGGTCAGGAGCTACAGCTTGAGCGACAGCACGTTCAGCCTGCCACCGCTCCCCCCTGTGGCCGAGGTGTGTGTCGTCACGGCCAACCGCTATGGCTACAGCTTGCCCTCGCGTCCCACCCTGCTGTCCTCCAACCCGGCCATCATGGTGCCGCTGGCCGACAGCACGCTGCAGGCCGACACCCTGTCCACCCACGTCCGTGTGGAGCATGCGGGGCATTATCTGATGAGTGCGGACTACAGCATCGGCACCGGTTGCGACATCATGCTGGTCGAGGCCAACGGCCACCAACAGGGTGTGTTGTACCTGCCGGCCACAGGAGCACCCGGCCACCGGAGCACGGGATTAACGACGGTGCAGCTGCTGCGTGGCGACAACCTCCTGACCCTGCGGCGCTACCGCATCGGCTACCGCGCCACCCTGCCGCGGCTCATTCTCACTTATTCGCGGTAATAGACTCGCTTCACGCGGCTCGACACACTGGTGAGCACCTCGTAGGAGATGGTGCCGCGCACCTGTGCCAACTCGTCGATGGAGATGTGGTGCCCGAAGACCTCGACATGGTCACCAACCTGGACATCGGTGTCGGTGACATCAATCATCACAGCATCCATGCACACATTGCCCACCGTGGGGCACCGCTTGCCACCGGCCCACATCGCAATCGCACCGTTGCCGTAACGTCGGTCCAGGCCGTCGGCATATCCGATGGGCACAGTCGCGATGCGCGAGTCGCGGGCAAGCACTCCCTTGCGCCCATAGCCGATGGTGGTGCCCGCTGGCCACTGCTTGATGCTGATGACGACCGACTGCAGTGTTGCCACGGGCATGAGTGCATCCTCGCTGTGGTCATCGAGTGTGCGCATGCCATACAGGCCGATGCCGATGCGCACCATCTCCATCTGCCGCTCGGGGAAGCGCACAATGCCGGCCGTGTTCAGGATGTGGCGCGGCAGTCCCGGGAAGTGTCGGCGCAGCAGCGCGGCACACTGGTCGAAACAGTCAAACTGGCAGCGGGTGTACTCGTCCTCCTCGGGCACATCGGCCACACAGAGGTGAGAGAACACCGATGCCGGTCGCACTATGTCCTGCCCCTCGAGCAGCTCGATGACGGCTGGCAGCTGGTCGAGCGTGAATCCCAGCCGGTGCATGCCAGTGTCCACCTTGATGTGCACCGGCAGCGGCGAACCGGTGCGGTAGCGCGCCCCTTCCTTGATGAGCTGGCGGCACATCTCCAGGCTGTAGACCTCGGGCTCGAGGCGCAGCGTGAAGAGCGACTTATAGTTGATCACCATCGGGTTGAGCACGATGATGGGCATGGTGATGCCAGCCTTGCGCAGCTGCACACCCTCGTCCTGCACAGCCACAGCCAGATAGTCGGCCCCGCGGTCCTGCAACGTCTTGGCCACCTCGTACGAGCCTGTGCCATATCCTCCGGCCTTGACCATGGCGATGGTGAGCGTGGTGGGCTTGATCAGCGACTTGAAGAACTTGAAGTTATGGGCCAGAGCATTGAGGTCAATCTCCTCGACGGTCTGGTGCTGCTTGGCCTCAAGCATGTCCAGAATCTGGTTGAACTCAAACTCGGCTCCTCCCTTGACCAGCACCGTCTCGTCGTCAAAGTCGCCCTGGGCCATCTCGGCCAGAAACTCGGCTGTCGACGCAAAGAAGTGCTTGTCGGGCAGCGTGTCGAACAGTTCCTGATATTGGCACATCTCAGGGCCTACACCATAGAAGCGGTCGATCTGCTTGGCTCGCAAGAGGCTGCGCACGCGGCTATACAGCACCTCGGGCTCGACGTTCTCGGGATTGAGGTCGCTGAGCACCACTGCCGTGCGGCGGTTGCCGGCCCGGCGCATCATGAAGTTGATGGCCGGCGTGAGTGTGACAAAGTCGTTGGGATACTCGTCGGTGATGATGGTGCACTCGTTCACGCCCTCGATGACATTGATGCGCGTGCCCAGCGGTGTGAGTCGCATCATGCGTTGCGCGATGACCTCGGGGGCGACCCCCAGGTTGAGCATCACAGCCAGGCAGGTGATGGCATTGTTCACGTCCATGGCATCGGTCATGGGCAGTGTGAGCGTGTGTCGCTCGCCGCGATAGGTATAGTTGATGACCGTGCATCGGTTCTCGACGGCAGCCTGCTGGACATACAGCTCCTTGGTGGGGTCGGTCTTTGACCATGCGATGATATCGATGGGGGCCTCGTCGCTCTCGTCAAGCAGGGGCTTGATGGCATTGCGCACACCCTGGTCATCGGCACGATAGACGATGCTCTGGCAGTTGTACAGAATTTTGGCTTTCTCGGCGGCCTTGCTTTCCATGTCGTCGCCGAACTCGTCCTCAGGCTCTGGGGCGATGTTGGTGACCACTCCCATGGTGGGCCTGATCATGCTGTGCAGCCTGGCCATTTCGCCTGGTCGCGAGATGCCCGCCTCGATAATGGCCAGTGTGGTGTCGTCGTCGATGTCCCACAGCGACAGCGGCACCCCAATCTGCGAGTTGAAGCTTCGCGGCGAGCGCACGATGCGGTAGTCATCGAGAAGCAACTGGTAGAGCCACTCCTTGACGGTGGTCTTGCCACGGGTGCCGGTGATGCCGATGATGGGGATGTCAAACTGCATGCGATGCTCTGTGGCCAGATCCTGCAGCGCATCAAGCACACTGTCGACGAGCAGCACATTGCTGTGCTGTCGCACAACAGGCGAAATTTCGTCCATTGTCTCGACCACAAAACTGCGCACACCACGCTCATAGAGCGCGTTGACATATCGCTGTCCGCCACTGTCCTGTGCAGTGGGCAGGGCAAAGAACAGCGTCTCGGCCGGCAATACGAGCGAGCGCGAGTCGGTGAGCAGCTGGCTCACATCAGCCTCAGGGGCATTGAGCTGTGCGCCATGCACACCCATCATTTCAGAGATTTCTTCGATGCTATATTTCATTAGGTTGCGGGTTATGAGTTGCGAGTATATGAGTTAAGCAGTTATGGAGTGAAGGTGTCAAAGCAATCAAAGGAGTTTAAGGAGTCAAAGAAGTCAAAGGAGTTAAGACGAATGCCTTGCGGTGTAACGCCCCCACGACCTTACTACCCTACTACTTTACTACTTTACTGCTTTACTGCTTTACTACTTCATTTCTTCACTACTTCACTACTTTAATTTATCTTCTTTGTGCCCTACAAGAGGTTAAGTCTCTCCAGATAGGGGTATTCCTTGACAAGGTTTCGCACGACGGTGCGCGTGTCGGCATTGAACCGATCGACCATCTCACGGTTGCCACTCATGGGTCGGTGAGACAGTCGCTTGCTCACACGCTCGCATCGCGCAATCGCCTGTGCCGAACGGTCATCAAAGTAGGTTGCCTGGAATGTCTGCCAGATATACTCGATGGCCACCTCGCTGGGATGCACCATGTCGGTGGCATAGAAGCGGTAGTCGCGCAGGTCGTCCATCACGATTTCGTAGGCCGGAAAATAGCTCACCAGGGGGTCGTGGCACTCGTGCAACACCTGGTCGACTGCAACACGCAGTGTGGCCTTGCTCAGCGAATTGACTTCCAGACCGTCGGCAATGTGTCGTATCGGACTGACAGTAAAGATGATGCGCAATTCAGGATTAAACTGCCGCAAGCGTTGGCACATGTCAGTGAGTGTGCGCGTGATGTCGCTCACACCCACCAACTTGCGTTCAAACTGGTGTGGTGGCACCTTGTGGCAGTTGTTGACCACCTGACCATTGGACTTGAGCAGATAGACCATGGCCGTGCCAAGCGTGACCACGAGCACCTGGCAGGTGCGCAGGTGCTCGTGGCTACGCTCGATGCGACGGTTCATGCGCTGCAGCGTGGCCTCCTTGTCGGCCATGGAGTAGCGCGAGTGGAACGCATAGTGATTCCACACGCCGTTGAGCAAAAACAAGTCCATGCCCGCAACGGGCCGATTGTCGATGAGCCGGGCAACACTGTCGGCAATGCTCAAGGGATTGTACACAGTGCCGAACGGATTGACATCAACCAGCATCATGGCCTGGCGCAACTTGGCTCCGATGTTGTCGCTGAAGCACGACCCCATCATCACCAGTGCGTCACTGTGATGTAGCCATCCCTGGTTGTCACCGATTCGTATGGTTGTTCTGAATTCCATTAGCCATGAGATTAAGTCTGCAAAGATAGCACTTTTAATCGAGAATCGAGAATCGAGAATCGAGAAATTCTTCAACCTGCCACAAAATTGGCTCCAAAAGATGTCATTCATGGGGCTTTTGAGACATTGTTGCACAATTTGGCAAGATTGTGACACCGATTGTGCATGCAAGGCAATAACTTTGTCACCAAAAAATAGTACTTTTGCATCATGATTCTGCAACCCTACAAATTCAAACCGCTGCTCAAGTCCGTGCTATGGGGCGGCGAACGCATCAAGGCATTCAAGGGCATCGACACGCAGCTGCTCCAGGTGGGCGAGAGTTGGGAAATCTCGGGCATACACGACATGGAGTCGGTGGTGGACGGCGGCACAGACGACGGCCTGACCTTAACGCAGCTGACGGACAAGTATGGGCCGGCACTGGTGGGACAACGTGTCTACGAGCGACACGGTAATCGGTTTCCGCTGCTGGTCAAGCTCATCGACGCCCACCGCAACCTGTCTGTGCAAGTGCATCCCGACGACCAGATGGCGCAGCGACTATACGGCTGCAACGGCAAGACCGAGATGTGGTATGTCATCGACCACGAGCCCGGCGCACAAATCATGTCGGGCTTCAGCCACGACATCACAGCCGAGGAGTATGACCGACTGGTGGCCGAGGGCACCATCATGTCTGTGGTGGCTCACCACACATCGCATCGCGGGCAGGTGTTTTTTCTGCCCGCCGGACGCATCCATGCCATCGGGGCGGGTAACTTTGTGGCCGAGATCCAACAGTCGAGCGACGTGACTTATCGCGTGTTTGACTACAACCGCGTCGACAGCAACGGACAGCAACGCGAGCTCCACACCGCACTGGCACGCCAGGCGCTGGACTTTGCCAAACTGCCAGCAACCGCCGCAAATCTATGCCCGGAAAATGCCGAAAGTTCGAATCTCGTCACATGCGACTATTTTGTGGTCGACCGTCACAAGGTAAAAGGCACACTAACCATCAATGTTCCAGACTCTTTCATGATAATAATGTGCATCGAAGGTTCGGTAGAATTGGAGGGGGAAAATATGCCGAGAGTTCGACTCTCACGAGGCCAGACGGTTCTGTGCCCGGCTTGCCTGCCGCAGTACACCCTGGAGGGTTGTGCCACACTGCTCACCGCCCACTGCTGAGCAGACTGTCATAGACCTGTTTAGTGCGCCGGGCGATGGTGGGCCAGTCATAGCCCGTGAGGTCATAATGGACCGGCGCAAAGTCACACTCTAGCTGCCGCTCGAGGGCGCGCTGCAGGTCGAGGGCATCGCCAGGCACGCAATAGCACTCATCCGGCAGTTGCACCAGGCGCGTGGCATCAAGGTCGCTGGCCACGATGGGCAGACGGTGGGCCATCGCCTCAAGCAAGACCATGGGAAACCCCTCGCTCAACGAGGGCAACGCCAGCAACCGCGCGTGGCTGTAGAGCTGGTTGAGCCTGTCGCCATCGACATAGCCGGTGAACACCAGTTTGTGCTTGACATCGCTGTCCTTGAGCTGCTGTAAATATCGGTCGCTGTTGTCGCATTGCCCGGCAATGACCACCTGTTCGACTTGACTCGAACGTGTGGCGGCCGTGACCAGGTGTTCAAGCCCCTTCTCGGGCGTGATGCGCCCCACAGCCAGCACATAGTGCCGCGGCACAATGCCATGGCTGTCAAGGAAATCGGTCTCTGCCGTGGGCGACACCGGGTCAACTCCATTGGGGAGACAGACGCACTTGTCGGGATAATCATCTTCAAACGTGCTCATGCGCAGCCGGTTGACAAAGATGACACGGTCGCAGTAGCGCAGCGACAAGCGCTCGCTGTGCCGCAGCAGCCACCGCGACAGCCGACCCCACTTCTTGTGCTCGTAGTTCACGCTGTGATAGGTCATCACCACGGGGATGCCCAGCAGCTTGACCGGCAGAGCCAGCATGGCAGGACCCATGTTGTGGACATGCACCAGTGCAGGACGATGCGCCATGCAGTGCAGCACAGCCCTCAAGGTGTGCCAGGCGGCCTCCAGCCCCTGCACACGCGTTGAAGCCCAGTCGATAAAGTCAATGTTGTCATAGTGCTGCCGCGACTGCGGCGTGAGGTAGGGCTTGCGCCGATAGACGCGGAAGCGATATTGTGGCATGAGCGGGTAGAGGTGACGGCAGTGCGTCTCGACCCCTCCCTGCACCCCAGGGAAGCCCCGTATGCCCAACACAGCTATGGTCTTGTTGCCCCGCATCAGTCCCAGACAATGTCCTTGCCGCGCCAGATGCGCCACTTGTTCTTGATCACCCACCAGATGGGCACCCATGGGCGCCGCACCATGTCGTGACGCTCGGTGACGATGAACGCGCAGTTGCGCCGACACTGCCGCACTTGCTCCATGGCCTGCCGGGCACTGTCGCTGGCCATAATCTCGTCGATGGTGTGCTCATGGATGTTGCCCATGACCCACTCCTGCTCGCTGCCGTTGCATGGCGAGACATTGCCCCAGGGGTCGATAAAGAAGAAGTCGGTGCCCGCGCCACATGCCGGACGATAGCCCGCCTCATCGCCACGCAGCCGCCGATGAATCGAGCGGTTGAAATAGGCCCGGCCATAGTCCTTGAGTCGTGCCTTGAGCGTGCGGCGGCGACTGGTGAGCAGAGCCTTGACAAAGCGGTCATGCTCGCGCAGGGCTGCCTCGCTCACCACCTGATTGTCGTGCTTGTGAAAGTACCATGAGTTGTGCACGGCGCTTGTGCCCAGCTCCACATCCAGTGCCACACACAGCTCGTAGAGTGCCACCAAGTCAGTGTAGTTGTCGGGCGAAATGACGACCGAGAAGCCGATGTTGCGGCAGGGGGTCTTTTTGAGTTCGAGCATGGTGCGCAGGGCATGGTCAAAGCCGTCCTTGAGACCGCGCTTGGCGTCATTGACCTTGGGCAGCCCCTCGACACTGACGCGAATGAGGATGTTGGGGTACTTCCTTGCCAGAGCCACAATCTTGTCGGTGTTGTAGCCATTGGTGCTCAGTTCGAGCAGCGTGGACTTAGGGTACAGAACTTCGAAGATGCGATCGATGTCGTTGCGCAGTGTCGCCTCGCCTCCGGTGATGTTGATGCGCATCCCGTCGGGCAGTCGCTTGAGGCAGTCGGCGTCAATCTCCTCGCCTGGACGTGTGGGCGACTGCCAGATGTTGCACATGTTGCAACGCGCGTTACACCTGAATGTTGTGATGACGCTTGCCTGTACAGTGGTCTTCATTCGCCGTAGATTTTCATCAGCCGGGCATAATGCAGCTCAGGGTCAAACAGCTCGACGGCGTCGCGCGAGATTTCCTGATAGTCCCATGTGCGCATGTAGGCCTGCTCCAGGGCTGTCGCCAGTGCCATGGGCCGTGCCACGATGCCGTTGGAATAGTCGATGAGTTCGGGAATGCCGCCCATGTGGGTGCCCACCACCGGCGTGCCCAGGCACAGCGACTCGATGACGCTGAGCGGGTTGTTCTCTGGCCACTCCGATGGCATGACCGAGAACCTGGCGTGAGCCAGCAAGTCAGACACTTGCTCACGGTCGAGCTGTCCCAAGAACTCGATGTTTCCGCACTGGGCATAGCGTTCTCTCATGGGCTGCTCTAGCGGCCCTGTGCCTGCCACCTTGAGGTGCAGGGGCAGCTTTTGTGCCACTTCCAGCAGGTTGTCCACCCCCTTCTCGCTGCTCAGCCTTCCGGCATAGCAGTAATAGTCGTCACGCTCGGTGACAATCTGTCCGGGCAACTGGTCGACACAGTTGGTCAGCACGCTGACCTTCGGGTCGGCAAAACCTGCATCGTGCATGCACTTGGCCATATAGTGGCTTGGGCAGACGATGCGGTCGACCCACTGCTGCAGACGGTCGCGGTTCCACTTGCGTGCCTCCAGATAGGCGGCAATGCTTGCGAGCTTAGACCCCCTCATGCACTTGTGCAAAATCACGTTCCACTTGCGCTGGAAGCATGCGTGGCAGGCTGCATCGTCGCGAGTGCAGGTGTAGCCGGGGCAGATGAGCTTGTAGTCGTGCATGGTCCACACCACCCTGCATCCCTGCTCATGAGCCAGGCGGGCCACCACGGGCGAGATGTAGCTGTGGATGTTGTGCAGATGCACAACGTCGGGCTTGAAGTCGTTAAGCATCCGCTTGAATGCCGGCACGATGTCGCCATGGCCCATCATCCGCATGAACCCCTTGACACGTCCACTGTCGAAGTCGACCTGCGACGCAAAGTATTTGCTCCAGGGTGAGGGGTCGTTGAGCGGATAGTCCATGGCAAAAACGGCCACCTCGTGCCCATGCTGACGCAGCATGGCCTCGGTGCGCTGCACCACGACGCAGTCGCCGCCACGGCGGTAGTAGAATTTATTGACTAATAAAATGCGCATGTTTCATACCTATAGGTAACTATAAAACGCAAAAAACCTCATTTTATTGTCAACGTCCGATGATGCCTGACAAAATATTAGGCATAGTTTTTGCGTTATATTTTTAATAGTAGTATGAGGTGGTAAGGTAGTATGAGGTAGTAAGGTTGTAAGGCCGTTACTCTGGACGATGACAACTTTTAGCCTATTGCCAATAAGCTAACTGCCAAGAGCGGATGGAGACCTGTTCAACGGGCAGCCACAATGGTATCACCTCCGCAACATCACTACATCACTACGCCACTACTCAGCGAGCAAGTTACCTGCTTGCGGAACTTGAATTATATTGTGTAACCAACTAAATATTTTTGTT
Source organism: uncultured Bacteroidales bacterium (assembly GCA_902781045.1). Taxonomy (GTDB): domain Bacteria; phylum Bacteroidota; class Bacteroidia; order Bacteroidales; family Muribaculaceae; genus Sodaliphilus. The sequence goes on along the minus strand of CACZHT010000022.1, from coordinate 35,404 downwards.
ATGACAAGTAATGACACCCCCGTGGCCGCCCTTGCGGCCAAGCAAACCGAAAATGTAACGTATGGCAACCCTGTGCCCATGACCGAAATCCGGCGCCGGTCGCTCCCCATGCTCACATTCGAGAAAATTTTCTCAGAGATTGAACCAACCATAGCCGACCATGCCCCATTGACCCTGGCCATCGTCAGAAGGATGGTACACAGGCTGGATGAATACAGCTATTGCCGCATGCAGCTCAATGACGATGACCCACGGTGGCTGGTCACCGCGCTGCAGGCCACCGACCACAACATCACTCCCTGGATAGCCGCCCAGGGCATTCAAGAGCAGCTGGACACCATCGGCGAGATGGAGAGGCGTTCGCGCACCGAGGCCATCCAAGCGACGCGACTGCGAGCACATCTGCTCAACCGCATCGACCTGATGCAGAAGTTGCTGGCCGCCTACAAGTCGGTGTGCCTCTATCTGCTCGAGGGGTCGAGCTATCTGCGCGACTGCCTCACCGTGCAAGAGCGCATCTACCTGCAGGCCCGCCTGTCGACACTGGTCGAGAACGCCAACCAGCACGTCAAGGCCCTGCAGCTCATTGCCGGCGGCGAGCACGAGCAGTTCATCGCCACACTGCTCGACAACATGAAGAAGTCGGGATTTGTCTACCATCCACACAAGCAGTTCAAGATATTGATGACCATCTTCAAGATTTGCCCACGGCTCATCAACGAGAAGATGGGTGACATCTTCGACGTGATTCAGGGCTGGGAGCGCGGCAACTGGCAGAATGAGCCGTTCCGCGGCGCATTTGTCGAGATGCTCGAGATGTTTATCAACGACACAAGCGAGCGCATCGACGAGCTTGCCGGACTGGACGCCAAGGACGACAACGACAGCTACACGATGATGATTCAGGCACTGGCCATCCAGCTGCTGCTGGCCAACGATGGAGACCGCACCGACCGCAACCGCAACCAGGCCATGCTCTACCGCTACCTGATGCTCCTGCCGGCAGTCAACCGTCAGAACCTTGCCGACCGCGTGCTGACCACACTGTGTGGCATGTCACCCCGCACGCTGACCTACCAGTGGAACGAGACCAACCAAGTGACCCTGTTGGGCCATCGCTTGAGTGCCGACGAGGCAGTGTGGCCAGCCACGATGCGCCCTCACCGCTACTGTGGGCACCTGGCACAGCTCATCGTCGATGCCAACGGTGTGCGCCTCGAGCCGCTGGACAACAATTCGCTGTGCCGCAATGTGCTGCCCGGCGACCTGCTGCCATGGCACCACATGCAGGTGAGGCTCTATGACGAGGTGGGCACACCCACACGCAACAAGATGCGAGACCTGTCGCGACTGAGCAAGATGTGGCAGGACATTGAGGACAGCCTGTTCCAGACCCTGACAGCCAACGCACAACAACAGATTCGCAAGGTCGAGCCCGAGGTGGGCGACCATGTGCACATCATCATCGACGACACAGATGTCAACAACAACAATGTGCTGCACTGCACCATCGTCGACGACGAGTATGAGGGCGAGGGATGGATGCATGTGCGCGACATCGTGCAGTGGTTCAACTACGACATGCGCCTGGACTACTTCCGCGACCGTGCCACCGGCAAGCCGCTGGTGTTCTTGGCCACTGTCTTTGCCCGCAACCGATATGGCGACCTCCAGTTCCGCATGGCGCAACAAGTGTCTGACTATATCTGGAACGCCGTCACCTATGGACAAGAGTATGATGCTGTCATCGCCAACGCCACGTCCAACAAGCAGTATACCTGCCTCAGCCGCGAGGGATTCTCGTTCTGGGCAAAGGCCGAGGGCGAGTTTGACTCACTGAAGCGCAGCACGTTTGTGCGCATCCGTGTCATCGACGCGCACAGTGCCAACGCGATGTATGCCGAGATTGTCCAAGTGCTGGACGACCTGCACAGCTTTGCGCACGAGCAGCCCTTTGCCAACCTGATGCAGGCCGTGGGCATGCCCGAAGAGGAGGAGGCCGACGAGCAGCACGAGTCGGTGGAGACCTACGACGTGTTGCCGCGCGAGAGCGTGATTGAGCTCATCAAGCTGTTGCGCCGTGTGGCATCGGTGATTCCTGACGACTATGTGGGCACGTTCAACTACCTGGCCATGACGCGCCTGATGGCCATCACTGCCGGCGACAGCCAGCAGGCCATGCTGTGCGACGAGCACATGCAGCTGCTGCAACTGCTGGGAGTGTACGACAGCCAGGAGCACATCGACACCGAGGAGGTGGAACGCCACCGCGATGCAGTCATCGGCAGTCCCGTGCTGCAACGCCTCTACAACATGTTGTGGCTGGTGAGCTGCATCGACAACCCGTTGTCACTGCCGCAACTGTGGCCCATGTCGCAGTCGGGCAATCCCAACGAGTCGCTGATGGCACGCATGGTACTGTCGCTCAACATGCTGGGCGACACGGCTGTCAAGGAGCAACGCAATGCCATCAAGAGCCGCATCAAGGAGCTGCTGCGAGCGGGCAACTACGACAAGCTCACTGCCAAGTACTATGGGTCGGAGTCGCTGCACGTCGAGTTCAAGACCAGCGTCATCATTCCCCCCGACAATGGCGGAACGCGCCGCGACGTGGACACACAGACGTTCAACATCATGCGCGTGGTGTGCGGCATGCTCAATGCCGATGGCGGCACACTCTATCTGGGTGTGCGCGACAACGGTGTCGAGACCGGCCTGGACCAAGACTTGGCATTCTTCCGCACCAAGGACAAGTTTGACCTGCACGTGCGCAACCACGTGCACGACATGCTGGGAGCCACGGCCAACAACTATGTGGACGGCACATGGGACGAGGGAACCAAGCACGATGTGTATATCCTCGCCATCAAGCCATGCCCGCACCTGGTGACGCTCGACGGCAAGGTGTGGGTTCGCCAGGGCACCAGCACACGCGCCATCGAGGGCGAAGATCTGGAGAACTACAAGCAGGACCGCCAGCGGCTGTTTGCGCAACAGGAGAATGTTGTGACCCCAACCATCGAAATCCTCACACCCGAATCGGCCGAAGGCGGCAAGAGCCAGAACATCACCGTCAAGCCGATGGAGGTGACCGAACACGTCGCCACCAGCCAGCACCGAAACAATGTGCTGCATGACTATGAGGACGGATATGTGCCCGACATCATCGGCTATCTCTACTTCAAGCCGGGCAACAAGTTTGAGTTCTCGCCCACAGACATCTACATCGAGAGCGAGTGCACGCTCACCCTGGCCATTCACGAGGACGAGCAGTCCGGGTTCCTGGCCATGGTCTATGAGGGTGGCGAGATTGTGCGGGTGGCCATGAAGGAGATTCTGGAGAAGTCGCCTGGCCAGAGCTACAACTATGGCGATGGCCAGCGGCTGATTTTTGCCTGCCCCATCATGCCCGACGAGGCTCTGCTGCTGGTGATGCGCGACGGCAAGAACAACTATGTGTACCGCGCCGAACGTGCCGAGCAACTGCTGCAAGACAACATCAACTCGTCCGGCGAGACGATGTTTGATGTCGACTTCAACGACATCATCAACTGCGACATCGTGGCCAGCGACTGCGTTGACCGATATGCCGATGGGCTGGACTTGCCCCGCAAGCAGGTGGGATACAACCTGAAGCGCGGCAACGGCACGTTTGACGATGCCATCAAGAGATTGATTGACTCGGCCACAAGCAATGCCTAGCCATACTGCTCAAACACATCAATGAACTGCTGCGCGACGGCCTCGCACGACAAGTGGGGCCGCCACGCGACGCACCGACTGGCATAGGTGTCGTCGGCAATGACGGCGAGCATGTCGCCCGCATCCCAGTCATCCCTGACGATGCCCAACCGCTGCTGACGCACCCAGTGCGAGGTGTTGGGCACTGTGTTGGTGATGACCGGTGTGCCGCAAGCCACCGCCTCGGTGACACTGACCATGTTCAGGTCTTGCCGAGTGGCAACAAGCATGGCTACCGACTCCGACAATAGCTGTCCAAGTTGGTGATGGCTGACAAAGCCAAGGAACTGCACCCTGTGCCCAATGGCAAGCGACTGAGCCAGGTGCATGAGTGCTTGTCGCTCGGGGCCGCGACCGGCCACCAGCAGAGTATAGCCCTCAGACTGGGGAGTGGCACAGAACTGCGCAAACCGGCGGATGACAGTGTCGATGCCCTTGCGCTCAATCAGTTGCCCCACAGTGATGAATTGCCGCTTACGGATTCCACCGACAGGCAGACAGTCCAAGTCGATGCCATGATCCAGTATTCTCTCGGTCACAGGACCCATATAGTCGGCAATGAAGTCGCGGGCGCGCTGTGAGCGTGGCACCACACACCGCACCTTGCCAAAGGCGGCAGGAATCACACAGCGGTGCCACAGCCTGGACGGCCAACGGTGCCACTTGCGCTGGTGAGCCGACAGTTCCTGCCAGACGATAGTCTTGTTGCCAGCCATCCTCGAAGCGCACAATGTTGTGTAGGCAAACGCCTCGCTGGCCACTATCATGTCGTAATCGTGCGCCTCGCGCCTGAGCCAAGCAGGCAATGCAGTGGGCACAGGCAGTGATGGGGACAACAAGCGCCTGAACGTGTCGTGCAGCCAAAGGATGTCGAAGTCGTAGTCCTCGTCCTGCGTGGGCCGGTAGTCATCCACGGCCACCAGTGTGACCTGATGCCCCAGCCTGACAAAGCCCATGCACATGCCATATATCATGGTGTCCTTGATGGTGGTGACCTTGGGCAACTGTCGCCCTTCGCTCGTGTAGAGGATGGGGTTGATGACCAGAATTTTCATGTTGAGTGATAATTTGCTTGCAAACTTACAGATTTTTCCCTACCTTTACAACCCTAAAGCAAAAAAAGTATGGACACCCCCACCATTTCGGTCATCATTCCCATCTATAACACAGCATCGACACTGCCTCGATGTATCGACAGTGTGCTGGCTCAAAAGCTTGACAACATGGAGATTGTGCTGGTCGATGACGGCTCGCCCGACCATGCTGGCGAGCTGGCCGACGACTATGCGTCGCGCCACGAGTGCATCACAGTGTTGCACCAGCCCAACCGAGGGCTTGCCGAGGCCCGCCGGGCCGGCATACTTGCCGCTCGCGGCACCTATGTCATGCACGTCGACAGCGATGACACCTTGCCTGCGGCAGCCGTGAGCCGTCTGCTGCGCGAGGCTCAGGACAATGGACTGGACATGGTGTGGGGGGCCTACCGCCGGGTCAGCGGCGACAAGACAACGATTGTGCGGCATCCCGTCACAGGCATCATGAGTGGGCGCGAATTGCTGGACTATGTGCTGGACTTGCGCTGCATCTGTGCCTCGTGGGGCAGCGTGAGCCGCCGCCAGTTGTGGCTGAACGATGTGTTTCCACCCCATGCCCTGCGCTTGCCTGGCGAGGATGTGTTCACACACATCAAACTCACACAGTTTGTTGATCGGGTGGGGCTGATTGACGATGTGGTCTATGACTATCATTACAACCCGGTGTCGCTCACGGCACTAGGGCCGTTGCACCGCCAGGATTTGTGGAAGCAATACTTTGCCCTGGTGCGCGACAACCTGCGGCAGCGAGGCATGCTCGACGAGTTGGAGCAACGTGTGCGCGTGCTCGAGGTCGACCGGCTGGCATTCAACTGCGCCACCATCGACCGCAACGACCCCTGGTATGGTCAGGTCATCGCCTACCCCACCCGCTCGTTCCCACCGAAACACCGTGTGTTGCACTGCCTTTTGCACTGGCCCCGACTGCTGCGACTCGCCATCGCGGCGCGCCGCTTGCTGCCGCACAGACGGTGAGCGAGGCTAGCGGTGTTGCCTCACCAGCTGAATGGTGCCGTCGGGATTGTAGTAGAGCGGGTCGATGCAGATTGACCGCAGGGCATTCTCGCCATTGGAGAGGTCGCTGCTGTGATACAGCACATACCACTGCCCCCGGAACTGCACAATCGAGCCATGGCTCATGGCACAACTCTGTGGACCCAGGAACACGCCCATCGAACGCCATGGTCCCAGCGGCGTGTCGCCGATGGCATAGCGCAACCGGTTGGCCCCATCGTTGTTGTCGGCATAGGACAGATAATACCTGCCCTGATATTTGTGCACCCATGCTGCCTCATGAAAGTCCTCAAGGCCCTCCATGGCACGAAGTGGCTCGCGCAGCGACACCATGTCATCGTTGAGCGGTGCGCCATAGCACTTGCTGCCACCGCCATAGTAGAAATAGGCCTGGCCATCGTCATCGACAAAGACGGCCGGGTCTATCATGTCCCATCCGCCCACGCCCGACATGGGCTGCGGCAGTGGCGTGAAGCCACCGTCGGGGCGGTCGCTCACGGCCACACCGACCTTCCACGACGGTGCTACATTGCTCTCGCTGGGGTGCGGAAAGTAGAAGTAATACTTGCCGTCCTTGCAGGCACAGTCGGGAGCCCACATGAAGCCGCCCTCTGGACGTCCCCAGGGCACCTGGCTGGCACGCAATATCTCGCCATGGTCAGTCCAGTGGCGCAGGTCGGCGCTCGAGAACACATGATACTGATCCATGAGGTCACATCCTCGAGGCGGGTCGATGTCGTGCGAGGCGTAGACATAGAGCCGTCCGTCGGCCCAGACGTGCCCCGAAGGGTCGGCCGTGTACATGTGTGTGATGAATGGGTTCGGTCCCAGCTCAATGCGGCTGCTCTTGCAGCCCATGGCCGTCAGTGCCAGGGTGGCGACAACGAGGGTGATGTGCAGTGGTTTCATGGTGCAAAATTACGACCATCGCGGCTTTCAAGATGCCACGATGGTCGCAAATAATGTAAAAATCAACTAAATGCTATTTGCGCTTGCGGTTGCGCACACTGCGTGTGGCAGTGGTCGACGAGCTGGTGGTCGACTTGGGTTTGCGCTGCTTGATTTTGTTCTTTTTCTTCGACGAGCCAGAGTCGTCCTTGGCCTTTTCTCCGCGCTTGGTCGAGCGCTTGACACTGGTTTTCTCCTTCTTGTCCTCCTTCTTTTCTTCGGTCGCCTCGCCTTCCTCGTTCTCGCCTTCGGCTTCGGCCTTCTGCCGCTCAAGCTCCTCGCGTGCCTCCTTCTGCGCCAGCAGCACCTCGCGGTCGGGCACCCAAAGGTCGTTGTTGAACGCCCTGAGACGCTGCTCGATGCTGTCCTGTGCGTGCTTGAGGTCTTTCTCCTCGGGATACATCTGCATCAGCGACAGGTTACGCAGATTCTTGGTCTTATAAATCTCGCCGGTGTACATATTGAGCTTGAAGAAGTCATCCAGGCTGTATCGCGGCAGGTTGTTGTCGTCATCGGTGAAGACATACTGGTTGGCCATGTAGGGGCGAATGTCATTGAGCTTGACCCAGAACATGGGGTACTTGATGGCCTCGCCGCCAAACTCGTCGGTGCGGTGCAGCACCGGGCAGACCGCCTCAACACGTGTCTTCATGGCGTTGCTGCGAGTGTCAAACTCCCAGCGCTCGATGATGTAGTAGCTGAGCACCTCGTTGCCCGGGATGTCGGCATCCTCGATGGTGTATTTCGGGTTCTTCTCGGTGCTACCCTTGGCCGGCTCATACATCACATGGAAGCGGTCGAGCAGCTCACCCACATTGACCCTGAACTCATCGGTGAACATCTCTCGTCCATCCAGATATTCGTATGCTGCAATCTGGTTGTTGGCCAAAAGCCGCATGATGATGAAAAACAGGCTCTGTCCGTCCTCGTTGGGCTCCTCGGGATAGTACAGTGCTGGGTTCTTGCCCTTGGTCAGGTCGAGCGAACGGTAGATGACCTTCATCCACTGGAGGTCGGCATCGCTGGGCTGACGCTGCTCGAAGAACGCCTGCTGGCGGTCAGAGATGACCACGCCACTCTCATCCTTCTTCTTGCGCTCTCCGTTATCGCTCTTCTTGACCACCTGTGCCTGCATGGCACTGGCGACAAACATGGCCGTCAAGAACACAATGATATATTTAAACTTCTTCATATCTTCTGTCAATTGAGAATTGAGAATTACGCATTATGAATTAGTTGACGATGACCTCCATGGGCGAGATGTCGCGTGTCACGCCATCGGGTCCAGTGGCCTTGACCTTAGTGATGTAGAACCGCTTGCCGTGCTGCAGACGCCGGATGGCGTTCTTCTGCCGCTCGCTGAAGTGGTTGCCCGACGAAATCTCGGGGATGGCGTTACCCATCTGGTCGAAGAACACCATCTCGAAGCTCACCACCTTATAGTCGATGTTGAGCATGTCGTCGTCGATGGCCGCATCCAGACCGGCGGCAGCCAGCAGCGAAGCCTTGGGGAAGGGGCGACCACCCTTATAGCGGTTGGCGTTGCCCTTGGCGTCGGTGTAGGTGATGAACGGCGTAGGGTCGGGCAGCTTGCGCACACGGAACTTGGTCGTGCCCACATTCATGCGCTGTCCGTCCATCTCGGCGGTGACGGTAATCTCGCACGTGGCACCCACCTGTGTGGGATGGGCAATCCAGCCATTGGCCCCCTTGGTGAGCGAGCCGTTGGTCATCGTGGCCGAGATGCTGTTCTCTGGCACACCAGGCACGGCGATTGACACGGGATTGTTGATGCCGGCATAGAAGACGTTCATCATCGTCGCGCTGACTGTGGCCAGGGGGTCGATGACCGTATAGTCGCTCTTGAAGTCGCGACGTGTGACGCTTCCGTCACGGCCTACGACCTCGATATATCCCGAATACTCATGCTTGCCGGCCGAGCTGGCACCCACCTCATATAGCCCCTTGTCGTTGCCCAGACGCACTCCGTTGACATAGACGATGGGGCGCTGGGTGGTGTCGACCGCAGCCAGGACGATGTTGGCCGAGTACTTGGTACCGCGCATGACGATGCGCGACTGCGGCACGACAAAGGCATTGACCAGGTTGACACGCAGGTCACCCAGGTCGACATTGGTGATGAGCTGGTTCAGCACCTCGCCCTCGGCATAACGGATATCGTTCTGGAGCTTGCTCATCAGGGTCACGGCGGCGATGGTGGGCATGTTCTCAAACATGGTCTCTTCCCAGGTTTTACCGCTGATTTCGCCACTGGTGCGTGTCTTGATGGGAGCTGTCGAGAGGGCCTGCTCAAGGTTGGCGCGCTTCTGCGGGTCGTCGATAAACGATGTGATGAACTGCCGGTACTGGTCGATTTGTGCCCGCAGCTGCTTGCCCTTGCCTCCTGTGGGGGCGAGCATCACCTGCGACGCGGCATCCAGGTTGTCCTTGTTCTGGATGTTGTGGATGTCGGCTTCCTCACCATCGGCCACACGCACGATCTCGTACTTGAGCGAGTCGATGTAGTTATACAGTTTGTCGGTGTTGTTGCGCACATCCAGTGCCTTGTCGAGCCACACCTTTCCCTTGCCAGGATTCTTCTGGTTGAATTCTTGCAGCTGCGCGAACAGTGCCTGGTTGCGGGCGGTGATGGTGCGGTTAGAGCGCGTGAGTCCGTCCTCGACTTGGCTGAAGCCGTTGAGCACGTCGCTCGACACGTTCAGAGCCAGCATGGCGGTCAAGACGATGTACATGAGGTTAATCATCTTCTGACGCGGCGACATGCGACTCACCGACTGGTTTTTACCTACTGCCATTCTATATCTTTATTTAGACTTTAGACTTTAGTTTTTAGACTTTAGTCGCGGAGGCAACTAAAAACTAACAACTAACAACTAAAAACTAACAATTTTTTAACTGTTCTCCTGATCGGGTTCGATGCCGGGCATTCCGGGCATGGGCCGGTACATGTTCACAGTCATGGCCTTGATCATCTTCTCATAGACACTGTTGAGCTGCTTCATGTAGCGAGCCATCTTCTCGGTCTCGTCGCAGTAATGTGCGCTCTCGGCCGCCGACTTCTCATACATGTCGCGGATGTCCTTGAGGCCACGGTTGACGCGGTCAATCGAGTCGAGCTGCGAGCTGATGCTCTTGAGCTGAATCTCATAGATGGTGTTCAAGCCGCTGATGTTCTTGTTGAGGTCTTCCATCTGCTGCACATATCCCGTGCTGCTCTGGTTGATGCTCTCGCTGTTGTCGGTGATGGCTCGGTAGCTCTGCAGCAGCGTCTCGCTCACCTGATTGAGTGCAGTGGTGGTCTCGGCCAGTCGCTGCATCTGGTCGCTGATGGTGGACATCTGGCTCAGGTACTGCTGGGTGGCATCGGTGAGCTCGGCCATGCGGCTGAGCTGGTCGCTTGCAGCCGACATCTTGGCGATGCTCTCGCTCAACGACCGGGTGTCGTCCTCGCTGAGCTCGATGCCGGCAGGCAATCCGACAGCATTCCGGGCCTGGGCTGCGCTCACACCGCTGGCCACACCGTCGGGAAGTTCATCGCCCACGGCTGCGGTACCGCCATTGTTGATGTAGATGCCGCCACCGCCGCCGCCCATCTCCACGCGGTCCTCAGGGTCGTGCGTGGCCAGCACGGGGAACACTTCCTCCCACTTGTAGGTCTTCTCAGGCTTGTCGAAAGCCGTCAGCAAGAACATCAGCACCTCGGTACCCATGCCGATACTGAGCAGTGTGTTGCCGCCCGGCAGGTGCAGGATTTTGAACAGTGCGCCCCAAATCACAACGGCTGCACCGATACTATACGCGAAATTGAAAAACCGCTGTCCTCGGTCGTCGCTGAGGAATCGCGCGATGGCATTGAGTTTTCTCATTGTTCTTTTTATTTTTTTCCGGGGCAGAGCTTCGGACTGGGTCACCGACTCTGCTCGGGTTCTCTTGATTCTGGATTATCGCTCCTTGTTTCTAGCTTCTTGTTTCTAGTAACTCTTGCGTTTGACCTTGCCGAAGCCCACACGCGAACGCACACAACGGAAACCGATGTAGCTGCGCTGCTCGTTCTGGTATTCCCACATGCGGATGTCGCTGCGGATGTTGTGTGCCACGTCCTTCCACGAGCCGCCGCGGACAATCTTGCGCGACATCTTGTAGGGGTCTTCCTTGGCGATGTTGTAGCGATACTCGGGGTTGAGGTCGCTGGTCATGCGGTCGATGCTCTCGGTATAGGCCGTGGAGGTCCACTCGCTCACATTACCGGCCATGTCAAACAGACCGAAGTCATTGGGCTGATAGGTGCCAACGGGCGAACTGATAATGCTTCCGTCCTTGACGTAATTTCCTTCCTGGGGCTTGAAATTGGCATAGAAGCATCCATCTTCCTCGGTCAGAGGCACATCGCCCTCCCACGGATATTTGTTGCCGTTCTGACCGGCACGCGCGGCATACTCCCACTCGGCCTCGGTGGGCAGACGGAATGGCTCAACATAGATCCCCTCCTTGCCCAGGGCGCGCTTGAGATACTCGGTGCGCCAGACACAGAAGGCATTGGCCTGCTCCCAGCTCACTCCCACCACTGGATGGTTGTTGTAGTTGCCGTTGGCAAAGTACATGCGCACGTAAGGCTCGTTATAGGCATTGTCAAAGTCGTTGACCCAGCACGTGGTGTCGGGGAAGATGTTCACGATATAGGTGTTGACAAAGTCAAACTCGTTCTGCAACGGACGGGTGATGGTCTGGCGGATGATGCGACCGTCATCGTCGACAAAGGCGGTGTCCTTGCTGATTGTCGGGTTGGTGGTGGGCACAGCGTGGTCGGTGTTGTAGTCGCGACGCGTGGGGTCGAAGCGGTTCTTTCGCTTGGCCGCCTCGGTCAGGTTATAGACCTCATAGCGATAGTTCATCTGCGTGGGGTCGAGCTCGCGCACACCGGTGATGGGGTTGATGCGGTAGACACTGTTGATGGCTCGCTCCTCGTCCTCGCTGGGGTTCTTCCAGGGAATGTTGCGGCTCCAGTCCAGATGCGGCTTGATGGGGTTACCTTCTTTGTCCTCCTCGATTTTGAACTCCTCATTTCCGCCGTAGGCCGGGTCGGCCAGACGCTCGCGGATGATGGAGTCGCGCACCCAGTAGACAAACTGCTTGTACTTCGAGTTGCTGATTTCGGTCTCGTCCATCCAGAATGCGTCGACCGAGACACCGTGTGCAGTGGAGTCAAGTCCCCACACCGAGTCGCGTTGCGCAGGCCCCTCGCGCATCGAGCCACAGTCCACAAGCACCATGCCATAGGGCGTGGGCTCGCTGAATGTGGAAGCTCCCACTCCAGTGACCTCACCGCCGGCCATACTGCCACGGCGCACAGCGCTGCACGAGACCAGCACAATCGAGATTGCTAATATAAACAGTAATTTTTTCATATATTCTACATGATTCGAATACTCTTGTGTTTGTTGCGGTTCTTCTCGCCCATGTCAAGCTTGACGTTATACTGCAAGAACAGCTCGTGGCTGCCATAGCTGGCCTTGCTCAGGGCCGAGGTGGCATAGTCGTAGCTGTAGCCGACGAAAAAATTCTTGTAGTCGACACCTATCATGGCCGAAACAGCGTCGTTGTAGCGGTAGGCCACACCAGCACTGATGAAACGGTTGTAGCGGAACCGAGCCGTAGCCTCGGCCTGAAAGGCATTGAGGTCGGTCTTGACCATGACCGAGGGCAGCAATTCAAATAACGTGTTTCGCAGGGGAATATTGCCGCCAGCCATGAAATAAAAGTTACGACCGGCATCGAACTCATATTGGTGCTCCTCGTCATCGCCCATCTTGAGGGTGACGGTGGGGGCATTCAGGTGAGTGACAGAGGCCCCGACCCAGAAGCGCTTGTGGGTGAACATCACGCCCAAGCCGCAGTCAAACGCCGTTCCGCCCACATCGCTCTGCGGAATGGCATCGTCGGCACTGGAGTGCGCATCGTCACCATCGATGGTGACTACATGCGGGGGCGACCCCTTGAACGTCTCGTTGAGGATGCCCAGCTGGATGCCCACGCTCAGTGTGCCATGCAGCATGTTCTTCTTCCAGGCCAGCTGCGCCTCGCCTGTGATATTGCGGTAAAGACCCATGCTCTCGGCCTGAAGCACCACACCTGTGCCCCAACGGCGGTTCAAGAACTTGAAGGGCATGTCGGCCATGGCTCCGAAGGTCATGGGAGCATGCTTGATGCCCAGCCACTGCAGACGTGAGCCGGCAGTGATGTGGATAAAGTCGATGTTGCCCACAGCACCGGCATTATAGTAGGCCGGCACAGCCCAGTATTGCGTGAACTGGGCATCGGTCTGAGCCTGGGCTGACATTCCAGCCAGGCACAGTGCAACAAGGGTCAGCAGGCGATATGTGATGTTGCGTAGGGTCATTGCGTCATTCGAAGTAGAAGGTGAGCACCACCATGTTGTTCTGAACCTTGCTCACACTCTCGGTGAAGCGCATCATCTCTGGGTTGTCCTGCAGGTCGGGGCGGTTCTTCTCGAGCAGATTGCGCAACCCGAAGCAGAACTTCACCTCGGGGCAGAGCTTAAAGAAGGGCAGGTAGAAATCGCACCCCAGCCCAACGGTGAGCATGGCATCGAAGTTGGCCAGCTTGAGCTGCTCGCTGCGCTCCTTGCCCACATCATAGATAGGCATCACGCCCACATTGGCGTATGGACGCAGGTTGTGGTAGCGCAACGCCGATATCTTGAGGTCGATGGGCAGCACGATGTAGGTGGCCTTGACGTTCTGGCTCTGGCGATAGTGCGAGGGCTCGAGCGCCTCAGGGTCGCCCAGCGCATTGCGAAACTGCACCACCTTGTTGCCAAAGTACATGCCCGGCGCCACGCGCAGGTTCAAGTGCTGGTGCAGACGCAGGTCGGCCATGACATTGACACAGAAGCCGGGCGAGTGGCTGGGGATGTCGGCAAACCAGCTCTCGCCGTCCTCGGTGATGAGACCGTTGTTTGAGATGTTCAGGTCCTGGAAGTTCATGCCCACCGAGAAGCCATAATGGATGCGCTTCATGTCGGCATACTGGCGGTTGAGAATCTTGTCGTTGTCCTGCGCCAGGCAGGTGGCAACGCTCGCCAGAAGGAAGAACAGAACGATATGTCGTAGTCTAGAAATCTGCATTGCAAAGTCTATAACGCAAATTTTGGGGCGTTATTGCATTTTTTAAGTTTTTCGCTCATCGGTGAAACTGTGTCAGGCCCGAACATTAACGGCAGGACGAAAGAACAACATTAATTTTCAATTATCAATTATATTGACTACCTTTGTAGCCATGAACGACAAACTCTTCACCATTGTGACGGTCACCTGGAATGCCGCCGGGGTAATCGGACCCACGCTGCAAAGCGTCAGAGAGCAGACCTGCTTGGACTATGAGTACCTGGTCATTGACGGAGCATCAAAGGACGACACGCTAGCCCTGGTGCGCAAGGCCGACATCGCCGGCACTCGCATCTACAGCGAGCCCGACCGAGGCTTGTATGACGCGATGAACAAGGCCATCGCACGCGCCGAGGGGCAGTACCTGATTTGGCTCAACGCGGGCGACCGCTTTGCGGCAAACGACTCACTGGCACGGCTCGCCGCATGTGCCGAAGGGCATCCTGGAGTAATCTATGGACAGACTCAACTGGTCGACCAGACTGGGCGCGTGGTGGGCATGCGACACCTGACGGCACCCAAGGTACTCACTGCCGACAGCTTCAAACAGGGCATGCTGGTGTGCCACCAAGCCTTCGTGGCCCGGCGCGACCTCATGCCGCAATACGACCTGCAATACCGCTTCAGCGCCGACTATGACTGGTGCATCCGTGTGCTGCAGGCCAGCCGGCGCAATGCCTATTGCGGCGATGAGCCCATCATCAGTTTCCTGACCGACGGGCTCACCGACAAATATCACAAGCAGTCGCTGATGGAGCGCTACCGCATCATGTGCCACCACTATGGCACGTTGCCCACCATCGTGCGTCATCTGGGGTTCATTCCCCGCTACCTGCGCCGCAAGTTCACTACTTGATGCCCCGGGCATTGAGGGCCGCCTGATAGCGCCGGGCATTAGCCAGGTGCGTGCCATAGTCCACGGCAAAGTTGTGGTAGCCCGAAAAGTCCTCTGACGCACACATGTAGATGTAGTTGTGGTCGGGGGCATCGAGCACCGCGTCAAGTGACGCCTTTTCGGGTATGCGGATTGGACCCGGCGGAAGGCCGGGGTTGACGTAGGTGTTATAAGGCGACGGCGTGCGAGTCATCGCATTGGTGATGCGCTTGAGCGAAAAGTCGCCGATGGCAAACTTCACCGTCGGGTCGGCCTGCAGGGGCATATTCGCCTTCAAGCGGTTCAGGTACAGCCGCGCCACCTTGGGGCGCTCGTCGGCCTTGGCGGTCTCCTCCTCGACAATTGATGCGATGACTGACACCTGGTCGGGAGTGAGACCGAGCTTGCGCGCTTTGCCCATGCGTTCCTCATTCCAGAACTTATCGTAGTAGCCCTTCATCTTGACCAGAAACTCGGTGGGCGTGATGTCCCAGTAGAACTCATAGCTGTCAGGCAGCAGCATGGCAGTGACGTTGTCGGGAGTGCGCCCCACACCGGTCAGGGCAATGGGGTCGTTGAGCACCTTGAGCATCTCGTCCTTGCCCATCATGTACTTCGAGCCCCAACGCTCGGCAAACTCTTCGCGCGTGCGCACATTATTAAAAGTAAACTTTATGCCACTCTCGGCACCACTGCGCAGCAGCCGCATGACCCGGAACGGCGAGTCGCCCTTGTTGACCTTGAAAGCCCCTTGCCGCCCCGACAGGTCGGCACCGGTCATACTCAAGAGCTTCCCCACACGCTGGGCAAACTGCGTGTCGACATTGGCTGCAATGCTCTCAGTGGCTTGCTCGATGGTCGAGCCCTTGCGAAGCTTGATCATGCCGTCGGCCGGAGCACCGGTGGCGAAATAAGGCGCCAGCCAGATGGTGAGCGCAATCACCGCAATCAGCACAGCAATCACAATGGCTTTGATGGCCACTTTGTTTTTCTTGTTTGTCATATCTTGCTCCATTTAATCAATTAGACAGAATTTGATTGAGCGCAAAAGTACGAATTTCGGCAGACATGGATGGGATTTTGCCCGATTTTTTGGGGGCATGCCGCATTTTTCGCACAAAAAAGTGAAAAAAATCAGATTTTTCTTTGGCAGTTTCAAAAAAAGCAGTACCTTTGCAGTCGCTTATGAAAAGCAATTTTTCAGCAAGCTCCCGGAGAGGTGGGTGAGTGGCTGAAACCAGCAGTTTGCTAAACTGCCGTAGGGGTAACTCTACCGCAAGTTCGAATCTTGTCCTCTCCGCCAAAACAAGGGTAACAAGTTGCACCGCAACGAGTTACCCTTGATTGGTTAGAAAACCATAGACGCTATATAGACGGTAGCAAAAATCGAAAGTTTCACCATTTGCATTCTTCACGCCAAAGAATGTAAAAAAAATGTGTGCAGCACGAAAAAAACTCAACTCGCTTAGCGAGGTACTGAAATTCACATTCCCCAAACTTCACACCGGCCCGAAGTGGTACGTTGACTTCTATGCCTACGACCCCGCCACCGACACGATGCGCCGCAAGAAGTTCCACCTTGACAACATCGTGAAAATCACAGAGCGCCGCAAACGCGCCAACGAGATGATCGAGAGCCTGACCAAACTTTTGCGGTCGGGTTGGTCGCCATGGATCAACGCCGAGACCAACCGAAGCTACACTTTATTGGAGGATGCCCTTGAAAAATATGAGGCATACGTTGAAAGAATGCCGAAGTACAAGACCCGCAAGGCATACACGTCGCGGCTGAACATCTTCCGCAAATACAATGCCAGCCGCCTGTTGCCGATACGTTATGTCTATCAGTTCGACACGGCATTTGTCAGCGATTTTCTCGACTATATATTTTTGGATCGTGAGACCAACGCCCGCACTCGCAACAACTATCGCCAGTGGTGTGCCTCGCTGGCGACATTCTTCATCGAGAAGCAGTATCTCACGACCAATCCCGTCGAGAAAATCAAGACCATTGCCGAGACCGGCAAGAAGCGTCAACCTTTGACGGCGCAGATGCTGCACGAGTTGGAGCAGCATCTGCGTGAGGCGCACCCTTATTTCTACCTTGCCTGCATGATGGAGTATTACACCTTTATCCGCCCCGAGGAGCTGACTCATGTGAAGCTCGCCGACATCAACGTCAAAGAGCAGTCGGTGTTCATCAGTGCGGAGGTGTCGAAGAATAAGCACGATGGCAAGGTAGGCTTGAACGCCAAGATCATCATGTTTATGATAGACCTTGGCGTTTTCAAATATCCCAACGATTATTACCTGTTTGGCCCGAAGGTGTCGCGCCCATCAGCGACACGCAGCGACAGCGAGATGTTCCGCCGCCAGTGGAACACGCTCGTGCGTAAAGGGCTGAAATGGGCCGACTGCTATCAGTTCTATAGCTTAAAGGACAGCGGACTGCGTGATCTCGCCAATGCCGAGGGCATTGTGATTGCCAGGGACCAGGCACGCCACACCGATGTGGCGACCACCAACAAGTATCTGCAGGGGCGTGACGCACCTGTGCATGAGGAGACCAAGAACTTCAAGGGCAATCTCTGAGTGAAACTTCCTTAGCATCGGTCTTTTGGTCCAGTGTGGTCAGCATAATCAGCGGCACGTCGGGCACGGCACGGTCTTGCCAGCCGTTGAAGTAGATGATAACCCAATGCACCTTGAGCATGATGTCGTGCCACGACTTCTCGAGGCTCTGCTTGAGCGTGAACAACTCGCGCTTGTCGCTGCCGCTGTTGTTCATCTGCGACTTGCCCGGTGTGGCACCCACGAGGTTCGGGTGGATGTTGTCGCCATAGCAAGTCATGTTGGCCGCCTCCTGAATGTCTTCGCTCCAGTCGCCGCCCTCCTTGCTTGCGTCGATCACGTTGATGCGCACCATGCGGTTCTCTTTGCCGTTAGGGTCGATGTAGTAGCCCGTGATCCACACCTTGCCGCTGTTCTCGATGCCAGCCACAAAGTTCTTGATGTTCTCTTTCTCCTGCTTGATGCGCTCGGCTTGCTTCAGCGGGTCGGTGATGTTCTCCTCGTCGCAGATGTTATACCAGTAGTCGCGATGCACCTCCACCTGGTATTTCACACTGGCATGGTTGCGAAGCTTGGCTTTCTTGCCGGTGCCGATGAGTTTCTTGATGTCGAACCAGTCACCGCGGAAGATGGCGGTGTAGTACGGCACTGGGTAGTACTGCAGCCCCGGTGTCGGGTAGCGCATCAGCACGGCAAACTTGCGGTTCTTGGTCCGCTCCTTGGTCAGGCCGTCCCAGCCCGGCGCACGTCCCATCAGCACCTCGAGGTGGCCCAGCGGGTCTTTCTCGTCGAGCAACTGAATCACCTCGATGTCTTTGGCCTGCAAGCTGCGCTGACCGCGCCAGTTGGCGTAGAACACATGGTTGATGCGCCCACGGCTATCGGCTTTCTCAAAGCGGCAGTAGCACGCCTCTTTGTGGCGCACCTGCACAATCTTCTTGCCGTCGCGGCTCATGATGAGCACCGCCACCGCAAAGAAAAAGTATTTCATGTCGGTGGCCTGTTCCAGGAAAAACTCCGGCAGTGAGTTCTGGAACATCCAGCGGCTCACGTCTGGGTCGGTGGTGGGTGCGCCAGTGGCGGGGTCGTTGTAGCGCAAGCCGTTGCCGTAGCATGTGAGCACGTTGAACAGTTTGTTCTGGCTCATTATCTCATCCTCGCCAATGAGCCGGATGATCTCAAACGGCAACTGGTCATCGCCACCGAAGGGCACATACTGGTATTTGCCGCCATACTGCGGAAGGTTGCGCACCGAGGGCACCCCGTCCTCATCGAAGATGTCGGCCGAGCTGCCCACCTCGCTCATCAGCGCCACCTTGCTCTTGCCCACCGTGAAAATCTCGCTCTTTGGAATGTCAATCTTAAAGTCTTCGCGTTTCATTTTCTTTGTTTTGTATGCAAAAATGACTCTTGGTCGTATTCAATCTTCGAGTTTATAGAAATAGCCGGTTACCAATGGCGACACTCCTTTGGCAGTGATATTGTATTCAAGTTTCTCACAGGCGAAACGTTGCCCATGAATTAGAAAAGCCCTCGTAGGCTTCAACACCTCATAGGATATAAACTTGATGCAATATTTAACAGTGGTGTCAATGGCCGTGCCATCGGCGAAACTCGTGTTGCCGATGGTCTCGTTATCTTGCAGCTTCTGCAGTGTCAAGAAATTCTGCGCATTGATATGTTTGTTGCCATAGCCGTTTTTCTTAACCTCATAAGCAGAGCATGGCTGCACAACCGGGTAGTCACCTATGAATCTTAAGTCATCGGTTGCAATGGCGGTCATACGCTCTGGCACGTATGCTACATACATTTTGTCAACTTCTGAAGCGCTGTCAACCGTAGTCTCTCCCGAGATGAGTGACTCAAGGTCGGTCTTGACCGTATCGGCAGCGCGAACCAGGATCTTCTCGCCAACATCTGTCGGCCCCTCTATGGTAAGAATAGGCATAGGAACCTCGGCCACCTTCAGTTCACTGTAGTAGGTCTTGCCATTCTGCGTGTATGACGATGTGATAACGAATGGCACATTCTGCATCGTGGTAGTTGCCGGTACAATCTTCAGTTCAACATCAATATCCTTTTTGTCGGGCTGACGCATGAGGGCGCCAAACTGGTTGACCTCTTTGAAGTAGTATTCGGTGACATTGCCGTTGGTGTCCTTGACGGTTGCTAGAATAAACTGGTGCCCAAGCACATTGAACAACTTGTTTTTGTCGTCAGCTGAAGCACCATTCTGCAGGTATGCCTGCATCTGTGCGAAAGAAGTGAAGCGATTATCTATAGTGGCCGCACCGAGGATATCTTCCGACAGGTGATATTCGCTGTCCTTCATGCTATACCCGATGTTGCCATTGCTAACGTCTTTGGTCTCTTCTTTCGCCACCTCTGACGTGTATTCATCAACAATTTCTTCAATGGGCAGCGGTGTATCAGTCCACCAAGTCTGGTGGTTGACCAGCGTGCAAGACTTTGTGACTTCATCAACCTCAAACACTATACCGAGGAATCTTTCGACTTGTGTCAGGAACTCATTTACCGTCCAATGCGGTAGCGCCTTGGCAATGTCCACACGATTGTTGGCGGTGACAATAAAAATGCGTCTGAACAAAGTATTATCAGTATAAAGTCTTTTGAGGCCTTCAAGATCAATCTCGTAGCCTACAGCGGACAGCACTTTGCGAATTGTGCGGCATAGCATCGGCATGTATGACGGGCACACTTGCGGTGTGCCATCTGACTTGTCATCCTGGTTCTCCCATTCAAGACGGTATTCCGGGAAATAAAATCCATCGCCATTGCTCTCACGGCCATGCATACGCATCACAATCTCGTTGCACAGCAGTCCGCTGTCGCAGTAACTGTTCCAAGAACTATTCACGTTGATGACCGGGAATGCAACGCCTCTATTGTCATGGGCATCATAACCTTGTGAATGGTCATAAGCCCACCATCTTTTTCTCCACCATTCGTAAGCCTCTTGTGCTTTGGGCTTGTCTTGACTGTCCGGCTTATTGAGGAAGCGAATGTCAACACACTCCATCCAGTCGAGCACGGCGCGATAGAAAGCCGTGCCTTTCTCGGCTGGTTGTGGCTCTGGCTGATAAGACAGCTCGTGCATCCAGTCACCAAGGTCGAGTTCGTCGACGTAGAGCTCTGCACCTTTGGTGTAGAAGTTCATCTCGCTGTTGCCACCCAGCAACTGCACCTTGACAGCATTCTCGGTCACTTGGTTGATGACCGCCTTGCCGTCGAGCAGCACCTTGTTATCGACACGTAACACGGCATGAAGCACCTGGTATTCGGCCATGGTGTCAATGCGGTTGATGCTGCCGAAGATGGCACGGTTCTCGGCGCACTGCAGCGGCAGTTCCACGTCGTAGGTGTAACTGCCTGTCTTGTTAAAATAGACATTCTCTCGCGTGAGTTTGATAGCCACATTCTCACGCAGCACAGCCGGCTTGTTGTCGAGGAAAAGTTCAATCATTTTTTGGTCTGAGTTTGTAGGCAAAGAAAAGTAGCCATGCAATCAGTGCCAGCGCACCCGCCACCACAAAAATCTTTTGCGTGGTGCTGAGCATAGGCTTAGCTTCTTGATGTGCAAAGTCACGGCTATCCTCTCCATGGGCGGCCTCCTGCTGATGCGTCGCCACCATGGCGGTGCTGTCTGATGCTGCTTGCACGAGCTTGTTGCCTTGTTGTGATGTGTGATTGACATTATATGTATAGTTGGTAACAGACTGCAAATTGCCGAGACTGTCGAACAGGGCCTGCATCATCGAGGCCGAGATGTTCTGTCGTGTGATGATGCTGTCATGTTGGATGATGTTGTTTGTGATCACACGCTCCACCACCGTCGTATCATGTACGGTGGTGGTGTCATGCACATGTTTCACAACCTCGGCGGTCATGGCTTTCTGCGAGCGGCACGAACACAGTGTGATTAGCAGGCACGCCAATGCACCAAGGAATAGACCCACGGCAATCTGCGCACAGCCTATGGCTGCCTCTTTGATGATTTTTCGGGTTGTCATTTCAGTCGTTCTTTAAAAGCCAGCCATGCTGCGCTGTCGTTCTTTTCGCCAGTGCGCTTGCCATTCTTATCAAAACGGGCGTAATTGTTCCAGCCCACAACACCCGGGCATATCTTGCCTGAGATATCATAGTGCCGCACCACTCGCTCGATGGGAATGTTAAACTTCCGCATCAGGATCTTGGCGAGTTTGACTGCGTTATTAAGAGCCGCTTCTGTAAAGAACCAGCCGTCGTGGTTGACTGCCTGGTGGCTGTAGCCCGGCTTGAGGTTGGAGCATATCTCAATGCTGATGGTGTTGGCGTTTGTGGCTATGCCGTAGAACTGAGCTCCACCGCCAGCAGGCTTTCTGGCATCACCAACCGACCAGCACTTGAAGTTTTTCAAATCGGGGTTGAACTGCACCAAGTCTCGGTCGTCCACCCCGAAGTCGGCCGAGGCTCGTTTTGTGGCCTCCCACGAAGCCTTCATGCCCTTGGCACGGCCTGGTGCGCTGCTGCCCCCGGCTGTGTAGTGAATGGCCAAATATTTGATTAAGCGGTTAGGCGTTCGAGTGATGCAACATGCTAGCGGTGCGTAAATGACCGATGGGTCAACGCACCTGCTGTCGGTAACGCCCAGTGCTGCCCATGTCATAGGGCCGACAATGCCGTCAGGTGTGAGATTGTGGCTCTTTTGGAATACTATCACGGCAGCCTCGGTCTTGGGGCCGAAGTCGCCATCTGCAGTGATGTGCAACGCTTGCTGCAAGGTGATGACCTCGTCACCCTTGCAGCCCCTCTTGATAGTCTTCATTTTTGATGTTTTTGTCTTTAGGTAATCGGTTGGCAATGGTCTCTTCAATCTCGCCAAGTTTGCGCTTGGTGTAAAGTGTGATGCCGAAGATGCTGCCGCTATAGAGCAGTGCCTGGCCCAGAACCCACAGTACAGAGTCATGAATCTCGCCTGAGGGTGGAATGATAAACCCTGCGGTGGTGATGCCCACGCCGAATGCGAGCATGCCCACCGCACTCCATGTCGCAACGCTGTCTTTCTTATTCGGTCTCATATCTTTTGCATTTAACTTTGCAAAAGTATAACCATATTTCAACTCATAAAAAGACAAAACAATGACACTAACCAATGTTTTTGACCACTACCGCCAGCACCTCTCCCGCATGGTAAAGCGAAGCACAAGGGAGGACTACAACAAACGCCTCGCCATGCTGTCGAAATTCTGCACCATGCAAAGCAGTATCGGCATAGCAGACTTGATGGCAGAGATTGAGGAGTATTTCTATGGCTCAACCGTAAACTACGAAGTACTCGGGATATAGGTAACAGTATTATGGGGCAGACGTTGATTGGCATGAGCCGGCTGCTGGCGATGGCTCATGTCAATCAGCGTCTGTGTCATGCCAATCAATAAATATTGTCAACAATGAAAGAAGACACATAACGTGCCATGATTAGGTGACCTTTGCTGTTTGGGTGGATGCCATCGGCAGAATAGCTACCAGAACCAGTACCATCAGGAGAGAAATATTCCAGATTATTTTCATCGTTCCAGGGGCGCAGCCCACCAATCTCGCTGTAAAGGTCAAGAAACGCAATCCCGTAGTCGGTACACATCTCTCTCCATACTTTCACCCATTCGGCGAACCACGCGTCACTGCCATAGCATTTACCGAGCGTTCCTACTTGGCTGCGTGGCGACGACGAAATCATTAGCAATGGCTTTAGCGGATACTTCTCGATCAATGCGTCAAAAAACACCTTGATTGCGCCATACAAAGTTGATGTATCCGTGCTCCCTTTAGTGCCAATGGTCGATATACCACCGCTTGATGTACCGTCATTCATGTTGCCCATGAACACATAAGCATCGCAATCTGTCGTGTAATTAGGCAGACGTGCTATAGCACCAACCTTGTTGCCGCTCGGCTTGACTAATCCTGTACCGCTAACACCAACATTGATGTCAGTGAACCCGTACCAATCCATAAGATATTTGTGCCAGGGTCGCGCTGAGCGGAAATTTTCCTCCGTAATGCTATCTCCGTCAAAGATGATAGTCTTGCCCTTCAGTGATGTTTGCTTATAGAACAAAACACTGGCATCTTTGAAAGACAATTCGCCTTGCTTGACAACGACATCTTTGCTTAACACTTTTGGTGAGATTGCAACACCACTTGCGTCCATTAGGACTCTTGTTGACATCTTTGTTTCCATAATCAATAAGTGCTTAAATCAATTATTTCATTATCGGTCAACGCTCTTGAATAATAAAGAATATCATACACATCGAATCTGTATAAATCCATTGAACAATCACTCCCGATAGTCGGGGGAACATTGCCAGTGCTATAAGTCTTATGTTGATGCAATACGCCATTGAAGAATATATCAGTATATCCGATACCTTTTCGGACAACATAAGTCATTTTTTGGTCGTTATCTTCAGTTAGGAGTACACTGTTAAAATTACCCCCAATATTAGCAAGTGAACAACCAATTTTATTCTCTGGATTACTATAATAGACGTAGGGGTATGAATTAGACGAGCCCTCTATTTTACCTCCTGCAATAACACTTGTATATCCAGTTCTTTCTACCCTGCTGAATCTTAAAACGAAAGTAAACTCATTGCCACCCCACAAATCATTGAACTCTTGCACCGTGAATGTCAAACGTGGTTGAGAGCAAACGCCGCGTTCAAATGCCCCTCGTGTCATCGTTGGGCTGTATGCGCTTGTGCTGTCTACAGAATTTGTCCACAGCCCATCTTGTTCAGTGCCATAGATAGAGCGCAATGAAATCACAAGACCATCAGTCGGGATGTCGTCATTCTTTTTCTCGACGAATGCTTCACCGCCATTGACTCTCCGATTGGCCGTCATGCTCTGCCCCAGCACCTTGCCCATCTCCGCGGAGAGGGCGCTCGCCTCACCACCTGTCGTCAGGTCGTTCACCAGTGCCACATCGCCCAGGTGCACACCACTTTCCCCCTTGTCACCTTTTTCGCCAGGGGCACCATCAGCACCCTTGAGTTGTGCGCTTTGGTATTTGCCGCCAAGTGTGTCGCCGCCGGTGCCTACCCAAACATAGAGCACCGTGCCTAGCAGCCACCCTTTCTGCTGCTGCTCGGCGGTAGGACTCTCGGGCAGGTCGTCCACGCTCCCAATCGCCACAAAGCCTTTGATGGCGTTGGCCTGCACATCGCCCAGCGTCTCGATCGTGTCGAGCAGCAGCTGTCCGATGCGCAGTGCTGTGTTCTCGTGCTCCTCGGTGGCGTCGCGCACCACCGCGGCAGCACTTTTAAGTTCGTCTATTGTCTTTGCCATAATATTTGTTTTTTGTTTGCAAAATTACGATGGCATCGCTGGACGTAAAAAGACAAAAAAGAGGATGTGCGGTTCAGCACACCCTCATCGATCATTCTTTTGAAATGTAAATATGTGTGGTTGCTTTATGTTCTCATCAATCAGGCATCTGCTGCACTACCACTCCTTCTAGCAATTTCCCATTCTTGTGCTTACTGCGTTTAACACCATCGCTACCCCATGTGCCCCATTGTTTGAAGAAGAAAGCAGCTCCTGATTCTTCAACTTGGTGTTTAATATTTATAACCCATTCTTCTTTCATGGGGCGCGCTTGATTGCCACTCTCTCCACCCACAATTACCCAATCAATACCTGCGAGATTGATTTCGTCCAAGTCTTCAAGCAGAGGCTCACACGAAAGGAATTTTACTGTTGCATCGAGGTCACGAAGGTAGTTTATTCGTTGCCGAGAGCTCTGGCATTCCACGGTCACACCGAGCCAAACGTTTTTGGGGATTGCCCTAGTGGCAAAATATGAAGCCATGCGCTCTGCACGCTTTGTGAGAATTTGATAACGATGCTGAGGAGTCTTATCTATGGTTGAGATTATCCTATCAACGAAATCAAAGGGTACTTCCTCATGAAAGATGTCACTCATTGAGCAAACGAATATGTTGTGGGTTCCCGACCAAGATAATGGTTCATCGAGAGACCCCTCATGGAGTGTCAAGGTGAAGGCGTTTCGGTATTTGGGCTGGCCCATAGCCTGCAGGCGTTTAGCCATGACTTCGGCATAGCAATGGGCGCAACCAGGTGATTTCTTCGTGCATCCCGTAATGGGATTCCATGTTTTATCTGTCCATTCTATTTTTGTGGTTCGCATAATTACTTTTTCTTTTTGATGATTTGACTAGCAATTTTGATTGCAGTTTCATTGTTTGACGCACAAACAAAATGGAAAATAGGCGTATGTCTTGAGTTATAGAGCACCAATGGTTCTGGAGTGACATATTTAAAAATACCCTGAAGTTGCTGAACATACAATTCAGCAATCTTTTGTATCGGCTTCTTGACTTTTTCAATTCTTTCAACCTCGCCAAAAAGAGTTTGTTCTTGTACTCTGCTGTAGAAGTATTGTTTCAAAAACTCCTCATTTTTGCCGAAAAATGAAGTTAACCGCTCTATGTGTAACGGCTCCCCCTTGCGAACTAATAGGCGATTGACAATCACCCCTGTTGGCACTAATATCCAGAGATCAGTTTTTGTCCCTTCTAGCGCAACAATTGTGTCCCAATTCACTTGCATACCGAATGGATCAAGGAGAACTAATGCGCGATATTTGGAATTCTTCTTCATTGCAGAGGCTAATTTCTTAACTTCTGTGTTGGCATCATCACTACGAAACTGGACTTTCTTACCTTTGATAAGATGTGCAAGATGTTGTTTAAGTCGATTGCTGGATTCCTCGTCTTTATCAATAAAATAATAGAAATCAAATCCACGCATATCAATGCTAAGAACTCGTTCTGCAGCGCCTTTATAAGTGTTTATCTCTGATTCTTCTATATCTTCATTCTTGAAAAGATCCAGCAGCAGTTCAGATGGTGCTTCAGTATTGGACTCATTCCTGGACCCACTACCAGCGAACCCATCCACATAAACAAGTTGCCAGTTGAACTTGTCGCGATAAGCATTCATAATGGTCAGATACGCCTTGACATATTTCTCGAATGTGTCCAGTTTTTCCTCTGTCCATTGCCCACCCCAGGATGCCATAGGCTCACATGCCATCAGCGAATTGTCGTTATTGTTGAAATCCATAGTAGCCAAATTAAATATATCCTCTGCAAATATACAACTAAAATCTTAATCAACTATTGTCCATTGACTGATTTATTTGCGGAGTGATAATTATTTCTCAACATACTACCTCTCCACGGCTTTGCGGGCATCCTCGAGGGCTTCGCAGATCACTGCGGCGGCCTCCTCGCCTATCATGTGCGCCATAGTCTCTTTCATGCGCATCAGTGACGCGTAGAGTTTGGGGTTGAACCAGTCGCGCCTTTCACGGGGCTTGCCGCTGCTTAAATAGCCATAACCTTTTTGACGTGGCTGACCACTGGTAGGTATGTCTCCATCTGGCTTTTTACCACCGGCAAGGCGGGGTTCATTTAAACCGTGCTCCTTGCGGTAGGCCGCACCCAGGAACGGCAGGTCGCCGCCGTTGTCGTGGCTGTAGCCGTTGCCCACGCCGTAGGCTTGATAGATGCCGTAGGCAAGGAACCGCATCACGATGTTCGCGCTCAGGCCGTCGTGCGTCACGCTCTCGGTGAACGACTTCATCAGCGCACCCGTGTCCTTTATAGCCCAGTATTTCAGTTTGTCCTTCCATATCTGTACCATCATCTTCGCCCAGTTGTCAACCCACAGTTGCTGCTGGCGTTCTATCTCCTGTCGGTTCAGTTCTGCCATTCCGACGCGTCAAAGGTTAGATCGATAGGCTCGGCCACCTCTACCATGAAGTAGAGCCCCGTGCAGCCGTTCAGAAAATATTGCCCCAGCTCACGGCTCAGCACGCTCTCGGTGCGCAGGTACACCATCTCGTTGCTCAGCAAATCCTCGTCGATGAGCATACGGGTGAGCAGCTGACGGAACAGCGTGCGGCATTTCTCGAGTGCTGCCGTGTAGGTGGCCATCGATTTGATGTTGTAGCGGTGCATTAGGAACACCGTCACTGTGCGTTTCTTGAACCAGCCGCCGTTGCGGCCCCTGAACGTGGCACCGTCATTGGTGTCATCCACGCAGAAGAATGCGTTGGCCGTGCGGAACTGCTGCAGCGGTCCCTGCAGGGTCTCGATGCCAGAGCAGGTGCAGAACTTGAACTGCTCCTGCTGCGCCAGCTTGTTCTTCAGCCACAGCCCCCGGAAGTAGTCTATGTAGTCAAAGAGTTGTCTCGCGTTCATTTCTTCTTCATTTTGCGGTTAAACTCGTCGGCCTCGCGGGCCTTGGCATCCAGCTCGGTCAGCGCGCGCCACGTGTCGATGCCCAGGATCTCGGCCTCTTTGGTCACGTCGCCGCCGGTCAGTGCCCTGATTTGGTTGTTCATCACCTCCACCATCGCGGCTGCGCTGCCGCCGTCGCCCGGCTTGAAAAAGTTCGGCCATTGCTGGAAAAATAGCGTCTTCACCTGTGCCCACCACTGTATCACGCCCAGCTGCTCCCACATCGCCAGTTTGCCCTTCAGCCCGGGGTATAGCAGCGTGGCAAGGTGTGTCACCGCCGCCTCGCTCTGGCTCTGCAAGATGCCCTGGTAGCAGTTCTCGCACTGCAGGTAGGTCCCGAAGGCCACATCATGCAGCGTGGCCGGCAGGGCAGCCACGCCGCGCAGTCGGTCAGGACGCACGGGGTGGCCGCCGGGCTCATCCAGCCACTGTAGATTGTCAAGGATGCTCGGCAGCAGTTCGGGGTCGAGGTTGAACCGTTGCGACTTGTGCTCATCGGTGGGCACGCTGCACACCCAGTGGCTCCCCTCGCGCCTGATGATCTTCATGCCTGTCAAGTGCAGCAGCACGGCCAGCCGCTGCCGCCATGGCTCCTCGTTGCGCGCCTTGCATCGCAGCGCCATGCACAGCTCGCCCTGGCTCAGTTCGTGCCACCCGGTCGGCACTGTCAACCGCAGCCGGTTCTGCTCAACCGAAAAAGTAGCACGGGTCATCCTTCTCGTTCTTGTAAGGTTCAAACGTGTTGGCAGCGTAGGCCGTCGAGTTGGCATAGGTGGGGAATGTGCGGATGTTGCCGTCAAGCCACTCCACCAGCTTCTTCACGTGGAAGTGCGCCATCGCCCGGTCTTCGGTCACATCGGCGCCCACCGTCATCAGTATCTTGTGGATTGCCGTGTTCTGCTCAGCCGTGGCCGTGCGATGCCGCACAGCGTCACACAGCTCCTGGTAGAACTCCGGCGAGATGCAGTGCTGCACCTTTGCCTCAGCCGCCGTGATCTTCGGCCGCAGCTCGTCAAGGGTCGAGCGGTGCCCGTTAGGCACGCCGAAGTACACCAGCTGCTGCCTCCCGTTCCACGCCAGCGAGCGGAACACCTCCACCGCCACGTGTGTGTTCACCCATTGCGCGTTGCCACGCAGCAGGTCCAGCAGCTCGTCGATGGTGTCGTCAAGCGCAAACTGCACCTGCTGCCTCAGGCGGTTCACACGCTCCGCGCTGGCCGGAGCCACATTCTGGTTGCTCACCACCCCGAAGCCATTCTCTGTCAGCACCAGGTCAAGGTGGGGAATCGCCAGTTTGTACGCCGTCAGGCAAGCCATGCGGTTGCACAGGTTCAGCAGCGTCAGGTCTTCATCTCTCGCGGCATACAGGTCGCCGCCCAGCAGCGACTTCACCGCCGTCTCGCCCTCGGCCAGCTGCTCGGCGATGCGCTCAAACAGCGTGTCATCGGGCATCACAGCACTCGGCACATAGTATTCAAAGTCTTCGCGTTTCATCTGTATATGGTCATGTTATTGATTTCAAACAATGTCACATCACGGAACTCACGTATCAAGCCACTCTCCGGCAGGCGCACGCGGTGCGTGCCACGCCGCCAGTGGCCGCCGATGCAGGTCACACCACGGTACTCCAGTATGTCACCTGTGCTCAGTTTCCACACACGCAGGTCACAAGGATAGCCCGCTTCAAGCAGCGTGATGGCATCCTTGATGTGGATCACGCCTTTAGTTGTAGGTCTCATCGAATGTCTCGTCAAACAGTTTGGGAGTACGCACCGGCACCAGTCGCGCGCTCAGCAGCGAGCTGCGACGCCAGGTCACCGTCATGTCGGCAATGTCGTTGTCGGCTGTGGTGTGCTTCACCTCGACGGCGGTCACCACCACTTCGTCGCTGGCCACACCACGCTCGAGCAGCACCACGTCGCGGCTGCGGGCCAGGTCACGCGTCAGCGTCACGCCACTGGGGCGCAGCGGACCCGTCCAGCACTTGAGGGTGTCGGTCTCCTCCAGGTTATACAATCGCAGCCGCCCGTTCACCAGTGCCGTCTCGCGGGTGTACTCGGGTGCGCTCTCGGTCATGCCGGCAAAGTACACCGCCTCCCATGCCCCGAAGGCGTTGCGCATGAGCATCGCCACCTCGGCGGTGGGCAGTTGCCGCACGCGGTAGGCCATGCGGCGCTCGCCGCAGGTCACAGTGTAGCCCACCAGGGTGCCCATGGTGGTGTCCACCAGCCGGGCCGCGCTCACGTCAACCTCGGTCACCGCTCCAGTGGTCAAGCCGGAGGCTAACGTGTGGCCCGCTGTCACCACTTGTATGCCGTTCCAGTACGAAGCCACCGCCACCACATCGGGCACTGTGGCCTCGATGGGCAGCACGGTCAGCAGCTCTTTGCGCCCCACGGCGGTGTCGCGCTCGCTCATCACCGTGGTCAGGAAGAATGACGGCAGGAAGTCGGCGGCAGTCTCGGTCACCGCCATGCGGCTCTGCACCACATGCACCGTCTTGTTCACGCCACCCACGGCGATGGTGAACGTCGCCGACACTTCCATGATCAGCGGCGACAGCAGCTTGTGCAGGTGATAAACCCGCGCCACACCGTCCACCGGGATATAAGTGCCGTCGAGCAGCACCGCACCATCGGCGGCGGTGATGCGCACCTCCACATTGGCGGCGGCGGTCACCTCCAACACATCGAGTTCGCTCACAAAGTGCCAGGAGCCTATGTCATCAAAATTAATCATAGTGCAAAGTTATGGTTAATATTGACCAGCTAAAAAGACAGTCAGCCCAACCCGCGCGAGCGGTCACGCAGCTCGGCGATGAAGCGTTTCACACTCGGGCAGCGCAGCGGATGCTCACGGCGGCTGTCACGCTTGCCGCAAGCCGTGCAGTGGCGGCACAGCACACGGGCAAGCACACTCGGTGGCACGGCAAGCCACGTTTCATCTCTTTTCCCTGGCATCGTTTGATTTTTTTTAAAAAGGGGGCGGCAATGGTTGAATAAGGTCTATTGTCACATAAAACTTTGTCGAGCCATGTGCCGCTCCCTAAATTATTGTTATCTTTGCATTGTCACATATAACTTTGTCGTTATGGGTAATGTTGAAAACATCTCTCACAACATGACCATTGAACCCAATGGGTTTGGTCAGTACAACCATAAGGTTGTGAATTATCTGCTTGCCTCGGTCCAGTCTCTCATGGGAAACTATGCAAAAGATGAGAAGCAATGTTTCATCCTGCACAGGGATGACGGCCCTATGTGCTGCAGTGTTGGCAATTATCACATCATCTTTTTGCATGCTCATGATAATTACTGGTGTCAGTGGGTGTATCAGTTTGCTCATGAGTATTGTCACCACATCATTGATGGCAAAATGACTGGCGAATTGGGTGGGCTCATGTGGTTTGAGGAAACATTGTGTGAGCTGTGCTCCATGTATTGTCTTCATCATTTTGTCAATTGGTGTGAGAACAATCCTTTACCACGCCAATATGCCCCCTCGGTCCGCGAATATCTGGCTCAACTGACAAGCGGACAACTATGCGCTGACCATCTTCGGGATTATATATCGCAAAACCTTGACCTGTTATCCTCACCAGACTATCAGCGAGGAATATACAAACGCATTGCAGCAACCATCCTGCCATCTTTTGTCGCATGTCCCGATTTGTGGCGAATAATCCCGCTGATAGGAGATAGCAGTCAATGGCTGAAGTTAGACGAGCTCTTTCAGCACTTCGAGGCGGAACTTTCACCCACTCTCCCGGCTCTAAGTCTGTTGCGGCAGATGGTCGTAGGTTAGACAGTTCAACCATCGTTTTTGAGCCTCCTGGCATCGCTGTACATTTTATAGTCATCACAGAGACACTTGCGCCAACGCCGCTCATGCGACAGCACAACAACAAACACGGATGTGGCGATGACGACCGCAACAAGGACGAGAAGCAACACCAGCCCAATCAATATCTTCAATATAATGCTCATAATAAAGGGATTTTAGGACTACAAAGATACAATATATTATCGAAACCAAAAGTATTTTATTGGTTAAAAGTGACTACTAAAGGTGCCTCATGTTACCATGGGCACCTTGTAGTGGTCAAAATTGACTATTCAGGGTCGGGAACTTCGCTGATGGGCTGCAGCATCCATTCCGGATTCGCGCCGCTGCGGTTGAGCGAGTAACCGTTGAGCACCATCAGGCGCGACACGTCGTTCAGGCTCACGTCAACGATGTCGCCCAGCAGCGCACGGATCATCATGCTGCT
This sequence comes from uncultured Bacteroidales bacterium, assembly GCA_902781045.1. GTDB lineage: Bacteria > Bacteroidota > Bacteroidia > Bacteroidales > Muribaculaceae > Sodaliphilus. The sequence continues at coordinate 3,353 of CACZHT010000022.1, read as the reverse complement.
CTTGTTGTCGGGGCTATGGTCATCATCGCCGGGCATGAAGCCACGCAGCCACATGGCCACAGGGATAATGTTGTCGCCGAAGCCCGCATTTTCGGGTTCGTGGATAAACGCATCGAGCGTGTCGAGATAGTCCTGCTTATTCATGGCTCACCTCCTCTCCTTGCTCGTCAAGGTTCACACCATACTTGGCCTCCAGGGCGTCCACCTCGGCGGCGCGCTCGCGCTCGAGGGCGAGCAGAGCCAGTTTGCGCTCATGGTCAAGCTCCACCTTACGCAGCGAAATGCGGCGGATGCGATCGGTGATCATCGTCAGCTTCTCGGCGTTGGTGTCAACGTCCTCTTGCATCTTGATTTTGGCAAGGTACAGGCTCTTCTCGTTCCGTGCCTGCTCCAGGTCGTGCGTCCAATCCACCTGCTGGCGGTTGTAGCGCACGTTAACGGCCTCCATGCGCTCACGGTAGCGCAGCTTGAGCTCGCGGCTCTCACGGTCCCAGGCTTTCATAACTCGGCACCTCCTTTCTGGATGTCGAGGGTGAGCATGGCGGCGAGCTGTGTGGCCCAGGCGAGGGTGAGGATGGCCATCAGCACGGGGCGCTCGCCGGTGAGCTGGAAGTCGAGGATGGCGACCAGTGCCACCACGCCCAGCGCGGCGCTCAGGCGTTGTGAGGTGAGGAACTCTGCCGCTTTCGTGGCAAGCGGCTTGGCCAGGTCTGCGAGTCGCGGCATGGCGGCTCTCGGGGTCAATGAAATCTGTTTCATTGCTTCAAGTGTTTGACGTTATGGGCAGAAAAACGGCTGCCGTTATCCCGTCGTCAAACACTTGATAGTTCTACCCCGAAGAGCAAAGTATCACGGATAAGGCAGCCGTATGGCTGGTTGCGGTGCGGCGACAAAAAAAGCCCACCGCGGTATGTGAGCAATGACCGATGCTCAAGCGGGATGAGAACCCTCATCAAGTGTTTGACGCTGCAAAACTACAACAAAGTTTTGGACTGGCCAAACATTTTCACGGAATTTTGCGGAAATATGTTTAAGAGCATAAAATTGGCGTTGAAATGGCCGTCATGTGTTTAAGGTTTGTTTATAGACGAAAAAATCCGCATTTTTGCGGATTTTGTGGTGGGAGGGATATTTGCAGGGGGGAGGAGTGGTCATGTATGCTTCTTTTGAGATGGGCAGACCTCATGCTCAGGATCTACCCACAACAACTGAAAACTTGCACCCTTCATAATCCCGATTAATCTAAATTTATTGGAAACGCGCAGCGAAAAAACTTTTGCAATATCGTCCAATTCAATCTCTGAAAGTCTATTCCTTGCTCGCTTAGAAAGTTTGTCTATGTCTATGAGATGATTGCTGCTCTTATTATTGTCATGCTTTTGTTGCTTAATCTCATGCCATGTCATGGTCTCAAACGATTTCAGTTTGTCAAGCACAACTGACAATTTATTCTGAAAAGCCGTTAATCCCCATTTTTCAGAAGACGCATCAAAAACTGAAAACAACCAGGTTGGGTAATATCCATCAACACTACCTTGCTCGTTAATTATAGGAGCTCTTGAGGTGGTACGCTCTTCAACAGCATATTTCGGGATATGCCTATTCTTCCCCTTGCTCTTGCCCATATAATGATGAATAGTATTCTGCCATGGCGGCATGAGAAATCACGACATGGCCTCGTTCATTCGGCGACAAACCTTTTCGCGCTTCTCGCCATGGTTGTTCAGAATGTGTTTGATCGATCAGCCATTGTGATGAACGGCACGCATAAGCGTTCAGGACACTATCTATGTCTTCTTTCTGCTCATCTGATAATCTATTGGGGTTGCCAATAGTCATCATTTGCTCTGTAAAGTTGAAAAGCCCTTTATGAAAATTGTAGAGCTCTCGAATCACCGGACCGTTTGCCCATGCCTCAATATTCTCTCTGAAAAGAGGTTTCTCGTTCCACACGAGATACCATGCTTGGCAATAATAAAGCAGTTTCTGTAATTTCATTGTGGTGCATTGCTTCACCTTAGACATCACATAGCAAGCCACGTCAAAAACAGAAACAACGTCAAGACGGGACTCCGCTGGATAAGTCTTGTCAAGCACCATGCTTGAACCCTCTATCTCGCACCCCTCGGGGAAGCTTCCATGCAAATAAGAATCCGCTTCCTGTTCTTTTCTGAACCATTTGCTGTCGACTTGATGGAACTTCAGGTTCTCGTCAGCACCAGATTCGCTATTATTTTCAAATGCGCTCATCTTGAGAATCAATATCAATATTCAACCTTTCTTTCAGCAGTCGCTCGCAGTCCGCTTTTTTGTTAGCGAGAACAGAATCATCGTCAATCATTTCCATGATTTGAAAGCACTCTGTGACAGGATAATTATAATTCACATCAACTCGATATTTGTCTGTTTCCTCAAATAATCGAATGTTGGTTGAATTGGATTTTTCATCATACATCGACCATTTGACCTCGCGTTTAATCCTTGTGAATGGCAATCCTACGACATTATTGGTTTGACCAAAACTCTTGAAGTAGTCCCTCAAGTCATGATCGGTGTCATAAACAAAATTGATACCAAATGCTGTTACTGGTGTTTGCCCCAGCAATCGGAGAATTGTTCTTAAAGCTTGGATTGCATCAATTCGAGCACTATCTTCTTTAGATAAAAGTTCAAAATGAAGTCTATTGTCAGAAACAGTAAGTTCAAAACTGTTGCCTCTAAATTGGAACGGTCCTGAAGGCAAAACTACACTTATCTTCATTTCTTCACCCTCAAATAGGTTCTGTTTTACCCAATCAGGTGAAAAAACATGGATATTCCACTTGCCAACTACCACTAGTGTATCCACATTTTTAAGCACGTTCTTGAACATAGAAACCAATCGTTTTCGTTAATAAAGTCGAATTTTCGCCATGCAAAGGTAATAAAAAATATGATACGCAATATCGTTTTATCTTGTAAATTCACATTCGTTAGCGTAATTCTACGTTTCAGGACTTGTGGTGGATGCGGATTTATGTTGTAGAGCATAAAAAAGCGCCCCGTGGCGGCGAGGTCACGGGGCGCAGGGAATGGAGTTCTTTTAAATTCTATCTGCGGCCGCTCGGATGCGGTCAGAGAGGTCATAGAGTGCCGCCTGCAGCTGGCGGGTTTCTTCGGGGCTGAACTCGCCCTTGCCGCCGTTGCCGTCGATGCCGTCCATCTTGTGGTAGAGCCAGCTGCTCGACTTGCCGAAGTAGCGGCGAGCGATGTCGCGCCACGTGATCGAGAGCAGGATGTCGTTGAGTTTTGATTTCATCGTTTCCATATATCTTGTCATTTAAGAATTTCCGAAAGAAGTTCTTTTAAAGAAC
>CACZHT010000021.1 GCA_902781045.1 uncultured Bacteroidales bacterium | reverse complement strand
TTTCGCAAAGGGGAGGGGTTGGGGGTGGGGTTTGTCACGCCGCAGGGTTTGGGCCGCTCAACAATTCATGCAATTTTGTGCAATAATTGTTGGGTGCTTGGTAAGGTGACTCCGTCGCACGGGTCGAATTCGATCAAAAAGACATCTTCTTTAGCCAGTTTGGACAATGTGAAATATCTTGTCAACTCTCGCGGCTCGCTGACGCGAGTTCTTGTGCTCCCTGCAGCTTGCTTTGCTTGGTTAAGCCACTCAAACAGCTCGGGCATCAGTTGCTACATCTGGCGTGTGAATGCAGAGTTGGCAAATCTGAATTGAATTGAATCGCTGGCTTGTCGGTTTTTCTGCATCAAGTTCCCGAATTTTGCCTTGAATGCCTGCTTGCCCACAACCAATGTAGCTAGCCGGTAATCGTCGCGCATTAGGTCATAGCCAAGACATTGGTGCAGTACTGGTTGTCTGTCAACAGGAATGTTAATGCCATTGGTGAGGAATGACCAGTCAACCTTATGTCGCATAATCATCGTTGGCACTTCGCCAGGCGTTCGGTAATGAGCCGCATCTTCTGCCGTGGCCATTTGATGCGCAAACTTTGTCTGCCTACCGTTTGCTATGTGATGATCAACATGATTGGATTCAGCTACAGTCCGGTTAAACTCAATTTTGATTTCATGCGAATCGTTCTTTCCACCTCGCCGCAGATAGTCACGGTAATGCTTTAGCATGGCATACGGGAATCCACTCTTCCAATCAGTGCCAACGACAGCCATCACTCGCTCAATCAACGCCGGTTCGGTTACCGCGAACAAGTCGCGCTTTCCTGTGATTTGCTTTAACCATATCGTTGATGCTGCGTTTGTAGCCGTTGATGGTGCCACGCGTCACTTGCAGGTTGTCTAGATACTGTTCAAAATTTGTTGTAAATTGTGGCGGTGTTGTTGACTTTGGCAGTTCTCCAATAGGTTCATAGCAGACTTGCACCCCACCCTTTCCGTCATTCTGCAGAATGACTCGCCACGGCGAGCTAATGTCTTCAAACAACACACTAGCTACAACCTCCAAGTCTTCTCGCCGTGACTGCAGCACCAGCCTCTCTGCTTTACTGATGTCTTGTTTCAATTCATCGGGCACAGCATAGTTCATCCCTTCCAGCTGCCCACGCAATTTGTATAGTTCATTTAGATTTTCCATGTTATCTTTTATTCTTCAACTTTAAAAGACTCATATTGCTCACGAGTGATTGGTGTCTCTGGATCAATAATCAAAACCTCATCGTAAGTTAAGTTGTAAAGGCGATAAACAATCATATCGACTTTAACATCCTCAATATCAGCATCATTAGAGCCCATCTTTACTTTTTCTTGAATAATTAAAGCTAATTTTGAGAGAGTATTTTGCAAATTATCCTTGGCTAAGGGAATAGGCACTTTTAACAAATAATCCCGCTTAAAGCGCAGTCCATTCTTTGACAAAGATCCACCACAGTAAAAAGTTTTATAAAAATAAGCAAATGCTTTTGAATTTAAAACTGCTAATAAATAAAGGAGATTTTTTCCTGTTATAATAAAAGCCGTATCATTTGTATAGTACCCATCTTCATCATAATAAAATTTGCCCCTATCAAGAACAATGTCAGCATAAATGATTTTAGGTGAGTCAAACTTATCAAGATAAGCACAATTTCGCAAATTATAAAAATTATCACCTTGCTCGCCTCTATTCAAAAAACGAGTGCCAAATCCATAAAAATATTGCAGCAACGTCGGAAAATCTCTTTCTATGTTGATGGGTGGAATACCTAGTTTTTTTATCCCATTATGTGAACACAACAAATAAAATCCCGCAAATTTTGCCCCATATCTTGATAAATCTTTTCCACGCAAGATAGGTTTAATAATCTCTGAATTTTTTGAGTCCCAAGACATTAACTCCTGAGCTTTTTGCTCTGATAATATGAATGTGGGATTTGCTCCAGTTAAGATTCCATAAAACAATTCTACGTCAAATTGAGATAAGCGAGGAAAAGCTTCTATCTTAATTCTCAAGGAAGAAGAATCTTCGATACCCCATAGTTCGTCCGCTTTAAACATCTTTTTTCGGCACTCATAAAACTTAAGAACAGCACCGGTATTTGATTCAAGGACGAGAATGCTTGTTGGCTTAGTATACTTTGCTTTTGCATAAAGCAATATATTTGTATCAACTACTGCCGCCTCAAAGACACCTGGACCTAAATCTATTAACTGCAATGGATTAGTATAACTATACAACAGCAATCTTAACTTACTCCCATAGTTACTACGCATCCACTTATTTGATGTAATTAATATAGAAATACCTCCATCCTTAAGCAGTCGTAATGCATTTTCATAAAACAAACAGTAAATATCGCCATTTTTATCGAAAGTTGAATATCTAACTTTTTTGTATACATCTTTTTCATCAAGCTTTTTGATTTGTATGTACGGTGGGTTTCCGATGACGATGTCGAAGCCGTCGCGGATACCGAACATCCATTCAGGGTCAAAGAAGGGGGCAGATGCATTCTGATTGAACATGTTCCAGCTCACCATTTGTCTGTATCCCTCACTGCCAATAAAGCCAAGGTTCTCCATGGCTTGTGCCATCATCATGCGTGTCTGGTCCATGCTTTGTCGGAGTTCCTCTTTCTGCTTGTTGCGCTTGGCCAGAAAGATGCGATGGTTGATTTCGTGCAGTTTCTGCTCGTAGTGCCGTATTTCGTCGGCCGACGAAGCCAAGTCTTTCTTGCCATCGAGCGGAATCAACGTATTGGCCGTGACAAACTTGGCTTCAAGATTGGGCAGCGGACGGATGCCAAAGTTTTCTTTGGCATTTTGGGTCGGTTTCTGGTCGACGACCAGCGAGATGAAAAACCGCAATTTGCTGATTTGTGTTGCGATGGGCTGGATGTCCACACCAAAGATGCAATGTTCAATCAGATAGAGTTTGCGCGCATAGTCCGGGTCATTGATGTTTTGGTCGAACGCCTCTTCGATGTCGATCAATCTTGCCTTACGGTCGTCGGCATCCGTTTTGTCACGATAGGCTTCTTCAGTAAGCCTGATGGCTCGGTCTATCATGAAATCTTTCCACATTTCGTTAGTGGGGTCGATTTGTTGCAAGATGTGCACCATTTGGTGGAGCACGCCCATAGGGAAAGCTCCCGATCCACATGCCGGGTCGAGCACTCGGCAGTCGTAGATGGCCCGCATGATTTTTTTGCAGATGTCATGATTCAAATCCTCGACATCGGTTGCATAGCTCACAAGGTCGCGATAGAGCTGCTCATTCTCGTCGCCACATGTTCGCTTCAAATGTGCCACCAAGCTCTCGTCAACCATATATTGCACAATCTCGCGAGGTGTGTAGAACGATCCCGTCTGCTTGCGTGCCGAGGTCTGTGTCTCGGGGTTGTAGGAAGCCAACAGGTTCTCAAACACCTTGCCCAGCAACTCGGGGTCGAGGCTCACTTCCTGGTCTAGTGGTGTGTTTTCCTCGATGGTGAAGCTATATCGCTTGAGTATGTCGATGAGGCCACGTGCCGCGACCGATTTCTTCTTAGTGTCGCCATACCACTTCGACAGGTCAATGCCGCGTCCTACCTCGTCGCCAAAGAACAGATAGTCGGGTAGGTAAAGCTGCTCGAGCGACTGTCGTTTCTCTGAGAACCCGTCATAATAGATGCGATGCGGCTTGTCATCGAGACAATCGAATAGTCCACCATTAAGAAATGGCACTGTCGAGTTGGCTAGTTTTAGAAATCGTTGTGCGCCTCCCTCAACAAACTCACTCTCGTAGCGCATGAGGTTGTTGACATTATAGTCGCTGTTGCGTGAGCCAGTGACGGCGGTTCTGAATCGGCGGTTGTTTGGTGTACTTTTCCCCTCGGCCACGATGGGCCGGTTGAGCATGGCGAAGAACAAGTTCTGCAGAATCAATCGGTAATACTTGCTCTGTTCGGCATCATAATGCAAGGTCTTACGGCTGTGCGGGTCAAAGTCCTCAATCAGATTGTCATGAATATATCGCTCGTCGAAGAGTTCTCCAGGTATCAAGTGCTTCTGTTTGAGGAACCAGACAAAAATCAGTCGTGTGATCAAGCGTATGCACGACTCATGGTTAAACTTGGCATCGTCATCCCTTGTCGCCAAATCGTTGGGAAACTTGACTATTTGCACCGCCCAGGCATACCAGTCTGATAGTTCACCATAGAACTTCTTGGTGAGCAGTTCATTGCTGAACGTGTTGAGCCATTGGTTATAAAGTGCGTCAAACGAATTGCATCCAGCCAAGTTCAACCCATTCAAGATTTCGAGGTGTCCTCGATGCGGATGTGCGCAGTCGATGTCACGCAGCATGGTTACTTTTCCCACCTTCTCACCATCGCGCCAAGTCTGGTTGTAGGGCGAACGTTCGCATGTTGCCAGCGAGATGTGCTTCCCTTGGCGATAAGCAACAATCACGGGCATATAGCGTGCGATGCGGTTGAGTGCCCGTGTCATGGTGGCAAGCAACGTGCGTGTGACATGTGCTTCGGGCAGCAGATCTATGGCAAAGATGAGTAGCCCCTCGTACTTCTCATCGACTATTTCCACACTCTGTCGCAGTGTGTTGTCAGCCTTGTTGCCGTGCAACGTCAGCTCATTGACTTGCCCCACATAGTAGGCCTTGTCGACCACCTGCATTGCCGTCTCCAGTTGTTTTGAGACTCGCCCTTCAAAGTAGTCTCGCAATGCGATGGGTTCGGCTGTGACCCGGTCAAACCTAACGCCGAGTTGCGCGAGCAAATGTGACGTAGCATCGAACAACGATTGATTAATAAACTTGTCAAGTGTCATATTCATTGTCGTTTATCGTTTGTCAAATGTCAGTTGCGTGTGATATATTCCCATGCGATAAGGTCAAAATTCTCGATACGGAATTTCTCTTCTTGCAAGGTGTCATAGCCTGTGGTTGTGCGTGGTTTCGGTTTTGACTTGAGTATATCTTTAATGATGACCGATGTCTGCTGTGGTGCCTTGTTTGTGAGCCACTGTTGCACTATTGTTGCCAACCGTTGCACCTTCTGCTCGTCGGGCTGCAACACCCATTGTGGCAAGAAGGTGGCCTGCTGGCGATTTCGGCGCATGAAGTCAAGCACTTCGGCACGGTTGAGTTCGGTAAATGTAGCGCCCTGTGTCTTGTCGACAGGCTGGCACATGAGGTAAATCTCCTTGTAGGGCTGTGGGTCTCCCGCCTCGCGATGCGGATAGCCCAAGACGGCAATTAGGCTTTCAGGAATGCGCTCAAACAAGTTGTCGATGGCACGAAAGCCGGTGAACACCCCGTGAGGCATGCGTCTGTAAAACTCTTGATGTGCCTCGAGATAGTCCAGGAAATCCTGCCGAAACACCTCCAGCGACAGGTCGGTTAATGACAGAGTCTGTGGCGACTCGATGTCCGAGATGCTGCTGTTGCGCAGTTCTTCAAGCAACCTGTCAGCATTCTTGTCAACGAGGGGGTTGTCCTCTATCATTTGGCAATATTTGTCATTCAGTTCCTGCGTCTCCGAACCCACAATGTTCATGGCTGCCATGCGGTCGACCACACGTTTCTCAAGTCGCAGGTATTCCTCAACCGATTTTACAGGCCAGAAGTTTACGCATCCGATGAGTTTGTTAGGCGACCCGATGCGGTCGATACGTCCAAATCGCTGAATGAGCCTGACAGGATTCCAATGTATGTCATAATTGACCTGCAAGTCAGCATCCTGCAAGTTCTGTCCCTCTGAGAGACAGTCAGTGGCAATGAGGATGTCAATCGGGTCGTTGAGTTTGGCCACTATGTCTGGCCGATATTGATTGACCAGCTGCAACCACAGTTGATAAGGCACGCGCCAGCGCCGCTTGCTGTCATCATAATATCTTGCACGGTCGAGTTTTGCATCCTGATATAGGTTGTCCCACTTCAGTTCGTTATATAATTTGCTGAATGGTGCGAAACTCTGCAGCACATCATTGAATTTGCCTGTTGGATGATGGCCCGTTGTGCGCACCTCCTGTCCTGAGACCGATGCCATGCGCGCGAATCCCCGTTTGACCAGTTCATCGAACAGGAAGTGTGCCGTGTCGGCAAAAGCAGTGAAGATGACTACCTTTCGGTTGGTTTTCTGCTGCTTCTCACGCAGGAGACGAGTCAGTTCGTCCAGTTTCACATCATGCTCCAGGCCTTGCCGATATTTGTTGTCGAAGTCAATGAAATTGCAATAAATCTCATTCAGTTTTTTGACATCGCTCTGCAAGCCTCGAATGAAGCCCCCTAAATTTTTCATTTCGCGCAGGTTGATTGTGCCTTTGCGCAATGTGAACATATCATCGGTGTCGTTTCCCTCATTCTCGTCGGGCAACTCGATGGTTATCTCACCACTTGCGAGCTTGTCACGAAAGTCTATGGCAAGATTCAGCGTACTCTGATGCACTTCAAGGACTTTCTTGACTGTGAGCATACAAGAATACCAGCTGCTCTCAAGTCGTTTCATGAACAATATGCTCATCATCTTGACCAGGTAACGCTCGCGATTGACATTGTCTTCCCAGTCGTTCTTGGCCTCTTTGCGAGCTTCTTTGCGTGTCTCGGGAATGAACAAGCTAGGCTGATAGGCGGTGAGAAAGAGTTGTTCAAATGCACTGTAAATCTGCTCGGTGTTTTTGTAAGCACCAAAATGATCGACACCACAGTCAACATTGACCGGCGGTAGCTTTTCAGGAAAGCCCAGGTCCTCGCCCAGCGTGCGCTCGATGAGGCTGCGCGTGCGCGCGACAATGAGTTTATCGGTCAGGTTAAAGAACTTGGGTGGCAACTGTGCCACAAACTTGCCGACCGTTCGGTTTGGATCCTGACACCAGAAGGTGTATTTACGCTGACAGTCGGCAAACAGATTGCGCAATGAGTCAATCTCAAAATCCTCGCCATCGAATGCTTTGTCATCTCCTCGACCAATAATTCCGAACTGTCCTTTCACATCATTCAAGCCAGTGTTGATGGGTGTTGCCGACAGCATTAGCACCTTCACATCACGAACAGCAATCTGACGAGGGTTTTGCAACAACGTCCCCATCAAATCTTTGTATCGTCCCGACTTCTCGTTGCGCAGGTTGTGGCTCTCGTCGATGACGATGAGCAGCTTCTTGCGTGTCTGCAGCCAGCTGAGCTTAGCATCTTCCTTGTTCTCAAGCCTGTCGTTCTGCAGGTCGGTGTGAAAGCGGACAATATAGTCAAACTCGTCCTTCTCAAAGCGCGAGTCGTGTCGCCGCAGATATTGCGTCCAGTTTTGTTCCAACTTTTTTGGACATAGCAGCAGTGTTGTGTAGTTCTGCTCTTGAAAATACTTGATGACAGCCAGTGCCGAAAATGTCTTTCCAAGTCCAACAGCGTCGGCCAGGATGGCACCGTTATAACGGCGCAACATCTTGATGAGCGATATGACACCCTGCTGCTGATAGTTGAACAAAGTGTTCCAAATTTCGCTGGTCTGGAGAAATGACATCTCTTTGCGGTGCTCAATTGAGCTGTCCAGCTCCAGGTCGGCCTTAAACAGTTCATAGAGAATTTTGTAGTAGATTTCCTCGGGAGAATAGACATGGAACATCTGCTCAATCTGCTCGACAAAGAACTCTTTGACATTCTTCTTGACGCGTTTTCCATCGGCACCGGGAATGTCGATGTCGGCTTTTGCCACATGGTTCCACTGGTCGGCAAACCAATCTTTAAGGTCGCGCAGGTCGCCCGAATTGTAGTTACCCCGCTGCAGATAATTGAGTTCGATGTTGCTTGTTTTCTTGATGCCCAGCCCAGCCTCGGTGAGGTTGCTGCTGCCCATAACAAAAAAACTGTCTTCGCCGGGATGCAACTTGTCGCGATATATATAACACTTGGCATGGCAGAAGACGTTGCTCACCGAGCGCACCTCGACAGTCTGCCGCCGAAGGAATGCGACAGCGTTTTTGGCATAGTCAGATAGTTTCAGTGCCGATGTGATGGAGCCATCGCCCTGCAACAGGTTGAGCACCTTGTTCATAAAGTCGTTGTCGCGTGTCATCTCGGAAAAGATGAGGCGATAGCGCACATCGGGGTTCAATTCGGTGTATAGTGAATGCAATCCTGCGATGGAGAAGAAGCCCGAGACAATGTCGAGATTGCCCTGTTTCACATGGTTGTGCAGGTAGTTCCAAACGGTCAGGACATGGCCGTCGTGGTAGATGTCAGTCTTGTTGTCAATGAGCATGACGTTTACACTCTTTCAAATTGGTATCAACGACTCCAGACCGACACCAGATTATAAAACAACAAAGCGGGAGTCTTTATTGACTTGTCCCGCTATTAGTTGGCCGTAGGATGCCTCATCACTGGAACAAGCAACAAGACTCCACGCCGATATGTGTGTCACCACACTCCATGCCGCAATGATGCGGCACGGAGCTGGCGCATTACACACCTAGTGGCGCCCATTGTTGCAATGCTCTTTGAGTGATTATAAGAATTTCCTACGTTCCTAATAGCCAAAGAACAAAGCGTCAATAAACGCTTTATACGAATATGTCATTCGGGAGGGGTGGCCTCTGCCACGCCTTTGCAACGCACAATTGGTTGTGCGGTAGTCTCTCCGGGCTTTACCGGGCTGATCACGCGGCACGCCGCGTCCCTACGGGGTGGCGCACCGGGTTCAGCAAACCGTCAAGACTGTGCTGCCTCCAGAATGTTGGGGCAAAGATAGTGTTTTTTTGGGGATTTGGCAAATTGTAGGTGAAAAAAATGCCACCTTGTCGTGGTGACAGGGTGGCAAGGGCGAGAGGACAATGATGGCCGCATTTCAGTTTCGCGGCTGGTCTGTCGCCTCGAACTGCCCTCGGCAATGTTAGCTGGCGCACTGCGCGCCGCCATCACCATCTGGTCATAGAGCCTCCCGCAGGGGTCATTGGTTTTGTTCAGATAGCGCTGGGCAAAACTGATTGTCGCCTGGTAAACAATGTGCGACATCACCCATGCGTCGAGGTAGTAGTAGCCTTTGATCGACTTGATTTCGATTGGCATTCCGATGAGATTTTTTTTGAGTTGGATTTGTTTATCGAGTTTTCGAGCATTCGAGTTTTCGAGCATTCGAGTTTTCGAGTATTCGAGTAATCGAGTGGTCGAGATTTTTGGATAGCTAGATCATTTGGCGGGATTTGATCTCGAGATAGCGGTTGATGACATTGATTGAGAGGCGGTCGGGGGTGGTGAGGAGCGAGAGGATGCCTTGCTGCTGCAGGGTGGTGACGATGAGCTGCTTCTCTCGCAAGATTTTCTCGGCGATGACTTGCTGGTAGTATTCCTCGCTGTCGTGCGGCTTCTGATTGATGAAGTCGCTGATTTCCTGGTCAGCAAAGAAGACGACGAGCAGTCGGTGGCGCTGGTTGAGCTGCCGCAAGTAGGGCAACTGCCGCTGCAGGCTGTTCAGGCCGGTGAAGTTGGTGTAAAGCACGAGCAGGCTGCGCTTGCGTATGAGGCGGTTGACATTGACCAACAATGCCGAGTAGTCCGTCTCTCCGAAGTCGGTCTCCTGGGCATAGAGTGTCTCAAGGATGTTCTGCATCTGCGTGGATGACTTGGCTGCCTGCAGAAATTCGTCGAGTTCTTCGTTGAAGGTCATCAGCCCAGCCTTGTCGTCCTTGCGGACGGCCACATAACTGAGCACAAGCGATGCGTTGATGGCATAGTCGAGCAGCGTCATGCCATTGAATGCCTGCTGCATCACCCTCCCCTTGTCGATGAGGTTGAAGATCTGCTGCGAGCGTTCGTCCTGATAGACGTTGACCATGAGCTGATTGCGGCGTGCGCTGGCTCGCCAGTTGATGTTGCGGTATTCATCGCCCTGCACATACTCCTTGATTTGCTCAAACTCGGTGTTGTTTCCGGCTCGGCGTATGCGTTTAATGCCGAGTTCGGTGAGGTTGTTGCTCATGGCCATCAGCTCGTAGCGGTTGAGCATGAGATAGCTGGGATAGACCTTGACATCGATGGCCCTGTCGCAGGTGAACCGCCGCTGCACCAGCCCCAGGATGGTGGAGGCGAACACGCGGATGTGGCCGAAGCCGTAGACACCACGCCGTGTAGGCCGCAGGCGGTAGGTGATGCGGCATGAGCCATGAGGCAGCAGGTGGTGGCCAAAGTCGATGTCGCGCCGCTGAAAAATGTGCGGCACCTCGTCGATGACGTGCAGCTCGAGCGGGAAGGGATACTGACTGTCGATGTTCAGAGCCACCTCGTTGTCGTCGCCGCACGAGAAACGGTCGCTGCACTGTCGCGACGCGGTGATGCCGCGGCGGTGCCACAGCATGGCGATGTCGGCCAGCAAGGCCATGCAGAACAACGCCAGGGCCACCTGCCCCAGGACAAAGAGCCAGGGCCACCAGTAGCCGGCGGCCATCACAGCGACAATGGCGAGGATGATAATATAGAATCGACGAGGAAGAAACACTTTAATTAATTCATAATTTATAATTAGCTGGGAGGACTGGGAGAGCTGGGAGAGCTGGGAGAGCTGGGAGACTGGGAGACTGGGAGGATTGCTTCACACTAATCATTTGGGCACTTCGACCTTGTCGATGAGCGACTGGGTGACCGACAGGGCGTTGTAGCCCTGCATCTCGGCCTCGGCGGTGAGCAGCAGTCGGTGCTGTAGGATGCTGGGTGTGACGGCCTTGATGTCGTCGGGGGTGACGAAGTCGCGTCCTTGCAGCATGGCGTAGGCCTTGCTGGCCTGCAGCATGGCGACAGCCGCACGCGGCGATGCCCCGAGGAAGACAGCCCGGCTCTGTCGGGTCTGCTGCACAATCTGGACAATGTATCGCACCAGCGAGTCCTCGACGAGCACCGCACCGAGCATGGCTCGCATCTTGAGCAGTTCGTCCTGCGTGATGATGGGGTTGACATCGTCCAGCTTGGTCAGGCGGGCGTTGCGCTGGTGGCGGTTGAGGATGTCGACCTCCTGCTCGGCAGTGGGATAGCCGATGGTGACCTTCATCATGAATCGGTCGAGCTGTGCCTCGGGCAGCTTGTAGGTGCCCTCCTGCTCGACGGGGTTCTGCGTGGCGATGATGGTGTAGACGGGTCCCATCTTGCGAGTCGTGCCGTCGATGCTCACCTGCCGCTCCTCCATGACCTCGAACAGCGCCGCCTGAGTCTTGGCCGGTGCACGGTTGATCTCGTCGACGAGAATGATGTCGGCAAATGCCGGTCCCTCGTGGAACGAGAACTCGGAGGTCTTCATGTTGAAGACCGTCGTTCCGAGCACGTCGCTGGGCATGAGGTCGGGCGTGAACTGGATGCGGTTGAATCGTGCGTCAACCAGGCGTGCCATGAGTCGTGCCATGAGCGTCTTGGCCACTCCGGGCACCCCCTCGAGCAGCACATGGCCGTCGGCGAGGATGGTGGTGAGGATGAGGTCGATGGCCTCGGTCTGGCCCACGATGGTCTGCGCGATGGTGTCGCACAGTTGTTGAATCTTGTCGGCAAATGCGGTCAGGTCGACGCGCGGAGCCATGTTTTCGTTATCCATATTTTTTTCAGTTATTGCCTGCAGCAGAACCGCAGGCCACAGAACATATTTTTTATTTGAGTTTTGAGAGGACGTGGTTGAGATAGTCGATGCATCGCATGAGCGTGCTGTCGGTGGGTTGCTCGTTGGTCCAGCCTACGATGTTCTGCAACTGCTGCTTGAGCTCGTCGCGTGGTATGCCCGAGACATGCTGCAGCTGCAGGTAGGCATCATCGATGTGGTTCTCGTCATCGAGGTCGATCATGGTGAGTCGTCGCACCTCCTCGACAAAGAACTGATATTTCTTGGTCAGCAGATCGGCATTGTCGTGACGATGGAAGTAGAGCGAGCCGATGTGCTTGACCATCTCGAGCGCGCGGTTAACCGGCGGCTTGATGACAGGGATGACGCGCTGGCGCCGACGGGCGGTGAAGATCATCGCCAGCAGGACAGTGAACGCCAGCAGCCTCCCAGCCCATCGGGTTGCCGGCTGCGACATGATGTAGCGTGTGGGCGACTCGTTGGCGCCGCCGTCCGCGGTCTTGGCCATGGGGTCGAGCCTGACCACGGGATAGTGCTCAAGCTGCGAGAGCATGCGCAGCGCCAGTGCTGCCCCGTCATTGCACAGCACACCATAGTTGGTGAAAACGAGCGGACAGGCGGCAATCAACATGCGTCCGCGCTTGAAGTTGATGATGCCGGCGATGGTGTCGATGCTGTGGTATGGGTCGAGCTGGACATACTCGTCGTTGTCCTCGTCCCACACCTCGTCGTACGGGTGAAATTTTGTCACTGTCACCAGCGGCTTGAGCGGGCTGGGCCGGAAGGCGCACACCGACGCGTCGACCAGCTCGTCGGGCACAATCCACCGGTTGGCATCGTAGCCCAGCGCCGTCGATGACCACTGCAGCGTGTCATTGACGTGGTTCAGGACATTGCGTTTGAGCGCTTGCGACCAGGGATAGGCATAGCCCTCAACTTTGAAGCGCAACACCTGCTCGATGGTGTCGGAGCACCACAGGCCCGAGGCAATCAAGAATTGGTCGCCGCGTTGCAGCATGTGCATCAGCGCCACCTCGTCGGTCGGTGAGAGGGGGCTGTCGGAGGTGACAATGAGATAGACGTGCCGCTCGTCGGCGGGCTTGGCGGTCTCAAGCTGCGACAAGGTGAGTGTGGTGGTGGTGTAGCCCTGGGGCAGTGACGCGGCCATCACCGAGTCGAACAGGGCCGCGCCAAAGGGCTGGTCATCGCGATGAGTGAACGTGGTCTTCCACACAAAGTGTCGGGGTGTGGCCATCTCGATGAACATCATGGCCACAAACATCAGCACGGCGATGATGATGAAAGTGCGTGCAGCCTTCATTGGTCACCTCCTTTCTGCTCAAGCTGAGCCATCTCGTCGCTGATGCGTGCAATCATCGTCCTGGAGCGTGACTGCATCTGCCGGTAGGTGTGCTCGGTAGCCTCGAAGTTGCCATAGCGCACGCGCAGGAAGTCGGCGGTCATCTCGCGAAATTCGGGCGAGTGCTCCTCACGGGTGTACTGCGAGGGTGTCTTGTAGAGTGCCCACTCGATGCGCCCGTTATCGGCCAGCCAGCGCAAGGTCTTGAGGTGAGTGAGCCGCGTGGCCTCGCGCCAGTCGTGCTGAGCCACGGCCTGGTCGATGCGCTGGTCGAAGTCGATGCCATAGATGTCCTCGTCGTCGACCTCATAGTCCAGGTCGCCCTTGCTTGTGCGCCGGAAGATGCCCACATCGTGTGTGAAGAGGTAGATGCCCACCGCGATGATCACCACGAAACCTCCAACGACCCAATAGAGCGACATGTCGTCGCCGGTGGCACTACTCATGGTGCCGGTAAAGATGTCGTCAATCCACTGTATGATGCGTTCGATGATCGAGTAGTCCTGCTCGATGAACTCGCGCCGATAGTCGTAGTCGGGCACCTGCTGCAGGTGCCGCACCAGTGCGGTGTCGCACTGCAACGTGTCGATGATGTGTTGTGTCGCAGCCATGTCCGCTAGAGGTTTTCGAAGTTATCAATGTCACTGATCAGCGAGCGGTCCTCGCCCTTCTGCGCCGAGCAGCCATAGAGGTAGGCGGCGGAGACCAGCACCACGGCCGTCGACAGATAGCTCACATAGCAGTACACGACCGAGAACATGTTGAAGAGCACCTTGCCACTAGTGGTGAGCATAGGGTGGACATAGACCGTGGACGGGTCGGACAGCGAGGCCTTGAGCGCAAAGAGCAAGACCAAGGGCAACATGACAATGCCCTGCATGACATAGACCATGACCATGAGCGTGATGGCCATGAGCAAGAGTATGCCCAGCTGCCTGAAGCCCAGCACAAAGGCTCGCTTGACGGCGGTGAAGATGGACACCTCTTCCAGGCCATAGATGGGCGCAACCAACAGCACGGGCAGGGCCACCAGCATGTAGGCAAAAAACGCGAACGGCACAAACACCATCACGATGGTGGCCAGCACCAGCGCCGGTACCATGATCAGCACAATGGGCACCACGGCGATGACCATGCGCCCGAGCATGGGCCAGAAGCACTTGCGTATCATCTTCCCTGTGACCGTCGCCAGCCCGTCGGGGCGTTCGTGATAGAGCTTGACCATGGTCCAGAGCAGGGTGTTGAGCAACAAGAATCCCGCCAGGCCGAAGATCAGAAACGTGACCAAGTCGGCAATGGGCGGCTCACTCATCTGGGCTAAGATGCCGTCGACCACGGTGACAACCCCCACCGTCTGGATGATGCACACCGGCAGCAGGATGTAGAGCGAGTAACGCAAGAGGATGCGCCAGTTCTGGCGCATGAAGTCGATGGCGGCGTTCATGCACTCGCTGGCAGTTCGCTCCTTGTAGAGGAGGATGCGCGGGTCGGTGGGTCTACTGTTGCGTCTCATGGCTACGGCGATAAGGGAGATAGACATAATAATAGAGGATAAACGCCGCCGAGAGGATGATGAATCCTCCTCGCAGTGCATCGGGCGCATCGGTGTAGCGGGTGAAATATCCCTCGACCACCGCGGCCGCGATGACCACGGGCAGCGTGCCCACCACGATTTTGAGTCCTCGCTTGGCAGCGAGGCGGAACGACTGCATGCGGCTGTAGGTGCCCGGAAAGAGCCATCCATTGCCCATGACGATGCCCGCTCCCCCCTCGATGACGATGGTTGATAGCTCGAGCGTTCCGTGCAGCATGATGGCTAGCATGGCCTCGCCCAAGACCCCCTCATTGTAGAACATTGTGGTGAACGCGCCCACCATCACTCCATTCTGCATCAGGTAGTAGACCGACCCAAGGCTGGTGAACAACCCCATGGCGAAAGCCATGAGCGAAACCCGGATGTTGTTGTAGGCAATCATGAGGAACGACTCAGTGTTTCCGCCAGTCTGATAGACCGCCGCCGGGTCGCCATTGCGGATGTTGCGCAGTGTCATGTCGACATAGCTGTCGCCCAAGATGAGGCGCGAGAAGTCGATGTCGTTCAGCGTCGAGAACACGCCGATGGCGATGAAGAGCAGAAACACCGCCAGCGACAGGAGCAACTGCCGGCGGGCATCCCACACGGCCAGAGGCACCTCGTGCGACCAGAAACGTGCCACACGCGACCACTTCTCGCGTTTGTTGCCATAGATGCCTGTGTGCAGCTGCAGGGTGATGTTGTTGAGATATTTCGTGATGCGCGAGTTGGGATAGTGCGTCTGCGCAAAGGCCAGGTCGGCAGTGAGGTCATTGTACATGTCGGCCAGCTCATCGGGCGACTGTGCCTCAATGGCCGTCATGAGATATTCATACTCACGCCACTTGCTGATGTTCTGCTTGATGAATACCGCTTCGCGCATATCGTGATTTTTGTGATTGTGTGTCTAAAATTGTGCAAAGTTAATGCTTTTTTGCGAAAAAATGAGTAACTTTGCCGAAAAAAGTTGCGAGTAATAGGTAACGGGTAACTTGCGACCACAAACCAAAGAATATGGCCACCAACAGAATCGTAACCGGACAATATGTGACATTGGACCAGACACCCGGCAGTCTGGCCGACCGCGTGCTGGGGCAACTGATTGACAATATCGTCATCATCGCCTACTCGGTGGTGATATATTTCGTTGTCTACGAGAACAACTTGATACAGCAATTAGACAACAACACTTACACGACCCTGATGTTGGTGCTTTATCTGCCGGTCATCTTCTATCACCCGCTGATGGAGCTGCTGCACCATGGCCAGAGCGTCGGCAAGACGGTGCTGCACACGCGTGTTGTCAACGCCGACGGCACCAGCCCCACGCTGGGGGGCTATCTGCTGCGGTTCATCCTCTCGCCCATCGACCTGCTGGGGCTTGGCCTGGTGTCGATAGTGCTGACCCAGCGAGGCCAGCGTCTGGGCGACCTGGCCGCCGGCACGATGGTGGTCAAGACGAAGGCTCCCTACATCGCTCTGCCCGACTACAGCTACACTATGGAGGGCTATGTGCCCACCTACGCCGAGGCAGCCGAGCTGAGCCTGAACCAGGCAGAACTGATTCACCGCGTGCTGGGCTACAACAAGCCCGACCGCCCTGACCTGGTCAACCGCCTGGCCCTGAAGATGCAACAGACGCTGGGCATCGTTCCACAGGGCGGCACGCAAGAACAGTTCCTTGCCACAATGCTCAACGACTATGGCTACTACTGCTCGACCATCGAAGCCTGAGTCAATGCTCAATGCACAATGCGGATGTTGATGCTTAGTGTTCTGCTGATGGCGAGCGGACAGATAATGAATTATGAATTATAAATTAAATACAGTGATGGACAACAAGAGATTGGGACAGGTCAAAAACCTGATAATGCTGGCACTGGCCGACGGCAAGGCCAGCGAGAGCGAGTTGGCGCTGATTGCGTCGGTGGCCTCGCGCGAGGAACTCACCCAGGACGAGCTCAACAACCTGATAGAGCATCCCGAGAGCGTGCACATCGAACTGCCCGACAACGAGGAGCAGAAGCTGCGCTACATCGAGGACATGGTGGCACTGATGATGATAGACGGCGACCTGGACGACAAGGAACTGGCCATGTGCAAGCTCTATGCCATCGAGCTGGGCTATGAGTCGACCATCGTCGAGAAGATGATTCTGGACATTGCCGACCGCTTGAGGGGCGGTGCCAGTCACGACATCCTCATTCTGCCCGACATCCATGGCCGCACGTTCTGGAAAGAGGCTGTGGCGCGCGAGGAGTTCGGCACAGTCATCTTCCTGGGCGACTACGTCGACCCCTATCCGCGCGAGGGCATCAGCAATGAGACCGCACTGGCCAATTTCAGGGAAGTTATCGACTATGCCCAGGCGCACGACAATGTGGTTATGCTGCTGGGCAACCACGACATGCACTACTACAGCAGGGTGTTTCGGGGGCAGGCCATGAGCAGCCGCTACTGGCTAGAAAAGGCCCCTGAGCTCACCGAGTTGTTCACCCAGCATCAGGCACTGTTCCGTCTGGCCTGGGAGCGGACACTCAATGGCCATCGTTACCTGTTCACCCACTCGGGTGTGAACGAGGCCTGGCTCAATGCCAACCGCGACTTGCTGGGCACCGTCGACGCTGATCACCTCAACCGTCTGCTCGACAGTGACGAGGGCATCCTGGCGTTGGCACAGGTGAGCTGGATGCGGGGCGGCCCCGACAAGGGCGGTAGCATCGTCTGGGGCGATGTCTACGAACTGCTGAACAACAGTCCGTTGCCCGATATCTACCAGATATTCGGGCACTCGCAACAGCGCAATGTGCCACTGATCAACGACCGTGTGGCCTGCCTGGATGTGCGCCGTCCGTTTGTGCTGCGGCAGGGTCAGCCCGGCATCGAACCCGTCGAGTACACCCTGGACTGAATGACCGAGTGACCACACCCCATTAACGAACCGAAGCTCCCCCTTTGTCGCAGGGGGAGCTTCGGTTCGTTTCATGGGGTGAGGTCACGCCTGCTGCAGTGCGCGGGCCAGTTGGTCGGGGCATGATGTGGCCTTGTAGCCACAACGTATGCCCTGCAAGCGGCGTATGACCTCGTCGCGGTGCATGCCGCGCACGAGTTGTCCGATGCCCTGCAGGTTGCCGTGGCATCCACCCAAGAAGGTGACCTGCTGGACGATGTCGTTGTCGTCGAGGGTAATATCAATCTGTTGCGAGCATGTGCCGCTGGTGTTGTAGGTAATATGCTTCATAGCTTCTGTCTTAATGCGTTGAGGTTAAGAATATTGATTTGAGTGCTGTTGTAGTCGAGCACGCTCTCGCGCTTGAGGTGCTCGAGCGCGTTGACAAGGGTGGTGCGCTGCGTGCCCAGCAGGGTGCAGAAATCCTTCTGCAAGAAGGTGAAGCGCACATCGGCCGAGAGCTGCGTGGTGACAACAGCTGCCATCAGGGCGATGCGCTCGACCACCGATCCATGCTTGATGTCAAGCAGACCGGCAGTGATACGCTGGCTGTTGCGCGACAGATAGTTGAGGATGTTGAACAAGAACACTTTGTCGCTCTGGATGACGCGGATGTAGTCGGCCTTGAGCAGCTGCATGATGCCGCACTCGCCTTGCGCCGTGACGGTGAACGGATAGGTCGTGTCGAGGCCGAAGAGGTAGTCAGGTGCCAGCACGTTGGGAGCCTCCAGGGTCTGCTCGACCTGGACATTCAGGTTGCGGAAGCTCATGCGTACTCTCACCTGTCCCGAAACGACAAAACGCACATGGGTGCATGTGTCACCCTCGGCGATGATGTGCTCACCGTCATCGTACTTCAAGAAATGGAACGGCATCTTCTCGACCAATGCCGACAGTTGCTGTGCGCTCACTCCCTGAAAGAGCGGCAGTTGCATGAGTTGTTCAAACACCTTTTTTCTAGTTGTTAGTTTTTAGTTTTTAGTTTTTAGTTGTTGCCACGACTAACGCCTAAAGTCTAAAAAACTAAAGCCAAAAGTCTAACAACAAAAGTCTATAAAATGAATCACTTGAGGGCGGCGATGAGCTGGTCGCGGGTGAGCTGCTGCTGTTCGCCAGTGGCCATGTTCTTGAGCGTGACGGTGCCCTGCTCAAGCTCGGTCTCGCCCACAATGGCCACGTAGGGGAAGTGGCGGTCGTTGGCATAATTCATCTGCTTCTTCATCTTGGCCGTGTCGGGGAACAACTCGGCACTAATGCCAGCCTTGCGCAGAGCCATAACATGGCCTAGTGAGGCGACAGCCTCGCGCTCGCCAAAGTTAATGAACAACACCTTAGCAGATGCCACGGTGTCGGCCGGATAGAGGTCAAGCGCGTTGAGCACGTCGAAGATGCGGTCGGCCCCGAAGCTGAATCCCACTCCCGAAAGTCCCGGCATACCGAACACTCCCGTCAGGTTGTCGTAGCGACCGCCGCCAGTGATGCTGCCGATGGCCACATCCACTGCCTTGACCTCAAGGATGGTGCCGGTGTAGTAGTTCAAGCCGCGCGCCAGCGACACGTCCAGCTCGACGGTGGCGGTGGTTCCCAGCTGTGCCACATGGTCGATGACAAAACGCAACTCGTCGATGCCCTTGCGTCCCACCTCGCTGCCAGCCAGCAGCCGGTTGAGTGTCTCGAGCTTTTGCTCGGTGGTGCCGTCCAGCGTGAGCAGTGGCTGCAGTGCGTCGACCTGGCCCTGGTCCAGACCTTTGTCCAGCAGCTCGGCGTTGACGTTGTCGAGACCTATCTTGTCCATCTTATCGATGGCGACGGTGATGTCAATGAGCCGGTCGGGGGCACCGATGACCTCGGCGATGCCGCTGAGCACCTTGCGGTTGTTGAGCTTGATGACGATGCGCACCCCGAAGCGACGGAACACCTCGTCGATGAGTGTGACCAGCTCGACCTCGTTGAGCAGCGAGTCACTGCCCACGATGTCGGCATCGCACTGATAGAACTCGCGATAACGGCCCTTCTGCGGTCGGTCGGCCCGCCACACGGGCTGGATTTGGTAGCGCTTGAAGGGCATCTGCAGGTCGTTGCGATGTTGCACCACATAGCGTGCAAAAGGCACTGTCAAGTCGTAGCGCAACCCTTTCTCGCTGATTTTGTTGGTCAGGTGCAGCGAGTCGCGCTGCTCCAGCAGCTCGGACGGGGCGTCTTTGAGAAAGTCGCCGCTGTTCAGGATTTTGAACAAGAGTTTGTCGCCCTCTTCGCCATACTTGCCCATGAGGGTCGACAGGTTCTCCATGGCCGGAGTCTCAATCTGCTGGAATCCATAGAGCTGAAACACCTCACGGATGGTGTTGAATATATAATTGCGCTTAGCCATCTCGATGGGCGAGAAGTCGCGCGTGCCTTTAGGAATCGATGGTTTCATTCTTAATTAATTCATAATTTATAATTTATAATTCATAATCGAGAAGCAAGGACTAACGCCTAGATTTTCAAAGCTCGAAACTCAAAGTCTAGTCGAGCTTGAGTACGGCGAGGAAGGCCTTCTGGGGCACCTGGACGGTGCCGATCTGCTTCATGCGCTTCTTGCCGGCCTTCTGCTTCTCGAGCAGCTTGCGCTTTCGGCTCACGTCGCCGCCATAACACTTGGCGGTGACATCCTTGCGCACCTGGCGCACCGTCTCGCGGGCGATGATTTTGGCCCCGATGGCTGCCTGGATGGCGATGTCGAACTGCTGGCGCGGAATCAAGTCCTTGAGTTTCTCGCACATGCGGCGGCCCAGCGACACGGCGTTGTCGACGTGGGTGAGCGCACTCAGGGCATCGACCTGCTGGCCGTTGAGCAGGATGTCGAGCTTGATGAGTTTGGATTCGCGGAAGCCGTTGATATAGTAGTCGAACGACGCATAGCCCTTCGAGATGCTCTTGAGCTTGTCGTAGAAGTCTATGACTATCTCGCCCAGGGGGATGTCGAAGGTCAGCTCCATGCGGTTGCCCGAGATGTACTCCTGCTTGGCGAGTTCGCCGCGCTTAGCCAGACACAAGGTGATGATGGGTCCCATAAACTCGCTCAGAGTGATGATACTGGCACGGATATAAGGCTCCTCGATCTTCTCGATGAGAGTGACATCGGGCAGTCCGGCGGGGTTGTGCACTTCGGTCATGTTGCCCTTCTTGTCATAAACCTTATAGGACACGTTGGGCACGGTGGTGATGACCTCCATGTTGAACTCGCGGCTCAGCCGCTCCTGCACAATCTCCATGTGCAGCAGGCCCAAGAAACCGCAGCGGAATCCGAAGCCCAGCGCCACACTCGACTCGGGGGTGAACGTCAGGGCGGCATCGTTGAGCTGCAGCTTCTCGAGCGAGGCCCGCAGGTTCTCGAAGTCCTCGGGCTCGATGGGATAGACACCGGCAAACACCATGGGTTTGACCTCCTGGAAGCCCTCGATGGCCCGGTCGCAGGGCGCCTGCACATGGGTGATGGTGTCGCCCACACGCACCTCGACCGAGTTTTTGATGCCCGAGATGATGTAGCCCACGTTGCCGGCGCTGAGTCGGTCACGGGGCGACAGCTGCAGCTTGAGCACACCCATCTCGTCGACGTGATACTCCTTCTGGGTGTTGACAAACTTGACAAAGTCGTTCTTGCCGAGGGTGCCATTGAGGATTTTGAAGTAGACGATGATGCCGCGGAAGGGGTTGAACACCGAGTCGAAGATTAGGGCCTGCAGCGGAGCCTCGGGGTCGCCCTTGGGGGCGGGTATGCGGCGCACGATGGCCTCCATGATCTCGGGGATGCCCACGCCGGTGCGCGCGCTGCAGCGCAGGATGTCGCCGGGGTCACAGCCCAGCAGTTCGACAATCTCGTCCTCGACCTCGTCGGGGTGCGCGCTGTCCATGTCTATCTTGTTGATGACGGGGATGATCTCCAGGCCGTTGTCGATGGCCATATACAGGTTGCTGATGGTCTGTGCCTGCACACCCTGTGTGGCGTCGACGACGAGCAACGCGCCCTCGCAAGCGGCGATGGAGCGCGACACCTCGTAGGAGAAGTCGACGTGTCCCGGGGTGTCGATGAGATTGAGCGTATATTTCTCTCCGTCAAGCACATAGTCCATCTGTATAGCATGGCTCTTGATGGTGATGCCGCGCTCGCGCTCAAGGTCCATATCGTCGAGCACCTGCGCCTGCATGTCCTTGCCCACGACGGTGTTGGTGTACTCGAGCAGTCGGTCGGCCAGCGTGCTCTTGCCGTGGTCGATGTGCGCGACGATGCAGAAGTTTCTTATTTTGTCCATATCGTTCAAAAAGCGGTATTTCAATTGAAACTGCAAAGTTACTGCTTTTTGTCGAGAATTGAAAATTGAGCGTTATTTTTTGTCCTCAGATTTTTGATTACAATATTCTCCGAGCTCGGTTGCCCACACGCCTGAGGCGGACAACCTTGCAGACATATGGCCGTGACAATGCCGCGGCTTACGCAAAAAAGATGCTCACACAACCCAGTCACACTTCTACGAGGGGGAGCTGAAGGCACTATGCCTGATGATCACGCGGCACACCAGGGGTTGGGCCGGGGTATAAAATACGGGTGTTGCCCCATTTGATTGGGCAACACCCGCAGAGAGTGTTATGAGACGATGTGTGTTTTATTTCACTTCCTCGAAGGGGACATCCTCGGCTCCGCCGTTCTGGTTGCCGCCCTGCTGCGGTCCCTGCTGACCTCCGAAGGGGCCTTGTGCGCCACCGAAGGGGCCTTGCGGTCCACCGGGCTGGCCTTGAGCGCCAGCGGCACCGGCTGCCTGATACATCTTCTGGAAGAGATCCTCCAGCTCCTTCTTGGCCACGTCGATGGCTGCGAGGTCCTGTGCCTTGTGGGCATCCTTGAGTTTGCCCAGAGCGGTCTCGATCTGCGACTTGAGGTCGGCGGGCAGTTTGTCGCCAGCTTCCTTTATGGTCTTTTCGGTCTGGAAGATGAGAGCGTCGGCCTCGTTGAGTTTGTCGATGCGCTCCTTCTCCTTGGCATCGGCAGCGGCGTTGGCCGCAGCCTCGTCCTTCATGCGCTGGATCTCGTCGTCGGTCAGTCCGCTGCTGGCCTCGATGCGGATGCTCTGCTCCTTGCCGGTGGCCTTGTCCTTGGCGCTGACGTTGATCACGCCATTCTTGTCGACATCAAACGAGACCTCGATCTGCGGGACGCCACGGGGTGCGGGAGCGATGCCGTCGAGGTGGAAGCGGCCCAGCGTCTTGCAGTCCTTGGCCATGGGGCGCTCGCCCTGCAGGACATGCACCTCGACCTCGGGCTGGTTGTCGGCCGCAGTCGAGAACACCTGGCTCTTGCGCACGGGGATGGTGGTGTTGGCATCGATGAGCTTGGTCATCACGCCGCCCAGTGTCTCGATGCCCACCGACAGGGGGATGACATCGAGCAGGACAATGCCCTCATCATGCAGCTCGCCGCTGATGACACCGCCCTGGATGGCTGCGCCGACGGCGACCACCTCATCAGGGTTAACGCCCTTAGACGGTGCCTTGCCGAAGAAACGCTCGACAATCTGCTGGATGGCGGGGATACGCGTGCTGCCGCCCACCAGGATGACCTCGTCGATGTCGCTGGTGCTGAGGTTGGCATCGCGCAGCGCCTGCTCGCACGGACGGATGGTGGCCTGGATCAGGTCGTCGCACAGCTGCTCGAACATGGCGCGGCTCAGCGTCTTGACCAGGTGCTTGGGCATGCCGTCCTGCTGCGTGATGTAAGGCAGGTTGATCTCGGTGCTGGTCGAGCTTGACAGCTCGATCTTGGCCTTCTCGGCAGCCTCTTTGAGTCGCTGGAGTGCCATGGGGTCGCGACGCAGGTCGATGCCTTCCTGCTTCTGGAACTCGTCGGCCAGCCAAGTGATGATGCGCTGGTCGAAGTCATCGCCGCCCAGGTGAGTATCGCCGTTGGTCGACTTGACCTCAAACACGCCGCCACCCAGCTCGAGAATCGAGATATCGAATGTACCACCACCCAGGTCGAACACAGCGATGCGCTTGTCATCGTCGGTCTTGTCCAGACCATAGGCCAGAGCGGCTGCGGTAGGCTCGTTGACGATGCGCTCCACCTTCAGTCCGGCAATCTCACCAGCCTCGATAGTGGCCTTACGCTGCGCGTCGCCGAAGTAGGCAGGCACGGTGATGACGGCACTGTCGACAGTGGTTCCGAGGTAGTCCTCGGCAGTCTTCTTCATCTTCTGCAGCACCATGGCCGAGATTTCCTGCGGTGTGTACTGACGACCGCCAATCTCGACGCGCGGCTGGTTGTTGCTGTTGGCCACCACCTTGTAGGGCATGCGCTCAACATCCTTGGTCACATGATCCATCGTTTCGCCCATGAAACGCTTGATCGAGAATACCGTGCCGGTGGGGTTCATGATGGCCTGACGCTTAGCGGGGTCGCCCACGATGCGCTCAC
Organism: uncultured Bacteroidales bacterium; assembly: GCA_902781045.1. Classification (GTDB taxonomy): domain Bacteria; phylum Bacteroidota; class Bacteroidia; order Bacteroidales; family Muribaculaceae; genus Sodaliphilus. The sequence continues at coordinate 26,963 of CACZHT010000021.1, read as the reverse complement.
CATTTTCCTTAAACGCCACGACCGATGGCGTTGTGTTGCGACCCTCACTGTTGGGGATCACGACGGGGTTTTTACCCTCAAGAACGGAAACACACGAGTTGGTGGTTCCCAGGTCGATACCAATAATCTTTCCCATTTTCTTATCTTTTTTGTTTGTTAATAATCTGAATAATGTCATGGTCACTCGCGGTGAGCAACCGCAATGAGTTGAGCAAATGACGTGCCAACGCAAAAAGTGACAAAGCTGCCGCCCTTGTCTCTGACAAGATGTCACTTCTCGGTAATGCCCAATACACTATGCTCAATGCACAATGGCATTATGGCAGACATGCGGGTAACCGGCGAATCGCTGAACATGTTCAATCCCACCCCTCACCCCTTCCCTGGCAGGGGAGGGGAAAAGAGGAAGATGGCCGGTGTAAAAATGAAAAAAACTAAATTTTGGATTCAGCTGATGGTTGTTGGGTCAAAAAGCTGTAACTTTGCACGCTTTTTGGAGAACCGACAATGAAACCCACGCAGGCTCAGCAACAGAAGTTTGTGAAGATGACCACCCAGCCGGTGGGCCGTCTGGTGACACAGTTGGCGCTGCCGTCGATTGTGAGCATGCTGGTCTCGGGCATCTACAACCTGGCCGACACGTTCTTTGTGGGTCAGATCAACACGCAGTCGGTTGCAGCGATGGGCATCGTGTTCAGCTACATGACGCTGATACAGGCCATCGCGTTCTTCTTCGGTCAAGGGTCGGGCAACTATATCTCTCGCGCGCTGGGCCGCCAGGACATCGACCAGGCCGGCTTGATGGCCTCGGTGGGGTTGGTGTCGTCGGTGGGCACGGGTGTGCTGCTTGCGGCAGTGGGTTTTGCCCTGATGGATCCCATCCTGCACTTTCTGGGTTCTACGGCGACAATCATGCCATTCGCCCGCGACTATTTCACCTATATATTATTAGGCACTCCGTTCATCATGGGGTGCTTCACGATGAACAACCAGATGCGCCAACAGGGCAATGCGTCGCTGGCCATGCTGGGCATCCTGTCGGGTGCCTTGCTGAACATCGCGCTCGACCCGTTGCTCATCTTCGGCCTGGGGCTTGGCATCCGAGGCGCGGGTCTGGCCACGGCGGTGTCGCAATTGTCCGGATTTGTGCTGATGCTGTTTCTGACAGGTCGCAATGGCGGCCTTCCCATCCGTTTGCGTCAGTTCCGCCCCACCCTGCACCGCTATGCCGAGATTGCAGCCGGTGGCCTTCCGTCGCTGGCCCGCCAAAGTCTGATGAGCATCTCGGTCATCTGTCTGAACCTGATGGCATCGTATCATGGCGATGAGGCGATTGCCGCCTTCTCGGTGGTGGGACGCATAGCCATGCTTGCGGGTGCTGCGATGATAGGCTATGGCCAGGGATTCCAGCCGGTGTGCGGATTCAACTACGGCGCGGGTCACTACGACCGCGTGCGTGCCGCGTTCTGGCACAGTGTTGAGGTGTTGACCCTCTACTGCTCGGTGCTGGCTGTGGCCGGCTATGTGCTAGCTGGCCCACTGGTGGAGCTGTTTGTCTCGCACGATGCGCGTGTGGTTGAGATAGGTGCCGAGGTGCTGCGCTATCAGTGCCTGTCGTTCCCGTTGAGCGGATTCATCGTGATGTCGAACATGTATCTGCAGAACATCCGCCGCACCATTCCCGCTGTGATTATGGCCTCGGCCCGCCATGGCATCTTCTTCCTTCCGGCACTGTTTCTGGGGCATTGGCTGCTGGGCTTGCCGGGCATCGAGATGGCGCAGGCCGTGGCCGATGCCATCTCGTTCGTGCTGGCCATCCCGCTTAGCCTGCACGCGCTGCGCATGAAATAGCCTGGGAGAGCTGGGAGGACTGGGAGGACTGGGAAAACTGGGAGGGCTGGGAGGGCTGGGAGAGCTGGGAGAGCTGGGAGGGCTGGGAGGACTGAGAGAGCTGGGAGGGCTGGGAATCCTGGGAGTCAAACCCCACCCCTGACCCCTCCCCTTTGGGAAAGGGGAGGGGAACTGGCTCCCAGGGCTCCTAGAGCTCCCAGGGCTCCCAGAGCTCCCAGAACTCCCAGAGCTCCCAGAGCTCCCAGAGCTCCCAGGGTTCCCAGAGCTCTCAGGGCTCCCAGAACTCCCAGAGCTTCCAGGGCTCCCAGGACTTCCAGGGCTCCCAGCAGTCGTGAGCGGCGGTTAGGGGTATTTGAGGCGATGCTTGGCGAACTGGTCGACGTCGAGTGGCTTGAGGCCGCAGTTGTCGAGGGTGCGTAGCTCGTTGTGGTCGTTGACATAGAGCCGCTGTGCGGGCTTGAAAGCCGCATTGTCCAGCGCCAGGTCGGGCCGCAGCAAGCGGGTGCGAATGCCGGCCATGTCGAGCAGGGTGTGATACATCACCATGTTGGTCGAGATGGGCCGCTGCGCGTTGGCGGCCAGCGTCTGCCACTGCGCGGGGTGTGCCTCGCGCCATGAGTCGGTGGCCCAGGCGATGAAGGGCACACGCAGCTGGTAGTAGGTGGGGATGGGCGATGCGTGGAGGAAGCGTCCGCGGCTGTCGTCGAAGATGTCCTCGCCATGGTCGCTGGTGTAGAGCATGACCGCGCGGCGGCCACTGGCATGGAGCGTGGCCATGACGCGGCTGAGCACATAGTCGGCATAGGCGACGGTGTTGTCGTAGGCGTTGACCAGCTGCTGGCGGTACTTACGCTCGGCGGTGGGATAGTCAGTGTCGCCGAACACCTGTCGGGCAGCGGGATAGCGGTCGCGGTACTCGAAGTGCGAGCCGTAGCAGTGCAGCACGATGAGCAGGGGCTGAGTTGACTGGGCCTTGAGGCGGCGGTCGAGGAGCGTGACCAGCTGTTCGTCGTAGGGGTTGGCCGTGAGCGGCAGACTGTCCTTAATGAAATGTATGTCCTGTGCCTCGCAGCCCAGGAAGTCGATGAACGATCCGTTGCGCCGCTGGTTGCTGTAGAACGAGGTCTTGAACCCGGCCTCCTCGAAGGCACTGATAAGTCCCCGCTCGCAGTAGAGGCTGTCGTAGTCGCCCTGGCTGGCGACGGGTGTGAGCAGCAGTGGCACACTCTTGTGTGTGGTGTTGCTCATGGTGATGGCATCGCGGTAATAGACCAGCGAGCGCGCGATAGAGTCGCCCTGCAGGTGCGGCGTGGTGGGACTGTCGTAGCCATAGAGCGCCATGTGGTCGGCAAATAGCGTCTCGCCGATGACCAAGACATAGACCTCGGGCACCGAGTCGCGGCGCGTGAGCACGGCACCGTGCTTGAAGCCGGCCGACGTGTTGTGATAGTTGGCCGACTGATAGGCCCGCTCAAAGGCCAGGAGGAAGTTGTAGGTGCCGTTGACGGGGAAGATGTCGTCCTGGATGACGAAGCGCTTGTCCTTGACGCAATTGACGCCGAGCAGGACAAGTCCGACGGCCAGCACCGCCCCGCCGATGATGCGCTGGTTGTGGCGGAATGCCTCGCGCAGGGTGGCCCGGTTGCGGATGGAGACGATGCTCAGTGCGATGCCCGTGCCATAGACCACGATGACAAAGATGACCGACGGCAGCAGCTGCGAGAGCAGCTCGCCCACCTCGGTGGGGTTGGTTGTGATGACATTGAGAAACATGTCGACAGCGATGGGCGACTCGCCGAAGAGGTAGAGCAGCACAATCTGGAAAGCGGCCAGGAAATGAAAGAAGAAGAGCCACCAGAACATGTGGCCGGGCTTGGCCTTGAGCGTCATGGCCAGCCAATAGGCTCCCAATGGCAACAAGATATTGACCACACGGGTCAGTGTCCCTGTCGACTCGGTGAAAAACATGAACAGGTTGGGCAATATCAACATTGCCAGAAACAGCCAGAAAAGGATATGTTGGTTTTTGAACAGTTTCATTGGTTAGTTTTTTTCGAGCATTCGATGTGGGCGAGCATTCGAGCATTCGATGGGAGCGAGGGGGGTTAAAAGGCTTCGTTGATGTTGAACATGAATCCCGACTGGCCTCGCTTGCCGAATCCATAGTCGAGGCGTATGTTGACCCTGCGGCGGAACTCCCAGCGCAAGCCCACGCCATAGTTGGGCATCCAGTGCCTTAACGAGTTGCTGTCGTGGAATACGCTGCCCGCCCCACCCCACACGACGGCTCCGAATCGACGCCCGATGTACTGCCGAATCTCGACCTGTGCCGTGGTCATGTGCTTGTCGCGATAGCGCCCCCTGTAGTAGCCACGCATGCTCTCGCTGTCACCCAACAGTGCCATCATTGCCCAGGAGGGGTTGCCCAGGTTGAACAATGCTGTCACTTGCCCGGCAATCACAGCTCCTCGCCATGCCTTATGGTAGTAGCAGGCTTCGAAGTCGGTGGTGGAGAATGCGTAGCGGTTCCACAGGAACTTGGGGCGAAACACCTGGTTGAGATAGACATATACGCCACTGTAGGCATTGGTCATGAGGTCTCGGCTGTCGTACTGCAAAGTGACACCGAAGCCATAGTTTCGCACCACGTGATCCTGGCCATCAAGCAGTTCCTCATCCTCAATGGCACCGCTGCTTGCATAGTCCCACTGCAACATTGGGCCGGCATAGAAGTCCTCGGCCATACGAAAGAGGAACTCGCCCTTGACCTTGTAGTTGTGCTGGTGCAGCTGTGTGTGTCGGTCGCTGTTGCCGCGATAGTAGCCCATGCCCCAGAAGTCGCGGGGCGCATACTCCACCTCCATCTCATAGTTGAGCCGTTTGCTCTCGCGTGGGAAGAACATCGATCCTTCGATACCCAGCTTCCAGAATCCGGCAGTGGTGATGTTGCCGGTGATGGTGGCATAGCTAGGCTGTATGGTGTCGCAACCATTGAGGCGATATTGCGCCATTCCTGCCACTCCCAGGCTGAAGCGTGAGTCATTGGCATAGCTTGGGCCTCCCAAGAAGCTGATGCTAAAGCGCTTTGGAGTAGTGTTTGCCGTGTCGTTGTCCAGGCTCAGATAGTCCTTGACCTTCTGGAAGAATCCACCGCGGTGCACCGAGTCGGCCGGCTCTGCCCCCGCCACAAGCCCCACTATGAGCAACACGTATGTCACAAAATTGCGAAACATGGCCGCAAAGGTACTAAAAATAATTGAGAATCATGAATTATGGATTGCGAATTGTGAATTATGGATTAAAAGTTGTAACTTTGCCGCCAAATTCCAGATTGATCACAAATTTATCTAAATTTTAAAGAACTATGAAAGCAATCAAACTAGCTCTAGTTGTGGCATGTTGCCTGGGCGCATGCTGCAGTGCCGGTGCGCAGACGGTGGCAGCCGTCGACGAGCAAGGCAAGCAAGTGCGCCGCATCACGTTCGACCGCGAGCGTGTGACCATCGAGTATGCCAGTGGCGAGGTGCGCGACAATGTCGACTATGCCCTGATATGCCGCGGCGAGGTCACAGCAATTGACGCAGTGAAAGCACAACCCAGCAATGATGCCGGCCAACAACAAGTCTACGACCTGCAGGGACACCGCATGGTCGATGTGAACAACCTGCCGCAAGGCATCTATGTCGTGCGCGAGGGAGATAAGGTATATAAAATGATCAAAAAGTAACCAGCTATGAACAAGATTTTACGCTACACACTGCTGCTGGTTGCCGCCCTGCTCCTTGGCGCAACCGCCCAAGCCATGGTCATCAAGTATGTGCTCGAGGACGGCTCGATGCACGCCATCACCTCGTCGGAGTTGTCGGCCATCGACTTCAACGACGACGGGTCACTGACCCTAACCACCTATGACGGAGAGATCATCACGACCACCGAGTGCATGTTCGACGAGCTGGAGATAGGCACCCGCGAGGTGCTGCTGCCCGGCGAGACCGACCTGGACATGACCTTTGAGTATGAGGGCCTCAGTCTGGGCACACGTCCTGTGCGTCAGTACAACTTCCTCTACCCCACCGTTGACCCGCAGGGCGACTCCATCACCATGAGCGGGCGCATCGTCATTCCCAAGAACATCCTTGATGGCGAGGCTCCCAGCCAGGGCATCCTGCTGTTTAACCACTACACCATCTTCAACCGCATCGAGGCACCCACCGAAGGCTTCAACACGCTGGAGGCCATGTTCCTGGCCAACCCGCTGAATCCCGACTATATCATCATCGAGAGCGACTTCTACGGCTTCGGTTCGACGGTGCGCTTCCCGCAGGCCTACCTGCAGGGCACGGCCAACGGCAATGCCTCGCTCGACTGCCTGCTGGCCGCTCGTCGTCTGCTTGAAGAGCTGGGCATCGACTACGGCCCACTCACATTCAACGTGGGCTACTCCAGCGGCGGCTTTGACGCCTTGGCTACGCAGAAACTGCGCGACATGGAGTTCAGTGACCGCATCTCGTTCGACAAGACGTTTGCAGGCGGCAGCCCCAGCGACATTCTGGAGTGCTACCGCGAGTACGTCCGCATCGACTCGACGGCCTACAATGCCGTGCTGGCCCTGCTGATGGTGTCGCTCAATGAGACCCAGCAGCTGGGTCTGACCTACGAACAGGTGTTCACCCCCTACATCGCCAGCCGCATCGACGAGTGGATCAACTCCAAGAACTACTCGTCGTGGCCCGTGTGCGACTCCATCGGTCGCGAGAAGAAGGTTCACGAGATTCTCAACGCCCCCTATTGCGACCTGAACAGCGCAGAGTCGCAGTTAGTTCAAGACCTGTTTGCGCAGAACAGCATCGCCACCGGCTGGGTGCCCGACCCGAGCCAGCGCCTGTTCATCTTCCACTCACGCGGCGATGACTATGTTCCTGTGCAGTCGGCACGTCCCGTGCTGCGCCACCTGGAGCAGTATGGCTTTGAGCCCAGCATCGTTCCGGGCCGCACCCATCTGCAGACCAACTTTGTTGTGCCCAAGCTGGGTCACCTCACCGCCACGGTGATTTATCTGATTCAGTCTGTCGCGGCCATCAAGGCCTGGCCACAGATGTATGCCGACGGCGAACTCATCGAGCCTTACGCCACCTGGGCACAGGCCGGGGCCGACTTTGACCTGATTGCCACCCTGCGCGCCCTGGACGAGATGGGCATCGACTGCCGCAGCATTATCCAGGCCGTGATCGACCAGATGCAGCAGGGTCAGGGCGACACCATGAACGACATTGTTGCCGCCGTGATGGCTCGTCTAGCCGAGCTGGGCATCGACGAGCAGGCACTGCGCGAGATGGGTCAGGACTCGGGCATCGATATCGAGCAACTGATTGCCGACCTAGTGTCTTATCTCAACGAGAACCCGACGCAGCCCGAGGGCATGGATGTCCCGGCACGCGCCAACGCGGTGTACAAGTCGCTCACCAGCCCGCTCACACCGGCCGACGAGTATGCCGACCAGCTGCGCCACTGGCTTGAAAGCAAGGGTGTAGCCACCCGATGAGTGGTTAGCGCCCCTCCATGAAATGAGGCCTGACACCGCGCCGAGATGGGCGACCAAGTGTCAGGCCCCATTATTTTTTCGAAGGTGCGAACTTTTTGGGGTGGCTAGGCTTTGCGGCGGGCTTTGCGCGGCTGGCGCAGGCGGCGGGCCAGTTCTCGCTGCTCGTCGGCCAGGTCGTCGAGGCCGATGCGATCGTAGATGGCGGCCAGCTGGTCGTGCGGCTCGGGACGGGTCTTGTCGGCCTTGCAGGCTCGCTTTAGGGCCTTGATGACCTCGGGGGTGTGCTTGCGGTCGAGGTGGATGTGTGCCAGCCCCATGTGCGCGTCATAGCAATTCTTGTCGAGTGCCAACGCCTGGTTGTAGCCCTCGATGGCTTGGTCGGTCTGGTCGATGGTGGCCATGAGGCGTGCCTTGCCCAGCATGGCCTGGATGCACTCGTGGTCGATGCGCAGGGCCTTGTCATAGTTGGCCAGAGCGGTGCGAATGGCAATGTCATCGAGCGGTGCCGTCTCGCCGTAGGGCACCGCGTCCTCGCCCACAAGCGAGCCGAAGCCCTGCGACTGGTCGCCCATGGCAGCATATTCCTGCGCCAGCTCCTTGAGCAGCTTATGCTGGGCATCGACGGCCTCTTGCAGTGTCTTGACCTGATTGACCAGGCGGTTGAACGAGGCGAGTTTGGTGGCAATGAGGCGCTGCACGACGGGGTTCTGAATCTGGTTGTTGATGGCGGTGGCCTGCGCAAAACACTCGACACACTCGCGCCACTCATGGTGCTCAAAGGCATGGTTGGCCCTGACATATAGCTGGCGCGCGCGTTCCTGGTTGAGCGCATCGTCGATGGCCCGCTGGTCGTTGAAGCGTCGGCTGAAGTCGACCACGGCTGTGTTGACGATGATGTCGCGCTCGCTCAAGGGCTTGAGCAGGGTGATGCCCTTGAGCGTGGTGCATCGCGACAGGGCCACATAGGTCTGCCCACTGGTGAATGCCCCACCAGCAAAGTCGATGACCACGTTGTTGAACGTAAGCCCCTGACTTTTGTGAACCGTCAGTGCCCACGCGGCCTTGACGGGCAGTTGCTTGAATGAGCCCAGTACGTTCTCGACCACAGCCTTCTTCTTTTCATCGTAGGTGTACTGGATGTTTTCCCATACCTCAGGCTCGATGTCATAGACGTCGCCATCCTCCAGGACAATCTGCACCTTGTCGTCGGTCAGGTCATGGACGCGTCCGATGGTGCCGTTGACCCAGCGGCCCTCTTTGTCGTTGCGGATGAAGATGACCTGCGCTCCGACCTTGAGTGTGAGCTGCAGCGATGTGGGCAGGTCGTTCTCGGGGAAGTTGCCCTCAATCTCGCCCTGATAGACGTGCTCGGGCGTCTTGAGCGCCGCCATGTGGTCATCGTTGATGCTGTTGACCGTGTCGCGGCGTGTGGCCAGGGTGATGACAAAGCCATCGTCGTTGTAGGCAGGGTTGCATCGCGCGTTGAGGCACATCATGTCGTCGCGGGTGGCGCGGCTGATGCGCACACGGTCGAGCAGTGCGACAAAGTCGCTGTCGGTCTGGCGGTAGATTTTGCGCAGCTCGATGGGGACCAGCCCCAGGTCGCCGAACACATGGGCGTTGAAAAAGAAGAACTGGCGGTAGTCGCGCTGCAAAATCTGCCGCATGTCGCGCGTGACCACCGGCTCGAGCTGGAATATGTCTCCCACAAAGAGCAACTGCTTGCCACCGAAGGGTTCACGCATGTTGCCCGAATAGGTGCGCAACACCTTGTCGACAAAGTCGATGATGTCGGCCCTGACCATCGAGATCTCGTCGATGATGATGAGGTCGAGTTGCTGGATGAGCTTGACTTTCTCCTTGGTGTAACGCAGCGTCTTGCGTATCTGTCGGGGCGCAAAGTCGGGGTCATCGGCCAGTAGAGGCCGGAAGGGTATCTTGAAGAACGAGTGCAGCGTCTGGCCGCCGACGTTGACGGCGGCGATGCCGGTTGGCGCCAGCACGACATACTTCTTGCGCGTGTTGGCGCAGATATACTTGAGGAAAGTGCTCTTTCCGGTGCCGGCCTTTCCGGTGAGGAAAACCGACTGTCGGGTGTGCTGAATCAGGTTCCACACGTTCTGGAACTCCGGGTTGTCGAGGTCGATATTTTCGGGCAGGTTGAAATCCATCTATCTCAATTCATAATTCATAATGCATAATGACTGCTTGGTAGTCTCCTAGCCTCCCCTCCCTGAAAGGAGAGCGGCAGGGGTAGGGTATGAACTCACAATTGTTTGGCGATTAATGACGGTGCAAATTTACGGAAAAAACGAGAATTATTGAACGGCCAAGAGCAAAATATTGTTCTTGGCCGATTTCTATCGCCAGGAAATCACGCAGTACGCCACGTCCCTACTGTGGAACTCCCTTACTACCCTACAACCCTACTCCCTTACTACCCTACTACCCTACTACTTTACTACTTTACTACTTTACTACTTTACTTCATTACTACTTTACTTCATTACCACAAGAAAGCAGCACGCTGCGTCGTCTGAGACGGGACGCAGCGTGCAGTTGATAATGCATCTGTGCAATGACGCGGGGCTAGAGGGCCAGGCGCAAGCCGTTGCGGCCATCCACTCTCGTCGGTACCATCCAATTGCGATAAACCACACTGAACCAATTAGCTTGATCAGAATAACAACCACCACGATACATGCGCTCGGGTTCGTAATCAGAACTTGTGCAGACAGGATTGATTTGTGCATCCTCGGTGTAGTAATAACCATAATCCTGGCACCACTCAATCACGTTGCCATTCATGTCGTACAGTCCCAGTTCGTTCGGTGCCTTGGTGGCCACTGTCTGGGTGCTATAATTCGGGATGTTATCCAAGTACCATGCCACATCATCGACGTTGTTGCTGCCGGCGTAGGTATAGCCCTTGGTGCGCTTGCCGCCCCGGGCCGCATACTCCCACTCGGGCTCGGTGGGAAAGCGGAACGCCATTCCGGTGAGCTCGTTCAACCGATTGATGAACGCCTGGCAGTCGTCCCAAGTCACAGATTCCACGGGTCGCTGCAAGTTGCCGGTGTAACGGCTTGGGTTGGTGCCCATCACGGCCAGCCACAACTCCTGTGTGACCTCGGTCTGGCCGATGCTGTAGCTGGACAGGGTCACCTGGTGGGCCGGCGTCTGATTGGCAGGGCCAGTCACAGCCCCCATGGTGAACGTGCCCCCCTCGACCTGCACCATCTTGAACGACACGCCATTGACAGTGTAGGTGGTCGTCACATCGGCTGAAGCCTTGCCGAGCATGATGTTGATGATGGCGTTGACATCAAAGGCATCGACCATGCCGTCGCCGTTGACATCGGCCATCACAGTGTTTTCGGCCTTGCCGAGCATGATGTTGATGACCATGTTGACATCAAAGGCATCGACCGTGCCGTCGCCGTTGACATCGCCCGACGACTTCAGGACAGGCTCGATGGCAATGTAGCCGGTGTAACTGCCTGAAACGCCAGGAGCGCACACGTCGCCACGATCGACATATCCGCCCTCGGGCAGTGTGATGTGGCAACCCACCAGTTGCAGGTCATATCCGCAGTTGATGTAACCGTGCTCGAGGCGCACTGTGGCATTGTCGATGGTGAGGTTGGCATCGCCATCGTCCTCGCTGATGGCGGTGCTACCGCCCCCACTGCGAGCGGTGGCAACAATCGTGCAGTTGCGGATGGTCATGCGATGGTCGCCGCTGCCCGAGCCACTGCCGATCCAGAGGGCTGCACCGGAATTGTTGACGGTGAGTCTGCCGGGACCTTCGATCACGGCACCGTCGCAGTTCCCGACCGACACGGCAATCATGCCGGTGTTGCGTGTACAGTTGATGGTGTTGTCGCCTCGCAGCACAATCTTGATGCCCGGCAAAGCCCGGTCCACCTTGATGGGTATGTTGTCGGAGGTGATGGTGGCGTTGGTCAGGGTGAGCACATTGTCCTCGGGGTCGTAGGTGATGGTGCCCGTGATGCCGTCGCCGGCGACACCGTCCTTGTTGTCGGAGGTAACCACCGTGCCTGCGATGGTGATGGGATAATCTTGCGCACCCTCATAGTCGGTCAATGTGCCATCGGTGAGCAGCATCGGCCACCACCCCTTGGCCCGCGACTGCTGCACCTGTGCCGTGGTCATCTGCTGGTCGCCTGCACCTGTGGTGAAAATGTAATAGCTCTTGCGTGTGGGGCGATTGTCGAGCGAGGCGATGAACTGGTCGACGGCCGAGCTGCCGAGCTGGTTGCTGAAGACATAGAAGTTGGTAGTCAGTCCGGCTGCAAACGCTCCGGTCGACACCCTGAGCGAGGTCAGCTTGTTGGCTTCGCACGACAGCCGGCTCAGTGCCGCGTTGGGTGTCAGGTCGAGTTGGCGCAGCTGGTTTGCCGAGCACAGCAGCGTCTGCAACTGTGTGCATCCTGCTACATAGAGATTGGTGAGCTGATTGTTGGCACAACTGAGAAAAGTCAGCTTGGTGTTCTTGTTCAAGTTGAGCGTGCCGAGATTGTTTTGGTTGACATTGAGCGATGTCAGTTCGGTGAAATACTTGATGCCCACCAGGCTGGATATATTCTGATTGCCGACATTCAGTTCGGTAACCGCCTTCCACTCGTCCTGGTCGAGTTTGCCGTTGCTGTCGGTGTCCGTATCGCTGATGGCCGAGCGGAAATTGGCATCGGGGAAGTTGGTGGTATTGAGATAGGCCACGCCCCAATAATCCTCGTAGATAACGTTTACACGCTCTAACCGCTGTGGATTCCAGCCCTTTGCTCTGGCAATCTGCACCTGCTCGACGGTGAGTTCATTGCCTTTTTCGTATCTGTCCATGAATTGGAACGAAAGCATGGCACCTGTGCGAGTGGGCAATGACTCAACAAATTGAGCGGCCCCTGATCCGCTAATGTAGTTATCTTCCAACCACAAATCCTCCATTTTTGTGTTATTGGCCAGGTTGAGTGTGGTGAGCGAGGTATTGTAGCAATACAGTAATTTCAGATTGGGATTATGGCTCACGTCCAGCGTAGTGAGCGGATTGTCCTCACATCTCAGTTCGGTGAGTGCCGTCAATGCCGACACATCGAATGTGGTGAGGTTGTTTTGCTTACAAGACAAATCCGTCAATGCGGTGAAGTACTCGACTCCCTTGAGATTGCTGATTCCCTCGTTTATAGGACTCAACCAATATGTGGCTGCAACATCGGCTTTGGTGATGAATCGCTTCTTGAATTTTTGAGCCAGGTAATTGCGGAAATTGGCATCGGGGAAGTTGTCGATGCTGAAGTCTGCCACCACGTCCTTGTCGCTGATGACGATGTCGGCACCTTTCACATCGCTCAGGAAAGCATTGTTGGTGTAGTCGTAATTGGCAATCGACTTGGACGAAGAGTTGAAGTTGGCACCGACGGGTTGCTGTATCACCACATTAGGTGAGAAACCCATAGATGACACATTCTTGACGTTGGGCTGGCTTGAACTGATGCTCTTGAGCGTGACCGTCTTGGGTGCTGTGGATGGATTAACCGAGTTATAAAATAAAACCTTAGAGATGTCCAGGAGGTCGCCTCCTCCACCATAGATGGTGGCATTCACATTAAAGAACGACACAGAGTTGTTGTGGTTGCTTCCCTCGATGCCGCCCTTGCTGGTGGCGGTGATATTGAGTGTCCCGGGGCCATTGATGGTGAGGTCGTATGCCCCGCTGATGTAGATGCCTCCCTCACTGCCGCCAGTGATGGTGGTTGTGCCACTGCTCACCGTGATGGTGGTGTTCTTCTCAATGCGAACGGGCGCGGATTGGGTTGCACTCAGATTGTTGGTGCCGACCAGCTTCACCGTCAATCCCGAGTTGCTCTCGTTGTAGATGGCACGGTTGTCACTGCCCGTGCGCGAGATGGTGACGTTGGTCAGTGTGACGGTGTTGCTCGATGGGTTGTAGACCACCGTACCCGATGCGATGTTGCTGCCAGTGACGTTCTGGTAGTTGTCGCTGTTGACCGGCACGCCTGCGATCTTGAAGCCGTAGTAGGTCGCGGCCTGCGCCGCCAGCGCCGCCAGCAGCAGTGCCCATATTGTGAAAAGTTTCTTCATATCTTTAGAGTTTTAGTGAATAATTGCGTGATGGTTTTACCCCTCACCCGACCTCTCCCCTGAGGAGGGGAGAGGGGATGTTAGCCCCATCACCCGACCTCTCCCCTGAGAGGGGAGAGGGGATTGGGGTTGGCATGACAGTGGTGTCCCGACATCGGGTTATTTGAGCTTGACGCTCTCGACAACAGCTTTAACTACGGGGTCTTCAGGCTGGATGAAATTAATGGTCACGTCAAGGCATTTCTCCTCACCCCAGTCGGCCACAGCATGGTAGAACTGGTTGCCTTCGCTGCGGAGGGTAGAATATGTTTTGTCGCCCATTTTCACGTCGGCGCCTTTCTCTATGCCACCTGTTTCGAAGATGTCCTTGACTGTCTCGGCTGCTGTCTTGTGGGGAATAAGCGAGACTTCGATTTTTTGTGTCATGTGATCCTCTCTTTCCTTGGTCATGATGATTTCAGCGAAGGCGCCCACAGTGGCTTTCCAGCCTTCAGGCACGTCTAGGATCAAGTCGTCGCTCTCGATAGAGCATGGTCCCATCTTTTCAACCACAGCCTCTTCGTTCTCTTCGGCGGCTTGCTCGGTGGCAACAGAGTCAGACGGTGTGGTGCTGTCGGTGGCAGTGCTTCCGTTACATGCAGTGAACATAACCACTGCGGCAATCATTAAAAAAATCTTTTTCATTGTTGTTACTGTTTTGAGGGTTATTAATTGTTTGTTTTCGCTTCATGAGGGTTGCGATGGTGGCTGGCTCTGCTCGCGAGCCATCATCTGCTGGATGAGCGGCTCGAGACGATGCGCCACACGCTCCACAATCTTGTCGACCAGCGCATCCTGCTGCTGGAGGTCGTGGAGGTACCGGGCGGTGAACCGCATGGTGGCTTCTTGACGTTCTTTCTTGTCCATAATTTCACGTATTGGGGGCAGAAAATTTGATAATGCAAAATTACTGCTATTCCTCATCAGGGCTGTTGTGATTTTCGGTCAAAGTGCTGAAAATGAGTTGTGAATTTCGGTCAAAATGAAAAAATCGGGCAAAAATGCCCGATTTTGTGTTCTTTTGCTGGCTTACTACGCGCCAGTGGCGCGCAATACCTGACATCTGGCAGCCTCGAGGGGTGCGGCCTTGCTTTGCCCTCGCTCAATTTTTGATTCCGTCGCGGTATTGTGTTGGGGTGAGACCGTAGACGCGCTTGAAGGTGTGGCTGAAGTTGCTGGTCTCGCTGAAGCCGCACAGTTGAGCTATCTGCGCCACAGGCTGGTTGGGGTCGTCAAGCAGTTGGATGGCCCGCTCCATCTGTATGGCCTGGATGTAGGCTTTAGGCGACTTGCCGGTCACTGCGAGCAGGCGACGGCGGAAGGTTGATACGCTCATATTGACCTGCGAGGCGATGGTCTCGACACTGAATTCGCCGCGGGGCATGCCGTCATAGACCGCCTCGATGACGCGCATGAGGAACACGCGGTCGTCGGCCGACTGCACCTCAGCATTGTCGGGTTCGGGCTCTGTCCCCTGCTGGGGTGCTTCAGGTTCAGCCTCGGCCTGTGCGGGCTTGTTGGCGCGCAACTGTTCAATCTCGCGGATAAGTCCCTGCATCTGTCGGCGGCTGCGACGACGCAGGTGCATGATGACCAGCCATGCGGCCAACAACAGGCAGGCAATGAGGGCGAGGCCAATGATGATGTTGCGACGATTGGCCAGGGTCAGTGCTGCATTCTCCTGCTGGAGGCGGTCGTTGCCAAACTCGGCGTTGTAGCGCGAGAGGGCATCGGCCGAGGCATGGCTGTAGAGCGAGTCCTTGAGCAGGTCGAAGCGGTCGAGGTAATACTTGGCGCTGTCGGGATTGAGTTTCCAGTAACTCTCGTAGAGGCCTCGGTGCGAGTGTATCTCGTTGTATAGGTCACCCATCTGCGAGAACAGCCCGGCCGCCTGTTTATAATAGGGTATAGCCTCTTTCTGCCGTTTCTGGCACAGCAGAGCCATGCCCAGACGGTTGAGGGCGATGGCCATGGTGTGCATATCACCCATGCGCTCAAACTCGGGGATGATGCGGCGCAAGATGGTCTCGGCCTCACCATAACGATGCAGACCTAGCAAAGCCGAAGCCTTCTGCGACAGGCGGATGTTGGCCTGAGGCCGCTGCAGGGCCGAGTCGATGGCAAATGCCTGCTGTGCATAGTCGACCGCCTTGTTGTCATCGCCCAGTGTGTGGTAGACTTCAGATGCCATGCCCAGCAGCACAGCCTTGCGCGGCGGGTTGTCGGCCTTGTCGGCATGCTCTAGTGCCTGCAGGATATACTTCTCGGCCTCTCGAGGCTGATAGGCAGCCATGTAGATGCCCGCCACGGTGTTCATGCTCGAGGAGATGCGGTCGTGGTCACCGCTCTTGAGGTCAATCTCCAGGCACTGCTGCGCATAGTCGGCGGCGCGCTTGAAGTCGCCCATGCGCACACACGTCATGCCCAACAGGTTCAGGCAGTCGGCCTTGATGTCGCTGCCGTCGGCACAAAGCGGCAACGCCTTGCCGCCATACTGCAACGCCAGCTCATATTGCTGCTTGTCATAATACCACTCCGCAGCCCAGTACCACACCTGCTGTCGCATGCTGTCGACCGATGTAGTGGGCTGGAATTGAACGAGTTGGTCAGTAAACTGCTCATCGTTGAACGTGCGCATCAGTTGGTTGGCCAGTGTGACCACTGCCCCACCCTGTGCCTTGTCGAACTGCTCAAGCCCTCGGTCGATGGCCACAACATCGGTGGCCAAAACGGCAAAGCGTGCCACCAAGCAAACGATAATCAGAACTACTTTCTTCATCTTGCATTAGAAATCGGCCACAAAATTAGTAATTTTAATTGAGAATTGAAAATTTAAATATTAAGACCGCGCTTCGCGCTGGTAGAACGCTGTGCTGGTAAAACGCTGCGCTGGTAGTGGGTAGAGATTGTGCATAGTGCATTAGTGCGGATGGCCGAATTGCCGGCCAGGCAACGACACTGGTACTGTGTTGACACCTGAAGACAATCAGGGCAGCATCGTGCTGATGCCGCCCTGACAGTTATGCTGCCGCAGTGGGTCAGGTCAGAATCGGAAACCGATGGTGGCCGAGATGCGGTTGTTGTTGTCCTTGACCTCGTCGCTAACGGTGGGCAGGTCATTGATGCGCGGGAACATGTGGTAGTTGCTCTTGCGGTTCTTGTGGACGTAGGCCATGTCGAAATAGAAATTCTTGTGGTGGTAGCCCAGACCGGCAGTGATGTACTGCGTGCGCAGGTCATAGGTATAGGCTGTGCTGATGCCACACACGTTGACATCGACCTCGTCGTTCTTGACGGCATCTTTGGCTGCACCCGTCTGGTGCGAGAAGCCGGCACGGAGGCTGAACTTGGGGGTGACACGGAACTCGGCACCGACGCGAACGATGTGCTGACCCTGCAGATAGTTCTTGACATCCTCGGTGGTGTACTTGTTCTCGGTGAAGTGGTCGCGGAACTCCCAGTCGTCCTTGACACGGATGCCATTGGTTCCCACATACTCATAGTCGGCACTGATGATGGCCCTGGAGCCGATGACACCGGCCACACCACCCATGAAGCGCCAGGGTGTGCGCAGGTCATAGTTCATGCGATAGGTGTCGGTGTAGTCCTTGAGCTTGTACTCGCTGAGGTTGTCAGGATAGAAAGCCGTGTTGAGCGTCTGGTCGAAGCGGTCGGTCATATTATAATAGGTGGGCGTGTGGAACGCCAAGCCGAAGCGCAGCTCGTTGATGGGCTTGAGGATGACACCCAGCTTGAAATTAAAGCCCGTTCCCGTTGTGCGTGACCAGTTGGTGAAGCCCAGGTCCACGTTTCCGTTGACGAGCGTTGCGTTGGGATCATCAGGCTTGTTGTAGACATCGGTGTTCTGGAGCGACTCGCCGTAGTACTGGTTGTACTCATAGCGGATGTCTGTGATGCCGAATCCCACTCCCCAATAGAGCGTGTTGGCGATGTTACCGCCCAGGTTGATGTCGAACTCATCGACGTGTCCACGCTCCTCCATGTCGTACTCGCCCTGTGCCGTGACACCGTTGAAGCCCAACCCTGCAAATTTGGTGCCCTCTTGATTGGTGGGGATGACCAGATAGTTGTTGAAAGCCAGCACTTGGTTCCAGTCGGCGTTACTGTTGGCAATGGGATTGTCGATGAGGATATCGCTCGCTTTGATCTCTTTAGCCATCATCTTGTCGGCGATATAATTGGTGATGCTGGTGCCCAGTTCACCCACGCCACGATATCGGCGGTTGAAGTGCATGAGCCGGTTGTAGCTCACGCCCCAGTTGAAGTTGGGCATGGTCTCGCTGTCGAGCTTTAGAGATCCCACATAGCCGAATGTGTTGACATTAAACTTGGTCTGGTTCTCGGTGATGCTGGCCGTCTTGGCACTGTTGATGTCCAGGCTCAGGGTGATGCCAATGTCACTGCTGCGATAGACACCAATGCCGCCAGGGTTCAGTCCGATGGCCGAGATGTCGCCACCGAGTGCACTGAACGCACCGGCCATCGACATGAATCGTGATGTGCCTCGCAACTCGGTCTGTGACAGTCGCAGGTTGTCGAAGGCGTACTCACATTGGGGCGGCTGAGCCACTGCAGCCAGTGCGGTCATCAGTGCAAAGCCAGTGAAAAGTCTTTTCATTTTCTTATTTTATGTGATAAATGTTGCTAAATGAGAACTAGAGGCTCTAGATTGCCTAGATGTTCTAGAGCCTCTAGTTCATTGTGACTTGTGTCGATTTAGTGCCGGCGTCCGCCGCCACCGCCGCCGCCGCGCGAGCCACCGCCGCCGAAGCTGCCGCCACTGCTGCGCGAACTGCCACCGAAGCTGCCGCTGTAGCCGCTGCTGCGCGAACCGCCGCTGTAACCACTGCTGTAGCCGCTGCTGCGCGAGCCACCATAGCTGCTGCTGCCACTACGCGAGCCACCGTAACTGCTGCTACGCGAGCTGCCGCTGTAGCTACGAGTGGAGCTGGGCGAGTAGCTGCGTGTGCTGCTCGACGAGCCGCTGTAGCTCGAGCTGGACGTGCCACGGTTGCGCACACTGCCGCCGCTATAGCTACCTGCTGCACCAGCGCTTCTGGCGGTGCGGTCGATGTTGCCCACCTGGCTGGCATGTGTGCGACCCAGACTGCTGCGAGTCATGTCGCTGGGACGTGTGCGGCCATTGGTGATGGTGCCCCCGCTGCGCGAGCTGCCCGAGCGCGAGCCAGTAGAGCTAAAGCCACCTCCGCGTCGCGATGAGCCACTGAGCAGACTGCGATGGTCTCCCGGCAGACGGTCGCCACTGCGTCCATGCCAGTAGCGTGTGTTGTGATAGACGGTGCCATTGCTCCACATGTGCGGTCCGTGGTGTCCCCAAGGACGTCCCCAAGGCTCATGCCAGCCGTACCAGCCACCGTACCAGCCACGCCAGCCCCAGCCCCAACCGGCATAGTGCCAGCCACCCCATCTGTAGTAGGGTCGATGCCAGCCGTACCAGCCGCTGTAGTACCATGGATCCCAGAACGGGTCGTAGAGCGAGTACCAGGGATCGTACCAGTAGTTGCTGTAGCCGAACCCCCATCCAAAACGAGGCGAGTAGCCATAGTTCGAACCGATGACCAGATTGATAGTCGGAGCTTTATCGTAGTATAGCTCGACCAGCTCTGCATCATTGCTCAGGATGACAACGTCTGGGTTGTAGAAACGCTCGATGCGCTGTGTGTTGCCGAACGACTCCGGAGTCTCATATTCGGTCGCATCGATATAGAGCGTGTCATTTTCAGGCTGCGCATAGATTCCTCCCCGGCGATTGTACTCGTCGACATCACGCTCGGTCTGATAATTTTTCTCGACAGTGACCTTGTAACGTGTGGGCACCTCGGTGCGCGTTGTTCTGGTTTCCACACGCTTGGTCTCCTTCGTCACTTCGGTGGCAGCTTTGCCGCCATCGTAGTAGATGTCATCATAATCCTGTGAGTGGATTACTGTGCTGGCACCCAGTGCCAGGACACCCAGTAGTGTTAAAACTCTTGATTTCATATCCTATAAATTTAACATTATTTCTCAGTTCTACATCTTTTTGACTTGGTGACAAGCCAATAGTTTAAAGCCATTACACCAATTTTGATGCCAAATTAGTCATTAGTTGTGACATGGCCAAATTTTTGCCCTAAACAAAGCCGAATTTGGCTGTTTTTTAAACTTTTTTATTGTTTGACATGCTCTCGCATCTAGTGTGGTTGCAAAACCTGTGCCAGTACACGTCTCCAATGATTGGGCGGTGCGAAAAATCGACAAACAGCCCCATCATGTCGACTATGCGACCGAAACAGGGTATCATACATTCATAATTCATAATTCATAATTCATAATTTATAGTTTATAATTCATAATTGATAGTTTATAATTCATAATTCTTGATTGTTGATTGTTGATTCTTGATTGTTGATTCTCGACAAAAAGTTGTAACTTTGCGGCATGATTGAAAACAAGGTGATACTGTCGGCTCCCATACAGGGATGGACCGACCATGTGTGGCGCACGGCTCATGCACAAGTGTTCGGGGGCGTTGACGCGTATTATGCCCCATTCATGCGGGTTGAGCATGGCACTATCCGCCGTCGTGACCTGCGCGACATCCAGCCCGAGAACAACCCCGACATCCATGTGGTGCCTCAGGTGCTGGCTTGCAAGGCCAGTGACATGGAGCAGATGCTGCAAGCCGTGGCCGACATGGGCTATGATGAGGTGGACATCAATCTGGGATGCCCTCACCCACCCGTGGCCCGCAAGGGCTATGGTGCCGGCATGCTGGCACGGCCCGATGACTTGCTGCAACTGACTGAAGTATTGTCGCACTACCCCACTGTGCGCTTCTCGCTCAAGTTGCGTCTGGGCTGGGATGATGCCAGCCAGTGGCGCAACGTGCTGCCATTGCTTGCCAATGCACACATCGACCATGTGGTGATGCACTATCGCCTGGGTGTCCAACAATACAAGGGCGAGGCGATGCTTGAGTGCATCGACGAGACACTCGAGGCCATCGGTTGCCCTGTCATCCTCAATGGCGACATCGACTCGCCCGAACAGATCAAGGCACTGCTCACGCGACATCCACGCGCTGCCGGCGTGATGGTGGGCCGCGCCCTGGTGGCCGCCCCCGCCCTACTCTGCCCCGAATGCGCCACCATGGCCCATTACAGCGACTTCCACGACCGCCTCTATGAACAATACCGACAGGAGCTAACCGGTGGTGACCATCAGATATTGAACAAGATGCAGTCGCTGTGGGAGCGCATGCTGCCCGATGCCGCCCCCCGGGCACGCAAGGCCATCCGCAAAGCCACATCACTGGCCCGCTACGAGCAAGCAGTGGCACAGCTCTTCAATCCGTGAGCTGCGTGAGGCCGCCGGATGCTGGATTGCCGCGAAATGAGTCTCAACAAAGCAGATTCTGTATTCAGAAGCGAAGGTAGAAGTCGCGGCACAGGGTGCGATACTGGTCGGTGAACTGGCCATCGGACTTGTGGATGGTGAGCGAGTCGCGCCTGGTCGTGCCCAGTCGCTTGCTCCACTGCCATAACAACCTCTTGGACGCACCGGTGGGGGTTGAATGGACTGTGGTGAGACGCGACAGATGCAGGCCGGCGAAGGTTGCGGCCTGGGTGACCGCATCACGTGCCTCGACAGGTGTGATGAGTGCGATGGTGCCCTCAGCGGTGAGCAACCGCCGGGCCGCTTGCATGAGCTGTCCGAAGGAGAGCGAATGGGTGTGTCGCGCAGCCGACCTGACGGCATCGGGCGGCAACACATCCTCGACATAAAAAGGTGGATTAGTGACCATGAGATCAAACAATTCACCCTCGCCACTGTAGCAGTTCAAGTCGATGCTCTGCGCTGTGAGGCGAGCCGCCCAAGGCGACCGCTCAAAGTTGCCCCGGGCCTCGCTGACCGATGCCTGGTCGATGTCAATGGCATGGACGCGGCACGCCCCGGGTGTGCGCTGCGCCACCATGAGCGCAATGACACCACAGCCGGTGCCCACGTCGAGCACTCGATGAGCACCGCCAACATCGCACCAAGCTCCCAGCAAAACCCCATCGGTGCCAACCTTCATGGAAGAGCTGTCGTGCTCGACCGCAAACTGCTTGAATCGAAACATGGCGCAAAGATACCCTTTTTCATTTAGAATATCGAATTTAGAATCAAGAATTTAATGCCTGAGTCCAATTTATCCTATTTTTTAGCGCGAGACCGGCATTTGCGTTCAACGAGGCCCAAGAGGCATTGTCCAGAAAAGTTATACATTGCAACTCCAGAGTCACATTGAGCTATCAAGTTGTAAGCCATGCGAAACACAAATCAACAGTTAACACCGAAAATAGTGCTAAAAATCTTAAAAAATGCTATCAAGGCTTAGTTTATAGTGTGTAATTGGCCGAATTTGTGTACCTTTGCAGACTTGTTTTAAAGCCCTACGAAATTCATCTATATTAAATATTCACTTTATGAAGACAATCTACACTTTCGGTAACGGCCAGGCTGAAGGCCGTGCCGACATGCGTGACCTGTTGGGCGGAAAGGGTGCCAACCTGGCCGAAATGAACCTCATTGGTGTTCCTGTCCCTCCAGGCTTCACTATCACAACCGACATGTGCCGCTTGTACAACGAGCAAGGCCGTGACGCAGTTGTCAACCTGATTAAAGACGATGTCAAGAAGGCTATCGAACACATCGAGAGCCTGACAGGAAATAAATTTAACGACCCGACCAATCCTCAGTTGGTTTCGGTTCGCTCGGGTGCTCCCGTGTCGATGCCCGGCATGATGGACACCGTGCTGAACCTGGGCATCAACGACGCTGTGGCCGAGACACTGGCCCAGAAATCGGGCAATCCGCGCTTTGCTTGGGACAGCTACCGCCGTTTTGTACAGATGTACGGCGACGTTGTGCTGGGCATGAAGCCCCAGAGCAAGCAGGACAAGGACCCGTTTGAGGTCATCATCGAGGAGGTCAAGGAGCGCAAGGGCGTGAAGCTCGACACCGAGCTTGACGTGGACGACCTCAAGGAGCTTGTCATCAAGTTCAAGGCAGCCGTCAAGGCCAGTACCGGCAAGGACTTCCCGACCGATGCTTGGGACCAGCTGTGGGGAGCCATCTATGCTGTGTTTGACAGTTGGAACAACGAGCGCGCCATCCTTTACCGCCGCATGAACCGCATCCCGGCTCACTATGGCACCGCTGTCAATGTGCAGGCCATGGTCTACGGCAACATGGGCGAGACCAGCGCCACGGGCGTTGCCTTCACTCGCGATGCCGCCACCGGCGAGGACATCTTCAACGGTGAGTATCTGATTAACGCCCAGGGCGAGGACGTTGTGGCCGGTGTGCGCACACCGCAGCAAATCACCACCGAGGGCAGCCGCCGCTGGGCAGCACTGCAGGGCATCAGCGAGGAGGTGCGCGCTGCACGCTTCCCCTCGCTCGAGGAGTCGATGCCCGAGTGCGCCGCCGAGCTGATTGCTACCCAGCAGAAGCTCGAGGACCACTACCACGACATGCAGGACCTGGAGTTCACCATCCAGAGCGGCAAGCTGTGGCTGCTGCAGACGCGCAACGGCAAGCGCACCGGCGCTGCCATGGTGAAGATTGCCATGGACCTGCTGCGCGAAGGCGTGATCGATGAGAAGACCGTGATCAAGCGTATGGAGCCCAACAAGCTCAACGAGCTGCTGCACCCGGTGTTTGACAAGGCCGCCGTCAAGAGCGCCCAAGTCATGGCTAAGGGTCTGCCCGCCAGCCCCGGTGCTGCTACAGGTCAAATCGTGTTCTTTGCCGACGATGCCGAAGCATGGGCCGAGCGCAAGAAGAAAGTCATCATGGTGCGCATTGAGACCTCGCCCGAGGACCTGCGTGGCATGAATGTGGCTCAAGGCATCCTCACCGCACGTGGTGGCATGACATCGCACGCCGCAGTCGTGGCACGCGGCATGGGCAAGTGCTGTGTGTCGGGCGCCGGCACCATCCAGGTTGACTACAAGGCCCGCACTGTCGAGATGAACGGCAAGACCTATAAGGAGGGCGACTGGATCTCAATCAACGGCACAACCGGCGAGGTCTATGACGGCCCGGTGGCAACAGTTGATCCCGATCTGGGCGGCGACTATGCCGCAGTGATGGCTCTGGCCGAGAAATACAGCAAGATGGACGTCTACACCAACGCCGACACTCCGCGCGACGCCAAGAAGGCTCGCGAGCTGGGTGCCCACGGCATCGGTCTGTGCCGCACTGAGCACATGTTCTTCGAGGGCGACCGCATCAAGGCCATGCGCGAGATGATTATCGCTCCCGACGTGGAGTCACGCCGCGTGGCACTTGCCAAACTGCTGCCGGTGCAGCGTGGTGATTTCGAGGGCATCTTTGAGGCCATGAACGGCTATGAGGTGACCATCCGCCTGCTCGACCCCCCCTTGCACGAGTTTGTCCCCCATCAGCTGGAAACCATGCGCGAGCTGGCCGAGCAGACTGGCCGCACGCTGGAGGAGGTTAAGCTGGTGTGCGACGGCCTGGAGGAGTTCAACCCCATGCTGGGACACCGTGGCTGCCGTCTGGGCAACACCTATCCTGAGATCACCGAGATGCAGGCACGCGCCATCATCGAGGCCGCACTCAACGTCAAGGCTCGTGGCATCGTCGTCAAGCCCAAGATTATGGTTCCGCTGATTGGTGTCAAGGCCGAAATTCAGATGCAGGCCGACATCATCAACCGCACCGCCAAGGCCGTGTTTGCCGAGCGTGGCGAGACCGTGGCCTACAAGGTGGGTACGATGATCGAGATTCCGCGTGCAGCGCTGGTCGCCGACCAGATTGCCGAGGTGGTCGACTTCTTCTCGTTCGGCACCAACGACCTGACCCAGATGACCTTCGGCTACTCGCGTGACGATGCAGGCAAGTTCCTGGGAGTCTATAAGAACCTGGGCATCCTCAAGGTCGATCCGTTCGAGGTGCTCGACCAGGAGGGCGTAGGCCAGCTGGTGGAGATGGCTACGACCAAGGGCCGTGCCGCCAACCCCGAGCTGAACGTGGGCATCTGCGGCGAGCACGGTGGTGAGCCTAGCAGCGTCAAGTTCTGCGCCAAGCTGAACCTGAACTACGTCAGCTGCTCTCCCTACCGCGTGCCCATCGCCCGCCTCGCCGCCGCGCAGGCAGCCGTTGAGGAGTAAATTAGCTCTGAATTGTTATATTGAAAAGGGACTTGTCATAACAAAGGCAAGTCCCTTTACAATTGTACCGAGTTATTGTTCAATTTCATACCCTTTCACCTGAATTGCTGGCCCGATGGGCAGTTTTCGCTTTTTACCTTTGGTGATACTACGAGCATAACTGGTTTTGAATTGTGATTGCATATCAAGAATGCCATAGCTGTCGCTGTCAACTACCATTAAGCTAATGTAGTATTTCCTTTTCCCTCTCAGCACGATGGTTTCTTCTGGTTGGATGTCGAGTCGCTGCTTGCCGTTTCTTTTCTCGATCCTGAGGTAGATTGGCTTATTGAGGATGTTCACAAACTTGTTGCCCTGTATCTCATAGATATTGAAACTGAGCACGCACCATTGGTATGAGATGCCTTTAATGGTCAGCAAGATATTGCTGATGACGTAATCCTTCTTGCTTTTGAACACAGGCCCCCATTCTGTGCCATCAACCTTGCCCTTTCCACGGAATGATACCACCGGCCCACTGATAGCTTTACCTGCAATTTTCTGTGGCTTGTTTTTCTTGCCTACAACGACTTCGGCCAGCTCGACCATTTTGTCCTTCATCGTGACTGTCAGTTGCTGTCCGTTGGCATATGTTTCGTAGGGGACAATGGCCTTTTGGAATGACACGTGGGTAAACACCAAGTCGTTCTTGCGATTGGCAGGTATCTCTAACTCAAAGTTGCCTTTAGCATCCGATATAGTGCCAACGTTGGAAGATTGGTCCTCACTATCACCTTCCTCGAAACCGATACTAACGTATTCAACCGTTTCACCTTTTTCATTAACCACATGTCCCTTGACAATGGTTTGTGCCGATACTGGCGATGCTATTGTCATAATTGCAATTAGCATCGCAAAAATAATGGTCTTTTTCATCTTTTATTCTTCGCTGCTATAGTCCAATATATCTGCCGGTGTACAATCCAATGCCTTGCAAATGGCATCAAGTGTTGTAAAACGTATAGCCTTAGCCTTACCCGTTTTAAGTTTCGAAAGGTTTGTGATAGTGATGCCAACCCGCTCAGATAATTCATTAAGCGAGATTTTTCTTTTGGCCATCATCACGTCTAAGTTTACGACTATCATCTGCTGCTCTCCCTATACCGTTAAATCGTGTTCTGCTGCAACTTGATAGCCCATCTTGTACAATATGCCAAAAACGAGTAGAATAAGAGACTGCACAAATGGATTTGAAGTAAGTGCTATTACTGCAGGGCCTTTAGAAATGAATGCTTGATTAAGATTGTCTGATGCTACTGTTTGAAGAAATAACAATAGAACAGCAATAAAGATAAGCCTAATGTTCTTTTTAGGGAACAATTCTTCATGCTGGATTCCTTTGATGAGATTGATAAAGAAAGCCACACATAGACCTATGACAGCCAACGTCAGTGCTATATATAATATATATAATAGGAATACAGTGGAAACAAACAGGACTTGATTTTGTTTTGCTTCCCAATGGATATGGCTGCCTGTAGTATCAAAGACCTGATGATAACTCTGATAACACAGGAATACAAACCAAGCGGCACAAAAGAACAATGCCACATAACTGAGCCATCTCAGCGTCATAGCCAATTTCTCATTCATAGCGTAAATCAATTTAATTGTTATTTTGGCTGCAAAGATAGTGATATTTGTCGAAAAACGATAAATATTAGATGATAATTAACTATTATTTAACTGAATTCGTATATGATTATAGAAATAATGTGCTAATAATCAATGAGGTCATACGAAAAGATAAAATCATTCAAAAAAGGATAGAATTTGATACATTCATTTGAAAAAATGCGTTAAAACATATAATATTCGTTGGAAAAAGTGCGTTAAAATGATGGCTATTCATTGGAAAAAGTGTATCTTTGCAGCACAAAATCGTTTTAAAACATGTTGAAAAGGAAAATACAAGACTCTCTTATCCAGTGGAAAGACTCTGCTGGACACAAGCCTTTGGTGATAATGGGCATTCGTCAGTGTGGTAAGACATTCATAGCACAGCACTTCGCAGAAACAAACTACAAGACTGTTGTCTATATCAATTTCATAAAGCAGCCTGAGCTTATCACAGCGTTTCTTGGTGCAAAAGATGTGAACACCATTTTATTGAACTTGTCCGCACAGATTTCTGGAGTGACTTTCACTCCCAGAGAGACGTGTTT
>CACZHT010000020.1 GCA_902781045.1 uncultured Bacteroidales bacterium | reverse complement strand
TTGAGCGTCTCAACCAGCTCACCGGGCTGCAGTTCCGTCTGCCCACCGAGGCCGAGTGGGAGTTTGCCGCCCGTGGCGGCAACAAGTCGCAGGGCTACTTGTACAGCGGCAGCAACGATCCCAATGAGGTGGGATGGTGCAGCTACAACCCCTGGGGGCCGGAAGAGAGCAAGAAGCCTCGTCCCGTGGGCAAGAAGTCACCCAACGAGCTGGGCATCTATGACATGAGCGGCAACGTGTGGGAGTGGTGCCAGGACTGGTTTGCCGACTACACCGACGAGGCCCAGGTCAACCCCACGGGCCCGGAGACAGGCACCCGGCGCGTCATTCGTGGCGGCTCGTGCTACAACGACCACTACGAGACGCACTGTAGTGTGTATAACCGTGCGGCCGTCGAGCCGATAAAGACTGTCTACGGCAGCTTCGACCAGCCCATCGGCATACGTCTGGCCATGGACTACTCGGCCGAGCTTTACACCCAGGCATGCGACGTGACGGGTGACGGCAGGGTCGACATCGCCGATGTCAATGCGGTGATCAACATCATGCTGGGTCACGCCGACTATGACGTGCCCACCGGCAACCCGGGTCACGACACCGACCCCGGCCGGTGACAACAGCCGAAGTTTCCCCCTCCATCTGCGGCTCTCCGCCTGGAGGGGGAATCTTGAAAAAAATGGCTCCTCTCACAGCCGTGTTTCGGCCTGTTTCGATAGTAACTAGTTGCTATTCAGGGTGTTGTTTCAAAAAAGTGTTACGCTCAAAAATTTGCACAATTCGCACTGGCATACTACCTTTGCACTATCAAAATTTTTATGTTGCAATAGAAATATATTTTTTATTTATCAATTCATTTAAATTTAAGTTAAAATGTTACGTAATCCATTTAATATGGCATGCATCTATAGTAGGCTTCTGTTAGTGCCGGCGATCATGCTTGTGTGCCAGACAGTCGCTAGAGCCGAAGCCGGCACATACAATGTGTGGTGCGACGGGTTGCGATATAGCGTCTCGGCAGCGACCAAGACTGCCACCCTGATGCCAAAGGTGGACAGTAACATCAATGAGAGCGAGGTTGACACCGCCTTGTTCTATCACGACTTGCCCGAGTGTGTCGCAGTGCGCGACAGTGTCGTTTGGGATGGAGTGTGTTATCCGGTGACGGCAGTGGCCGGGAACGCTTTTCCGTCGCAATGCAACGTCAAGACCATCCAGTTGCCCAGGACAATGACTGTGGCCAATGCGTGGTCTATGGCCGGTGTTGAGAATGTCATTGTCAGACACACAGGCAACTCGGAGGTATATGTCATCTGCCCGTTTGCCAAGTGTGAGATTCCCTATCCGGTCGATGCGGCATCAGCCAAGCACCGCATCCAGCTGACGGCCGAAGCCATACCGGCAACCTACGAGGACGACTTTCTGCCTCAATGGAATCCCGTGTACTATGCCCTGGGCGGAGTGAGCCATGTGTTCTGGGACAAACCCCTGGTGCATCCCGAGATACTACAGGTCAACACGATGAACTATTTCCCACCCGGGGCGCGAGTTCGCTACTATGGGCCGATGACTCGTGACTGTTCGGCAATGTATGCCCATCTGCCCGACTGCTATCAGTTTGTGCGTGGCTTGGGACTGTGGGGAGCCGATGTCACGGGACAGGAAGAGTTCATTGAGGCGCCGGTCGAGCTGAACCGTCTGGACCCAATCGTGTCGGTGCAATGTGTGTTGAAACTCTCGGGTAGTGGCGACCTCGGTGCCATCAAGAGCATTGTCCTCAACCCTGAACGTGCAGTCGACCATGAGGCAAAGCTTGATGGCGACCGGCTGGTGGTCAACTCGCCCAGCCACAAGCCGCTGAACGGCTGCGACGGCACACTGTTCACGTTGCGATTGCCATCGGGCAGCTATGACCTGGTGCTCACCGACATCGCCATGACCACCACCGACGGCGATGTCATCACGCAAGCCAACGACACCATCCGTGTCAATGGTGGTGCCAATGACTATGACATCTCGGACGTCAACACCATCATCAACCACATGCTCGGCAAGGGTCAGGCCTGCACAATTGAAATCAACGGCACCAGCGTGCAGATGCAATATGTGAGTGGCGGCACTTTCATGATGGGTGACGAGTATATCGAGGACGGAAAATACAGCCAGCCAGAGTATCTCACGCCCCACCAGGTGACAGTGAGCAGCTTCATGATGGCGGTGACCGAGACAACCCAAGCCCTGTGGGATGCTGTGATGGGAACGTCCAATCCCGGCAGCCAGCTGCACCCGGCCATAGACAAGACATGGGACGAATGGCAAGACTTCATTGCCCGGCTCAATGAGCTGACCGGCCTCAGCTTCCGTCTGCCCACCGAGGCCGAATGGGAGTTTGCAGCGCGCGGCGGCAACATGACACAAGGTTACCCCTGGAGCGGCGGTGATGTCAACGCAGGTGCCGATGTGGGATGGATGATGTATCACACCTCGGGTGAGCCGCAAGCCGAGTCTTACCCTGTCGGGATGAAAACACCCAACGAGTTGGGACTTTACGACATGAGCGGCAACGTGTGGGAGCTGTGCCGGGACTGGTACGGACCCTATCCCGACACGGCACAAGTTGATCCACAAGGCCCTGCCACTGGCCAGGCACATGCCATCAGAGGAGGGTCATGCATGGACGACATGGACTATGCGACAGTCTATTATCGCACATCTGAAGCCGATGGCTACCGCCAGGGAAAGTTGGGTCTGCGACTGGCTATGGATGCTCCCGACACCCGGGCATGCGACGTGACGGGCGACGGCAGGGTGGACATCGCCGATGTCAACGCGGTGATCAACATCATGCTGGGCCACGCCGACTATGACGTGCCCACCGGCAACCCGGGTCACGACACCGACCCCGGCCAGTGATGACAGAGTCAATTCATCTTTTATATTAAATCGGGAATTTGCCCTCCGCCCATGCGCGGGGGCAAATTTTTTGTACCGACTTGTAATAAAGTGCCTCTGTGTTGCGTCAAAGGGACAGCATAGAGCGCAATGCGCAATTACGAATTAAGAATTACGAATTACGAATTAATTTATACGGCAGTGAACAATTTCATTGAAATCAGCGATGTCGTCAAGCAGTATGACGGACATCTGGCACTAGACCACGTGAGCATGAACGTGCCACAGGGGTGCATCTATGGCCTGCTGGGTCCCAACGGAGCCGGCAAGACTTCACTGATACGCATCATCAACCGCATTACCCACCAGGACAGCGGCACAGTGATGCTGGACGGACGCGCCATCACCGACGACGATGTGGCGCACATCGGCTACCTGCCCGAGGAGCGTGGCCTGTACAAGAAGATGAAGGTGGGCGACCAGATTGTCTATCTGGCTCGCCTCAAGGGCATGGACAAGACCAGTGCCACAGGCGAGATGCTGCAATGGCTGGAGCGCTTCGACCTGGGCGAGTGGCGCGACAAGAAGCTCGAGGCGCTGAGCAAGGGTATGCAGCAGAAGGTGCAGTTCATCGCCACCGTCATCCATCGCCCGCGGTTGCTCATCTTCGACGAGCCGTTCTCGGGCTTCGACCCGGTGAACGCCGACCAGCTCAAGGCCGAGATCCTGCGCCTGAAGCAGGAGGGCAGCACGGTGCTGTTCTCGACCCACAACATGGAGAGCGTCGAGGCCATCTGCGAGCGCATCACACTGATCAACCACTCGCGCGTGGTGCTCGAGGGCAGTGTCGATGACATCCGCCAGCAGCACAAACAGGGCATCCTGGCGGTGGACCTGGCACGGGGCGAGACACTGCAGCCGTGCGACACACTCTACACGCTGCTGCCGGCCGCCATGGGCAGCCGCGAGACGCTGGTGCGGCTCAACCCCGGTGTGAGCATGCACGACGCCATCGCATGGCTCAACGACCATTGCGCCCTCGCAGGCTTCCACGAGATATTGCCGTCGATGCACGACATCTTTGTTAACACCGTTAAAGACCAGAACCATGGACAAGCTTAAACTGATTATCGCCCGCGAATACATGTCGATGGTGGGGCGCAAGTCGTTCATCATCATGACCATCCTCATCCCCATCCTGATGATTGCCTGCATCTTGCTGCCCATCGGCATCGGCTATCTCAACACCGAGGGCAGTGAGACCGAGGATGTGGCCGTCATCGACCAGACCGGTCGCTATGGCGGTGCCATCCAGGACACCGACCTCTATCATTTCATCGCCCTGCGCGGCGACACCATCGCCGACCCGCGCGCGTTCTACGACAAGAGCGACGGCCGGCTCACCGCCGTGGTCATCATCCCGCAGGACATCGACTCGGTGCACCAGCTGACCATCTACAGCGACAAGACCATCAACTCCTCGCTCAAGATGACGCTGGGCCGCCAGCTGAGCGACACGCTCACCCGCGCTCATGTGGCGAGCTACGGCGTGCCCAACTTGCAGAAGATGATCGACGAGTCGAGCGTCGATGTCGATGTCAAGAGCGTCAAGTGGGGCGAGGACGGCACCGAGACCGAGACCAGCACCGAGATTGCCATGGGCATCGGGTTCTTCCTGGCCTTCCTGATTTATATGTTCGTGCTGATGTATGGCGCGATGATCATGAACGGTGTCATCGAGGAGAAGACCAACCGCATCGTCGAGGTCATCGTCAGTTCGTGCAAGCCGTTCCAGCTGATGATGGGCAAAATCATCGGCGTGGCGCTGGTGGGGCTGACGCAACTGGCCATCTGGACGGTGGTGATGCTGGCCCTGAGCGTGGTGGCCGGCAGCATGCTGGGGCTGGCCTTGGGCGACACGCTGGGCATGGCCGGCGATCCCGCCGCTGTGCAGGCCGCGCTGGCCCAGGGCGGCAATGCCGACATGAGCGGCATCGTCCAGGCCATCCTGGGGGTCAACTACCTGCAGATTTTCACCAGCTTTGTGTTCTATTTCATCGGCGGCTATCTGCTCTATGCCGCGTTGTTTGCCGCCTTCGGGTCGGCGGTCGACCAGGCCAATGACGCGTCGCAGTTCACCACGCCCATCATCATCGTGATGATTATCGCGCTCTATGCCGGCATGGCGTGCATCGACAACCCCAACGGGCCGATGGCCTTCTGGTGCTCGATGATTCCGTTCACCTCGCCCATCGTGATGATGGTGCGTCTGCCCTACGATGTGCCCCTGTGGCAGCTGGCGCTGAGCATCGTGCTGCTGTTCGGCACGGCGACCCTGACAGTGTGGATTGCCTCGCGCATCTACCGCACCGGCATCCTGCTCTACGGCAAGAAGACCGGCTTCAAGGACCTGCTGCGCTGGCTGCGCCACTGACCCCCTGTCGCACGACGATGCCATGGGCACCTGACATGCACAGAGGCAGCAAAGCTAACCCGCAACCCGCAACTTGAGGACTTTATTTTTTTGGGATAGAAATTCGCTGTGATGTGAGAAAAATTGCTTAACTTTGCCGCTGTTTTTAATGAATTTCTCAGCTTTCTAAAGTAGTGGGGTAGTGGGGCGGTGGAGCCATTGCTCTTGCCGCTCAGGGTGTCGAAAGTCTGTGTGGTGTCCCCGTCACAATCATGCAACGGCTTCACTACATCACTATTGTCTCACTACTTTAAGAGCTTTTTCTGTGAATGATAAAACTATAGCCAACAGATATGAGCAACGATAACCGCTATTGTGTGATCATGTGCGGCGGTGTGGGCAGCCGCTTCTGGCCCTACAGCCGCGCCTCGCGTCCCAAACAGTTCCTGGACTTCTTCGGCACCGGCCGCAGCCTGCTGCAGATGTCGGTTGACCGCATCCGGGGCATCGTGCCCGACGAGAACATCATCCTGATGACCAACGAGCAGTATGCCGGCATCATCCGCGAGCAGCTGCCGCAGGTCAGCCCGCAGCAGATTCTGCTCGAGCCGGCCCGACGCAACACCGCCCCATGCATCGCGTGGGCCGCGCACCACATCGTCCGGCTCAACCCCGAGGCACGCATCATGGTGGCCCCGAGCGACCACCTGATCTTGAAGTCCGACGAGTTTCGCGCCAGCGTGCTCAAGGCATTTGACTTCATCGACCGCCACGACGCGATGTTGACGCTGGGCATCCGCCCCAACCGCCCCGAGACGGGCTATGGCTACATCCAGGTGGGCGAGGCGATGGACGCCGACTTCAGCCGTGTGAAGACATTCACCGAGAAGCCCAACGAGGAGCTGGCCCGCGTGTTTCTGGCATCGGGCGAGTTTTTCTGGAACTCGGGCATGTTCTTCTGGAGCGCAAAAACCATCCTGGCGGCCATGGCCGCCTACGCGCCCGACATCGAGGCCGTCCTGGCCAAGGGCGCACAATACTATGGCTCACCGCAGGAGCAGGAGTTCATCAACGCCAACTATGCCGCCTGCCCCAACATCTCGATTGACTTCGCTGTGATGGAAAAGGCCCCGAACGTCTTTGTCGAGTGTGTCGACTTCGGGTGGAGCGACCTGGGAACATGGGGCTCGCTGTATGACAACGCTCCGCATCACGATGCCGATGGCAATGTGACGCAGCACGACCAGAACCTGCTGTACAACAGCCACAACAATGTCATCGCCGTCAGCGGCGACAAGGTGGTGGTGCTCTCGGGGCTGGACAACTACATCGTGGCCGATGTGGACGACGCACTGCTCATTGTCCCCAAGGACGAAGAGCAGCGCATCCGCCTGTATGTCAACGAGGTGAGAACTCAATTCGGCGACAAGTACCTTTAAGCAATGCACAATTCATAATTTATAATTTATAATTTATAATGTGTAATGCATAATAGTCGCTGAATAGAGACCCGTTAACTATGAACTATAAACTATAGACTGTTAACTATAAACTATTAACTATTAGCTATAAGCCAACTGTCGCTTCGGATTGTGACCACGCTGGTGCTGCTGGTTGTGGCTGCACATGGCATGGCGCAGGACGTGATGCGACAATACAATAAGTTGGCCGTGCATCCCTCGGCCGAACTCATGCAGCTGGGGCGCGACTGCTTTGCCCGCCATCAGGATGATAATGGCGGCAGCCCTGAGGTGGGTTGCCGCCATTTTTTTTGACACTCCGCCGCGTCAGTATTTGAGCCGGGTGCGGGTGGTGCTGCCGGGGCGGTGGGTGTAGGTCAGCGTGACCCACTGGCCGGTGATCTCGCTGTCGTAGCGCACATGGTAGCGGCGAGGTTTGAGAAATGTGAGCTGTGTGGTGCCGTCCATGATGACATGCGGGCCGCGCCCCTTGGTGGCGCGCTTCTCCTCGATGTGCCACTTGTCGTCGATGATGGTGCTCACCAGGACCACAGTGTCGCCCTCGAAGATGGGCAAGCCCGTGCGTGTGATGGCCACGGTGTCGCCACTGTCGCTGGTGATGGCCAGCAGGCCGGCCTCGTCGGCCAGGCTGGGGGTGAGGTCGAGGGTGTCAATGTTGGTGGTGGCCTCGCCACGGGTGCGCTGTCCCACAAGCAGCGTCACCAGCGCCATGGCCACCACAAAGGCGATGACATAGAATTCAACCGAATGGACGTCAATCATACGAAAGTTTTTAGTTTTTAGATTTTAGTTTTTAGTTGTGGCAACAACTGACAACTAACAACTGACAACTAACAACTAAAAAACTACTTGATTACCCTGACCCTAACCTGGGGGGTGGCGGGCAGATGGTCGGCATCAATGCCGGCATAGACGTTGTACACCCCTGTCGCGACACGCTCGCCAGTGGTGTCGCAGGTGTCCCAGGCCACCTGGCTGCCGGTGGCGGTGAACTCGCGCACCAGCTGGCCGTCGCGGTCGGTGATGCGCACACAGGCACCCACATCCACCTGGCCGATGGTCACAAAACCGGTGTAGCTCGGCTCGACCACCATCGGAGCCGCAGTCACGGCCGTGTAGTCAATCACATGGGGGATGTCGGTCATGTCCAGCTCGGCAACACCCTTGTCGGTCAGCGCAATGGCGCGGTTGGGCGAGGCGGACACCGAGTAGACGCACGCTGATGGCAGTCCGCTGTTGTCCACATCGAAGTGCTTGAGCACATGCGACCCGTCGGGACTCACGACAAAGACCCCTTGTTCTGTTGTGGCAATCCACTTGCGGTTCAGGTGGTCGGTGGCAATGTGACTGACTTTGCCATCGTAGGGCGACCCATCGCCATCGACGGCGTTCGGCCGGGTGACCTTGAAGCCGCTGTCCATCACCTCTGACGGATCGAAGTAGAAGACCGGGCAGTTGTCGCTGCCCACCCACACCAGGCCGGTTGAGTCGGTGGCCATGCAGTAAATTTTGTTGTTTGTCGGGTCGAAACCCTTGCCGTTCTGGTCAATGGGGTTGGAGGGGCGTATCGTCTCGACCGTGGGATGTTCGGCATCGGGTGTGCCGCGCCATAAAGTGAAAGTCAGCACACTCTGACTGCCCCCATGTGCAACCTTGACATCGCCCCTGCCGATGCAGAAAGTCTGATTCTGGAACGTGCCGCCGGTGTTTAACCCCGGTACCGAAACCACAATCCAGTCATCTTTGGTGATGGTGTCTTTCATCACTTTGTCGCGGGGCAGCATGCACGCTATGTTATAGGGTTGAGTCGTGCTGCGAGTTGAGCACATCCACAGGTTGCCCTCACTGTCAAAGGCTAGTCGAGGAGAATAAAGTTTTGATGTATATGGAAGGTTGACACCCTCTTTAAAGGTATGGTTGACCTGGCCGTCTACAATCCGGAACATGTTTGTGCCCTTACGGATGACATAGAACAGGGCATTTTCGTGCCAGGGCACAAACACCAGCGGACTGGGCTTTGTCAGATTTTTCAACTCTGCCGGTGTCTCATCGACCCAGCTGTTGCCGTCGTAGGCCAGTAGATAGGAAATGGTAGTCGTTTCCTGACCGTTGTTGTAGGCGTGACGCTGGTCGTGGTTGGTGGCATAGAACTTGTTGTTGCGCGGGTTGTAGTAGCTGTAGAACATCTGTGGCGAGACGTTGGTGCGCATGTAGATGCCGGCAGGCTTGTAGACCTCGGTCGTGTTGTCCTTGACGTGGATGCCGTTGCCGTCAATCTGCCACACCGTACCGTCGCCGCCCGGCGTGCACGAGTAGAGCGAGGTGTTGTTGCCGCTGACGCAGGTCGCGGCATAGGTGCCCTCGGCGATGGTGTAGTAGTACTTGCTCGTGCGGAAGTTGGCCAGCCAGCCGCCGACAGTGCGTTGCAGGTTGTCGGGTGTGGCTGCAGCGATGCTGGTTGCCGTGCATGCGATGCCGTCTTGTCCGCCCTCGGTCAGCATGCAGCACTTGAGCGCATTGGTGCCCAGCAAGAAGAATGTACTGTCGTTGGCGGGGCGCAGCCGCGCAGCTGCCTGGGTGATGCCCAGGCTGGTGAAGTCGCTCAGCTGCTCGCGACGGTCGGCGCTGGCATAGAGTTGACTGTCGGTGGCAATAATCATCATGTCGCCAACGGTGGCTACCGAGGTCAGCGCACTGCCATAGTAGCGGAACTCGCTGATGCCGGTTGTCACTTCGTCGACCACGGCCAGGCCGAAGTCGGTGGCCAGATAGGCTTTGTCGCCGGCAAATGTGACATCGTTGATGGTGCGTGGCACGTTCATCACAACGTCGGCCAGACCGCTCACGTTGACGATGCGTCCGTCATCATACACCAGGTCGATGTTGCTGTTGTTGTAGGCCACCAGCAAGTAGTGCTTGTCGTAGTTATAGTAGATGCCATGCACCTTGAATTCGGTCAGACCCGTTGCGGGCGACATCGGCTCAACCTGGTGGGTCGTCTTGTCCAGACGCACCAGTGTGCCATTTGTCAGAGCGTAGACAATGTTGTCGGTGTCAATCAAGTCGGTGGCTGTGGTCAGCTGGTAGGTGGGGTGGAACTTCCACGTGCCCTCGAGATCCTGGGCCGATGCAACCATCGGCAACATCAATGCCAGTAAGATGATTAACTTTTTCATATTCAGTGTTGTGTGAGAGATTATTCTTGGCTGGTGGTCTGCCGGGCGCACTCGACCCACTGCTTCACCTGGTCGGCAGTCGGGGCCTGATAGCCCAGCTTGTATTTTTTGTTGATGTCGAGCAAGTCCTGGAACAGCTTGCCCGGACGCTCCAGCGCGGCCAGGGCCTGGACAGTGAGCACACCGGCCTTCTGGATGGGGGCCACCCACTCGGCAGGGATGCCCAGTGCTGTGAAGACCTCCTCCTTGTCGCGGCGGGCCACCTTCTCGGGGCGCATCTGCGGGAACAGGATGACATCCTGGATGGTGGTCTTGCCCGTCATGAACATGGTCAGGCGGTCGATGCCGATGCCGATGCCGCTGGTCGGCGGCATGCCATATTGCAGGGCACGAAGGAAGTCGTGGTCGATGATCATGGCCTCGTCGTCGCCCTTGTCGGCCAGGCGCATCTGCTCCTTGAAGCGTTCCTCCTGATCGATGGGGTCGTTGAGCTCGCTGTAGGCGTTGGCCACCTCCTTGCCGTTGACCATCAGTTCGAAGCGCTCAGTCAGGCCGGGCTTGCTGCGGTGCATCTTGGTCAGCGGCGACATCTCCACGGGATAGTCGATGATGAACGTGGGCTGCACATAGTGCCCCTCGCAGAACTCGCCGAAGATCTCGTCGATGAGTTTGCCCTTGCCCATGGTGTCGTCTATCTCCATGTTGAGCTTGTGGCACACCTCGCGAATCTGGGCCTCGTCCATGTCTGTCAGGTCATAGCCGGTCTGCTCTTTGATGGCATCGAGGATGGGCAGGCGGCGGTAGGGGGCCTTGTAGCTGATCAGATGGCCGTCAAACTCGGCTTCGGGCTTGCCGTTGACCGCGATGCAGATCTTCTCGAGCAACTGCTCGGTGAACGACATCATCCAGTTGTAGTCCTTGTATTGCACATACAGCTCCATGCAGGTGAACTCGGGGTTGTGCGTGCGGTCCATGCCCTCGTTGCGGAAGTTCTTGCCAATCTCATAGACACCCTCAAAACCGCCAACAATCAGGCGCTTGAGATAGAGCTCGGTGGCGATGCGCATGTACATATCGACGTTCAGCGCGTTGAAGTGGGTGATGAACGGCCGCGCACTGGCACCGCCGGCGATGCTTTGCAGCGTCGGGGTCTCAACCTCGGTATAGCCGGCGTCGTCCAGCACCTGGCGCATGGTCTTGACCACCAGAGCGCGCTTGAGGAAGGTCTCCTTCACCCCGTCGTTGACCACAAGGTCGACGTAGCGCTGGCGGTAGCGCAGCTCGGGGTCGTCAAACGCGTCGTAGGTCACGCCATCCTTGACCTTGACCACGGGCAGCGGTCGCAACGACTTGCTCAGCACCCGCAGCGTCTGGGCATGCACGCTGATTTCGCCCGTCTGGGTGCGGAACACAAAGCCGGTCACACCCACAAAGTCGCCCATGTCGAGCAGCTTCTTGAACACGACATTATACAGGTCTTTGTTCTCGTCGGGACACAATTCGTCGCGGCTGATGTAGACCTGGATGCGGCCATGCGAGTCCTGCAGCTCCATGAACGAGGCTTTGCCCATGATGCGACGGCTCATGATGCGTCCGGCCAGGCTCACCTGGCGCGGCTCGGCATCGTCGACAAATTGCTCACGGATGTCGTCGCTGTAGGCATTGACAACAAATTCGGCTGCGGGGTAGGGGTCTATGCCCATCTCGCGCATCGTGTTCAGACTATTTCTTCTGACTATCTCTTGTTCGCTCAGTTCGAGGATATTCATTTATTTTAATTAAAAGTTAAGAATCAAGGATTCGGATTATAAATTATAAATTATGAATTATCGAGTTCCTTTGCCCAGAATCACACCCAGACTGTCGATGGCGGTCTCGGTGGCCTCGTTCAGGGCTTTCTGAAACTCCTCGCTGCGGTTTTGCGACTGGTAGTAGTCGTTGTACGCCCTAATCATCTTGTCGGCATGTGCCTGGTCTTCCTCCAGGCTGGCCTCGCCATCAATCATGCGTTGTGATGAGTGGATAATCATGTCAGCAATGGCCTGAGCATCCTTGTTCAGGTCACCACTGGGCTGGTAGCTGGTTTGCTCGATGGCCGGCTTGTCCGCTTCTTTATGTCCGGCATTGTTGCACGAGGACACAGCCAGCAACGCGACAACAGCAGCAATCAGTAGGATGATTTTCTTCATATCTCGATAAGTCACTATTTTTCAAACTGCAAAGATAGGAAATAATTGTGACATAACGACTCTTCAATGTGATTTTTTCTCCATTGCCGTGTAAAAAAGCTTTTTGCCCAATTAATCTGAAATACTTTTTGTATTTTTGTGGCCAAATGGGTAGTCGATTAGCAATATTGCCAATACTTTTTGCCGTTTTTCTGTTGACGTGTTGTGTAGAACACCCGACAGTGTCGTCAGTGAGGCCTTCGGGTGTCTTGCCGGTTTTTCGTATTGATACTCGCAAGTCAATGTCAGTCGAATCAAAAGACCGCTGGATTTCCGGCAAATTGACAATAGACTCGACAGACCTGGTTCAGAAGCTGTACATCAAAGGTCGCGGCAACACAACTTGGAGAAGGAGCGAGAAGCGCCCTTATCGTATCAAACTGGATGAAGCGACTTCTTTGTTTGAAGCGAAACAGAGCAAGCATTACGTTCTGCTAAGTGAAGCGACCTCGCCCTATGTCATGATAGCGACAGTAATGGGATTTGAACTGAGCAGGAGATTGGGTATGGATTATACTCCTCAAGTATCGCCCATCGAGTTGGTTCTCAATGGCGACTATCGTGGCGTCTACCTGCTAACCGAACAACTTCGTGTCGAGCCAGGGCGTGTCGAGGTCAAGCCATGGCCCAAGCGCGACAGTTGGACCGACCGTGG
Organism: uncultured Bacteroidales bacterium; assembly: GCA_902781045.1. GTDB lineage: Bacteria > Bacteroidota > Bacteroidia > Bacteroidales > Muribaculaceae > Sodaliphilus. Next base: position 41,165 of record CACZHT010000020.1, on the reverse strand, counting down.
GGGGTGGCTGCTGGAGATTGATGGTTGGCCCACTTTTCAGCGGCTTACAATCAATAGTCGTATGGGGGTGAATATCACGCTGGAATATCATTATCCTTCTGATTTGTCCCTGTGGCAGCGCAAGTATATCAATCAATTGCTGGATCGTGTTGATTCGGCCATTTGCGTGGCTGACAAATCCAGTACAGAATGGGAACAGCTAGTTGATATTGACGCGTTAGCGCGCTTTTACATTGTCAACGAATTGATGGATAATTGCGAGGCATTCAGTGGCAGTTGTTGGCTGTCGCGCGATGCCGGTGACGCGGCCAAGTTCAAGTTCGGGCCAGTGTGGGATTTTGGGAGTGCTTTCAGTCATCGTTATATCGATAAGCCGGAATGTTTTGTCTATGAAGAAATGCCCAGTTACTGTTCACCATTGTGGCTAAAGGAGCTGATTCGTTTTCCTCGTTTCCAGCAGAAAGTGAGGGAGCATTACAGGCGTTTAAAAGCCAAAGATGGTGATAACCTCGACGGCTTTATCGATGAGTTTGTGCAACGTGTGGCTCCTGCATGCTCATGCGAGGCAAGTCGTTGGCCTCAAAGCCCGGTAGCCAATTTAAAAGAGCAAGCCGAGTGGGCAAAGCAGTATTATAAGCGAAAGATTGCATTTCTGGACAGCAAGTGGCTATAGGTGACTACAAAAGACAACACCATGCAAGGCATTCTGCTTTCATGGTGTTGTCTTTTGGTATGCTTGGGGCGTGCTGGCGGTCACAGCCGGGCCTTGAGAGCGGCGGTCTGTGCCTCATAGCCAGGCTTGCCCAGCAGGGCGAACATGTTCTTCTTGTAGGCCTCGACACCGGGCTGGTTGAAGGGGTTGACACCGAGCATGTAGCCGCTGATGCCGCAAGCCTTCTCGAAGAAGTAGATGAGCTGGCCCAGTGTGCGCTCGTCGATGGCGGGAAGCGAGATGACCAGGCAGGGCACGCCACCGTCGACATGAGCCAGGCGAGTGCCCAACTCGGCCTTGTGGTTGACCTCGCCCAGCCGGCGGCCGGCGATGTAGTTCAGGCCGTCCAGGTCGGCGGCATCGGTGGGGATGACCACCTCGTGGTGCTGCCGCTCGACGGTGAGCACGGTCTCAAAGATGGTGCGCTCGCCGTCCTGAATCCATTGGCCCATCGAGTGCAGGTCGGTGGTGAAGTCGACGCTTGCCGGGAAGATGCCTTTGCCGTCCTTGCCCTCGCTCTCGCCGTAGAGCTGTTTCCACCACTCGGCCAAGAAGTGCAGGCGAGGCTCGAAGTTGACAAGAATCTCAATCTTCTTGCCACTCTGGTACAGGGCATTGCGCACCTGGGCATACTGCAGCATCATCTCGTCGCTGCCCTGCTCCATGTCGACCGCACCGGCCACCAGGGCGCGGATGTCGAAGCCGGCCACGGCGATGGGCAGCAGGCCCACCGGGGTGAGCACCGAGAAACGGCCACCCACATTGTCGGGGATGACAAAGGTGTCGTAGCCCTCCTGCGTGGCCAGGCCACGCAGTGCGCCACGGGCGGCGTCGGTGATGGCCACGATGTGGCGGCTGGCCCATTCGTGCCCCTGCTCACGCTCGAGCTGCCCCTTGAGCAGACGGAAGGCAATGGCCGGCTCGGTGGTGGTGCCGCTCTTGCTGATGACGATGATGCCCCACTTGCGTCCGGCAAGCAGCCCCATCAGGTCGTGCAGATAGTCCTCGCCGATGTTGTTGCCGGCAAACAGCACGCGGGCACCGTTGGCCTGTTTATAGGCGGCAAACTGGTCGTTCAGGGCCTCAATCACGGCCTTGGCGCCCAGGTAGCTGCCGCCGATGCCCACCGCCACGACCACCTCGCAATCCTGGCGCAGACGGGCAGCGCATGCCTCGACGGCAGCCAGCTGCTGTTCATCAATCGAGCTGGGCAGGTGCAGCCAGCCCAAGAAGTCGTTGCCGGCACCGTCGCCGTCGGCTAGCGTGCGTGCGGCAGCCTCGGCGGCAGGACGCAACGCGTTAATCTCTTTCTCATTCACTGCGCCCAGCGCAGCTTTCGTGTCAATCTTAATCATTTCAGTCTATTTTTTGGTTCTAGAGGCTCCAGATGTTCAAGAGATTCTAGTTGTTATAAAACGTGATCCAGTTGGTGCAATAGCGGCTTTTGTCGATGCGGGGATGAATCTCGTGCACTGAGCCATCGGCATCGCGCCACCACGAGTGGTTCCACCCGGCACCCATGTCCAGATACAAGGCCTCGCTCACGCCATAACGCTCAAGCATGTCGACAAAGTCGGCATATTCCACCGCCTCGCGCGAGTCGACGATGCACAGCTGGCCGCCCTTCTCGCACAGGGCGCGGTAGTGGTTCACGCCACTGCGCCACAGCTTCTTGACCCGCTTGCTCTGGTGGATGATGCTGGCCTGACCGAAGCCCATGCCGCCCTCGCCGGCCGCCCGGTCAAGGGCCTCGCTGTAGTCGCCCTGCACAAACTGCCAGTGGTTGCCCCAACTGACAAATGCGCCACTGTTGTCCTTGCACCTGGCACCGGCGTAGCGCTGGCCGCCGCTCACATGGTCGCCGTCGATGTTGCTGTGTGCAAACTCGTTGAGCAGCTCGTGGGTGAACGCCGCCTCGGCGCAGAAGATGACCGCCTTGTCGTCCTGGCCGGGCATCGTGCCGCACACTAGGTCGATGCGCGAGAACTGGGGATAGTAGGCCACCACATCGGCAGTCGAGTCGATGACCACGACAGGTGTGGCCGGCATGGCTGCTTGTGTCTGGGGGGCGGTCGCTGTGCCGCCCATCAGGTCGTTGTGTATCATATAAGCCAATGTGCACAGGCAACCGATGAGAATCACCCATGCCGCAATCACATTCAGTCGCTTGTTGTTCATTTTTTAGGTAGTGAGGAAGTGGAGTAGTCTAGTAGCGGAGTAGTGAGGCTGTGGAGTAGTGTAGCCGTTACCTTGGTCTGATTATAAATTATGAATTAAAATCAGATTTCCTTGGTGTATGCGCGGCGGCGCTTGTTCTGGCGGTAGTTGAAGTATTGCCACTGTTGTTGCACACGCTCGTTTTCCTCGAGTTCGTGGCCGGTGTCGGCCCACTTGTAGCCAAACTTGATGAAATATGGGATGAGGTCATCAAAGAACAATGCGTTCACGCCTTTGCCCTGGTATTCGGGCTTCACAGCAATCAGCAACAGGTCTACCGTCTCGTTCTTCCCCTTGAATGCACGCAGCAGATGATACCACCCTGTGGGGAAAAGGCGGCCACGGCATTTAATCAGTGCCTGCGACAGCGACGGGAGGGAAATGCCCACCCCGATGAGCTCGCCGTCAGGCTTCACTACCAGCGACAAGTCTTCGAGCGGCAAGAATGGCAAGTACATCTTGATGTAATGCTTAATTTGTTTCTCGCTCAACGGAGAATAGCCAAACAGGTCATCATACGCCTCGTTGATGAGCTTGAAGATGGCGTTGCCATAGTCTTTGACCAGCTGCTTGCGGTTGGTGTACTTGACGGTGTCGATGTTCAGGCGCTGCTTGACGATGCGGGCGATGCGCGCCATCTTCTCAGGCACTGCGTCAGGCACCTCGACGCGAAACTCCAGCCAGTCGACATCTTTGACAAATCCCATGCGCTCCATGTGCTGGGGATAGTAGGGATAGTTGTAGATGGTGGCTTGTGTGCTCACCTCGTCGAAGCCCTCGACGAGCATGCCCTCCTGGTCCATGTCGGTAAAACCCAGCGGACCGGTCAGGCAGGTCATCCCTTTCTGCTTGGCCCACTCGGTGACGGCATTGACCAGGGCGCTCGAAACCTCATCGTCGTCGATAAAGTCAATGTATCCGAAACGCCCCTCCAGCTTGCCGCTGCGCTTGTTCACCAGATGGTTGATGATGCCGGCGATGCGGCCAACGGGCTTGCCGTCGCGGTAGGCCATGAAGTAGGCACTCTCGCAGAAGTCAAATGCCGGATTCTCACTCGGCATGAGTGTGCCCACCACATCGCTGATCAGGTCGGGCACATAGTAGGGGCTGTCCTTGTAGAGGACATCGATAGGATACTTGGCAAACTCTTTCAGGTTGCGCTTGGTGGGTTCAATCTGGCGAATTTCAATCATCGCTCTTCAATTTAGACGTTAGTTTTTAGTTGTGCCTGGAACTCGTAACTCATGACTGCTGCATGCTATAAGCCAAGGCATAGGCACGGGCATGCTTGACCATGGCCAGCAGGCCATTGCTGCGTGTGGGCGACAAATGGTCGCGCAAGCCTATGCGCTCGATGAAGTATAGGTCGGCATCGAGAATCTCTTGGGGAGTGTGGCCGCTGAGCACACGCACCACCATCGACACGATGCCCTTGACGATGAGCGCGTCGCTGTCGGCCTGAAAGGTCACGATGCCATCGTTGCAGTCGGCCTGCAGCCACACGCGGCTCTGGCAACCGTCTATCAGGTTGTCGCTGGTCTTGTATCGCTCGTCCAGTGGCGGCATGGCGTTGCCCAGCTCGATGATGTAGGCGTAGCGGTCCATCCAGTCGTCAAAGCCCTCAAACTCCTCAATAATCTCGTCTTGTATGTCGTTGATAGTCACTGCTATAATTTATAATTTATAACTAAGAATTAAGAATGCTACCCCTAAAGCCAACACCTTTCAGACCCTGATGGGAAAAGAACCGCGAATTTTGGGGTAAAAAATCCGCGGTTCTTTACTATATTAATTAGGTGTCAATCAATAGAAATTGATGAGCGAACGCTTCACCTTGGTGGCGCGGCTCAGGATGTAGGCCATCGCGTTGGGATTGCCCACCATGGCGCCACCACGCTGCTGGGCGTAGCGGTTGTTGAGCTCTTCCTTGCTGGGCTTGCGGCCATCGGTCTTCACGTCATAGACTTGGAAGACATACACGCCGTTCTCGCCCTTCCACGGACCCACGGTCTTGCCCTTTGCCGTGCCGGCGATGCGGCCAATCAGTGCAGGCTCATTCTCCAGCTTGGGAACGAAGTTGCTGGCAAACACCACCTGCGCCGAGTCGACCTGGACGCCCATGACCTTGGCATAGCCGGCCACATCGTTGGCTTTGCCCTTGAACTGGGCCATCAGCGCGTCGGCCTTCTTGCTGTTGCGCACCTTGGTGGTGAGCATCTCCTTGAGCTGGCTTGAGTTGTAGGGCATGTAGTCGCCGTCGTAAATCTCGTCCAAGCACACGGCCACCAGATAGTCGTTGTTGTCGCTGAAGATGGGCGACACCTCGCCCTTCTTGCTGTCAAACGCCCACTTCACAGCCTTGCGGGTGTCCTTGATGCCCTGGCCGGTGTAGGGGTTCTGACCCAGCTGGGCTGTGCTCGGGGTGATGCTGGCGGGCATGGCCTGGAAGCCGGCCTTGGCGGCATTCTCGGCAAATGCCTTGGCGGTCTTGTTCTTGTTCAGGAAGTCCTGCAGCTTGGCACGCATGTCGTCGTTGGTCTTCTTGCTGGCATAGGCGTCGTAGGTCACTGTGGCCAGGGTGTAGAAGGTCTTCGGAGCTTTCTTCTCATTGACCTTGAGCAGGGTGGCACCCTGGTCACCGCTGTTCATCACAAAGTAGCCCTCGCCAGCGTTGGCAAACTTGTTCTTGATGGAGTCGGGCACGGCATAGATGCGCTCCCAGCGGTCTTCGGCCATCTGGGCACCCTTGATGCTCTTGGCCACCTCTTCAGGTGTCTTGCCGCCTTGCAGCATAGCCAGAGCCGAGTCTTGCGTGCTCTTGCCGCCTGGCACAATCACCATGCTGTAGTTCACCGAGTCGAGCGACACAATCTTACCGGTGAGCTTGTACATCACGTGGTGGTTGTTGATGACGGTGTCGCGCTTGGTGGCGCCAATCGATGCGCCGGCGACAAAGTCCTTGACTTTCTTGTTGGTGAACTTGTCCAGCGTCTGCATGACGGTGTCGATTTGCACCGTGCCCAGGATGCGCACCGAGTCGGTGCCCACACCCTTCTGCAGGGCAGTCCAGGCAGCATCGGCAATCTTGTTGGCTGCTTGGATGTCGGCCTGCGACGGCACTACGTTCAGGGCAATGTAGTGGATGTCGCGGGTCTCCTCGTCAAGGCGATACAGCTCCTTGTTCTTCTCCCACTCGGCCTTCAGCTCCTGGTCGCTCACGGGATACTTGGCATCGTCCATGCCGGCGAAGTCTTTCTTGACAAACGTGATATAGCAAGTGGTGGCCTCGTCCTCGGCCATCTGGGCGCGGTCCAGGTCATTGGCCTGCAGGCCGCCGGCAACCAGCATCTGCAACTTGGCCATCTGCAGCTGCTCGACGATGTTCTCCTGCAGCTTGTTCCACTCGTTGCGAAGCTCCACCAGCTGGTCGGCGGTGGCACCGAACTTGGTGGGGTTGTTCAGGATCTCATTGACTTGAGCCGGGCTTTCGGCTCCCACCTGCTGGGCAAACTGCATGGCTGCCGGGGCGGGGCTCTTGCCCACCATCAACTCGGTGATTTCGTGGTCGCTCACCTCGATGCCCACCTTCTCATACTCCTGCTTGAGCAGGGTCTCGTTGATCATGGTGTTGAGCACTTGCTGCTGACGCACGGCTTGGTCGAGCTGGCTCGACTGGGGGTTGTTCTGGTCGGCTGCGGCTTCCTTCTCCATGCGTTTCTGGAAAGCCATGATGTCAATCTTCTCACTGCCCACCTTGGCGGCGGTGCTGTTGCTGGCCTGACGGCCCAGGGCTTCGATACCCACCTCGATGATAAATGCCACGAGGGCGGCACCGATGACGATGGCGAGAATTTTCTTTCTCTGTCTGATTTTCTCTAATACTGCCATTTTCTGTTTTTATTTTTTGTTTTGTTTTTTCTGTTTTCTGGGAACTCTGGGAGAACTGAGATTTCTGAGAAATCCTGATTTGGCACCAGAGTTCTGCCCCTAGCAAGGGGGAGTTTTCCAAATAACTCGCAAAAGTACCATTTTTTTGTGACAGGCCAAAATTGTTGGCCATTTTTGTGCCTTTTTTGCCGAAAAAACGCGAAAAATCACGTTTTTTTGAAAAAAGTTTGCTAAAAATTTGGTCGGTTCGGCAGAAAAGCAGTAACTTTGCACCGCAAAAACAAAATGGTGCGTTAGTTCAGTTGGTTAGAATGCCTGCCTGTCACGCAGGAGGTCGCTGGTTCGAGTCCTGTACGCACCGCAAGAGGGCATCGCTCACTGGAGCGGTGCCCTCTCTGTCTTTTGTGGATTGGGGTTACACCTTGTTCAGCTTCGGCTGGAGCGGCTGCGGCCGATGACCCAGGGGGCATGTCGCTGAATCCACACGGCCACGGGATAGATGGCAATCATCACCACCAGGGCGATGGCGATGCGCATCCAAGCATGGTCATCGAGCCAGCCTGTGCCGGCCACGCGCTCGATGCCGATGCGGATGATGCCGATGGCATAGTTCTGCAGACCCAGATAGATGGTGCCCCCCAGCACAATGAGTTCGATGAATCGATGCCGTCCGCACAGTTGTGCCACCCATTTGCCCACGCACAGGTAGGCCGGGATGACCAGCAACCCGCATGCCACGCGCAGCAGGCTATATAGCCCAGGGTCGTATGCTCTGATGCCGACAACCCATGTCATGGCTAGCATTGAGCCAGCCGCCACCGCCAGCAAGCCCAGCGTGCTGGCAGGGCCACGAAACTTGATGCGCTCGAGTTGTGGCCTCATGCTGTGACCCAGCGCATAGAATGGCATGAACAACAGGGCGTTGCCCAGGTTCCAGAAACGTACCCACGCCCAGTTCCACGACAACCAGTAGGTCGAGGCCGCTATGACCAGGCAGGCCGTCAGGGTCCACCGCCGTGGCACCCAGTGCGCAATCCACCAGTAGATGAGTTGCATTGTCATCAGGCAAGCGATGTACCAGAAGGGTCCCACCACGGTCTTGGGGTCGCCCAGCAGCATCTCGACCAGCGGCTGCGTGGCGGCGATGCGGGCATCCTCGCCGCCCAGCATGTCACGCCCCACCCACAGCCACAAGCCATAGAACACGGCGAAAAACAGGACGTAGGGAATCAAAATCTGCTTGCCGCGGTGCCAGGCATAGCGCCAAAAGCCGGTCCAGCGACCATCGTTGAACAGAAAGCCCGAGATGCAGAAGAACACCGGCACCCGCAGGTTCAGAATCACTGCTTCGTCCAGCAGTTCAGACCGCGGGGGCGTGTGGTAGAGTATCACCAGAAAGATACTGAACATCCGCACATAGTCGAGCCAGGGAGTGCGTTCTCTCATCCTAATCTACAGTGTTTTTTGTTCATAACCGCGAAAACCTCGCGAATGCTTAATGATTTTGTCCTAATTTATTGACCGCGAATCGCGCGATACGAATTCGAAAATTCGATAATTCGTGACAACCGCTGAATCACGCGAATTATTTCTTCTTTTTTATAAGCAGCATGAGACATGAAACTGGGAACTAAGTCAAGAATTCCCAGAAATTGTCGGGACTGACCACTTGCAAGGTTGAACCGGGATAGGCATCGGCAAAGGCTTTGGGCATCACGGCCGCTCGTTTGCCGCTCCATTTGAATTCAAAGGCAGCTAATGTGCCATCGATGTCCTCAACAAAGTCAATCTCTTGCTGAGTCTGTGTGCGCCAGAAATAAGTCAGCGCATAACTTCCCTTATAGGCATTGCGTTTGATGCGTTCCGCGACCATCAGGTTCTCCCACAGCGCACCGGTGTCAGTACGGTTCTCTATGGGAGCAAAGTTGGCTAGCACTGCATTTCGGATGCCATTGTCCAGGAAATAGATTTTTTTGCTTTTCTTGATTTCGTTGCGCAGGTTGCGGCTGAACGAATTCAGTCTGAAGACAATAAAGCACTTTTCAAGCAGATTAATATAGCTCTCAACGGTCAATTTGTCCACCCCGACGAGACGCGACAATTCGTTGTATGACACTTCGCTGCCCACCTGCAGTGCCAATGCGCGGGCCAGGTTCATCAACACATCAGGCTTCTTGATGCCCCGATAGTCCAGCAGGTCTTTATACAGATAATTGTTGACCAGATTAATCAAAATGTCACGCGCAAATTCGGGCTGTGTCACAACCTCGGGGTAAAGCCCATATATCAGTCGCTCATTCAACATGCGTCGTTCAGCCAGTTGCGAGGTGTGTGCTGCCAGTTCGGGTAATGACAGAGGAAACAGTCGATACTCAATGAGCCGTCCTGTTGCCGGCTCGTTGACTTTGTTGGCCAGGTCAAGCGATGACGAGCCAGTTACAATAATATGGTTGCCCAGTTTGAGGTCACCTATCTTATTGAGGGTCAATCCAATGTCAGTGACACGTTGCGCCTCGTCAATCAAGAAGAAATCGTAGGGAGCAATCAGGTGCTCAAGTTCTGTCGAGGTTTTGTCTTGCAGCAGACGACGTTCGACGGCATTGTCACAATTGAGCAGCCGGCAATTTTGCTCATTTTGGGTCAGTTGACCGAGCAAGGTGCTCTTGCCCACCTGTCGTGGACCCAAGACAACCAAGACTTTTTGCCTCCGATAACTGTCAATCAGCCTGTTTTGTAGCAATCTCTGAATCATCCTGCATTATTGGTTTGATTCGGCAAAGGTAGTACTATTTTCTCAATTCACCAAATTTGATATGAATTCAGTGAATTGATTCACCAAATTTGATGTGAATTTGGTGAATTGAATTGCTGAGACAGAATAGATCAAGGGTATGACCTTGAGTGGTGTCTCTTCTATTCGATGCTTGAGCCGGGGAAAGTACCGGCAAGCAGCTCGGGGGCATCCAGTTTGTCGACGACAAGGGTCAGTTGAGAAGTATTATTAGTCCGAGAGCATCTTCTCCATCGAGCCGCGGAGCAGACCCTTGAAGGTGCCGATGTTGGTGACCATCTCACTGGACGTCAGCCGCGAGACCTGCAGTTCGCTGTAGTCGCTCACCATGCTCAAGAATTGCTTCTTCATGCCTGGCACGACTTTCTCAATCTCCTGATCCATAAACATGAGCATGGTGCATGTGCCGTCATCATCAAAACTTGTCATGATTGTCACTGTGGCTCCCTTGAAAGCCTCGGTCTCGGCCGCCCACTCGTGGCTGGTGAGCGATTGTGCCCCGGCGGTGAGCATGCCACCAGCGCCAACATCATTGCTAAAAATCTTGTCTTCATAAGCGTTGATAAATATTTAGAAAAATATGATGTAGCCACAAATATAGAAAAATCTTCTCATGTGGCCAAGTAAACACCCTTATTTTCGGTCAAATGGTTGGTAAAAAAGTGTCATTGTTAATAGTAGTTGAAAATGTACCAGATTGAGTGCTACATTATTAGTTATGTTTTAGGATATGGTGGGCAGGTCGGTGATCAGGCGCAGGATGTCGAGTGCCTGAGTGACGGTGGTCACCTGCTCGATGCTGAACGAGCGGCGGCCGCCCTTGTCGCGGATGTGGCAACGGCGTGGGTTGGTCTGCAAGTACTGCAACATGCGGCCGAAGGCGGGCGACTGGTAGTAGGCCACATTCTCCTCGCCCACAAAATAGGTGTACATCATGCCGCCCTTGAGGGCAATCTTCTCGATGCCCAGACGGCGGGCGTAACGGCGAAGGGGCACAATGCGTATCAGTTCCTGTGCCATGGGTGGGATGGGGCCAAAACGGTCGATCATGCGTGCCTCGAAGTCCTGTACCTGCATGTCGGTCTCCATGGCGTCGAGTTCGCGGTAGAGTGTGATGCGTTCATTCTCTTGCGGCACGTAAGTGGCGGGGAACATCAGTTCGAGGTCGGTGTCGATGGTGCAGTCGTTGACGAAGTCTTGCTGCTCATCGTCAGGCTTGGTGTCATCGGCAAAGGTGTCGGCAAACTCCTCGGTGCGCAGTTCCAGCACTGCCTCTTTGAGAATCTTCTGATAGGTCTCATAGCCCAGGTCGGCGATGAATCCGCTCTGCTCGGCACCCAGCAGGTTGCCGGCTCCACGGATGTCCAGGTCCTGCATGGCGATGTGTATGCCCGAACCCAGATCGCTGAAGCTCTCGATGGCCTGCAGGCGCCGGCGTGCCACCGTGGTGAGTGGGCGACCGGGCGGAACCAGCAGGTAGCAGAACGCCTTGCGGCTGCTGCGGCCCACGCGTCCGCGCAGCTGGTGCAGGTCGCTCAGGCCATAGTTCTGCGCATTGTTGATGATGATGGTGTTGACGTTGGGCATGTCGATGCCGCTCTCGATGATGGTGGTCGAGAGCAACACATCATAGTCGTGGTTGGCAAAGTCGATGATGGTCTGCTCCATCTGTTCGGGCGGCATCTGCCCGTGGGCCACCACCACGCGAGCGTCGGGCACGACGCGCTTGACCATGTCTCGCAGGTTATAGAGCTGCTCGATGCGGTTGTTGACAAAGAACACCTGCCCGTTGCGCGAGAGCTCGAAGTTGATGGCCTCGGCCACCACGTCGTCGTCCAGCGTGCCCAGTGTGGTGAGGATGGGATAGCGGTTGGCCGGCGGGGTGTTGATGGCGCTCAGGTCGCGTGCTCCCATCAGCGAGAACTGCAGCGTGCGCGGGATGGGTGTGGCACTCATCGTCAGGGTGTCGACATTGACCTTGAGCTGCTTGAGTTTCTCCTTGGTGGCCACGCCGAACTTCTGCTCCTCGTCGATGACCAGCAACCCCAGGTCATGGAACTTGACTGTCTTGCCGATGAGCTTGTGCGTGCCGATGATGATGTCAATCTTGCCTGTGGCCAGGTCGGCCAGCAGCTGCTTGACGTCCTTGGGCTTGCGTGCGCGGCTCAGGTAGTCGACACGCACCGGGAAGTCCTTGAGCCTCTCGCTGAACGTGTTGTAGTGCTGGAAGGCCAGCACCGTGGTGGGCACCAGCACGGCAGTCTGCTTGCCGTCGACGGCGGCCTTGAACGCGGCGCGGATGGCCACCTCGGTCTTGCCGAAGCCCACATCGCCGCACACGAGTCGGTCCATGGGCTTGGCGCTCTCCATGTCGGCCTTCACGGCCTGCGTGGCTTTGAGCTGGTCGGGCGTGTCCTCGTAGACGAACGATGCCTCCAGCTCCTGCTGCAAGTAGCCGTCGGGCGAGAACGCGTGGCCCTGCTCCTTGCGCCGCTGGGCATAGAGCTTGATGAGGTCGCGGGCGATGTCCTTGAGTCGGCTCTTGGTGCGCGATTTGATTTTGTTCCATGTGCCGCTGCCCAGCTTGTGCAGGCGCGGCTCGATGCCCTCCTTGCCACGGTACTTCGAGAGCTTGTGCAGCGAGTGGATTGAAACAAAGATGGTGTCGCCGTTCAGATAGGTGAGCTTGATCATCTCCTGCATCTTGCCGTTGACCGCTGTGCGCAGCAGTCCGCCGAACTTGCCGATGCCGTGGTCCTCGTGCACGATGTAGTCGCCCACCTCAATCTGGTTCAGCTCCTTGAGCGACAGGGCCAGCTTGCCCGAGCGGGCGCGGTCGCTCTTGAGGTTGTACTTGTGGAAACGGTCGAAGATCTGGTGGTCGGTGAACACACACAGCCGCAGGTCATCGTCGACAAACCCCTCGTGCAGCGTGCGCAGGCATGGCTCAAACCGGATGTCGTCCTTGCGGTCGTCGAAGATGGCACGCAAGCGGGCTATCTGCTTCTCGTTGTCGCTCAAGATCAATATCTTGTAGCCCCGTGACAGGAAGTCCCTGAACGACTCGCTGATCAGGTCGAAGTTCTTGTGGTAGATGCCTTGTGGCGAGCAGTGCAGCGTCAGGCGCGCGTCGCTCTTGAGGGCACTCTCGCCGTAGCTGAAGTCGATGCGCCGCATCGAGTGCAGCATGGCTGTGAAGTGGTCGGCGTCCACCACCTGGTCCATTGCGCTCTGGTCGCCCTCCTGCGCAATGACTGCGCTGGCCGACATCCCCTCGGTCGCAATCTGGTGCACACGGCTCTCGAGCCACTGCGCGTCGCGGCAGATGAGCATGGTCTCGGGCTGGACATAGTCGAGCAGTGACGTGCCGGCAGCGCTCTTGCTGCCGTTGTTGCCGATGATGCCGATGCTCTCGACACGCTGCTCGCTGAGCTGTGTCTCGACGTTGAAGGTGCGGATGGAGTCAATCTCGTCGCCGAAGAAGTCGACACGATAGGGCAGCTCATTGCTGTAGCTGTACACGTCCAGGATGGAGCCACGCACCGAGAATTGCCCCGGCTCGTAGACATAGTCGACCTGTGTGAAGCCCAGCTCGCGCAAGCGACGCGAGGTCTCGACCTGGTCGACGGTCTGACCCACGGCCAGCTCGACGGTGGTCTGCTCGATGGTCTGCCGCGAGGCCACGCGCTCGGCCAGCGCCTCGGGATAGCTGACCACCCAGCGCAGCACCGGGCTGGCATACCACTGGTTGAGCACCTCGGTACGCAGGATGCCGTTGGGCGCGTCCACTTGGCCATACTTGATGTCGCGCTTATATCCGCTGGGGAAGATGAGTGCCTGACTCTCGTCGGTGAGTTGCACCAGGTCGTTATAGATATAGCCCGCCTCGTCCAGGTCGTTGGCCACGATGAGGTAGGGCTGCTTGCGGCGTGGCAGGCGCGAGAACAGCACCGACGAGGCCGAACCGGCCAGTCCGTCGATGACCATCGTGCCGCGCCGTCGGCCGTCCAGCAGCTGGCGCAGTGCCTCCTGCCGTGCCGGCCCGCAAAACAGGTCACACAGTTGCTTGATTTCCACTAATTCCGAAATTTTTCGGCAAAATTAGCGCAAGTCGAGCGAAATACAAAATTAAAAACGCAGTTTTAATTTTTATTTTCCATCGCCAGTTTCGGTTGCGGCAAGCAACAACAGCCGTGACACATCACCGTCATCCAACAGAACATGAGGCTGTGTCAAAAAACGACACAGCCTCCTGTTGAAAGTGATGGTGCAAGTCATCAGTTGTACTTGGGTGATGGGCCATAGGCGTTTGAGCCGCGGTCACTGTCCTTGCAGAACCACACAATCAGGATGATGGCACCCACCAGAGGAATTAAAGCCAACAACACTAGCCAGCCGCTCTTGCCGATGTCGTGCAGGCGGCGGACACACACGCCCAGACCTGGCAGCAATAGGCCTAGAGTGACAATGCACGTCAGCACCATGCCCACCGTGGGGCTGATCAAGCCGCCGATGAGGTTGACGACATAAGACAGCACGAAGTTGCACAAGCAGAACCACCAGTACTCTGAACGGCGAGCACGGCCATTGAAGTCACAATACTTCTCGGTTAAGCAAATCTTGACTGCGTCGACAAACCCTAGCTGAGGGCGGACACCAGTGGGGGCATTAGGATTCATTCCTTCCATAGTCTTCTAATATTAGGTGAATAATTCAGTTTTCCGCCACAAAGATACACAATTATCCGTCAAGTTCCAAATGATTGTAACTTTTTTCGGTGTTTTTTCGTTAAAAATGTAGTCTTTTCGAGAGGCGGTTGGCCGTATCCGATTTTATTTGTAAATTTGCAGCCTGATGAAACCGATGGCAATGAAATGGATCAAGCAGATATGGCTGGTGCTCGTGTTGGGCATTGTGGTTGTCCTGGCGGCATGCTCCAGTCAGGGCAGTCGGCGTGACGAGCGCCACGTGCCGCCACGCCGCGACGGGGCGCTCATCGACGGCATCGATGTGTCTAGCCACCAGGGTGACATCAACTGGGAGAAAGTCACTGCCAATGACGACATCCGTTTTGCCTATATCAAAGCCACCGAGGGGGCAACCTACCAGTCGCCGCACTATGCCTATAATGTGCGCGAGGCACAGAGGCACGGGCTGCTCGTGGGCAGTTACCACTATCTCTCGACCACGTCAACCATCAGGCAGCAGTATGCCAACTTTGTCAGAGCCTTGAGCTCAGTGCCGCAAGACCTCATTCCCATGATTGACGTTGAGGATCGCGGCGCATGGTCGCGCAGCCAGCTCATCGACAGTCTTGCATTGTTGGCCGACATGCTTGAGCATCACTACAAGCATCGTCCCATGATCTACTCGACCATGGACTTCTACAATCAGAATCTGTCGCCCCAGTTCAACAAATACCCCCTCTACATCGGCCGCTACTCCACCGCGCGGCCCTCCATCAGCTGGGACGGCGACTACACCATCTGGCAGTTCACCGAAGACGGCATCATGGCCGGCATCAACGTCTACGTCGACATGGCGCGCTTCCACTCCGACCACGACCTGCCCGAGCTGCTGCTGTGAGCGCGGCAGCCTTCTTGTCAGGAGTTAAAGAGAGGGTAGTGGGTAGAGGGTAGTGCTGCCACAATCATGTGACGGCTTTACTACTCCACTACTCCACTACTCCACTACTAAAAATGATGTCTTAACTCCTTCTGATAAAATCGGTTGCGTCGTTGTGCTCTGCTTATGGGACGAGCACTTTGCGGGCGGTGCCGTCGCTCATCTTGACGATGACGATGCCGTGGTGGCTGGCATCAACGCGCTTGCCGTCGATGCTGTAGCGTGCTACCTCGTGAGCATAACTGTCACGCACCTCGGTGACGGCACTCTGCACCAGGTTGTCGATGCGGAAGGCCGGGCTCAGCGTCTGCTCCTGCCAGTTGCCCGCCTCGTCCACCAGTCGGAACTTCAGGTCGAACCACCCGTTCTCACTCGGAGTCGACACACCAGCCAATGAGCCTTGATAGAAGAAACCCAAGCCTGGGATGTCGTCATATTCCTCTTGATGCTCCACGCCTTCCAACGGCTGCCACTCGTCTGTGCCGTAGGGGGCATACAGCACCTCGATGGTCATCGGTTGGCATTCTTTGTAGTCCCAATTGCTCTCATAGCCATATTCGGTCATGTAAGTTATCGAACGTGGATCAATGTCACCGCCAGCAAACATGATGACACCACCATCGGGCGTATCGAAACGGTCGGTCACGTTGTTCTCACCGTCGCGGAACTGCAACATCGTCAATAAGGGAGGATTCTGGTCTTCTTTCGTCTGGTCAAAGTAGACCGTTGTTACATTCTTGCCAGGGATGCCATCGACTGCAACATTTTCGTTCGTGAACTCAAATTCGTAGTTACCATCGGGTTTCACACCGACCCATGACATACGCAGGCTGTCCAACGCATGCTTGCCGCTATATATCTGCTCGCCGTTATACTTGGCGGTCATGGTCGAGAATAAATCGCCCGAGCCGATTTGTTCGCCGTTCCTGCCCACATGGCTGGCGAACATCATAATCATGTTGGCGTTGCGCCATTGGTTCCATGCGTTTCGAGAGTCGAATGTCACCAGCGGGCAGTTGTTGCCTATGATGCCTTTCTTCTGCTCATGGGCGTAACTGAACATGGGGTGTGGAGGATAGTCCTCCTTCCAGATGCCGATTTCTGAAGTGCGCATGACGTCACTGCGTACCAGACACTCAAGGCTGCGGTCTTGATTGACCATGACTTCAGGTCCGACGATAGCAGCCCAATTAAGCATCGAGTCAACAAACACCACAGGGTTGCCATTCTCATCTTCATATTCATATCTCTGCACAACCCACTGTTCCCAGTCGTTCACACGTAGCAAGACCGAAAGATTTACACCTTCAAGCCGCTCTTGGCCGCTCTTAGCGGCATTGATCATTACCCGAGCCATTCCGTCATCGCCAACAGACTTATCACTTTGTGCATCACCAAAATATTCAGAAGAATTATCTAAGTAGGTATTGCTAGCCACACCGAAGGTCGGATTCTCGACCGACTCAATCCCTTTAGGGGTGCGTTGGATTTGCTCCTCGTAGACCACATAGCCACTGGCATCGTTACGCAACGGGAACGGCCCTGCACCACCGCAAGTCAACTTGTTGATGTAGATCATGCCCTCAAAGTCTAATGTCCTCTCATCAACGACATAGTTGTATCGGTCGCTCAACTTGTTGATATAGTAGAAAGCGGCACCATAAGCTTGTCCCTCAGGTTTCGCGTCATAGCCATAATCTAGCGTGCTGACATTGCCATAGCCATCCAGCCTTAAAAACAATATGCCACTGCCTTGCTTGAGATTGCCGTCTTCAATTACCTCGTACCAGGGGTCTTGATCAAGCGGGCGGATGGTCTGTGGAACCAGCAACTGATTGTTGTTGTCATATAGTTCCCAGCACACCCTGTCCTGAACATCGAGAACATTGAGATAGATGGTCGTGTCCTTGTCGATGTTCACCAGTTCGTCGATGTGCAAAAGTTGACGATAGTCTCCTTGTTGTTCATAGGTATTCGTATAAAGATCGTAGGTGCCATGCGGGACGCGGACAATGATGCCTTTGGCTAAGTTGCCCTCCGGTGTGTACATGTCAGGATGCCACAACTCGGACCATTCAGGGTTGTAGACCATCACCGATGCTACAGCGTAATTACCTAATTCTTCTTCCTGCAGATTATACATGAGTGTGACGGTTGCAGTGTCGGTAGACCCGCCCTCGGTAAGGATTGGAGATTGTTGTGGATTATAATAGCGGAAGTCGCGTTGTTGTGCTTCCGATGCGTTCTTGCTGACTTGTTTGGCGGGCGTGTAGACAGCTTTGCCTTTCTGTTGCTCCATCTTGACCACATCGCAGGCGCGTTGCGGCTGCTTGGGCTGGGCAGCCATGGACATAGCCATCAAGCAGAGCACAGCCATGAGGAGAGTAATTTTCTGTTTCATAGTTGGTTTTTTTAAGTGTTAGACAAAAGCCCAAGGGGGCACCGCGCGAATGACCTTCGGGCAATGCAAAGTTGAGGATAATCGGCGGAGCCTCCAAATTTTTCGGGCACTTTTTTTCGGAGCTTGTTACAAATTTCAAAGTGGTAAGACGGTGTGAAACAATGGTTTGTGCTGCTGTGACGCTGTAGAGTTCCCCTCGTTTTGTAACACTCGTGTCCTCAGATTTCCCGCAGATACCGCTGTTTTTTAGACAGAAGGACAGAAAAATTTAAGGACAAAAGATTAGACAGAAGAACATTGGGGTTAATTACGAATTGTGCTTTTGTCCTTTATGTCTTCACATTTTGAGCAAGTCCTTATTCTGTTGTGTTGCGTTGCATCAGTTGCTTGACCTGATTGATTTCTTGGGCAAGTTGGTCAGAGGTGGGAAGATAAAGTTGGTATTCACTGGCCAGAATGGTTTTGTTGGCTTCGGGCAGACTCATCTTGACCACCGTGTCATTCTTCTCGGAACACAACAAGATGCCAATAGTGGGATTCTCGTCGGGCAATTTCTCACATCTGTCAAAGTAATTGACATACATTTGCAGTTGTCCCAAGTCTTGATGAGTCAGTTTATCCGTCTTCAGTTCAAAGACCACAAAGCAGCGCAATAGCCTGTTGTAGAAAACTAGGTCAGCGAAGAACTCGTCATCTTCCAACAAGATTCGTTTCTGCCGGGCGACAAACGAGAATCCTTTGCCAAGTTCAAGCAAGAAGTCGGTGAGATGCGTCATGATGGCGCCCTCCAAGTCTTTCTCGTAGTAACTGGCCTCGCGATGCAGTCCCAGAAATTCCAGCACCATTGGGTCTTTGATGACCTCGGCAGGTGACTCTGGCATTCGTTCTTTGCGGGCAATGGCCAGCACGCTCTCCTTATCGCTACTGGCCAGCAGTCGCTCATAGAGGTTGACATTGATCTGACGCTGTGTCTCCCGACCAGTCCATGCGTTGTTTACTGACTCTAGTTCATAGAACTCGCGTTTGTCATTATCTGCAATCTGAATCAACATTCGGTATTGACTCCAGTTCAATTGTGAACGCAGTGCGTTCCCATTTGGATAAGTGCGATAAAATTGGCGACAAAACTTGAGTTGTCGTTCACTAAATCCTGTCCCATATTCAGGCTCGATGACCTTAGCCAAGTTGCGGATTAGGTAGGTGCCATAGTCGGCGCGGTCCTTTCCTTGCTGCTCTTGCTCGAAGATGCGCCTTCCCAGTTGCCAATACATCTGCACACGGCAGAAGTCAACGCTCCTGACGGCATGGCTCCGTGCTGTTTCAATAATCTGCCTGACATCATCAAAGAATGTGTCTAATATCAAGGGCTCAACTGCAGACTGCAGCGAGGATAATTCTTGTTTCTTGTCCATGGAAATGCGTAGGTTGATTAGTCCCTGCAAAGATACACATTCTTGGTTAGATTAGCAAATGATCTGACTGCCATAGCATATTTCTAGACAGAAGGACATAAGAACAGAAAAAATTAAGGACAGAAGTTTAGACAGAAGAACATAAGGACATGAGATTTTAAGGACAATAGTTTAGACAGAAGAACAGGAGGACATATATTTGCCTCGTTTTTGTCCTTGTGTTCTTATGTCTAATCCACCTGTGAATCACATGAAGCGACATGGAGCTGCTGTCCCCCCTTGTCCGGTTTTATGGAGACAAAAACAGCCTCAACTGAAGTTTTTCCGCATGATTTTTGCAACAAATGATGCAGATTTCATCCTTTTTTGTAAATTTGTTGCCATGAAAAAAATGTCTCACATTATATTGTTGGTGCTAGTTGCTGTGGTGACAGCATGCTCGCACGGGCCACAATGGCAGCAGCTGACGCAGGTCGACTCACTGATGACTCAGTCGCTGCGCGATTCGGCCTGGCACGTGTTCAAGCAGATTGACCCCGAAGAACTCAACGGCGAGGACGAGAAGATGTACTATGATGTCCTCAAGTGTGAGCTCAGGCAGCAGGTCGTGTCGGGTGACTCGTTGCATTTCGATGAGCCATACGACTCGCTGCTCAATCGCTGTGTCACCTATTATCAGAAGGCTGGCGACCCGCGCAACCTGGTGCGGGCCTATCTCAACAAAGGGAAAAACCTGCTCGAACGCCGTCACTGGCATGAGCAGGCATCAACCTGCCTGAAACTTGCCGAAGAAGCCTTACCAAAGGCCCAGGATGTACGCCTGTCCTATCAGACCTACGAAGCGTTGGCCACGCTCAACTACTACTCGGGCAACGATAGCCTGGCGATGGACTATTCCTACAAGACGCTGGCTTGTGCCGAGCTGAGTGGCAATCATCATCAGATGACCTACGCCTGCAATCACTTGGTGGTGCTCTACATGGCTCGTCAAGAGCCTGATAGTGTGCACAAGTACAGCAACCGCAGCATGTCGCTCCTGAGCCAGATGCCGGCCAAAGATCGTTCTTACGCCTTGGCTAATCTGGCTGCCATCTACATGGGTAACAATCAGTTGGACAGTGCAGAAACTTATCTGGAAAAGGCTAGAACCGAATTGTCACAGCCATTCATCTACCAGCGGCTGGCCGAGATCAGTTACTTGCGGGGCGAGCACGCCCAGGCCGACACCCTGTGGGCCAAGGCGATGCGCACGACTGACCTGCGCGACCGTGTCGAGGCTTACCAGTCGATGGTGGGCAAAAAGTATGGCACCGGCGACTATCGTGGCACTGCCGATGCCGCCATCCGTCTGCTGGAGTTGAAGGACAGCTTGGTGCAGCAGATGAAGACAGCCGAAGTGCAGGAGATACAACTCAAGTATGACAAGGAGGTGGAGCGGCGCAAGCTGGACCGCTTCATGTTGTGGTCGCTGGTGGTGGCATTGGCTCTGGTGGCGCTCATCGCCGCCGGTGTCATCTATCACATCCGCAAGGCCAGCCGGGTCAAGGAGAAGATGACACGCGACCAGGTGCTCATCAACGACTATCGGCACCAGATTGAGCTGCTGCAAAGCTCGGGGCAGGATGTGACCCGCGAGGTGCGCACACTGCAGAAGAAGATTGACACCCTGCAGAGCGAACAGACCGAGAAACTGAGCGAGGGGCGCGAGCTGTATCGGCGCGTGGTCAACGGAGAGTCGGCGGTGGCATGGAGCAAGGATCAGCTGCTCAAGTTCATTGAGTATTACAAGGTGGTCAACCTGCCGTTCATGATGCAGATGGAACGGGAATACACCCGACTGTCGCCCGGCAACCGATTCTTCCTCATCCTGCAGGACATGGGCAAGACCGACGACCAGATGACCCACATCCTGGGCGTGAGCGAGGGTGCCTTGCGCACCACGCGCTCGCGATTGCGGCAGAAGCGCACCGCTCCAGCGAAACTTGAGGGTTAGAGAGCGGCATGTAGCAAACTAAACTCATCATCTCACACAAGCAATCAAAAACAACTCAAACAACTGAAACAACATAAAATAGTATTTAGTTGTCCAGGTTGTTTGAGTTGTTTTGGGTTGCCTGGTGGGAAGGTCAGGCCAAGCGGGCGAGGGCGGCCTTGATGCGGGCTGCGGCCTCGCGGATGTTCTCGTCGCTGGTGGCGTAGCTCAGGCGGATGTAGCCCGGGCAGCAGAAGGCGTCGCCACTGACGGTGGCCACATGGGCCTCGTTGAGCAGATAGAGGGCCAGGTCGTTGGCGTCGTTGATGACGGTATCACCGGCCTTCTTGCCGAAGAACGAGCTGACCTCGGGGAAGAGATAGAACGCGCCGTCGGGCACATTGATGTTGACACCCGGAATCTCGCGGAACAGGCTCACGATGAGGTCGCGACGGCGCTCAAAGGCCACGCGCATGTCCTCGACACACTGCTGCGAGCCAGTGTAGGCAGCCTCGGCAGCCTTCTGGGCGATGCTCGACGCGCCGCTGGTATACTGTCCCTGCAGTTTGTTGACGGCCTTGGCCAGCCATAGCGGGGCAGCGACGTAGCCGATGCGGTAGCCTGTCATGGCGTATGCCTTGCTCACGCCGTTGATGATGGCCACACGGTCGCGGATGTTGTCGAACTGTGCCAGCGACTCGTGTCCGCCCACATAGTTGATGTGCTCATAGATCTCGTCGGCGATGATCATCACCTGCTCGTGGCGTGCCAGCACGTCGGCCAGTGCGCGCAATTCGTCGCGGCTGTAGATGCTGCCCGTGGGGTTGCTGGGCGAGCACAGGATGATGAGGCGGGTCTTGGGGGTGATGGCGGCCTCGAGCTGGGCCGCAGTAATCTTGAAGTTCTGGTCGAGTGTGGCGGGAACGAGCACGCTCTTGCCACCGGCCAGGTTGACCATCTGCACATAGCTCACCCATGCCGGCGTGGGGATGATGACCTCGTCGCTAGGGTTGACCAGTGCCATGACGGTGTTGCACAGCGAGTGCTTGGCACCATTGCCCACGACAATCTGCTCGGGGCTGTAGTCCAGGCCATTCTCATTCTTGAGCTTGGCACTGATGGCCTTGCGCAGCGACAGATAGCCGGGCACGGGCGAGTAGAACGAGAAGTTGTCGTCCACGGCCTGCTTGGCGGCCTGCTTGATGTGGTCGGGGGTGAAGAAGTCGGGTTCGCCCACCGAGAGGTTAATCACGTCGACGCCCTGAGCCTTGAGCTCGGCGCTCTTTTGCGACATGGCCAGTGTGGCACTCGGTGCCAGCGCCTGAATGCGGTCAGAAAGTTGGTTGTTCATCTCTATTCGATTTTCAGTCAATTGCGTCAATAATAGCGGTTAATCAGAAAAGAATTTGCAAAGATACAACAAAATCTGGAATTATGAATCAACAATTCCAGATTTTATAATTCCAGATTCTATAATGAGCGAGCCACCACGCGTTGCGGCATCAATCATTCTAGCAAGGTGTTGACCCCTCACCTCACATTGTTTCCCCTGTGCTCGCAGTGCGCGATAGTCACCCTTGTCCTTGGCTCTTGGGACGCTGGCCGGGGATGGGGGCCTCGACGTTGAAGCGGCGGGTGTAGGTGGCGTTGGGTGTGAATATTGTCACATAGCCGTCGGTGATGGCAATCTTGGATAGTAGAGCGTCCGTCTCGGGCCAGGCGATGATGCCTCGCACACGGCCGTTCTGGTCGCACACTTGCAGGCCGGCATTGGTGACCACCCACAGGTTGCCATTACGGTCAAACGCCATGCCCATGTTGAACAAATGCAAGTCCATATTGCCCGTATAATTGTGCAACCAATAGAATCGTTGATGGGCGGTCCATTTGCCGTCGACCATTACCGCCTGTTCCAGAAATTGGTTATCGTCAACCCCACAGGAGACACATATCGAACTGTCAGGACTGTAGATAACCTCGTTATGGAACACAACCGTACTGTCGGCGGGTGCTTTGTGCCACTGTTCGCCGGGGATGAGCAGCGTTGAAAGGAAGTCGTTGTGGGTGGTGCCGACCGGGATGGGCTGTGGCCAGTCGCGCCACATCCACTCCATCACTTGGGCGAAAATCTCGGTCGAGCGCCGCACGTTGTGGCCGCCGTCGCTCCAGTCGAAACGGCAGTCATAGCCTGCAAACTCCAGTGCCGTGGCCAGCATGCGGTTGCCTTCGTACCAATGCCCGAACAGCGGGTTCCAGGCATCGTTGGTGCCGTCCTGCAAGAAGATGCGCAGGGGCTGCGGCTCGTGCTTGCGCACGATGGCCTGCAGGTCGTTGCCGCCGCGCATGGCCACAAACGTGCCCACACCGCTGAACACGCGCCCAAACAGGTTGGGCCGATGCCAGGCGGCGGTGAAGGCGGCAATGCCGCCGCTGCTCAGCCCGAAGATCATGTGATCGTCGCCGCGCGGCGAGATGCGCAGTTGTCGCCCATCGGGCACCCTGGTGGCCAGAGCATGGGGCAACAGTTGCTTGTCAAGGAATCGGGCAAAGGTGCCGTCGGTCATGTCAAACTCGTTGCTGCGGTTGTAGCGGATGGCCTCGCCCTGCGCGTCGCGGATGACACCCGGCTGCAGAAAGATGCCGATGGTGACGGGCATCTTGCCGGCAGCCATGAGGCTGTCCATCACTGCCGGGGCGTTGCACAGCACGCCGTCCAGTCCCACATAGAGGCAGGCGGGCGACTGGCCGTCATACTGGTCGGGGACATAGACTTGAAAGGTGCGTGTGGTGCCGGGATAAATGCTGACACCATCGTCGGGACTAGTGTATGCCCCATCAATCATAATGTGCCCGCCCCACGCCACGATGGCGCACAGCAGGCACAATGTTGTTGTGATCGAGTGTTTCATTGTTCTACATGTCGGGGAACTTGAGGGCTGCGACCTCCATCATGCGGCTCACATCGAAGTAGAAGCCCTTGGTGCTCTTGCCCTCGACCGGCTCGACAGTGATATACTCGATGCCATTGCCCAGTTCCTCGTGGTTGGTAGCCCGGAAGCCCAGAAAGTTGACGATGTTGTACTCATGCTCGGGCGTGATGACCACCCAGGGCTCCTCCTTGGTGCCCTTGCCGCTCGACATGATGGTGGCAATGAGGCGGTCGAGCCTGAACTGCCGCAGGGCGGCGCGGTTATATTTCTTCTTCTCCTTGAGCGAGAAGATGAAGTACTTCATCTGATTCATGTCGAAGATGTTGTCATCGAGCGACATGCGGGCGTACTTCTCAATTGAGTCGCACTCGGCGCGCGAGTGTGGCTGCTTGTAGTAGAGCTGCTCGACCACGTTGCTGTAGACGCTCTCGCGGAAGGGGTTGTAGTCCTCCTGGAAGGTGTAGCCGTAGTAGAGGTTGCGGTAGGCCTCGAGCGTCATGGTCGTGTCGTCGCTCTGGAACTGGCGCATCAACTTGGGGTAATAGTAGATGTTGTTGGGGTTCTCAATCACCTCCTTGATGTGCTTGAAGTCTACCTTGCGGGTCTTTATTTTTCCTTGTGCCAGGCAACTAAGCCCCAGCATCAGCGCCATGATGGCAATCAAGATCAGTCGTTTGTTCATTTTTTATTGTCTTGTTCTAGATGCTCTAGTTTAATTCTTAATTAGAAATTACAGTAAGAACCCCTCGATGGCGATGCCCACTTGAGCGACGGCAACGATGGCCGGCAGGCACTTGGCCGCGAAATACTGGGCAAAGGTCGACACCGGTTGCCGCATCCAGCGCCCGGCAGGAGTGCGGCTGTAGGCCAGCTGGCCCACAAAGGCCCCGAGCACTACGCCCAGCACCATGATGCGGGCACCCACTATCATGCCCAGCAGGCAGCCGGCGATGGCCGACGCGCCGATGTAGAGGTTGCTGGCACGCTGGCCGTCGGGCTCGCCGGGGGGCGACATGTAGGCCAGACCGGCCACCAGGGCGGTGGCCACACCCCAGAACACGAAGGTGCCCGTCTTGACGGCGATGAAGTAGCTCATGTGCAGCAGCACCATGCCCACAAACGCCGGAATGGCGGCCACCACCTTCCAGGGGCGGAACAGCAACACCAGCGATGCGGCAAGCATGGCGATGCCCAGCACGAGCAGTATGTATTGTGTAATCAATTGTTCTGCATTAATGTTGAATATAACTCATGAGGCCAGGGAATTATTGCCCGGATGCATGCATTATTCAGCATTGTTAACTTCTGGTGACGCGTTGTCCTGGGGCTTGGGGCGGATGTCGTCGGGATAGCTGATGCGGGTGTAATAGGACGACTTGAGCCGGTCGGTAAAGATGCGCTTGATGGTCTCCACGTCGCGGAAGCTGATGGGAGCCTCGCGCAGCAGGCCATCGGCAATCTGGCCGTCGATGATGCGGTTGACCATTGCGCGGATGTTCTGCTCGGTGGGCTCTTTCAGGCTCTTGGCGGCGGCTTCGCAACTGTCGGCCATCATCACTATGGCCGCCTCGCGCGACTGGGGGTTGGGACCGGGATAGGTGTAGAGCGACGCGTCGACCTCGCCGTCGGGGTTGGCCTTGCATGCCTGGGTGTAGAAGTACTTGGTGAGTCCCTTGCCGTGATGCTGCAGAATGATGTCCTTGATGACCTGGGGCAGGCGTGCTTTCTCGGCGATGCGCACACCGTCGGTCACATGCTGGATGACGATGCGTGCACTCTGTTCGGGAGCTAGCGCAACGTGCGGATTGATGCCCGTCTGGTTCTCGGTGAAGAAGGCGGGATTCTCGGTCTTGCCGATGTCGTGATAGAGGGCACCGGCACGCACCAACTGAGGGCTGGCACCAATCTTGACGGCCGCCTCCGAGGCGATGTTGGCCACCTGCAGCGCGTGCTGGAACGTGCCGGGGCAGTTCTCGGACAGTTGTCGCAGCACGGGAGTGTTGATGTCGCTCAGCTCAACCAGGGTAACTGTCGAGGTGAAACCGAATATCTTCTCCACCACAAAGATGCCCACATAGGCAAACGAGAGTACCACCGTGTTGACACCGAAGTAGATGAAGTAATGCCAGTCGATGTCGTGGATGTCGATGCCGCTCACCAGCTCCAGGGCGACAAACGACACGCAGTAAGTCACAAAGATGAGCATGGCACAACGCACCAGCTGCGAACGCCGAGTGAGCTCCTGCATCGAAGCGATGGCGACAGCACCCGCCAGAAACTGCATGATGATGAACGCGGCCTGCTCCCTGGCCACCAGCGAGCAGGTCAGCACCACGAGCAAGTGGATGAAAAACGAGGTGCGAGCGTCGAAGAAGGTGCTCACGATGATGGGCGTGATGGCAAACGGGATGAGGTACATGTAGTTGGGACGGAACTTGACAATCCACAACACGGCCACAACCATCAGGGTCAGGAAGGTCACAAGAAACGTCATGCGGCGCAGGTTGGCGAACACACGCGGGCGCATCAGCCGAGCGTAAACATAGAACACCAGAAACAGGATGGCGACAATCACCACTTGCCCCAGCAGCGTGTATTCGTCGCTGCTCACACGCTTCTTGGCGTTCTCGTCCACCATGCGCTTGTAGGTGTTGATGATGGCATCCTGCTCGGGCGTGACCTTGTTGCCAGTGAAGATGATGGCCTCGCCCATCTGCACGATGTGGTCGCTGGGTGGAGTGAGGGCGGTGTTGAGCGCGTCATTATACCACTTGGCGTCCTCGGCCTCGTCGATCGTGTAGTTCGGCTCCAGGTAGCTGTTCAGACCCACCTGCATGACGGCATCCTTGTAAGGCGAGCCCTGAAGCGTCGAGTCAAGCAGCTCGTAGGCCTGTTTGACCGAGTGCATCTGGGCGGTGGCCATAGCGGTCGACTCCGAGCCGTTGCGCAGGCTGATGTGCTGCATCTTGCCGGCGTTGATTTGCTCGTAGGCGTCACTGTCGATAATGCCGTCGGCATAGAGTTGTGCCACCTGGTTGACCACCTGGTAGCGGACCGATGTCGGCAGTGAGGGTTGGTTGGACAGGGCCTTGTTGAGCTGCAGCGTCTTCTGTTCGCCCAGCTGGGCATCGTGCTTGTAGAAGTGAACAAAGTTGGCGGCCACACTGTCGGTGATGCGTTGCTTGGTGGCCTCGTCATACTCGATGGGGATGTCAAATGGCGCAATCAGTGTGGGGTTGCGCCAGGGCTTGCCCACCTCGTGTGACAGCAGCAGGTCCATCTCCTGGGTGTTGTGAGGCAGTGACAACGCTATCAGTGCCACACCGGCAAGCATCATCAAGATAATCAGCAGGTTATGTTTATGGTTATGAGTCATCACTCACTCAAAATTAGGAATTACGAATTAGGAATGAATTATAAATTATGAATTATGAATTGTCAATTATTGATGCGTGTGGCCGAGTTGACCCCCTTGACACGTTTCAGACGTTTGCACAGGTTGGTCACCACATCCACGTCGGCGATGAGCACGTTCAGGTCGCACTTGAACACACCCTGGTCGGCCCGGATGTTGAGCGCACGCATGTTGATGGCCATGTTGGTCGAGATGATATAGATGATCTCTTGCAGGATGCCCAGACGGTCGATGCCCTCGACGTGGATGGTGGCCGGAAAGCGGGCACTGCTCGTGTCCCACCGAGTCTGCACCAGACGGCCGCCATCCACACTCTTCAGGCGCATGGCTGTGGGGCAGTCCAGCTTGTGCACAATCACCTCGTTCGACTCGTTGACATATCCCACCACATCGTCGCCGGGAATCGGGTGACAGCACGACGCGATGGTGTAGTTGCTCACGCCATCCTGTGAGCTGAGCACATACACCTGTTTGGTGTCCACCTTGCCATTGGCGGTGACGGCAGGATGTTCGGTGGGTTGGGGGGCGGGCTTGCGCGTCTTCCCGCCGAAGGGATTGCGCAACAGCCGGCGCAGCATGTTGCCGCCTTGCTGGGGCAGGATGCCCTTGAGCAACTGGTCGCTCAGGGCTATCTCGTCGTTGCCGATCATGTAGTAGAGGTCTTCCTTGTTCTGGGCGCGCTCGGCACTGATGATGCGCGACATCACATCGCTCGTGGGCTCGATGTTGTGCTCGGCCAGCAGTGTCTGCAGCCGGCGCTCGCCACGGTCGATGACGATGCGGCGGTCGTGCTTGAGCGCGCTGCGCAGGCGGGTCTTGCCCTTGGCAGTGACCAGAAACTTGTCCCACTCGGCCTTGGGCTGTTGCGAGTGTGAGGTCAGCACCTCAACCTGGTCGCCGCTCGACAGACGGTGAGACAGTGGCACCAGCTTGTGGTTGACCTTGCCGGCGATGCAGTGGGTGCCCAGCTCGGTGTGAAGCATGAAGGCCATGTCCAG
Source organism: uncultured Bacteroidales bacterium (assembly GCA_902781045.1). Lineage (GTDB taxonomy): Bacteria > Bacteroidota > Bacteroidia > Bacteroidales > Muribaculaceae > Sodaliphilus. Next base: position 12,804 of record CACZHT010000020.1, on the reverse strand, counting down.
CACTGTAGCGTCCTTGGGCAGGGTGAGTGTCTCGCCCTTGGGGGTGAACACGACAATCTCACTGGCAAACAGGTTGAGCTTGATGGTGTCCAGAAAGTCGAGCGCGTTGGGCTCGGGGTTCTTCAGGATGTCCTCGATGGTCTGCAGCCAAGCGGCCAGTTCGCTCTCCTCCTCGCCCTCGCCAATCTTGTACTTCCAGTGGGCGGCAAAGCCGCGTTCGGCGATGTCGTCCATGTGGCGGCTGCGTATCTGCACCTCCACCCAGTTGCCATCAGGACCCATCACGGTGATGTGCAGCGCACGGTAGCCGTTGGCTTTAGGCGTGCTGATCCAGTCGCGCACACGGTCGGGGTGCAGGCGGTACAGGTCGGTAATCTCGCTGTAGATGTTCCAGCAGATGCGCTTCTCCTCGGCCTCGTGCTCGCACTCAAACACGATGCGTGCGGCATACAGGTCATACACCTCCTCAAACGGGATGCGCTTGGTCTCCATCTTCTTCCAGATGCTGTAGCACGACTTGACGCGGGCACGGAACTCATAGTGCAGCCCCATGCGGTCCAGGCGCTCGCGGATGGGGGCAGAGAAGCGAGTGAACAACTCGTTGCGCTTGGCCTCGCTTATGGCCAGCTGCTGCTCGATGCGGGCGTAGGCCTCGGGGTGCTCGTGCTTGAAGCTCAGGTCCTCAAGCTCGGTCTTGATGGCAAACAGGCCCAGACGGTGAGCCAGAGGTGCGTAGATATAGAGGGTCTCGCCGGCAATCTTGTACTGCTTCTGGGGTGGCATCGACTGCAGCGTGCGCATGTTGTGCAGGCGGTCGGCCATCTTGATCAGCACCACACGGATGTCGTCGCTCATCGTCAGCAACAGCTTGCGGAAGTTCTCGGCCTGGACTGAGGCCAGGTCGCCGAAGATGCCGCCCGAGATCTTGGTCAACCCGTCGACAATCTGAGCAATCTTCTTGCCGAACTGCGCCTCGATGTCCTCGACTGTGTAGTCGGTGTCCTCGACAACGTCGTGCAGCAGAGCGGAGCAGATAGAGGTCGAGCCCAGACCAATCTCCTGGCTCACAATCGTGGCCACGGCTATGGGGTGCATGATGTAGGGCTCGCCGGAGCGGCGGCGGATGCCCTCGTGCGCATTGCGGGCAAACCGGAAGGCCTTGTCGATGATGTCGACTTTCTTGCGGTGGTTGCTGCGCAGATATCCGTCGAGCAGACGCTGATAGGCGTTGTCGATCATCGATGCCTCTTGCTGGGGGGTCAACTGTGTCGGTGTAGTCATAGGCAATCTGTGTAAGAAATGCAAAGTTAGTGCTTTTTCTTGACAATACCACCGAAATAAGCGAAAAAATGTTTTTTTAGACAGATGTGCCGCATTGTGGCGCAACCAAGGTGTACCTTTGCACTGTCAATCGGACGGCATGATCTGACCAACACATTGTCGATGCCATGAAAGACACTTCTCTAATGAGTCCATGACACTGGGGTTGTGCATAAGATACACAATCAGTAAGTTGAATTCGATGCAGAGCGCGCCAGGCTGTGAAGCTCGGCGCGCTCGTTTTATTGATGGGGTGGAGGTCATTCGGCCGCAGGGGCATCCTGGCCCTGCTTGATGGCCTCGACATACTGAGCGATGCGATGCAACTCGTGGGGGATGCGTATGCGCTGTGGGCAGTGCGGGGCGCACTGACCACAACCGATGCAGTGATCAGCCTGACGGAGCTTGGGCACGCTGCGGTCGTAGCCGATGAGGAAGGCACGCCTTGCCTTGCCATACTCACTGCTCTGTGCCTCGCGGATGACATTACCCTCGGTCAAGCACTTGTTGTAGTGGACAAAGATGGCGGGGATGTCGATGCCGTAGGGGCAGGGCATGCAGTACTTGCAATCGTTGCACGGGATGGTGTTGTAGCTCATCAGCTCGTCGGCCACCTCCTTGTCGAGCCAGCGCATCTCCTCGTCGGTCAATGGCTTGAGCGGACTGTAGGTGCACAGGTTCTCCTTCAGGTGATGCATGAAGGTCATGCCGCTGAGCACGGTCAACACCCCCTGAGGCGTGCCGGCGTAGCGGAACGCCCACGAAGCCACACTGTGCTCGGGGTCGCGGGCCAGCAGCTTGCGGGCCATGGCGTCGGGCAGTTTGGCCAGGCGGCCTCCCAGCAGCGGCTCCATAATCACGGCGGGAATGTGGCGCTTGGTGAGTTCTCCGTACAGGTACTCGGCATCGGTGTTGCGTTCGTTGATTTCCTTGGCGTGTTTCCAGTCCAGATAGTTCAACTCAATCTGCACGAAGTCCCACTGAATCTCACCGTTGTCTTGCATTTGGAGCAGGTAGTCGAACACGGCGATGTCGCCATGATAGCTGAATCCCAGGTTGCGAATGATTCCTTTCTCGCGCTGGTCGACTAGATAGTTGAGTATGCCATTGCTGACATATCGCTCTTTATACTCCTCCATGCCATCCTCGCCCATGCCGATGCCGTGCAGCAGCAAGTAGTCGATGTAGTCGACCTGCAACTCCTTGAGCGAGTTCTGGAACATGGCTATGCTTGCCTCTCGACTCCAGGTGTCGGGGCTGAAGTTCGAGAGCTTGGTGGCGATGAAGAATTCCTCACGCTTGTGCCGCGCAAGAGCGATGCCGGTGCAATGTTCGCTCTTGCCCTGACAATAGGCTGGCGATGTGTCGAAGTAGTTCACGCCATGCTCGATGGCATAGTCCACTTGCCGGTTGACCATCTCCTGGTCAATTTCATTCTCACCGTCCTCGCGCGCCGAACCGTTCTGGTTGACGGTGGGCAGGCGCATCATGCCGTAGCCCAGCAGCGACACTTGCTCGCCGGTCTTGGGGTTGGTGCGGTAGGTCATTTTGCCCACGGGGGGCTCTTGCTGCTCCTTGCTCTTGTCGCCAGTGGCACAGCTGACTATGGCGGGTGTGGCGACAATGGCACTTCCCAGGCCCACAGCCTTGAGGAAGTTGCGCCGCGATATGTTGTTCTTCTTCATTGTCCTTGTGTTTTCAGTTAAGTGGTAACCTTCTGGTTCTCAACGCAGCATACTGCTTTCCTATTATTACACAATTCTTTATTATGAATCACGAATTGCGAATCACGATTTATAAATTATAAATTATAAATTATAAATTAGACGCTCGAGTGCTGCTCGTTGCCCTCGACATAGATGGCGCTGAACGGGCGGGCAGGGCACACATACTCGCACGCGCCGCAGCCGATGCACTTGGCACGGTCAACGGCAGGCACCATGGGTGACTCGTCGTCGTTGGGGTCGCTGGGGGTCATTATGATGGCCTCGCTTGGGCAGTGGCGGGCGCAGTTGCCGCACTCCACACCATCGGCCAGAATGACGCAGTTGTCGCGCACCCACACGGCATGCCCAATCTGGATGCCGCTCTTCTGGGCCACGTCGATGGGCAGGATGGCCCCGGCGGGGCACACCTCACTGCAGCGGGTGCACTCGGGGCGACAGAAGCCTCGCTCATAGCTCATCGTGGGTTGCATCAGCGTCTTGAGGTCGGTCGATGGGCGCAGCACGTCGTTGGGACACTTGGCCACGCACAGCTGACAGGCGGTGCAGTGACGAGCCATGTTGGCGGCGCTCTGGCTGCCTGGAGGGGTCAACGGAACAGTGCGGCGTGCTGGCTGCTTGTCCTCGATGACGGCCAGGCCACCGTCCACCTTCTTCCCGGCCTGGGCCAGGGCCACGTCGGCGGCCACGATGGCACCGCCCACCAGGAATGCCCGGCGGGCTTGGTCGGTAGCGGGTGCCTGTTTTTCACTTTTGGACTCTTGCTTCTTGGGGTGACCATAGTGCAATGCGTCAAACTTGCACTTGTCCAGACAGTTGCCGCATGCCACGCAGCGGGTGTAGTCCACCGTGTGGCTCTTGTAGTCGATGCAGCTGGCCTTGCAATTCTTGGTGCAGAGGCTGCATGAGCGGCACTTGTCGGCGTCAAAGTAGACCTTCAGCCATGAGAACCGCGCCACATAGCCCAGCACGGTGCCCACGGGGCAGATGGTGTTGCAATAGGTGCGACCACCGCGCCAGGCCAGCACGCCGATGACGCACAAGGTCAATAATGCGATGATAAACGTGGGCAGGCTGCGCAGCCACACCTCGCGACTGTAGAAGGCATAGCTCTCATAGTGCTCGGCGATGGAGGCAAGGCCATTGTTGCACCACAGGTACAGCGGCTGCAACAGGTTGGTGGCGATGCGGCCATAGCTGCTGTAGGGGGCCAGCAAAGCCACCAGCGAGCCGATGCCCAGGGCAACAGCCACCACCAGCACTACCAGCATGGCCAGGCGCAGCCATGTTAGGGCAGGAGAATGGGTGAAACGGTTCTTGCGGCGGTTGAAGTGCGAAATCACGTCCTGCATCACACCCAGCGGGCAGACCACCGAACAGTAGATGCGCCCAAATACCAGGGTCAACAACAGCAGGGCGATGATAACCACCGCGTTCAGAGCCAGCACGGCGGGCAAGAACTGGACACGTGCCATCCAGCCCAGCCAATGGTGTAGCGTGCCGGTGAAGTCGAGCAACAGCAGCGTGATGCCCACAAAGAACAGCGCTGCCAGGGTAATTCTGATTTTACGTAGCATCTTTCTTATTATATTGGCAAATTATGAATTACGAATCACGAATTATGAATTGCGAACTATGAATTATGAATTATAAAATATGAATTATAAATTATGAATTATGAATTAAATAAAGTGCCACACTGTCATCGGTGTTCGGGCCGATGACCTCGTCGGCCATCTCCAGAACAGCTGGCACAGCGTTGGCAACTGCCACACTGTGGTCGGCGACACGCAGCATGGACATGTCGTTGAGATTGTCGCCAAAGGCCACAACACGGTCAACCCCCAGTTCATGGGCCAGACGCTGCATTGCGGCGGCTTTGCTGCAGCCGGGGGCATAAACCTCGAGCAACGCAAGACTCGGGTCGGTGTTGTCGTGATACACGATGCTCGTGCAGTCCACCTGGCGCGAGATGTCGGCGTGCACCGCCTGCAGTGCGTCGCCGCGGCTCATGGCAAACACAAGCAGAGCATCGCGATCGCTCACGGCATAGCCGGGGTCGTCAAGCACAAACCGCTTGTAGGGCGTGTGGTCGCGCGCTGCGATAAAAGCCTGCTCGTAGTCGGCCAGCGCACCATAGTGGTGCGTGACAATCATGTTGCCGTCCTGGCGGTAGACCATGGGGCGCACTCCATGACGCTCGCAGATGTCACACACCTGCCGGGTCGCCGACGGCGACAGGCCACAAGGCGAGGTCAGCTGCCGCAGCAACGGATGCCACAGCACCGCCCCCGACAGAGTGATCATCGGCAGGGTGGCATGGATAGGGCTCATCAGAGGCACAACGGTGGCCGTGGTGCGCGCCGTGGCCACCGTGAACAGCAGGCCATGGTGGTCAACCAGGTCGTTGATGATGGTCACCGAGCGGGCACTCACACGCGAGTCGCCGCCCATCAGGGTGCCATCCATGTCGCTCACAAACAGGGTGCGGGTCAGGGGGTGATTAGTCATTGCGGCTGCAAAGGTACAAAATTCTGTGACATAATCGCAGCAAATGACCGAAAAACTGCCTTTAAGCAAAAAATTCGACATTCTGCACACAATATTCCTATTTTAATGACAAAAGTCGCAGATTTAGCGATTTTTTGCATCAAAGTGTCGTTGCGTTGTAATTTTTGTGTAACTTTGCGGCGCAAAACCCGTAAACAAATTACAATTAACCGACAAGATGAAAAAAATCTTATTGCTACTCGCGACATGCCTCGTGTGCTACGGCACCCTGCATGCCGTGCCGGCCAAGAGGGGCTTCAAAACCTTCATCCAGGCCGATGGAAAAACTATTACATTGCAAGCGGTGGGCGACGAGTTCCACCACAGTGTCATCACGCAAGACGGCCTGACGGTGCAACGCGCCGATGACGGACAGTTCTACTACCGCACGGCCAGCGGCATCACCGGCCAACTGGCACATGATGCCGCCAGCCGCGACGCGCAGGAACTGACCTTCATTGCCGCACAGGGCGACAAGCTCACCCCGGGCGCACAGCTGCAGACGCGCGCACGACGCGCACCCGCCACGCCGCGCAAGGTGGGACAGCGAGAGATGCCCACTACCGGCACGCCACGCATCCCGGTGCTGCTGGTCAACTTTGCCGACAAGCAGATGTCGCATACCAAGGCACAGATTCAGTCGCACTACACACAGGGGTCGACCAGCGCCTACCAGTACTTTGTCGACCAGTCCAACGGCAAGTACCAGCCACAATTTGAGTTCTATGGCATCTACAACCTGCCCAGCTCGCGTGCCACCTACGGCGGCAACGTCGGGGGCTCTGACAAGGGCGTGGCACTGATGGTGGGCGATGCCATCGTGGCCGCCGGAACCGATGTCAACTGGAGCCAGTATGACAACGACGGCGACGGATATGCCGATGTTGTCATCGTGGTCTATGCCGGCGTGGGCGAGGCACAGGCATGGCAGACCGTGACCGACGCCGTCTGGCCCTGCAACTGGACGCTCTCGGCAGGCGCCTACTATGGCGACGGCAACGGCCCGCTCACGCGCAATGGGGTCACCATCGACCACTTTGCTGTGTTCAACGAGGTCTACGGCTCCAACGACAGCGGCACCACACTCGACGGCATCGGCACGTTCTGCCACGAGTACTCGCACTGCCTGGGGCTGCCCGACTTCTACGAGACCAATCCCGTATCCTATGGCTACTATGGCATGAGCGAGTGGAGCCTCATGGACTACGGATGCTACAACAACGACGGATACACGCCCATCGGATACAGCGCCTACGAGAAGAACTTCATGGGCTGGATTGACTACATCACGCCGGTCGACAACACGCAATACACCCTGCCGGCCATGAACCAGAAGGCACTGGCCACCGACCAGGCCATTCAAATCAAGGGACTTAACGACAACGAGTACTTCATCCTCGAGAACCGGCAGAAGCAGGGATGGGACCAGTACATCCCCGACGACGGACTGCTCATCACGCACTTCACCTATGTGGCCGAACGTTGGGCGGCCAACTCGGTCAACAACGAGGCGGTGAGGCTGGCCACCATCATTCCGGCCGACAATGATGCCGACGTGGATAACAACGAAGCCGACTGCTACGGCAAGACCAACCACGAGTTCTCATCGACGTCGACACCGCCATCACTGCTCAACATGCTGGCTAATGGCCAATTGGCCAGCTACACCGGCGGAGCCGGCACGCTCGACAAACCGGTGACCGAGATCATCGCCAACAGCGACGGCACCGTCTCGCTGTGGTACGTCAAGGGCACTTCGACCCTGCCCGTGCTCGACGCGCCGGTCCTGGCCGCGGCCACCAATGTGACCATGAACTCGCTCAAGGCGTCGTGGACACACACAGCCACGGTCGATGTGACCTACACCCTGCAGGTGAGCCAGAACGGCACTGTCGTGTTCAACCAACCCAACATCACCGGCAATGAGTTCACCGTCACCGGCCTGAACCCGTCGACGACCTACACCCTGCAGGTCAAGGCCGTGCCCGTCGATGCCACCGTGGCACAGGAGAGCGCATGGTCCAACGTCGTCACCGCCACCACGCTGCAGAACTCCCTGCCGGCACTGCCCGCACCTGTGCTGGCCGAGGCAACCAACGTCACCGGCGAGTCGTTCGACATCAGCTGGACCTATAGCGGCGCGGCGGCTACCTTCACCCTGCAGGTGCTCAACCACTATGGCAGCATCGTCAAGGAGGTGGAGGGACTCACCGCCACCAGCTACAGCGCCACCGACCTCATCATGGGCGAGACCTACACTGTCATGGTCAAGGCCATTCCAGTCGACGCCACCACGGCACAGGAGAGCGTCTGGGCGCAGACCACCGTCACCACACTCACCGAGGCCTCAATCAGCGTCGATGTCACACAGCTCAATTTCACCACCGTCGAGGGCACAGAGGTGCGCAACTCGTTCATGATCGAGGGCCAGTACCTCGACGAGGACACTGACGGCACCATCACACTCAACGACCCCAGCGGATACTTCCGACTGGGCAAGACCGTTGTCTCGGGCTACTCAATCAATGCCGGAGCCGTCATCAATGTCTACTTCAAGCCCATGGCACCCGGCACATTCGCGGCCACTGCCACGGTCAGTTTCCCCGGACTTGACCCTGTCACCGTCCGTCTCAACGGCACCGCCACCATCAGCAAGCAGGTGCCCGTCATGGAAGAGGCCTCGCAGATTCAGCCCACCTCGTTCCGCGCCAGCTGGAGTGCCGTGCCCAACGTGTCGAGCTACACCCTCTACGTCGACCAGCAGGCACAGGGAGCCGAGCTGCTGCTGCACGAAGACCTCACCGACCTGGAGAAGAGCTCCACTTCAAACATCGGCAACTATCTGGACCGCTACATGGACAATCCAGGCTGGACCGGCAAGTATGTCTATCTCGAGGATGGTGCCCTGCGCATCAACGACCGCACACGTCCGGGTGGATATATCACAACCCCAGCACTCGACCTGAGCAGCAGTGGCGGTTTTGTCACGGTCAAGATTACGGCCAAGAGCTACTCGACAACCGACAAGAATGTCTATCTCAAGGTCAAAACCGGTAGTGCCAGCGAGCAAATCGACCTAACCAATGAGATAGCCGAATATACAGTTGTCGTGCCTTGTGAGGCTGCGGCCGACCAGAACATCACGATTGCCGGACGCGATGGCGCAAGCGACATGAACAAGCGCGCATTGCTCTACGACATCAAGATCTACAGCGGCGATGCCACCCAGGCTGGTGCTCCGGCACGAGCCAGCGAGACCGGCGACAGCCAAAGCCGTGTCATCACCGGCATCACCACCAACAGCTATATAGTCACCGGCCTCGAGCAGTATGGCACCTTTAATTACAAGGTGCAGGCTGTCTACACCGACCAGACCACGTCCGACATGAGCAACGTCATGCAGGTCACCCTGGCCGACGGCCAGTCGTGGCTCCGGGGCGATGTCAACGGCGACGGTGCGGTCGACGCCCTCGACGTCAACATCATCATCAACATCGTCCTGGGCAAGGACAACCCCGACAACTACGCCGGGCGAGCCTACGTCACCGACGGTGACACCCTGATCGACGTGTCTGACGTCAACGCCGTCATCAACATCATGCTCGGCAAGGACTAGACCAAAACTGATACAATTGGGGACGGTTCTGTTTTGTATCATTTTTGCCCGAAATGATACAAAACAGAACCGTCCCCGATTGTATCAATCAGTTTTCGTCGGTGCGATTCGACTGGTGGCACACACTATTCAAGCCCCACTCTCGTTTAACATTCGACACTCGCAAGTTGGGCAACCAACTCCCTTCCTGAGTGTGAGGCTAGGGGGAGTGTGTCCGCATTATGAATTATAAATTATAAAAGGATGAATATGCGACAGATTGTTAAGAAAATGGTGGCCGCCATGGTGGCGGCTGCTGTGGTGACGGGTGCCGGTGCGCAGACCGCTGGGACCCGGGTCGACGACAGGGCATCGGTGAGGCTGCCCGAGGGAGAGTTTGTCTACAACTTGCCGTGCAAGGTCATCAACGTGCATCCCGAGCAGCCGGGCAAGGCGCTGATGTTCGTCTGGCTGCATGGCGGTGTGCGCGACCAGAAGCTGCACGACTTCTTCATACACAACCATCTGGACAACTGCGCTGCCGACGACTCGGTGGTCCACTACCTCAAGCGGCATGACCTCAAAGCGGTGGTGCTGATGCCCCTATGCCACAAGGCCGCCCGGACCGAGTGTGTCGTCTGGCGCGACTGCTGGCCCGAGGTCAAGCGGATGATTGACGACTATGTCGACAAGGGGCTGGTCGACCCGCGCCGCATCTATCTGGCCGGCTCGTCCGATGGCGGGCGTGGCACATGGGACTATGTCGAGCAGCATCCCGACGTGTTCGCCGCGGCCATCGCCATGTCGTGCGGGGGCCCCAGGATGACCACCGTGCCCACGTTCTTCTTCAACACCAACGACGAACCCGACTGCACAGCCCAGTCGCGGGCCATGCAAGCCCGGGGGAGCAACATCCTCCAGTACACGCGCTATGATGGCAGCCACGGCGATGACGCTGCCCTGTGCACCGACCAGCTGCTTGCCCGCTTCTTCGGCTTCACCCGGCAATGACCCCGCCGCCAGTCTGCCCGAGATAACGGCGCGACAAGGGGTCTGACCCTCCTGTGCCACCGAGCGAAGCGAGGTTGGCAACAGAGGGTCTGACCCCCTGCCGCGCTACGCTTCGCCAATCACCAGCCCCGCCCCGAGGCGAAAATCGTCCCCGATTTCGTCCCCCAGACTCCGCGCGAGATAACGGTGCGACAAGGGGTCTGACCCTTCTGTGCCACCGAGCGAAGCGAGGCTGGCAACAGAGGGTCTGACCCCCTGTCGCGCTGCGCTTCGTCAATCACCTGTCGCGCCCCGAGGCAAAAAACACCTCTTTTCCCACCGTCAATCACCTGACAGTCAACCTTAATTCAACCTCTCGACAGCACCAACCAAAAAATTTGTGTTGAAAAATTAGTTACCTCCGGCATCATTTTTTATTGAAAAAATAGCAGAGTTCTCAAAAATAATAGTAACTTTGCAGCGGTGATAGTGCTGTTGAGTCCTCCTCGACATCGCTCACACCAAATCCCACGTCGAGGCGCTGCCCACCAACAAGGCCGGCAGAGGCAGAGGGCGGGGAAGACATATAATATACAGGCGTTTTCTGTGACGCTTTGGTTCTGACCCTTTGAAATCTCGCAAGTTTCAAATCAAGTTAGTCAAGACAAAGCAACGGGAACGCCCCTTTGGGATGATGCTTTTCATTCCTCATCATGGCGCACAGCCATTGTGGGGTGTTATATCATCGACGTGGGGCTTTCGGCGTTGCTCGTTCCGGCTAACTGGGCAATGCGAGAGCCTCAAAGGGTGGAACCGAGCAACCACACTCGGCTCCACGTTTTGTTTTTATATGCCTTAGTAAAATAACGCTGATATTCATATATCGTCTTGTGGAGCCTGAGTCGAGCTATTAGTTATTCATGGCTGAATTACAAAAAGGAACGACCATCGAGTTCACTAACGGCAAGCAATGCCGGGTAATTAGTGAGTTGGGACGAGGCGGACAAGGTATAGTTTATCTTGTTGACTATGATGGCGGACAATATGCCCTAAAATGGTATACCATCAAATGCTCATCAGCTTTTTACTCTAACCTCGAAAGCAATGTTAAGCAAGGGGCGCCTAGTCCATCTTTCCTTTGGCCTCTTGCAATTAGCCGACAAATGCTTGGTAGTTTTGGATACATTATGAAGCTGCGCCCGAAAGAATATGAAGAAGTGGGCTCTTACATGCTAGCAAAAGTTCATTTTGCTTCAGTCGATGCACTGCTTGAGGCTTGTTTGCAGATATGTTCTGCTTTCCAGAAGCTTCATATCGTAGGCCTAAGCTACCAAGATATGAATGATGGCAACTTCTTCATCAACCCAAAAACTGGTGATGTGCTTATTTGTGACAACGATAATGTCGCTCCAAATAAGATTAACATGGGGATTGTAGGAAAAAGCGGCTATATGGCACCTGAAATTGTCGAGAAAGAAGCAATGCCAGACAGATACACTGACTATTTCTCTCTCTCGGTTATTTTGTTTATTCTTATTTTCATGAATCGTCCTTTCGAAGGAGCAAGGGTAGCAAACTGTCCATGCCTTACAGAAGATGCAGAGAAAAAACTTTTTGGTAAAGGATGTGTTTTTATAATGGATCCAGATAATGATTCAAATAGACCAGTGCCAACCATTCATACAAATGTTCTCCGCAGATGGCCGTTGTATCCAAGACTTTTGAGAGAAACTTTTATTAAAGCGTTTTCAAGAGAAGCTATTTTGAATCCTACTAAACGCATAATGGACAAAACTTGGCAGCAAATTTTGTTGCAAATACGTTCTCTATATGCCAAATGTCCAAACTGTGGAGAAAAGACTTTTCTTAATCTTGATAGTGACAGTAGCACATGCATCGCTTGCAAATCAAGAATTTCCAGACCGCTTCAACTTAAAGCAGGTAATTATAAGATTCCCTTAATCCCAGGTCAACTCATTTATCGCTGTCAAGCTCAAGTTTTATCAGGCAATACAGACCTAAATGAAGAGTTTGCAAAAGTGATAAATAATCCATCTACTGGCGCACTTGGTTTATTGAATTGTTCTGGCACTACTTGGGCAGTTTATTTGCCTACCGGGGAAATTAAAAATATTGAAGACAAGCATGGCATGCCTGCCCTGCCTGACCTGAGAATCAAGTTTAATAATGATATAACAGCTTTAATTACACGTTAAATATGGGAAATCCACTATTAGAGGGGGGAGAAGTTCCCCGTAGAGAGATGACGTTATTCTATTTAGTAGACACGTCAGGTAGCATGTCTGGTGCAAAGATTGCAGCATTAAACACAGCTGTTCGTGAAACATTACCAATTATTGAAGAAATCTCCAAAAAGAATAGTGATGCTAAAATCAGAATTGCTGTACTTGAGTTTTCGAGTGGTTGTGAATGGATGTATTCAGAGCCTAAAACAATTCAGGATTTTGAATGGAGAGACCTTCAAGCAGGAGGTTTAACGTCATTAGGTGAGGCATATAATGAGCTTCACTAGTGTCCACGAAAAATCATTAACAATCGCCTAGAGTCCCCATCAATACTAAGTTTATCGACCATTTTGCTACTCGGAGGTTTTGAAATGAGTAC
>CACZHT010000019.1 GCA_902781045.1 uncultured Bacteroidales bacterium | reverse complement strand
TTCCTTGTCTCTTGCACTTGTCAAAGTTTCCTCTTTGCTGCAAACATGTCAATGATCTGTTGCCGAAATTTTCGGCGGAAAAAAATCGCTCGCTCATCCTTGACGAGTCGCGAGGCGAAAGTGGTGCAAAGGTACGGCGACTTTCTGACCTGGCAAAATTTTTGTCAAACTTTTAACAAAGTTTTGCAACTGGCCGACTGTCCCGCGTTGCCGCGGCGGAACCGTTTCCCGTTTGCGGGTGCAAATGTACGGCGACTTTTCCGAACACGCCAAATTTTTTTGCCACTTTTTTCAGGAATAAACCACTTTTTCCGGCTCCTGGACGGTACACCTATTTATATATGATTGAGAATTGAGAATGGAGAATTGAAAATTAAGAATGGAGTATGGAGAATTGGGCCGTTGTGCGTGCTTGTTGTGGATAGACACACGAATTACCGGGAATTATCAAGAATTTTTGGGGGTAATCAACAGTGAAATTATATTGGTGAACTTTGATGGGATCTGATGGTTTTGATGTCAGTCTTTCACAACAAGGCCATCAAAGGTCATCAAGCAGGGCATTGCCATCTCCGCTTCGGCAGTTGTTGTTCAGGCATGTCATAAAACTTCTGAAGCATTGCCGTGACAAAAAACGTCCCCCTGTCACATAATCATAACACAGGGGTGCCGCGATGGGGCACCCCTGTGTCATAGTTCTTCAGCCCGCGACGGGGCTTTAGCCTGTGGATGTTATTTGAATTTGACGCTTTCGAGGAGTTGTTGCACCTCGGGATCGTTGGCATTGCCAATGATAACCTCCACATACAGCACACCGTCGCCTTGAGGCAGGTCGGTGAAGAGCCAGCAGTGATTGGGGTCGGAGTTGTGTTTAACCACCTTGAATGTCTTGTCACCGACGACCATGTCGTCACCAGCCTTGAGACCTTTCTCGGTCATGTGTGCAACGGCCTTCTCGGCAGTTTGCATCGACGATGCAGTGTTAGCGTACATGCTTACAGCGTAGGTCGACGCGCTCTTGTCATCCTTGTTGGGCTTGCGGCATTCGGCGCTGGTTTCTTTATCGGCATTGGTGTCTTCCCAGCCATCGGGCAGGGTGAAGGTGAAGCGATCTTTCTCAATCAGTGACGAAGCCTCTTTAGGCTGGTCGGGAGCTACGTTAGTGGTGCTGTCTTGGCTAACAGCATTGCCTTCGTTGTTGCCGTCGCCGCCCACACAAGCGGTAAGCGCAGCCATTCCAATAGCTGCTAATACAAAAGTAAGGATCTTTTTCATCATCAATAAACTGTATATAGTCACAAGCCTGGTAATTATTTTTGCCTGCTTCACGGCTCAGGCTCTACACGCCGTGCCACAAGCCACTGGCATGAAGGCCAATCAATTAAATAACGAAAAACAAAACCATTTATTATCTTCCGACTTGGGTTAAGTCTTGGACAAACTCTTGCACGGCTCAAGATTTTATGTGACACCGGGAATTGTCAAAATTGGGGGTGCAAACAACATTGAAATTATTTTGGTGAACTTTGATGGGATTTGATGGCTTTGATGTCAGTCTTTCACACCAAGATCATCAAAATCACCAAAAGTCATCAAACAGGACATCGACAACTCCGTTTCGGTAGTTAGTGTCCTAGCGTGTCATAAAACTACTGATGCAATGCCGTGACAAAAGAACCGTCCCCCTGCCAATTAATTCCACAAACGAGTTAAACGTGTTGTTTTTTGGTCTGAAAAAAACAACTTATCATTATTATGAAACAAAACAATGATTTCATTAGTAATATTTTTGACATAGCATGTATCAATGTTGTCGCAAGCGGGCGAAGAGAGTATTATGGCATCCTCTTTCCTGTGGAAAAGATAATGTTCAATATTTTTGGGGCAAAAATCAGCACTATCCTTCTCTACAAACAAATATCCCTTATCAGAGTCAAACCATTCCATCATAATCAATATCTGTATCTTACTTCCGTTTTTTATGATGGTATCAGCATATACTTTTGATTGATAATCTCCATAATTATTTGATTTGTTACAATTACAATTAAGTAATATAAATAAAACACAGATATATATTACAAACAAATATAATAATCTCATAACCCAACAGTTGTTTTATTTCCATCACTATCTACAACTATTTCCCATTCAACATTAAGCCTTTTCTTGATTGTTATATTGATAGTCTTATTGGAATTCTTTCGCAATCGAGTAGATACGTCATTCATAAATCTTTTCATTTCGTTATTTCCTTCATATACACCAAAACAACCCTTAGACCCCATAATCATCTTTTCTCCCAATAAATTGTGTGACACGGGGACGGTTCTTTTGTCACGCTCGCCGTCGGCGTCGTACCAGTAGTGCGACACATAGCCTCTGCGAGAGAGCCGCTAGACGGTTCTCCTCGTCCCAGCGCAAATGCTCCTCGCGGGCACGCTGCACGGTATCAGGTTGCACGGTCATGTCAGGCTTCAATCTTTGAGTATTAACGTAAACGATGTTGCCATTATTGTCATACTCATAAGAATGCGTCTCCCGGATGCTGTCGCCAGCAGTCGGCGCGACCAGTGCCGTGCGGTAGTTGTTGTTCGAGCGTGTCATAAAACTCCTAAAATATATTGTGACAAAAGAACCGTCCCCCTGTCACACTGCCAGCTGCACCGCCGTGCCGCCGTGCGAGACAGTGGAGGTAATTGGCCGTTCCATGTCATTGTAAAAGCAATAACACATATCAAGTTTATGAGTTTAGACCGAGCTTTCTGACTCTTTTTAGAGTTAGGATAACAACACAAGCAAATTCTGAAAACAACAACACATTAGCCCACTTCCATAAATGATAAACAAAGGAGTCGTCCAAAAACAACCCGCCTCTTAATGGAATCTCAAGCAATGGATATGTGACAAGAAAGAATAAAATTGGACCATAAAAAACCATATAATTGATTTCTTTCACTTTCACCAAATAGAACAACAAAAATGAATCATAAATTATCAAATAGAAACATGCATAGAGTTGAAGGGTCATAATTCCTTCATTAAAAGTGCCATCAAAAGAAGGTTCAACTACGGGACTATTAAAATCGACATGGAATAATAGCGCGTTAAAAACCAACCACAATGCTGAACGAAATAATTTATGGGTTAATCTCATAATGAAAGATTTCTTTTTCTGGTCTGCGAGAGAGCCGCTAGACGGTTCTCCTCGTCCCAGCGCAAATGCTCCTCGCGGGCACGCTGCACGGTATCAGGTTGCACGGTCATGTCAGGCTTCAGTCTTAATGTATTAACGTAAACGATGTTGTCGTTAATGATGAGGGTCAGAAGAGGGAGAGTTGGCGCGGATCGGGCTTGGGTACTGGCTGGGGTTCAGGTTCGGGTTCAGGCTCTGGTGCAGGCACAGGATCGGGCACAGCAGGCACCAGCCAGTCGATGTCGTCCAGATCCTGGTCGATACCGGCAAACGGGTCTCGTGGCATAGATTTAGCCGATTTCTTGACGGGTTCGGGCTGCAGAGCGGGATTCTTCTTTGGCTCAATGTGCTCTGTCTTTTTGCTTTCAACCGGTTTCGAGGTGGCCGCTACCTCTTGCTTTTGCCGCTCTAATTGTTTCTCAAGTTGCTTGACTTGCTCCTTGAGTTTGGTAATCTCGCTGTTTTTCTTCTCCTTGAATTGCTCGACTTCCTCAAGTTTTTGCTGCACTTGTGCGGCGATTTCTAGATTGGCATTGGCCTCGGCAAGTTCCTCTTTCAGCGAGGCGATTTCTTCGGTCTGGGCGGTTGCCGCATGCGACGACTCGGCGAGTTGCTGCTTCAACCGCGCGACCTCATCGGCACTGGCGGTCGCCGCAAACGACGACTCGGCGAGTTGCTGCTTCAACAGGGCGACCTCATCGGCCTGGGCGGTCGCCGTGCGAGACGACTCTTCAACCAGATTGCGCAACTCGGTTTCCTTGGCGCTGAGGCGCTCGGCTATCTGGTTTTTCTCGTCGCGCAACTGCTCGACCTGGGCATTAGCGACAGTGAGCGAGGCGTGGATTTCTTGCAACTCTTCTTGCTGCTGAAGCAACCGATTGGCAGTCTTCTGTCCCTCGGCGGTGAATTGCGCTATCTGCTGCTCGAGTTGCTCGCGCTCAGTGCGATGCCGCTCAACGACCGTTGCGGCCGATGCCAATTGTGCCTTGAGCGCATCGATGTGGTTGGCCACATCGATGTCGCGCCGCTTGTGCTTGTCGGCCGTGTCCTTGGCTTGTGCGTGCAACTGTTCGATGGTCTTGCGCAGAGTTGTGTTGTCGCGCTCGGCCTGTTCAAGCCTTTCAATCGCATTCTGAGCTGGTTTGAGTCGCTCAACCTCGGCCTTGAGCATGGCAATTTCGGTGTTCTTCTTCTCCTTGAACTGCTCGACCTCTTCGAGCTTCTGCTGCACTTGCTCGGCAATCTCGAGGCTGGCGTTGGCCTCGTCAAGTTCGGCTTGTCTGGCTTCAAGCTGCTGCTTGACTTGATCCAATTGCTGCTGAGCCTCGGCCTGTGTGCGTGCCGCCTCTTCCTTGACCAGTTCCAGCTCGGTCTTTGCGTCATCGGCTTGTTGCTTAGCCGCTTCGAGCAGCCGGCTGTTGGCTTCGGTGTCGCTCCGCATGGCATCTGTCTCGGCCTTGACGCTGTCGAGCTGCTGCTTGAGTTGATCGATGACCTTGTCTTTCTCGGCCAGCTCTTCGTGGTGTTGCTCCATCATTCGCTCGATGGCGTCGGTGGTCTCTGTTCCTCCGTCACCGCCAGCCTTGACCTCCATGACCCGTATCTTGTTGAGCAGTCCTTTCTTGTCGTTCTCTAGTGTGTTGACACGCACCTGCAGCTGCTCGATTTTCTCGGTGAGCGCATTGGCGCGGTCCAGCGCTGTGCGCCGCTGCGCCTCGCTCTGTTGCAGCCTCAGCTTGAGGTCGTCCTCGCGAGGGTGTTCTTCGGTTTGTTGGTTGCCCACCGTCTGATCGTCTGGCAGCTCTGCCTGCTGTGCAATGTGTTTTTCGGCCTGTTGCTTCTGTTGCGCTTGCATGTTTCGCATCATGCTCATCATCTGCTGCATCTGCGCCTTGAGTGCAGCCAACTCGGGGTCGGGTACGGCTTGAACGTCATCGGCAGCGCTAGCCTGCCGCGCCTTAGCACCCTCGCCAGGCCGGGTGTCATTGTCTCGGCGGAAGGGGTTGACGTATGGCGTGTTGCGCGAGTCGAGGGCGAGATCGTCCTCAAAGTCTCTACCGTCCTCGGTAAATCCAAAAGCCCGTTTCACTTTGCTGAAAAAGTCCATATCCTAGAGCGAATTTGTCTGAAAGTGTAAAGGTACGACTTTTTTCCGAACCATGGGCAAAAAAAATGACATTTTTTCGTTTCTCGCCCCAAAAGCGGCCTCTCGCAGCCACCCGCTCGACAGGCGTTTTGGAGTAACGCAAGGAGCCAGCCCCTCCGCCAGCCACTTCTGGCACAGAGGGTCTGGCCCCATGTCTCACCGCATGATTGCTGGTTGCGTCCGCCCTTAGGTGGCGCTACTTCTTAGCCCTGCGGGCGGTACGCTTGGGACGCGATGCGTTGGCCTCGTCGGCAATGATGGCCCGGCACTCGTCCAGCGTGAGCGATGCCGCGTCCAGCTTGCGCGGAATCTTGTAGTTCTGCTTCTTGTAGCTGATATAGGGTCCGTATCGTCCATTGAGCACCTGCAGCTCAGGCTCCTCTTCAAACGTCTTGATTACCTTCTGCGCCTCGTTCTGTCGCTTGTCCACGATGAGCTGTTGCGCCTGGTCGAGCGTCAGTGCCTGCGGCGCGATGTCCTTGGGGATGGACACAAACTCCTTGCCGTGCTTGACGTAGGGTCCGAATCGTCCTACCGCCACGATGACATCCTCGTCCTCAAACTTGCCCAAGGTGCGCGGCAGGTCGAAGAGTTTGAGTGCCTCCTCGAGTGTGATGGTGGCCATGGACTGCTCCTTGAGCAGCGAGGCGAAACGTGGCTTCTCGGTCGACTCGGTGCTGCCCAGCTGCACCAGTGGCCCATAACGCCCAATCTTGACCGAGACAGGTTTGCCGGTCTTGGGGTCGTTACCCAGCACACGCTCTCCCACTTTGTGTTCCAGGCGCAGTGTCGAGACCTTCTGGATGTTGGGGTGGAAGTCGGCGTAGAATCGCTCAATGTCGTCGTTCCATTGTTCTTTTCCCTCGGCAATGCTATCGAACGTCTCCTCGACGCGAGCCGTGAAGTTATAGTCCAAGATTGAGGGGAAGTACTTGATGAGGAAGTCATTGACCACCATGCCCACATCTGTGGGCAGCAACTTACCCTTCTCGCTGCCGACAAGCTCGCTGCGTGTCCTGGACAAGATTTTGTCGCCCTTGAGAGTGATGACCTCATAGTCTCGCTTCTCGCCCTTGCTCTCGCCTCGCACCACATATTCGCGCTGCTGTATGGTCGAGATGGTGGGCGCATAGGTTGACGGTCGTCCGATGCCCAACTCCTCCAGCTTGCGCACGAGCGATGCCTCACTGTATCTGATGGGCTGCTGTGTGAATCGCTGCATGGCCACCATCTCCTGCAGCCCCAGCCCCTCGCCTTGTCGCAGTGCGGGCAGCGTGTTGAGGTCGTCGGGAGCGGACTGTTCGTCGTCGGTCGACTCGAAATACACCTTGAGGAAGCCGTCGAACTTGACCACTTCGCCAGTGGCCTGGAACAGCTCGTCGCGGTTGCTCACGGTGATGTCGACACTGGTTCGCTCAAGCTCGGCGTCGGCCATCTGCGAGGCGATGGTACGCTTCCAGATGAGGTTGTACAGCTTCTTCTCCTGTGCCGTGCCGGTGACCTCGTGGTTGCTGATGTAGGTGGGTCGTATCGCCTCGTGTGCCTCCTGCGCGCCTTTGGTGCTGGTGTGGTACTTGCGCACCTTGAGGTACTGCTCGCCGATGTTCTGCTTGATTTCGTCGCTGATGGTGCCAATGGCCAGTGCGCTGAGGTTGACCGAGTCTGTTCGCATGTAGGTGATGTGTCCGGCCTCGTAGAGTGCCTGTGCCACGCGCATTGTCTGGCTCACCGACATGCCCAGCTTGCGCGCTGCCTCCTGCTGCAGCGTCGAGGTGGTGAACGGCGGTGCCGGACTCTTCTTGACAGGCTTGACATTGATGGCGTCGACCTCGAATGTCGCATCCTGACTCATCTCCAGGAACTTCAGCGCCTCGCCGCGCTTGGCCAGACGGGTGTTGAGCTCGGCGGTGAACACGCCGCCCTGCCCCTCAGGCTCGAATTGTGCAGTGACACGGTAGTAGGGTTCGCTCTTGAAGTCCTTGATTTCCTTCTCGCGCTCGGCGATGAGCCGCACGGCCACACTCTGCACGCGCCCGGCCGACAATGCGGGCTTGATTT
Organism: uncultured Bacteroidales bacterium; assembly: GCA_902781045.1. Classification (GTDB taxonomy): domain Bacteria; phylum Bacteroidota; class Bacteroidia; order Bacteroidales; family Muribaculaceae; genus Sodaliphilus. The sequence goes on along the minus strand of CACZHT010000019.1, from coordinate 52,457 downwards.
TCTTCCACAGCACGGGCGAGAGCTCGAAGCCCACGATGCGATCCAGCACTCGGCGTGCCTGCTGGGCATCGACCAGGTTGCGGTCGATGTCGCGCGGCTGCTCAATGGCCCGCAAGATGGCGGGCTTGGTGATCTCGTGGAAGACAATTCGCTTGGTGTTCTCGGGCTTGAGGCCGAGCACCTCGTAGAGGTGCCATGCGATAGCCTCTCCCTCGCGGTCTTCATCGCTGGCGAGCCACACCATGGTGGCTTCCTGCGCCGCCTTGCGCAGTTTCTCGACAAGTTCCTGCTTGTCGTCGGGTATCTCATAGATGGGCTGGAACCCATGCTCGACGTCGATGCTGAAATCCTTCTTGTGCAAGTCGCGTATATGTCCGTAGCTCGACATGACCTTATAGTCGTTGCCGAGGAACTTCTGTATGGTCTTGGCCTTGGCCGGAGACTCAACAATTACGAGATTTTTTGCCATACTTTCCTCTTCATTTTTTAGAAATCGGCGGCAAAGGTAATAATAAAATGAGAATTGCGGATTGAGAATTGAGAATTTTAACACATTACACCTTTATATATAATGCATAATGCGCAATGCACAATGCACAATTACCGCCACCTCCAGAAAGCCACGACAGAGAGTTACAGCCAACCACCAGCTGACGCAAACGCACAAAAGTTTCCCAAAAATTTACACAACATATTGCCCTATAGATGGTTAAATTTTTCCCGACAACAAAAAGTTATCCAAAACGAAAATTTGTTGAAAAATTTTCGAGCAAAAGTTTTGCGGTTTTGGCAAACTTTTGTAGTTTTGCAGTGTCAAAAAGCACTGCCCACCGTCGGTGGGCTTCATTACGAATATCAAAACACCCAAGCATCAACATGATACAGACAGTCGTTAAACGAGACGGACGCGTTGTGGGCTACAACGAGGAGAAAATCAAGGCCGCCATCCGCAAGGCCATGCTTCAGACCGACGCCGGCGAGGACGAGGGCCTGATTCAGCGCATCGCCGACCGCATCGGCACCCGCGGCCGCGAGCAGATGACCGTGGAGGAAATCCAGGACATGGTCGAGGTCGAACTGATGAAGAGCGCGCGCAAGGAGGTGGCACGATGCTACATCAACTACCGCCACAAGCGCAGTGTGGCCCGCAAGGCCAAGACGCGCGACATCTTCCTCGAGATCATCAACGCCAAGAACAACGACATCACCCGTGAGAACGCCAACATGAACGCCGACACCCCGGCGGGCATGATGATGAAGTTTGCCAGCGAGTCGACCAAGCCCTTTGTCGACGACTACCTGCTGAGCGAGGAGGCCCGCGAGGCCGTGCGCAACAACTACATCCACATCCACGACAAGGACTATTACCCCACCAAGAGCCTGACGTGTGTGCAACATCCACTGGACCACGTGCTGGAGCACGGCTTCAGCGCCGGCCACGGCGAGTCGCGCCCGGCCAAGCGCATCGAGACAGCCAGCGTCATCGCCTGCATCTCGATGGAGACAGCGCAGAACGAGATGCACGGCGGCCAGGCCATCCCGGCATTTGACTTCTATCTGGCCCCCTATGTGCGCCGCTCGTTTGTCGAGGAGGTGAAGTATGTCGAGCAGGCCACCGGGCAGGACTACCACGACCTCTATGACGCACCGGTCAAGGACTACATCATCCGTCCGCTGGAGGGGCTCACAGGCCGCGAGCGCGCCCTGCAGCAGGCCATCAACCGCACCGCCGAGCGCGTGCACCAGGCCATGGAGGCGTTTATCCACAACATGAACACCATCCACAGCCGTGGTGGCAACCAGGTGGTGTTCAGCTCCATCAACTATGGCACCGACACCAGCGCCGAGGGCCGCTGCGTGATTCGCGAGTTGCTGTTCTCGACCTACGAGGGCGTGGGCAACGGCGCGACAGCCATCTTTCCCATCCAAATCTGGAAGAAGAAGCGCGGTGTGAGCTACCTGCCCGATGACCCGAACTACGACCTGTATCAGCTGGCATGCAAGGTGACGGCTCGGCGCTTCTTCCCCAACTTTGTCAACCTGGACGCGACCTACAACCAGAACGATGCGTGGAGGGCCGACGACCCCAAGCGCTATCTGCACGAGGTGGCCACGATGGGGTGCCGCACGCGCGTGTTCGAGAACCGCTATGGCATGAAGACCTCCATCGGACGCGGCAACCTATCGTTCACCACCATCAACATCGTCAAGCTGGCCATCGAGTGCATGGGCATCCAGGACGAGCAGGAGCGCATCACAGCATTCTTCGGCAAGCTGGACCACGTGCTCGAGATTGTGGCCCGCCAGCTGGACGACCGCTACAACTTCCAGAAGACGGCCATGGCCAAGCAGTTCCCGTTGCTGATGACGCAGCTTTGGAACGGCGCCGACCAGCTCAAGCCCACCGACACCATCGAGAGCGTCATCAACCAGGGCACCCTGGGCATCGGCTTCATCGGCCTGGCCGAGTGCCTCATAGCCCTAACGGGCAAGCACCACGGCGAGAGCGACGCGGCCCAGGCCCTGGGTGTGCGCATCGTCACACACATGCGCGACCGTGTGCTGGAGTTCTGCGAGCAATATGGCCACAACTACAGCGTGCTGGCCACGCCGGCCGAGGGGCTGAGCGGCAAGTTCACCCGCCGCGACCGTGCCGACTTCGGCGAGATTGCGGGCGTGACCGACAAGATTTACTACACCAACTCCAACCACGTCCCGGTCTACTACCATTGCAGCCCCAAGCACAAGGCCGAGGTCGAAGCTCCCTACCACAACCTGACGCGCGGCGGCCACATCTTCTATGTCGAGATTGACGGCGACGCGACGCACAACCCGCAGGCCATCGCCGATGTTGTCGACCTGATGGACCGCTACGACATGGGCTACTGCTCGGTGAACCACAACCGCAACCGCTGCATGGACTGCGGCTATGAGGACGCCAGCGACAACCTGACCGAGTGCCCGCACTGCCACGGCCACAACATCGACCGCCTGCAGCGCATCACGGGCTACCTGGTGGGCACCACCGACCGCTGGAACAGCGGCAAGCTGGCTGAGCTCAACGACCGCGTCGTGCACCAGTGACTAATTCATAATTCTAGCAGCTTAATTCTCAATTCGCCAGAAAGTGCGTGTGTTAAGAATCGTTGAGGGGACCAGTGTGGATGGACCGGGGTTGCGCACCTCGGTCTATCTGGCCGGGTGCAGCCACCACTGCCCGGGGTGCCACAACCCGCAGTCGTGGGACCCGCTGGGCGGCACTGAGATGGCCGTCGATGAGGTCATGCGGGTCATCGACGACAACGAGGCACCGGTGACGCTGAGCGGCGGCGACCCGCTGCAGCATCCGGGTGTGCTCGAGCTGGTGCGGCGCATCCGCCAGGGCGGCTACAACCTGTGGTGCTATACGGGATATAGTTGGGAAGAAATCACCACCTCCCCCACCCTGCTTGAAGTAGCCCGATTGTGCGATGTGGTGGTCGAGGGACGCTTTGTAGTTGCCGAGCGCGACACCACCCTCCGCTTCCGTGGCAGCCGCAACCAGCGCATCATTGATGTAGCCCGATCGCTGGCCACGGGCCGCGCCACCCTGTTCCTTGCTTAGCTTCCCCGGCACCCCTTGGCCCCATTTAGCACCCTGTGAGCAGAAATCTATCAAGATCTAATCCAAAATCTCACAGCGTATTGCCAAACTCGCAGAACCTGAATTATTGCTCCTGTTGCCTGATGTCTGATGGCAAAAACAGCCGATAGTGGTTCCGTAACGCATTTTTTTTGTACGTTAGGGAACCACTATCGCTATTTTTTTACTATCTTTGCACTCTCTAAATCGACATCTGATGGCAGACATTCACAAGATTATCGGTCGCGAGCGTGAGCAACGCCTCATGCAAGAATATTATGACAGTGCCAAAGCTGAACTCATCGCCATATATGGCCGCCGGCGCGTGGGCAAGACATTTCTGGTCAAGCAATTCTTCAACGAGAAATTCGACTTCTTCTTTACAGGAACACTTGGTGCCCCTCGCACAACCCAACTGACACTATTCAGGCAAGAGCTGGAGCGCCACTCGGGGCAGCGTCACCCGCAGCCCAAAAACTGGTTTGAGGCAATGGAGCAACTACGCAGTTACCTGTCATCGCTTGACAAGGAAAAACTCGTGGTTTTCATCGACGAGATGCCGTGGCTCGACACACCAAAATCAAATTTTCTGGCCGCTTTCAGCTATTTCTGGAACATGTGGGGTTCGACACGCAAGGGGCTGAAAATCTTTGTATGCGGCTCGGCGACCACTTGGATGATTTCAAAGCTCATCGGCGACCGTGGCGGCATGCATGGCCGTGTCAACCGTCAGATTTACCTCCGTCCGTTCACTCTGGGCGAGACCGAGAGCTTCTTGCTGAACAAGGGTTTCGACTGGAATCGCTATCAAATCACCGAGGCATACATGACCATGGGCGGCATACCTTATTATCTGGATATGCTTGAAAGCAGCCTCTCGCTGGACGAAAACATTGACACCTTGTTCTTCGGCGACGGAGCTGTCTTGGCCACAGAGTTTGACTTCATCTTCCGTTCACTGTTCAACAACTCTTCGGTCTATCGGCAGGTGGTTGAGACATTGTCACATCATTCACTGGGCATGACCCGCAGCGAGATTCAGCAAACATTGCATCTGCCTCAGGGAGGACTGCTGACCGAGGTGCTTGACAATTTGCGCAGATGCGATTTTGTCAGGCAATACAAAGCATTCGGCAAGAAAGAACGCGGACAGATTTTTCAGCTCACCGACTTGTTCACGTTGTTCCACTTGCGCTTTGTCGACCAGTCAAACAGTCAGGATGACAACTACTGGCAGAATATGATTGACAATCCCGCCCGCAACAGCTGGCAGGGCCATGCTTTTGAGCAGGTGTGCCTGCTGCATGTGCAACAAATCAAGCAAAAGCTGGGAATCACCGGCGTGCTGAGCGAGGTGTGCTCGTGGTGCTCACAACCCTTTGTCGACAGTGACGGCAACAAGCATAAAGGCACACAGATTGACATGGTGATAGACCGCCGTGACAAGACCATCAACCTGTGCGAGATGAAATTCACCAACAAGAAGTTCTCGCTAAGCCAAGACTATGCCCAGACTTTGATCCGGCGACGCGAGACATTCAGGGCGCTCACCGCAACAACCAAGTCGCTGCACACGACACTGATCACTACCTACGGCCTTGCCGGGTTTAAGCACAATGATGCGGTGCAACGCGAAGTCACCATGGACGACCTGTTCGCATGAACACATACCTATCAGGCAGATAATAAAAAACAACGCATACAACTTCAACAACAAGAATAAGCCTTATGTCCCACTGCTTTCAGTAGTTTTGGTGCGTTTTTAGTGATTTTTGATACTTTTTAAGTCGGAATCAAAAAATGAGGTGACAGTGGAAGAATTGTTTGCAATCTGAATCATATAAAAGCAAACTCAAACGGGGCCAGAGCAGTCGTGCTCTGGCCCCGTTTGAGTTTGTAGCTCGTAGCTTGAACTACTTCTCCATCTCGAGCACGCGCAGGTGCTCGGCGTCGCCGTCCTTGACAATGGCGTCGAAGTACTCCTGGTTGTAGCCGCCGAAGGTGGGCTGCACGGGCACGCCATTGGCATTGCGCTCAAACTTGCCGTCCTTCTCCTTCTTGATGTTGCCATCCAGATACTTGACAAACAGATATTCGCCCAGCTTGCGATAGCGTTGAGTGGCCTGCTGGGCCTGGTTGCACGAGTAGTTGGTGAGCATCTCCACGGCCTGTGCGGGGTTCTGCTTGTAGGCAGCCAGTGCCTGTGCCTCGAAGCCGGCTTGGTTGCGGTGCCAGGCATCCTCGATGTCGTTCTGTACCTTGCGGATGTCGCCAATCATCTGGTTGTAGCGGCTATAGGCCTGGTTGGCCACCCAGTTGTTGACCCAGAAGGCACTCTCCCAATTCAGTGTATAGAGGTCGGCCGTTCCCTGGGCATAGCTCTTGGGCACCTCGGTGATGCTGCAATACATGGGCACAAACACGGCGGTGTTGGCATCGTCGACACCAAACCAGTGCACGCCCCCGATGGCATCGGGCAGCCACGAGCGCATCTGCGAGACGAATACCCATCCCGTCTGCTGCGTGGCGATGGCACGCTCGTGCAGGTACTCCTTGCCGTCGACCTTATACTCCATGGGTCGCCAGCGGTAAGGCACGTCGTACAGTATCTTCGAACCCTTGTCCTTGGTCATGTCGAACGGGGTGCCCTCGTAGTGGTCGCGCATCATGTTCTGCACGTCGCGCACGCTGACCTTGCGGTCGGGCTTGACATAGAGTGGCATCACCTCGGCACCCTTCTTGCCGTTGATGAAGGGGAGGTAGCGGTCCATGCCCGATGCAAAGCGGTTGAAGTAGCTCCACACACGGGCATCGCAGCCGCGCAGCGTGCCGAAGTCGGCCGGGCAGTAGGTCTGGCTGAAGTCAAACTCGGCGTCCTTGCCGTTGAACCACCCCATCTTGCGCGCAAACGAGATGACATCCTTCGAGTAGATGCAGTTGGCCTTGTCCTTCAAGGGGAAGGTGTGGATGCGGGGCTGGTTGGCGTGGCCCGAGATGCAGTCGTCGGGAATGCGCTGCGCCACCCACACGGCACCGCGCTCCTTGCCGCCCTTGCCGATGAGGTCGAGCACCCAGATCTCGTTGGGGTCGCCGATGCTGAACGACTCGCCCTCGCTGCGATAGCCATACTTGGCCACCAGGTCGGTCATGATGGTCAGTGCCTCGCGCGCAGTCTTAGCACGCTGCAGACCGATGTAGATGAGGCTGCCATAGTCGATGATGCCGGTAGTGTCCTCCAGCTCATGCCGGCCACCCCAGGTGCTCTCGCCGATGGTCACCTGGTGCTCGTTGATGTTGCCCACCACAGCATAGGTGTGGGCCACCTCGGGTATCTCGCCCAGATACTTGCCCGAGTCCCAGTCATAGATTTTGCGCATCTCGCCGGGCTTGTGGTCGGCTGCCGGCAGATATTGCATGTCGCCATACAGGGTGTGCGAGTCGGCGGCGTAGGAGATGATGGTCGAGCCGTCGGCCGAGGCGGCCTTGCCCACGATGAGGTTGGTGCAGGCCCATGCGCCGGTGGTGCCTGCCAGGGCAACCAGCGCCAGTGTCAACAGTTGGTGTTTCATTGTTATCGTTTTTTTAGTTTCTAGTTTCTTGGTTTTATGGTGTTGAGAGACTATGTCTCGCTATACACTGACGTGTCGGTAATGCCCTTGGGACTATTGGTTGTCGACAATCTCGACCTTGACGCGGTCGATGCGGTAGCGATCCAGCTTGAGCACGGTGAACTTGAAGCGCCCCAGCACCACGGTCTCCTGCTCCTTGAGGAAGTCGCCCTTGATGTCGAGCAGCAGCCCGGCAATGGTCTCGGCATCGACGCGGTGCTCACCCAGCTCGTCCTCGTCAAGGTTGAGCACGCGGCAGAAGTCGCTCAGCAACGTCTTGGCATCGAAGGCATAGACGTTGGGGCCGAGCTTGTTGTAGAACTTCTCTTCGGTGTCATACTCGTCGTCGATGTCGCCCACAATCTCCTCGAGCACGTCCTCGAGCGTGGCGATGCCCTGGGTGCAGCCATACTCATCGACGATGATGGCCATGTGCATCTTCTTGGTGCGGAAGTCCTCGAGCAGGTCATCAATCATGCGGGTCTCCGGCACAAAATAGGCCGGCCGCACCAGGTTCTGCCAGCGGAAGTCATTGTCGCGCTTGCCGATGTAGGGCAGCAGGTCTTTGGCGTAGAGGATGCCCCGGATGTTGTCGGGCGTTTCGCTGTAGACGGGCATGCGCGAGTAGCCGGTCTGGACCACACGGGCCACAACGTCGTCAAACTTGGTGTCATAGTCGATGTCGACCACGTCGACACGGGGCCGCATGATCTCGTTGACCGTCTTGTTGCCGAAGGTGAGGATGCCCTCGAGCAGCTCCTTCTCGTCCTCGCTCTTGACTTCGCTCGCCTCCAGGGCTCGGGTGAGGTCCTCGGTCGAGAGGTCTTCGGCCTGACTCGACACTACCCGGTTCACGATATGGGTGCTCTTGACCATGAGACGCGACAGGGGCGAGAACAGCTTGACCGACAGGCGCAGCGGGCCGGAGGCAAAGGCGGCAAACTTGACGTTATAGCTGGTGGCGTAGAGCTTGGGAATGACCTCGCCGAAGAGCAAGATGAGAAAGGTGAGGATGACCGTCTGCACCAAGAAATCGGCCACCTTGCCACCAGGTGTGTCCGGAAAACTGAACATCTGGTTCATCGCATAGTTGAGCACGATGATGATCATGATGTTGACCAGGTTGTTGCCGATGAGGATGGTGGCCAGCAGACGCTCGGGGTTCTTGAGCAGGCCGGTGACACGGTCGCGGGCGCGTTCGTCCTCGATGGTCTCGACATCATCGGGGCGCAATGAGAAAAACGCGATTTCACTGCCCGAGTTGAAGGCTGACAGGAACAGTCCCGCCAGTGCCACAAAGATGGCAACCAGTGAGCCTAGTGTGGGTGCATGAAAGACAATGGGTGACTGCCCGGCCACAGGCATGGCGGCACAGAGGAGATTCAACAATGACGATAACGGGTCAGGATCCAAAGTGAGTTTATAGTTTATAGTTAAAGTTTATAGTCTAGAGCTTTGGGTGGCTTTCTCACGCACGTTAGCTGTCGGATGTCAGCTAGCGGAAGCACCCTCGGCGGTGCAAAGATACTGCATTTTTCTGAAATGGCACACGATTTGCATAGTTTTTTGTACCTTTGCAAAAAAATATTGTGACAATGATGCGACGTATTTTACTCATCCTGCTGATGCTCACGGCCATAGCCATGGGCATGAATGCACAACAATACCATGCTCGCCATGACTCGGTGTGGGTCTACAACTCGTGGGAATCCATCCTGGAGCAGTGGCCCGACACGCTGGTCATCAACCCCGAAATCACCGTCTGGACCCCATACGACTTTGAGTTTGAGGCCATCGACAATGCTGTGACCCACATGTTCAAGAAGCGCACTGTGGCTGTGGCCATCGGCGACACGACGTGGCTGGTCAACACCCAGTGGCTGCGCGACAACAAATTCAAGGGCGACTGCAAGAAGATGGACGACTATGCACCGCTCTTCTTCAACGCCAAGGTGGCATTCATCGAGTGTGTTCCCACCCACACCAGCCTGGGCATGGCTCTGCTGGGTTCGCTGGTGGGCGACTCGGAGGCATTCACCGCCGACCCGTGGAACGATCCTGCCGACTACTTCTGGATTGACTTTGAGGCCAAGCGTGTGGACAAAGTTGACCACAAGAAGCTGAGCGAGCTGCTGGACATCTACCCCGACCTGCGGCGACGCTTCGAGCAGATGCACGACTACAAGGAGCGCTACATGGTCAAGTCGTTCTTTATCGACTATGTGCAGCGCGTGGCTCGCGACCCGTCGTACCCTTACATCATCGACCGCCTCTATCCACCCCTGCCGCTACAGTGAGTCGAAGTCGATGCTCACCTGCCGCCAACATCAACACAATGGGACTGCACCATTCAGTGCAGTCCCATTTGTTGATGTTAGTCTTTAGCTGTTAGTTGTCAGACACTAGTCGTAGATGTAACTAACAACTAAGAACTAAAAACTTACTTGCCGAGCATGATGTTGATTACGGCATTGACATCAGCGATGTCGATGTCACCATTGCCTGTCACATCGCCGGCAGCTGTTCCCTCGGCCTTGCCCAGCATCATGTTGATGACACCATTGACATCAGCAATGTCGACCACTCCGTTGCCGTCGATGTCGCCCGTGACAGTCTCGGTGATGTCGCCGAAGCGTTCGGCACGCAGCAGGTTAGAGTTGGCCACGCCACAAGCCACAGGGTTGGTCGAGTCATACTCCGAGACAAAGGCGATGATGGCCAGGTTGTCCTTGACCCAAGCGTCGTTGACATCGAATGTGCACTCATAGCGGTAGTTGTTGCCATTCCACACAATCTCCTCGCCCCAAGCGGCATTGACTGCGCGGCCCACATTGTGGTGAGTGAACGCACCAGAGGCACCAGACTGCGAGGTGGTGGTGATGTTGTCCTCAACCAGCGACACCGTCATGCGCGGCGGCAGGGTGGTGAAGGTGGTCTGGGCACGCTCGCCGGTGACGATGACCTTGAGCTGTCCATTGTCCAGATAGCCGGCCTTGATGTCGACAGTGACAAATGCCGGCTCGGCCTGGCGGTCTCTGATCATGCCCTCAAGCTGTGCCAGCGAGCCAGGCAGGTCGACCGGCGTCTTGGCCAGCAGGGGATAGCGGTCCATCATCAGTGCCGGAGCGTAGGTGCCGCCACCATCGTTGTAGAACCACTCGTAGGTCTGGTCGAAGTCGGTAGTGAAGTCGTCGTAGTAATATCCGCTGTGGTGCTCCCACAGGATGACGTCGCCGAACTCAGGCTTATCCATTGCCTCGTGCAGCCAGCCTGCTACGCGTGGGCAGTTGGGGCAGCGCTCGGTGGTGAACTCCTCGACCAGCACGTTGCGGACAAACACGTTGTCGATAACCAGGAACGTGGTCTGAGCCGTGTTGTTGTCCATGTTGATGTCCTGTCCCTCGGCCAGGTCTTGCAGTGTCACCGTCATGTTGACCGCCTCGTCGGGCACGGTGGTGATCATCTCGGGCTTGACAACAAAGTTGACTTGCTGCACCTCGTTGTAGGCGATGGGGCGGTTGATGTCGACCACGACCGGCTGCTCATAGCCCTCAAAGCTGCAGACAGCCTTGTAGCCGCTGATGGTGGTCAGAGCCATGTTGCGCACGGTGGCCGTCACCTCAATCTCACCCGACTTGAGCGAGAGATACTTGCTGGCCTTCACACCCTGCAGCGCCAGGTCGTGCTGGGGCAGGTTGTCGCCATAGACATCGGCCTCGATGCAGAGCACACCGCGGTCGCTGCGGTCAGTCCACTCGCCGTTGCCATATTGTACAAACAGTCCGTTGGGCTGGGGATTCATCAGGATGGACAGCGCCATGGTGGTGCCCTTCTGATAGAACGAATAGCCCATGTAGAATCCCTCGGTGTCCTCAGGAATCTCATAGGGGGTGTCGAGCGTGAACTCGTTCCATCCCTTGTCCAGGGCGGGAGTAGTTGACTTGGTCAGCGTGTCGGCCACCAGGTCCTCACCGTCGAGGCTGGTGCGAATCCACACGCGCAGCGAGTCGACGTTACTCTTGCTGGCCAGTCCGGCACGGATTTTCTCAATGCGGTTGCCCACCAGCGTCTTGGCCTGGCCTGCCGGGATGAAGACAGCCCCCGACACCCAGATTTTCTTGTCCTTGCTGTAGAAGTCGGCTGTACCGACCGTGGTCACCTGGCCGTCGCAATAGCCGACGACAAACGGACCATTCTGCGCCTGACACACACTGGTCAGGGCAAACCATGCGATGAGTAGGGTTAAGATTTTCTTCATAGTTCTTGGTTTAGAGTTTAACAACAATAATGTCTCAATAATTTTTCGTTTGGCAAAAGTACAAAATCTTTTACTAATCGCAAACAAAAGTCCTTAAAAGTTTATTAAAAAGTTGGCGGCAGCGTTGATTGTCACGCTACCGCCAACACTATCGTGTCTTGAAAAAACCGGTTATCTCACCACCTTGACAGTCTTGACCGTGCCGTCGGCTGCTGTGGTGCGCACAATGTTCACGCCCTGCTGCAGACGGTCAATCTGCTGACCCTTGATGTTGAAGATCTGCTGCGTACCGCCCTGTGCGGCATTGACATCATTGATGGCTGTGTTGCCCGGGTTGATGTCGACGCACATGACAAACATGCCGCCCGAGCCGGGAATGACGTTCCAACTGTCATCATACTGATCTTCCTGGGTGTAGAAGATATAGGCATAGTTCTCGTCATAGACCACCGACAATCCGTTGGTTTTGAAGTCATCTTCGCAGATTTGCCTGCTCCACTCGGTGTCACCGTCATCATTGAGCTTGACAACCATGAAGTTGGCACCATTCCAACTCGTCGAGTTGCCATAAAGGACGACCCAACCATCCTCCTGCGGGATGACCTTGACCGGGGTGTAGCCCCAGCTGCTGCCACCGTCCAGAGCACGACCGTAGAAGTAGTCGCCCGGCAACATATAGTCGCCATCGAGGCTGAACTTGTTGACATACATGTAGTCATCGCCCAGCGACTGCGCCCAGGCCACCATTGCCTGGTCGTCACGCACGGCCAGAATGCCGTCGGTGGCGTCACCGTCGACACTGCCATGGCACATCACACCGCCCTGCGGCAACACCTGGCCATCGGCAGTGATGTGATTCACCACCTGGTAGCCGGTGACGGCCTCCAGCTTGCGATAGGTGAGCATCAGGCCACCATCGGCATCAACTGCACATTCGGGCTTGGGGAAGTAGAATCTGCCTGCGAGCGGACCCTCGTCGATATTGACCGGGTCGGCCCAGACTTGCTCACCGGCGGCATTCAGGCGCATGGCATCCAAACCTTTGTCCGCGTTGCCACAGAGCACATAGACATCCCCATCCAAGCAGGGTTGCAGCATGAACATATTGGTCTCGAAAAGCATGTTGTCATCCCACTGGGCTACGCCATCGGCATCAAAGCACTGCAGCTGGTAGTTAGACACTGTTGCAGTTTCGGTCCACTCGGTGTGCGCCATGCAGGCATAGATGTTGTCGCCACTGATGCACAGGTTGGGAGCCATGTCGTTATACTCCTGAGCGGTGGTTGGCGCAACGAAGCGCACACCGTCGGCATCCCACACGGAGTTGCCCTGCTGGTCGTAACGATAGAGGTATACCTCCCAAATCTCGCGGTCGGCAGTCTGCGAACTGCGGGCATCAGTATAGGCCATGATGATGTCGCCGTTCTCGGCCACAGCCAGACCATAGTCGGTGGTCGACGAGCCGGTCTGATGCGAACCCACTATGATGCCCTCGTCGCCAAACTGCGGCTCGCCATTGGCATCAAACACTTGCAGGTGCAAGTAGTAGCCCGACCCCGGGTCGTCATAACGCAGTCCCTCGGACCAACGGAGCCAAGTGAGGATGATCTTGCCATCGTCGGTGCGGATGGTCTTCATCTGAGTCTGTCCGCTCACCCCAGGCTTGTCGAGCTTGGTCGCGTCCATGTCACTGGGCTGCCACTGAGCAGACATGGTCAGGGCAGCCATCGCCATCAAGGCTAGTGTAAAAATCTTCTTCATTGTGTAAGTTGATTATAGTTAAACATTAAAGTGAACTGTCAAAAGAGTTTGGCGATGTTCTCGGTCATCATCTTGACTGACATGGCCAGCAAGATGATGCCGAAAAACTTGCGCGAAAAGTAGATGCCCGCCTCGCCCAACAAGTGCTGCACACGGTCGGTCGAGCGGATAACGATATAGACCCACAACATATTGATGGCCAGAGCGATGAAGATATTGATGTCGTCATACATCGCCTTGAGCGAGATGAGTGTGGTGAGCACACCTGCACCGGCAAGCAACGGGAACACCAGCGGCACCAGTGTGGCACCGCCCGAGGGGGCATTGTTCTTGAAGATCTCGACATCAAGTATCATCTCCAGTGCCATCAAGAAGAGCAGGAACCCGCCCGCCGCTGCAAACGACTGAATGTTGCAGTTGAACACATTGAGAATCCAATTGCCGCCGTAATAGAAACCCACCATCAGGATGGTCGAGTAGATGGTAGCCTTGAGGGCGTTGACCTCCTTACCCTTGGCCCTGAAGTCAAGGATGATAGGCACCGACCCCACGATGTCGATGATACTGAGCAGCACCAGCGTGGCACTGAAGATGTGTGCGAGATTGATTGTTCCCATGCCGTGTTGGCTGTTAGCTGTCTTCCGTTCAGTCTTCCTTGACCTCCCAGCCCAGGGCCGATGCACCGAGGATGGCGGCGTCGGCCTCCTTCATCTCGCTGAAGAGAATCTTGACCTTGCCACGCCACAGGGGCAGCACATTCTTGTCAAAAGCCTCCTTGATGGGGTTCATGATCAGGTCGCCGCTCTTAGCCAGCCCGCCGAAGATGACAAATGCCTCGGGAGCCGAGAAGGCGGTGAAGTCGGCCAGGGCCTCGCCCAGGATCTTGCCCGTGTAGTCAAAGATTTCCTTGGCCAGCTTGTCGCCGGCTATGGCTGCGTCAAACACGTCCTTGCTGGTGATGTCCTCGGCATTGAGTTCGCGCAACTTCGACTCGTCGCTGCGAATCTCGAGGAACTCGCGTGCCGTGCGCGCCACACCCGTTGCCGAGCAATAGGCCTCGAGGCAGCCCGTACGCCCGCAGCCGCACATGCGGCCGTTGTTGCGCTTCATGATCACATGACCCAGCTCGCCTGCAAAACCGTCGTGTCCATAGACCATCTGGCCGTTGACGACGATGCCACTGCCCACACCGGTGCCCAGCGTGATCATGATGAAGTCCTTCATGCCACGGGCTGCGCCGTAGGTCATCTCGCCGATGGCGGCGGCGTTGGCGTCGTTGGTCACCACACAGGGGATGCCAAACTTGGTCGAGATTTTCTCGGCCAGCGGTATGGGGCTTGGCCAGGGCAGATTGGGAGCACCCTCAATCATGCCGGTATAGTAGTTTCCGTTGGGTGCGCCGATGCCGATGCCATTGATCTTACCCGCAGCATCGTTTGCCTCGATGACGCGAGTCACCTCGGTGTAGAGTTCGTCCACATAGTCGTCAAAGTTGCTGTGCTTGCCAGTCTTGATTGAGTCACTGGCGATGACGTTGCCACGTGCGTCCACGATACCAAAGGCGGTGTTTGTTCCGCCCATGTCGATACCAATTACATAGGGTTTTGCCATTGTTGTTTCGTTTTTTTTGAATGTTTTATTATAGTATAATCTTATTGTATTTTGGCACAAAGGTAGGTATTTTGCAGCAAAGTTGCAAGCAATAGCACATTTTTTTGCGTTACATCGCCGCATTTGAGCAAAAAGTGTTATCTTTGTAGGCTTTTATTTGTTCGTTTTTAGTTGTTAGTTTTTAGTTGTTAGTTACAGCCACGACTAAAGACTAAAGTCTAACGACTAACGACTAACTAACGACTATCGTCTAAAGTCTAAAGTCCAAAATCTATTCACATAAACAACCTACAAAATGATGAAAAAACTCATGACATTAGGAATGATGGCTGTGATGCTGGCCACTGGAGTGACACAGCTCACCGCTTGCAAGAATCAGAGCAGCAACCCGTTGCTGCAAGAGAGCACGCTGCCCTACGGTGCGCCCGACTTCAGCAAGATTCAGGAGAAGGACTACCTGCCCGCGCTGGAGGAGGCCATCAAGCAGAAACGCGACGACATTGCCAAGATTGTCGAGAACAAGGACTCGGCCACGTTTGACAACACCATCGTGGCCTACGACCAGAGCGGCAAGCTACTGGACCGCGTGAGCCGCATCTTCTTTGCACTGGTCGAGGCCGACAAGACGCCTGTCATCGCCGAGACCGAGAAGAAAATCATGCCCAAGCTCACCGAGCTGGAGAACGAGATTGCCTTCAACAAGCCGCTGTTCGCACGCATCAAGCAGGTCTATGACCGCGACTATGCCCAGCTGCAAGGCGAGGACAAGAAACTGGTCGAGGAAATCTACAAGGAGTTTGTGCACAACGGTGCCCTGCTTGACGACCAGCAGATGGCGCGCATGAAGGAGATTAACCTCAAGATTGCCGACCTGCAACAGCAGTGGGGCGAGATGGTGCCCGATGCCACCAACGACGCGGTGGTGTGGGTCGACAAGAAGGAAGACCTGGCCGGACTGAGCGAGGCCGACCTGGCACAGTGTGCCAAGGATGCCGAGAGCCTGGGCAAGAAGGCCCCCTACGCCATCGTCATTGTCAACACCACGCAGCAGCCGCTGCTGGCCAACCTGGCCAACCGCGACCTGCGCCGCAAGGTCTATGAAGCCTCGGTGCACCGCTGCGACGGCACCAACAAGTACAACTCCTATCCAATTGTGGTGCAGATTGCCAAGCTGCGCGCCGAGCAGGCCGAGCTGCTGGGATTCAAGAACTATGCCGAGTATTCGCTCGAGAACACCATGGCCAAGACTCCCGAGAACGTCTATGCCTTCCTCAAGAACCTGATTGCCGCCTACACCCCCAAGGCCGAGGCCGAGACCCGCGCCATCGAGGAGTTTGCCCGCAAGACCGAGGGTCCCGACTTCAAGCTCGAGCCATACGACCGCTTCTACTACTCGGCCAAGATGAAGAAGGAGATGCTCAACATCAGTGACGACGAAATCAAACCCTACTTCAACATCGACAGTGTGCTCATCAATGGCGTGTTCTATGCCGCCGGCAAGGTCTATGGCCTGCAATTCAAGGAGCGCACCGACATCCCCACCTATCATGCCGACATGCGTGTGTTTGAGGTGCTGGACAAGGAGGGCAAGCCCAAGGCGCTGTTCTACTGCGACTACTTCCGCCGCCCGACCAAGCGCGGCGGCGCGTGGATGGACGGCTTCGCCAAGCAGAGTCGCCTGCGCAATCAGCTGCCCGTCATCTACAACGTGTGCAACAGCGCCAAGGCCCCCGAGGGCCAGCCGTCGCTGCTCACCTGGGACGAGGTGACCACGATGTTCCATGAGTTTGGCCACGCACTGCATGGCATCCTCTCGGACTGCAACTACTACACGCTGAGTGGCACCAGCGTGGCCCGCGACTTTGTCGAGATGCCCTCGCAGTTCAACGAGTCGTTCGCGTCGATTCCTGAGATTTTCGACCACTATGCCCGCCACTACAAGACCGGTGAGCCTATGCCCACCGAGCTCAAGGATCGCATGCTCAAGTCAATCAACTTCCAGTCGGCCTACGCCCTGGGCGAGAATCTGGCGGCCACCTGTGGCGACCTGGCCTGGCACATGCTCGCCTCGAAGGATGTTCCCACTGCCGACAAGGCTGGTGAGTTTGAGACCAATGCCCTGAAAGAGATTGGCCTGCTCAATCCGCAGATTCCGCCTCGCTACCGCACCAGCTACTTCAACCATGTGTGGGGTGGCGGCTATGCAGCCGGCTACTACAGCTACCTGTGGACCGAGGTGCTGGCCGTGAACATCGCCGACATCTTTGCCAAACGCGGTGCCCTGCTGCCCGAGACCGGTCAAGCCTTCAGCGACCAGGTGCTGAGCCGCGGCAACACCGATGACCTGATGAAGATGTTCAGCGACTTCACCGGCATGGCACAGCCCGATGCCAGTGCTCTCCTCAAGGCACGCGGCCTGTAGTGAGATAGACAACAGTCATACTTAATCATCAGGGACGCTCGCTGTGGCGAGCGTCCCTGATTTGTTTTGACGGGGCAAGTCTGAATTATCGTGGCAGGAATCGGCGCATGTGCGACACCTTGAAAATCCAGCAGGTGTTCTGCTCCATGCTGCGCTTGAGCGGTCCCATGCCAGTGGTGTCGACATGGTCGCGCCCCATGGTGACGATGCCATAGACGCGTCCATCGCTCATCACGGGGCATCCACTGCAACCGTGAGTGATGCGGTCGACCGTCGACACTTGCCGATAGCCGTCCTCGTCCTGCTGGTTGAGCACGAGGCACCGTGTGGCCACCTGCTGCAGTCCCTGCGGCAGCCACTGCCAGCACAGCACATCCAGTGCGTCGAGTGGTTCGGCATCGGCCTCGGCCAGCGTGAACGGACTTGTCAGACCCGGTATGGGATAGAGTGCCACGTCATAGCCCCGCTTGTCGATGGTGGGCAACTGCCGTGGAATCCACCGGTCGTATTGCAGCGGATGCCAGTCAAGGCCGTTGCGCACATAGTAGGTTGCCGCAGCATTGATGACATGACCGGCTGTGACCAGATAGTCGTCGATGCAGAATGCCGTTCCGGCAAAGGAGCGTTCATCGCCCATGCGACGGAACAACGGCATGACGTACTTCGCTAATTCATAATTCATAATTAAGAATTATTTCCGAGTTCCCACCGGCACTGGCTGCGGCTGGGGGCATTATTACTTATCATTCGTTGCTCAGAACTTGAGCTGGAGACGGGCATTGATCTGGCGCCGCGTCAGATAGTTGGGCACAGCGTACTGAATCTCATTGACATCGGTGACCCAGTAGTAGCTACTGACGTTGCTGATGTCGAAGATGTTGAACACGTCCACACCGAGCCAGATGCTCTTGAAATGGCTCAAGAAGCCCGTGGCCGGACGGTGATCAGGCCCGACAAGCATGAAGCTCAGCCCCACGTCGACACGCTTGTAAGACGGCTGGCGGAAGTAGGCCACATCGCGCGTCATGCGAGGCGAGGTGGTGGGCAGACCGTCGCTGATGATGCCCTTGAGACTGAACTTGAGGCGAGGCACCGAGGGGAAATAGTCGGTGAAGAATAGCGCCACGCTGTAACGCTGGTCGGTGGGGCGCGGCACCTTGACACCATTGAGGGTCTCCTGCGTCTTCATCAGCGAGAAGCTGAGCCACGAGTCGGTGCCCTCGACAAACTGCCCGAAAATCTTCATGTCGATGCCGGCGACATAGCCGCTCGACTCGTTGCGCCCGGTGTAGACCATCTTGAGGTTGTCCACCTCATAGGGGATGATGTTAGCCAGATTCTTGTAATAAATCTCGGTGGTGAACTTGAAGGGACGGTTCAGTGCGCGGAAGGTGTAGTCGCCCCCCACGATGGCATGGATGCTGCGCTGGCTCTTGATGTTGCGGTTCAAGTCAATATAGGCGTTGCCCAGCGAGTCGCGCTTTTCCATGCGGTATTCCTTGTAGAACGGTGCCTGATAGTATAGTCCTCCGGCCAGTCGCAACGACAGACGGTTGTTGCGCTCGGGCACGAAGCCGACGCTGAATCGTGGCGAGACAAGGGTCTCCTTGTTGAAATCCCAGTAGCTGACACGGATGCCACCGTTGATTGACCACAGCCCGGCACCGGTCATGAGCTTGTAGGTGTCCTGGGCAAAGAACGCAAAGCGAGTGGTGCTCAGGTCGTGGCTCGAGGTCTGGTTGTAGATGACGTTGACTTCCTGCGGAATGTGGGGCAGCGAGTAGCCCGCCGAGTCGCGCCACTCCCACTCGCTCGAGCGGTCATAGATGCTCTCGCGACGCATCGAGATGCCATAGCTCAGGTTGTTGTGACTGATGCCGGTGTTGCCCTTGAGGGTCACATCGAACACACTCAACTTGAGCCGGTTGCGCGCGTGCTCATGATACTTGCCCACGCCCAGCTCGCCGCCCACGCCGTCCTCACCGCCCGTGCCGGCCTCATCCAGCCAGTACTCGCCGTGGATGTCGTAGGCCACCAGCTCGTTGGTCTGATAGCCCGATGCCTGCAGGGTGAAGTCGTTGCCCTTGTTGGCACGATAGTTGAGCGAGAGCGCACCGAAGTAGGTGTAGAACTTGTCCTTCTCCTGACCGTCGAAGTAGACCTTGAACGACTTGGCGTTGGTCGACGTGCCGAAGCTGGTCTCGCGATTGACCGGGACAAAGCGGTAGTTGTTGAGCGAGATGTTGCCCAAGAATGAGACGCGGAACTTGTCACTGGGCTTGAGCACCATGTAGGTCTGATAGTCAAAGTACTGCGGGTCATACTCGCCCTTGCTCTCGAGCGAACCCAGCAGCGACGAGTTGCGCTTGTAGCGCGCGCCGTGCATCATCGAGAACTTCTTGGTGCCATAACCCAGCATCAGGCTGCCGCCTTGCAAGCTGGCCGAGACCGAACCCTCGAAGGCCTCGGGGTCGCGATAGGTGATGTCGAGCACCGACGACATCTTGTCGCCATACTCGGCATTGAAGCCACCGGTCGAAAACTCGACCTTCTGCACCATGTCGCCGTTGATGATGCTCAATCCCTCCTGCTGGCCACTGCTGATGAGCTGTGGGCGATAGACCTCGATGCCGTTGATGTAGACACTGTTCTCGTCGTAAGAGCCACCGCGCACCATATACTGCGATGACATCTCGTTCTTGCTGCTCACACCGGCCATGGTGGTGAGCACATTCTCGACGGCATTGCCGCTGGCACTGGGAGTGATGCTGGACTGACTCACGTCGATGCCCTGCATCGAGTTGGTCTGCTTCTTGTACTCGGTGATGGTGACCTCATTCAGCTCATGAGTCTTCTCATAGAGCTTGGGATTGAGCGTAACAGTGCCCTCGGGCTTGATGAGCTCGCGCGTGACGGTGCCGTAGCCCAGACAAGTGAACTCAACACGGATGGTATCGCTCTTGGGCACGTTCATCTCATAGAAACCCTTCTCGTTGGTGTTCACGCCGATGGTTGTGCCCAACACGCGCACTGTGGCAAACTCGATGGGCTGCCCCGCATCATCAATGACCTTGCCTGTGATTTTGACCTGCGATGCAGCGCCCAGCACCGACAGCAGGCACAGTAAGATGGGCAGGATATACTTCATTCTTATCACGAATTTTCGAATTAGAGAAATATTGTTTCGGAACTAGCCTCGTGGCAATGTGTTCTAAAAAACAATAACGCAAAAAAGTGCGATAAAGTATAGCATGGCGTTGAAAACCGCAATCCTCCCACGCCGCATCGTCAACACTTGCTACAGCTTCGGGGTTGATGGCGAGCGATGCTTAATATTAATTCATTAAGTTGCAGGCATTTGTAGCTGTTCAGCGATTCCGCTTCTCCCCTCCCCCTTCGCAAAGGGGAGGCTCGCTGCAACCAATCGCTGAACAAACACTGCACCACCGCCTGATCAGGACAAGTCAGCTCTGGGCCTTTAGCTCGGCGTTGATTTGTGCGATGTAGTCGAGCAGCTCATCGCGTCCACGACCGTCCTCGCTGCTGGTGGCAAAGATGGGCGGCAGTTCCTCCCAAGTCTCGAGCAGCTCGCGCTTGTAGGCCTCGATGGCGTCAGCTCCAGCCTTGCGGCCCAGCTTGTCGAGCTTGGTGAACACGATGGCAAAGGGTATACCACACTCGCCCAACCACTGCATGAAGTCAGTGTCAATTTTCTGCGGCTTGAGGCGGCTGTCGACCAGCACAAAGAGATTGGTCATCTGGCGGCGCGTCATGATGTAGCCGCGGATGATGCGCTCGAGCTGTTGACGCTGGTCCTTGCTGCGGCGTGCATAGCCATAGCCCGGCAGGTCGACAATATACCACTCGTTGTTGATGCGGAAGTGGTTGATGAGCAGCGTCTTGCCCGGTGTCTGCGAGGTTTTGGCCAGTCCGCGCCGCCCGGTAAGCATGTTGATGAGCGACGACTTGCCCACGTTACTGCGACCGATAAAGGCATACTCGGGCAGTGTGGTGTCGGGACATTTGCTCACATCACTGTTACTTATCTCAAAGTCGGCAAAACGTATTTCCATTGTTCCAGAATTTTTCGGCAAAGATAATGCTTTTTCGCCACACTGACAACAATGCCGGTGTCCGTTTGGGCACCGGCATTAGCTGGCATGCACACATTTGTGCATTATGCTCTATCAATTGTGCATTAATCAGAGGTTGGGGTTGACCTTGCTCCACTCGCTGATGGGGGGAACGATGCCCAGGTCCACCAGCTCGTCGCGCATGTGGCACAGGTGCTCGTAGCTGGCATCAAGGGCGGCCATCTCCTCGTCGGTGCCCTGTGGCATCTTGAAGGTACAGCCGTTCTGATCGAGCGTGGTGTCCATGGCCATCATGATGTTCTGATAGCGGTCGTTCTTGACAAACGTGCCAGCAGGCCAAACAAACTTCTCGCCACCCATGACCGAACGAATCATCTCGACCGACAGGTAGGCCGGGCTCTGGAACGAGCTGCGTCCGCGCAGCTCGATGATCTTGGCGCCGCCCTTGGTCACGTCTTGCTGCATCTGCTTCCACTCGTCGTGGGTCATCTTGCCCTGCTCAATGAGGTCATAGAGCGGAGTGCCGTCGATGCGCACCTGCGAGCCGAACACTGCCATCTGCTCGCCGTGGCCACCGTAGGTGGTGCAACCGGTGACCTTGCTCTGCATCACGCCGAAGCGCTTGGCCAGAGCACTCTGAAGGCGGGTCGAGTCCAGGCCGGCCAGAGTGGTGACCTGCGAGGGCTTCAAGCCCGAGTAGAGCAGCGTCACCAGACCGGTGAGGTCGGCGGGATTGAAGATAATGACCACATGCTTGACATCGGGGCAGTATTGCTTGATGTTCTTGCCCAGACCCTCGGCAATCTCACAGTTGCCCTTGAGCAGATCCTCGCGGGTCATGCCAGCCTTGCGCGGTGCGCCGCCACTGCTGATGATGTACTTGGCATTAGTGAAGGCCTCGGCTGCGTCGGTGGTTGCCGTAATCTTGACATCACCGAAGCCACTCTGGCGCATCTCCTCGGCCACACCTTCGGGCGAGAACACATCATAGAGGCAGATATCATCAGTGAGCCCCATCATCAGGGCAGTCTGAACCATGTTTGAACCAATCATGCCGGCTGCGCCGACGATGACAAGCTTGTCGTTAGTTAAAAAAGCCATTTTTGTCTAAATTTAAATGAGTTATGTTGTTTATATACAATTCCTCGCAAAACAGACCGCAAAGGTACTGGTTTTCTGACACACGGCCAAACCAACTAGTTTAAATATTGTCAACGGCCCACAAGATTTTGCTGACCAAGAGACCAAGCAGCTGTTTTGATTTGCGAAAAACTGAAGAGCAGTGTGACGAATTGACAATAATTTACTAACTTTGCAGCCCAAAATGCCATCACTCTTATGGACCAGGAATTTGCATCATCACTGCTCGAACAGGCTGTGAGCCAGTTTGCCTCGCTGCCGGGCATAGGGCGAAAGACCGCGCTCAGGCTAGTGCTGCACTTGCTCAAGCAGAGCGAGCCGGATGTCACGGCATTCGGCGAGGCAGTCATCCGCTTGCGGCGGGAGATTCGTTACTGCAAGGTGTGCCACAACATCAGCGAGACCGACGTGTGCCCCATCTGTTCCAACCCCAGCCGCGACGCATCAACCGTCTGCGTGGTCGAGAATGTCAAGGACGTGATGAGCATCGAGAACACCCACCAGCACCACGGCCTGTACCATGTGCTGGGAGGTCTCATCTCGCCCATGGATGGCATCGGGCCGCAAGACATCGAGATTGACTCGCTGGTCAAGCGTGTGGAGCAAGGAGACATCAGCGAGGTCATCCTGGCACTGAGCGCGACCATGGAGGGCGACACCACCAACTTCTACATCTTCCGCAGGCTAGCCCCCTACCCCCAGGTCAAAGTCACCATGCTGGCCAGGGGCGTAAGTGTGGGAAACGAGATTGAGTACACCGACGAGCTGACCCTGGGACGCTCCATACTGAACCGAACCCTGTTCAGCGACACATTCACCCACTCCAACTCTTAACTATAAACTTTTAACTCTTAACTATAATATTAAGTGGCCGATAACTACATTGACAAGCAGATGCAAGACTTCGAGGCACGCCAGGCCCGCAAAGCCAAGGCGCACAAAGAAAAGCTCCGACGCTTTCGCCAAGCCTACATCCGCCGCCTCAAGCAGGAGGACAAATTGGCGGATTAGGGACGGTTCTTTTTCGCCAAAAGTTAATTCGCTTTAACTTTTGGCGAAAAAGAACCGTCCCCATTCGCCAATTCTATCCGTTATAGGCGAGGGCGGCACCCAGTGCGGTGCAATACTCTGCGTGCTCGGGAATGTGGAAGCGTACGCTGTAGAGATCTTCCATGATGTCGAACACAATGCGACACTGAGGCAGTCGCGCAAGATTGCCGATGCACACAAAGTCGGGGATTCCACCATTGATTTGCGACAGCACGGCACACGAGCCAATGGTCTCGACCACCATGCAGATGAGCCCCAGAGCGATGTCCTCGTGCGTGGCATTGGCGTTGCGCACCTTGCCGAAGAGCGAGGCAGTGGCGTGCATGGGCAGTCCCTCAAGGTCGTTCTGGCTGATGTCGCGGATTTGCAGGTTGATATTGGTGATGTCGCCGCGCGAGGCCATCTCGACCACTTCCTGCGTGTCGCTCGTGCCCAGCATCAAGTGCGAGAGGCCTCGCAACGTGCCGCCGCCCATCGAGATTCCGCCAATGTGCTTGATGCCATTCTCATCGGTGCGCACCAGTGTTGTACCTGTGCCCATCGACACGACTATCAGCCGGTCAAGCCCGCTGTCGAAGCGAGCGCCCAAACCGTCGGCCTGAAACTCATCGACTTTGGTCGTGGGCAGACCATAGATAGGTGTCTCAACGCTGCTGCTGCCCACGCCTGTAATCATCACATGCTCAATGTCGCCCAGGGCGATGCCGTTGTCATAAATATACTTTCCAAATGCGCCGAAGAGCGATGTGATGGGATCGGCGGCAGTGATAAACAAGGGGTTGCACAGACGCTTTCCGTCGCGCAGACCCACTATTTTTGTCGTACTGCCACCCACATCGATTCCTATTACCAGTCCCATTCTTTTAAACAGTTAAGAGTTAATAGTTATAACTTTTGTGCAATTGTCTGACGAGGCTGAAAGACAGACCCGAGACAATAGTTGACAAAATTATATGTTTTTTTTGACATGAGAAAATAAGGTGCCTATTTTCTCGTTATTTCATATTGTGATTGATATAACGATTGTCATTGTCAACTATCGCGTGAAGTACTTCCTGGAGCAGACTTTGCGCTCAGTGCAGGAGGCCATTAACGGTCTTCAGGCCGAGGTATATGTCATCGACAACAATTCGGGTGACGACTCCATCGAACACTCAAAGCGGCTATTCCCCTGGGTCAAGTATGTTGAGAACAAGAAGAACGTGGGCTTTGCACGAGCCAACAACCAAGGCATCGTTGCCGCCCAGGGAGAGTTTACCCTTATCCTCAACCCCGACACAGTCATCACACGCGACAGTGTGCACAAGCCCATCGAATGGATGCGAGAGCATCCCGACTGCGGTGCCGTGGGGGTTCGCATGGTCGATGGCAATGGCGTGTTTCTGCCCGAGTCGAAGCGAGCTTTCCCCACCCCGTGGGCATCGTTCTGCAAGATTTTCGGCCTGTCGAAACTCTTCCCCTACTCGCCTGTGTTTGCCAAGTATCACCTGCGCTACTTGAGCGACCGCGAGCCACATCAGGTCGACATCCTGTCAGGAGCTTTCATGCTGTGCCGCACGCTGTTGCTGCAACAGGTGGGAGGATTCGACGAAGACTTTTTCATGTATGGCGAGGACATCGACCTGAGCTATCGACTCGTCAAGGCTGGAAAACACAACTGGTACCTGCCCGTCGAGATTATTCACTACAAGGGCGAGAGCACCAAGAAGGATTCGATGCGATATGTCAGGGTGTTCTACGAGGCGATGCTCATCTTCTACCGCAAGCACTATCCGCGCTTCAGCTGGATTGGTTATCCCATTGTGCAACTGGGAGTTGCCGTCAGGGCTTCTATGGCCATGCTCAAACGCATCATACAGCGCATCCTGCCCAACAAGAGCCCACACCCCACAAACAATGCACCGTGGGTCATCTTGAGCGACAACCGCGCCCGCGTGACCATGGCCACGGGACTCAACCACTTCAAGACAGCAATTCCGCAAGAAGGCCCCGCACAAGTGCTGATTGACGATGCCACCCACAGCTACAGCGACATTGTCAACATCATTGCGACAAATGCACGCAAGGGAGTGGAGTTCCACATCTTCTCGGCTGCCAACGAGCTGATTATCACACCGAAAATGAGTCAAGCATGAGCTCGCTCATCAACAACGGCCACGTCAGTCTGCGTGCCCTCGAACCTACCGACCTCGAACTGCTCTACAGCTGGGAGAATGACACCAGCCTATGGGCCGCCACCGACACCACTGCACCCTATTCGCGACAGACACTGTGGCAATATCTCGAGAACTACACAGGCGACATCTACAAGACAAGACAACTCCGTCTCATCATTCAGAACAATAACGGAACGGCCATCGGTACAGTAGACTTCTTCAACTTCGACCCGCTCAACAACCGGGCCGAATTGGGACTGTTCATCGCCAACGAGCACCGAAGGCATGGCTACGGACGCGCCGCGCTGCACCTCATCTGCGACTACGCACAATGTCACATCGGTTTGCGCCAACTCTATGTCTACATCCGCACCGACAATCTGGCCTGCCTCAATCTCTTCACCACTTTCGGCTTCGTCCAGGCCGGCGTGCTGCGCGCTTGGGTCAAGCGCGGCCGCAACTACCACGACGCCGCCCTACTTCAACTCATCTTTTGATACAATTGGGGACGGTTCTGTTTTGTATCATTTTTTCGCTAGAATGGCACAGAACATAACCGTCCCCGATTATCCAACACACCGAATGTTAAATGATTTAACTTTTGGCGAAAAAGAACCGTCCCCAAGTCGCCAACCGTTAAACGATTTAACTTTTGGCGAAAAAGAACCGTCCCCAAGTCGCCAATTCAGTTGAGGGTGGGGTCTAGGGGCCAGTTGAGCCACAGGCGGTAGCGGTCGCCGAAGTGGGCGACTGCGTCGGGCCAGATGTCATCCCACCGGTCGCTGAGGATGGTGTCGTTGGGGAGTGTGTCGATGACTGCCCAGTCGTGGCGGTCAATCTCTTGCTGCAGCTGACCGGCCTCCCAGCCGCTGTAGCCCAAGCAGAACTTGATGCATCCGTCAATGCCGTCCTCGGGCCTGCGGTGGCGCAGGTAGTCCTGCATGGCATCAAAGTCTCCGCCCAGGAACAGTCCGCCGCCCAGTGGCAGGGCATCGGGAATCACCTCGGTGCCCAGCGTGTGGATGTAGAAGAGCTGGTCCATGCCCACCGGCCCGCCCAGGAAGACGGGTATGCCTCGCTCGCAGTCGACATCGGCCAACTGGTGCTTGAGTGTCCAGCCCTGGTAGTTGCTGACCATGAGTCCCATGCTGCCCCGGCTGTCGTGGTCAATCATGAGGATGACACTGCGGCGGAAGAAGGGGTCATTGACCGTGGGCTTGGCCACGAGCAGCGAGCCACGCACGGGCACCAGCTGCTCGTCATCGAGGTTGAATATTTTGTCATTATCCATGGGCATACTGCAGCAGATAGCGCTTGAATGTTGTGTAGCCGTTGTTGATGGGTGTGACGCGTCGCGTGCCCTTGAGGTAGCGCAGCAACTGTGGTGGCATGGGCACCTCGCGACCGGTGGCATGCTCGACCGTTGTGGCAAACTTGGCGGGATGCGCCGTGGCCAGCGACACGCCCACCTCGCCGGGACGCAAGTCGTCGCACAGCCCCTGCCAGGCGAACGCGCTGTGCGGGTCCAACAGGTAGCCGTGCCGATGGTCGGTGTCGCGGATGGTGTCGACAATCATCTCGTCGTTGTAGGTGTAGGCGTGAATCATGCGCCGAATCTCAGAGTAGTTGCCCAGCAGCTCCATCACGCGCGGCATATTGGTCGGATTGCCGGCATCCAGCGCCGGTGCGATGCTGGCCACAGAATCCTTGGCGATGAAGTAACCGGTCTTGATGTAATTATAGAAGATGTTGTTCTCGTTCTCGACACTGACAAACCGCTTGACCGGCAGTCCCATTGCCCGCGCCATCAGACCCGAGGTCAGGTTTCCCAGGTTGGCGCTGGGCACAGCAAAGACCACATCACTCACGTCCACTCCCTGCCGCGAGAGCATGGCGATGGCATAGAAGTAGTAGAACGTCTGCGGCAAGATGCGCGCCACATTGACGCTGGTGGCACTGGTCATGTGCAGGGCATCATTCAGCTCCGGGTCGACAAATGCCTTGCTCACCAGCCGCTTGCAGTCGTCAAACGTGCCGTTGACCTCCAGGGCGGTGACATTGTCGCCCAGTGTTGCAAACTGCGCCTCCTGCACATAGCTCAGCGCCTCGTGGGGATAGAGCACATGGATGTGCACACCCGGCACGCCTACAAAGCTATTGGCCACGGCCGCGCCGGTGTCGCCCGAAGTGGCCACCAGCACATGTATGGTGGGCCACTGGTGATGCAGGCTGCGATAATAGTGCAACAGATGTGCCATGAACCGCGCTCCCACATCCTTGAAGGCCATCGTAGGGCCATGGAACAGCTCCAGCACATAGTGGTTGTCGTCGACACGATGCAGCGGTATGTCGAAATTCAGCGTCTGCCGCACGATGTCGCGCAACACACTGGCCTCAATGTCGCACTGAAAGGCAAAGTTGGCAATGGCGTAGGCAATCTCATGCAACGTCATGTGCCCCATGTTGCGCACAAAAGCCTGGGGCAGCCTGACGATACTCTGCGGCATATAGAGGCCGCCATCCTCGCTAACGCCGTCAATCACGGCTCGCTCAAGCGGCACGACCTCGCTGGGTGTCTTGATGTTGTAGTACAGCATTTCATTCAATGCACAATGCAAAATGCACAATGCACAATTAAACAGAACTATAAACTATAAACTATCACCGAATGACCGTGCCTGGGACGGTGGGGTTGAACGTGTTCTTGACCCAGACCGGAATGCCCAACTCGGCCACTGGCCGCAACGTAGGCGGATAGATGACCTTGGCTCCGGCATCGCACAGTTCTTGTGCCTGAGCGTAGGTCATCTGGTCGAGCAAGCGAGCGTCATCATACTTGCGCGGGTCCTTGTCATAGAATCCGTCGACATCGGTCCAGATTTCCTGACTGTCGGCACGCAAGGCGGCAGCAATGAGGGCGGCGGTATAGTCACTGCCACCACGACCAAGGTTGGTCTTAAAGTGCTCATCGGCATCGTCGGCGATGAAGCCTTGCGCCACATGGATGCCCTCGACGGCGGGCCACTCGTTGGCGATGAGCTGTCGAGTCAACTCGGCCTCCAGCACATGCCTGCCATCACGCTCACGCGTCTTGATGAAGTTGGGCGAGAAGTGAGGCACCGCCCCCTCAATCATGCACGCGACGATGGCACTGGACATCACCTCGCCATGGCACACGATGGCATCGGCCAGCCGCTGCTGTTCCTGCTGGGGCAAGTCGCGATTGAGCGACAGTGTGCCATAGAACGAGTGCAGATTGTCGATAAACTGCGTCACAATGGCGCTGCACTGCCCTTGCATGGCCTCAGGCACAACACCTGCAATGACATCTCGGTGACGCTGGGCCACCTGAGCCAAGATGGGCTCATAGTCATTGCTTCCACTCTGAGCCAGACGGGTCATCTCAATGAGCTGGTTGGTCACCCCACCCAGTGCCGAGACCACGACAATCACCGGTTCCTTTTGGCCGGTGACAATATCCTTGACGTTGCGCAGGCTCTCGACCGACCCAACGCTGGTTCCTCCAAATTTCAGTACCTTCACCTTAAAAAAATAAGAATTGACAATTATTCTAGAACTTCTAGAGTAATATATAACGAAAAAAAACGCTCAATATTACAAAAAAGTGCGCCCCCTTGGGGACGCACTTTTTAAGTTCAGCTACAGCAAGTGATTACTTGCCCAGCATGATGTTGATGATAGCGTTGACATCAGCGATGTCGATGCCACCACCGGTCACGTCGCCAGCCTCAGTGGCCTCGGCACGACCCAGCATCATGTTGATGACTGCGTTGACGTCAGCGATGTCCACACGACCATTGCCATCAACATCACCAACGACGGGCTGCTGGCCACCCTCACCCTGCTTGAAGGTGTAGATCAGGCGGCCACCGTTGATCGAGAACTTCACCTTAGCCTCGCGGTAGGTAGTGCCCTCGGGCAGAGCAGCGCACTCAACCTTGGCCTGAACGCCACCATACTGAGTGTCATCGGCCACGGTGACAGTCAGCCACTCGGGAAGCTCGCTGTCGTCCTCAAGGCTCACATAGAGGTCAGCTGCAGCAACAGTGTTGCCATACTGGTCGCCACCATAGATGTTCACGCCCTCATACTGGCCGGCGTACATGTACTTGCCGCCCTCGTTGGGGAAGGTGTACTCGCCGGTCTCATCTGCGAAGTTGTAGACCAGGAAGGGACGGCTTGCATCGATAAAGATCGAGTTACCGCACTTCATTTCACCGCTCGTGAAGAAGTTGTTGATACCCTCCAGGGCAGTGACAACGCCACTCTCGCTATGGCCAATGTAGGTCACCTCGCCGATGCCCTCGTCCTCCTCATCAGTGGTGAAGAGACCGCTCAAGCCGACAATAGCGTCCTGATCCAGACCGGTGATCACGATGATGATGGCATCGTCGACCTCGGGAGTCACCTCATATTCCATGCCCAGCTCGGGGTCATACTCAAAGAGGTCAAACTTCAGAATCGGGCTGCCATCCTCGTTCATGTCGGTGGTGATGGTCGTACGACCGGTAGCAATCAGGTTCTCATCGTTGAGCAGCTCGGGGTTAACCACAGCTGCGCTGTCGCAATACTGGGGCAGTCCGTCGGGCAGACGATAGACGCGAGCCTCGAGGTCGACATCCTCAGTGACGTTGAGGGCGGTCACCCACATATAGACGTTGTTAAGCACGTATGGGGTGTTGGGCTTCTCAAAGCCTGTACCGATGACATTAAAGCCGCCCCAGTTGCGACCGAACCAGTAACCGCTGCGGTCCTGGTTGGGGTCAGTGGCAGGGAGGTCAGGATTGTAGTCCGGACCGGGAGCACCCGAGTAGTAAGTCCAGCCATACTGCTGTGTGCCGAAGCGGTCGCTCGAGCCATAGTAGTGTGCCGAGCAGAGCAGGTTGCTAGCCATATCCTCGCCGAAAGGCTCCTGCGAGTTGATCACCGACAGGACACCCGAAGAGGCGGCTGCACCGCTTTTCAGGCTGTAGCCACTAAGCTCATAGGGACCCACACGACCCATCATCAGGGCGGGCACGTCCTCATACTCGTAGCCGTAAGTCACCGTCAGGTCACGCTCGTTGCTCACCAGCGAGTCGCGAGTCTCAGTCTCGGAGTTAAAAATCTTATAGCCCCACGAAGGAGTTCCGGTGGCGGTCGACATATTGCGCCAGGTCACCTCATAGTAAGGAGTGGAGTAGATAAAGGGCATGATGTAGCCGCTGCCCTCGTTATCCCAGTTAGCATACATAGTGCCGACAGGGCGCACATAGTAAGCGCTGTTGGCGGGCACCACACGCTTCATGTCGCGTCGTGCGACGGGGCCGTTAGCGCGTTGGGCGGTGCGATGCTCAATCTTGGCATCCTTGAGTTGCTGCGTAGCGACAACGCCGGTAGCCTTGACGCCTGCTTTGCTGCGAGCCTGCTGAGCGTTGGCACCGAGGGCCACCACCACAGCTGCAGCAATAAGTAAACTCTTCTTCATAATTAAAAAGTTTAGTGGATTAATAAAATAGAGAAAATTAACTTAGAATTTTAATATCAAAACATCCTGACTGTGGCCACAAGCAGTGCAGCCACAGTCGGGAATCGTTTTCATCACTTAGCATTGACAATCAATGCGTTCTCGGCACTACCGCCGGCAGCCATTGTCATATTGACCGGTGCTAGGCGCGACGAGGTGATGAACTGGAACGTGCTCGCACCAATTCTCTCCAGCAGATTGCGCAAGCCGGAGTAGTTCTCATAGTAGGCCGTCGTCATCTGACCGCCATCGTTGCCGGCCATGGTCAGCTTCAGCTGGTCGGCAGCCGGGAAACCGGGCTCATAGTAGAACACGAGCGACATCTTGGCCTGCTTGGACACCTGCACAGCCACCGTGATGGTGTGCTTCTGCACCGGATATTTGGCATAGCCGAAGTTTATACTCTGGACATAACGCTGGAATCCGTTCTGCTTGGGCAGCTGACTGTTCAGCTCGTCGATAGCGGCCTTGAGTTCGCCGGTACAAACTTTGAGGTCGGTAGTCCACTCCTGCAGCGTGTCGGTGAAGCAGTCCTTGGACAGGTCGCCGGCCGAGATGGTGGTCTTCTTGTCGTCGAGACACAGGAGCGAGCCATCCTCCTGCGGCAAGAAGTGCTGCGCACTGCACTCGCCGAAGGTGAGCGGCTTCATGAACGAGAACGACGAGTGACTGATGATGGCGTTGGCCGAGAACGATGTGGTCAAGGGGTCTTCGCTCTTCTCGTCATAGACATTCATCACCATGGTCGAGGCTCCGGTGATCACGTGGCGCTCGCCATTGGGATAGGCGACGAACACGCGCGGAATCTTGGGGCTGAAATAGCCGCTGGAGGCAGCTACAATCTCATCGAGATAGGTCTTGTCGTCGGTGTCGGCCGGCAGACGCGTCATGATCATGCTCAACTGGCGCTTCTTGCCGTCGATATAGAGCGTGTCGCCCGAGTACTTCATCAGTGTGAACTCATAGTCACCCTCATAACCACGGCCACTCAGACCGGCACCGAAGGCCGAGCCCATGATGTCCTCGGGGGTCGAGAACAGGTGGAAATACTTGTTATAGGTGCTGAACGAGAGCACCGGGCCGTTGTCGCGGATGATGTCCCACTGGCTGTCGGCTGTGCCGTAGGCCATACTGGTCTGACCGTTGCCGGTGATCACTGCGCCGATATAGCCGTTCTCACCACTGATAGTGACTGTGCCGTTGGGACGGAAAGTCATCACATAGACAAAACCCTGCATGTTCTCGCTGGCAAAGTACTGCATGGCCCACTTGCCACCCTGATCGGTCAGGATTTTGGCATATTCGTCCGAGATCTTATTCAGACGCTCGGCAGCGCTATCATCGAAGATGTCCTCCTCCTCGGTCTTGAAGCACGAGGTGCACACAAGCGGAAGAATCATCAAAAGTGCTGAAATTCTGAATATCTTTTTCATTGTTTCCATTCAATTTAAAGATTACACATCAGTTTCACAGTCCGGCCTCGCTGCGCAGACGCGCAATAGTGCCTTGCGGATCGGCCTTGAACTCGTTTTGGCGCTTCTGCACCTCGTCGCGCAACGCATTGATGTCAACACCCCACTGGTCGCGGAACCAGCGAATGACGATGTCGAGCTTCTGCTGGATGGCCACGTCACCACGCACATCATCAGTGTCTTCGACGGTGTAGGCATGGATGGGAATCCAGTTGCCCTCATCATCGATGGCCAAGTATTGACCGGTCTCCTCGTTGAGCTTCACCCGATTGCCCTTGGAGTCGGTGTATCGCACTTCGATCACCGTGCCCTCGGCATCGCGGATCTCGGTAGCAGTAACCTCGCCGATAGCGGTCTGATACAGAGGCTTGCCACCGCTGTAGATGCTGAGCGAGCCGTCCTCGCCCTCAACGACATCAACGTTATAGACGCTGCGGCGCATATAGACGTACAGCTTGTTGGCATCGCCCTCCTGGTTGTTGTTGAAGTAATAGTGGCTGCAATAGAAGGTTCCCAGCATATTGGAGTACTCCTCCCAGCCAAGCGAAGCGCGCTTCATCATGTCGGCCCACTGAGTGGAGTCCATAGTGATGTAGTTGGCCACAACCTCGGCAAAGTCCTCACGCGTCGAGCTAGAGGCATACTTGGTGACAAATCCTGCCGAATTGACCAGACCGTCATGCTCAGTACCGCCACGACTGGTCCAGTTGGTGGCATCATACTTGGTGTTGGTGATCTCGTCGAACTCCTTGGGATAATTAATCTTCTGGTGCAGGATGTGTGCAAACTCGTGGTGCATCGTGCCGAAATAATACTTGTTCAAGTCATCAAACTTGT
The DNA here is from genome assembly GCA_902781045.1 of uncultured Bacteroidales bacterium. Lineage (GTDB taxonomy): Bacteria > Bacteroidota > Bacteroidia > Bacteroidales > Muribaculaceae > Sodaliphilus. The sequence continues at coordinate 18,899 of CACZHT010000019.1, read as the reverse complement.
TGATGTCGAGCATATTGACTTTGAACAGGTTGACCTTGACACCCCCCTCGGCCAGACCGACGGTCTCCACACCACTGGTGGGGCTGAGCGCGGCCGAACCGATGACATGAAGGATGCGAGGCGCATTGGCTTTCAGGAAGTTGGAGTCAGCCACAGCTCTGTAGGCATCAAACCACAGATACTTGACCATGAGCGCCAGGGTCACCGCCTTGTCATATTCGGCAGGAACGAGGTTGTAGTTCATGTTGGTGCCCACATCTTGCATCTTGTAGAGGAACTTGATGTTGTAGGGCTTGCGGTAGTTGTTCTCCAGCCAGAGGTCGAACTTGTAGGTCTCGGACGTGGGGTCTAACTCCTCCTCGTTTTCGGGAAAGATGGACGGGCCCAGGCTGTCTTCGCTACATGATGAGAGCGGCAGCAATGCCAGTCCCCCAAACATAAGAGAGAGAAAATATAATTTGAACTTTTTCATATTTTCAGAAATTTATGAACAATAATTACATTGAGTCATCTTGCCATTAATGGGCCAGTTGATAAGTGTCAGGATCGACGGGCTTGTTGACAGGCGTCTCGGTGCGCGGGTTCTTCTCCATACCCGAAATCCACACCTCGTAGGGCACCTGCACGGCACGGCGCGGGTCGTTGAGGGTGAGACGCTCGACACGGCTGGCGCCGATGCGGTGCTCAAGCTCAATGCCATAGCGCTTGATGTCAAACCAGCGGTTGCCCTTGTGGATGGTCTCGATGCGGCGGAAGTGCTGCACGCACTGCAGATAGGGCACCATCTGCTCGGTGACATGGTAGTTGTTGACCGGGCAGACCTCATCGATGTGCATATCCTTGATGATCTCATAACCGGGCTTACCGGTATAGAAACGCTCGATGCGGCCGGCGGTGAGCTCGGTCTTGACGTTGGACTTATTGACACAGTCATCGCGGTTGTCAATCCACATCTTCAGGTCGGCGACGGCAGCGTCAAGCATGGCGGGCTCATTTTCCGACAGGAAGATTTCGGCCTCGGCACGCACCAGCAGGGTCTCCTCGACGGTGAACTCGTTGCGCATCATGTGCACATAGCCAATGCCGGCCAACTTGTCGGTGTACTCAAACAGCTCGCCCCAGTTGGCGAAGAACATCACACCATAGTCCTGCGAGCCACTGATGAACAGCATGTTGCGGAAGCAGGGGTGCGAGCCGGTCCATGTCGGGCCGGGGCCACTGACGGTGGCACCCATCGCATTGTCCTTGCAGCCATAGCGGCTGCCCGGACGACGGCTCCACACACTGTAGGTCGAAATCGACATCATGATCGAGGGGTTGGTAAGCTCGCTGTTGGCGCGCACATGGTCCTCCGAGCTGTAGAGGTCGTCACGGCGCCAGAGGGGGTTCATGTTAGAGGCGGGGTCAGCACCCAGCGCGATGTCGGCATATTCCTTGGCCTTCTTGTAGTCGCGAATCCACAGATAGAAGCGTGCGGCAAAGGCATTGGCCGCAGTGCGGTTGAAGTGGTAGCGAGGAATCTTGTAATACTGGTCGGTGACCAGCTCAAGACCGGCTTGCAGGTCTTTCTCGATGTTCTCATAGAAGTCCTTGAGGTTGCCGCGCTCATATTCCGGCTTGACCTCGGTCTCGGGATGAGTCATGTAGGGCAGACCCAGCTGATTGGCTGCATTGTTACCACCGTAGGGCATGCAGAAGATGTTGGCCAGAACAAAGTGGTGGAAGGCGCGAATGAGCAGAGCCTCGCCACGCACGGCCTTAAGCTTGGCACGGTCATCATCGGTGAGCGGAGCCTCCGGGGTTTTACCGTCGGCCTCGAACTGGTCGGCTTTCTCCAGCACGGCATTGGCCACAGCAATGGCGCTGTAGCACGCGTTCCACACCGAGTAGGGGCTGTCGCTGCTAGTCGACAAGGTCACATCCTCCCAGGCGAAGACCTGGTCGTCAAACTGCTCGTAGGGGGTCAGGTTGTAGCGCATGCCCGACTTGTCGGGAGCGGTGTTGTCCACCATGTTGTCGCTCGACAGCTCGCCGATGAGCGAGTAGTCATTGCTCATGTAGCCATCGACAAGCAACTTCTGCAACTGCTCGACATTGGACAGATACACGCGAGTGTCAGGCACAGTGTCCAGGAAATCGTTACATGATGTCAGGGTGAGGCAAGCCAACCCGGCAACCATAGATATATATTTCAATTTCATAGATCAAATAACGTTTAATGGTTCAACATTAGAGTCCGAAGCGGAGCGTGAACGTAAGCTGCTTGGGGTTGGGCGATGCCACACCACCGGTGTTGAAGAACTCGGGATCCTCACCGTTGAGTTTTTTGTCGGCATAGAGCAGACAGATGTTGGTGGCGGCCAACTTGACGGAAGCGTTGGTCAGGCGCAGATGGCGGCAGAAGCTCTGCGGGATGTCGTAGGTCAGCGACACCTCTTTCAGGCGGATGAAGCCACCGTCGGCGATGCGTGCGGTACTGTAGTTATAGGCATTGTAGCCGTAAGAGATGTACGAGTTGCTGTACAGCTGGCGACGCGAGGCGATGGCCGGGATGTCGGTGTAGGCCTCATCGCCGGGCATGACCCAACGGTTCTTGAACTCGCGGGCCATAGCGCGCTGGTCGCTGTAGCTTGCCGAGAACGTCGGGGTCAGACGCAGCTTGTTGCCGAAGCTGTAGGTCATGAACACATTCAGACGGAAGCCCTTCCAGCCGAACATGTTACCGAAACCACCGGTGATGGTCGGGTCGACCGGACCCTCATACTTGAGGAAGTCGAGCTTCTCATACTCCTGGAAGTTGATGTCGTCGGTAGCGACCTCGCCCTTCTCGTTGATGATCTGAGGCACACCGTGCGAGTCAAGTCCGACAAACGGAATCGAGAAGATGGCACGGTGAGGATAGCCCTCCAGCGGGAAACCGCTGCCCTGCACCAGACCGATGACGTTGGACTGCGACTGCAGCTTAGTGATCTTGGTCTTGGAGTAAGAGAACGTGAAGTCGGTGGTCCAGCTGAAGTCGGTGGGCTTGACGGGGTCGAAGTTCTTGGTCGTGAGGGTGAACTCCACACCGTGCGAAGCCATCTCGGCCACGTTGGCCATCTTGCTGATCACGCCACCGACACCGGTGGTGTTGATGCGGCCAATCAGGTCGAAGTTGTTGCGCTTGTACCAGTCAAAGACCAGGTTGATGCGGTTGTGGATGAAACCCAGGTCGACACCCACGTCGAACTCATGCTTCTTCTCGTAGGACAGCTCGGTGTTGGCCAGAGCGCTGAGCGAGATACCCATCTCCTTGGCCTCGTTCTCGGGACGCCAGGGGCGGCTGGGATAATAGAGTGCCTCGGCGTTGGCATAGCTTGTGGGGCCGCTCTCGCCGGTGAGCGAGTAAGACAGACGCAGCTTGGCGTAGCTCCACCACTTGTTGAAGGCTGCCTCGCGGAAGAAGTTCTCCTCAAAGACGTTCCATGCGCCCGAAATGTTCCAGGTGGGCAACCAACGGCTCTGGTTGGTGCGGCCCATCAGGTTCGAGCCCTCGTAACGGACAGTTCCGTTGAGCACATAGCGACCGAGCAAACTGTAGTTGGCGTTGGCAAAGAACGCGGCTGCACGGCGATGACCGCGGCTGTCGCTGAAGTAGGTACCGTTCTCCTCCTCCATCTGCTTGAACAACGCGCTGGTGACCGACGTGATGTGGCCCTCGCTGTAGGAGATGCCCCAACCGTCGAACAACTGCTGGTAGCGGTCGACGCGGCTGGCCTCGGCACCGGCATAGATCTGGAACAGGTGCTTGTCGCTGAAGTTCTTCATATACTGTGCAGTGGCACGGAAGTCAATCTGCGTGATTGAGTTCTTGGCATAGAACAGCATACCACCCTCGGGGAGCACAGTCTGAGGCAGTGCGTTCAGCACGTCGGGGTCGGTATAGAGGTAGGTGTTGCTGGCGCGGACGATAGCGTTCTCGGGATCGATACCGGCGCGGTAGGCATTGGCCTGGTTGCTGTTGTCCATCACATAGTGGTTCTGCTCGCTGTTGCTGTAGCGGTAGCTGGCCAGCAGGTTGATCTCCAGGTTCTGGTCCTGCTTGATGATGGGCTTGATCTGCAGCTCACCCTGGAACTTGACATCGAGCACATTGAGGTCGATGTAGTTGTTCTCGAGCTCGCGGAAGATGTTGAAGTCTGTATAATTGCGGCGATAGGTCAGGTTGGGGTCCATCGCACGGCTGGTGTTCAGACAGAAGCTGTACGGGTTGATGTCGAACGCGCGGCTGACGTTACCGCTCACCACGTCCACATTCTGGCTCAGCGTACCGGGAGCGTGCTGCTTGCGGTAGCTGTCGCTGTTCAGAATCTTGACGCGGACTTTGTCGGTCAGGTTAATGATGGCGTTGCTGTTGAACGTGTAGCGCTCGACGCGGCTGGACTTGTACCATCCCGGGTCGTTCATGAGCGAGACCGAGGTGTAGAACGAACCTCTGTCCGTACCACCAGAGATGCTCACAGCGTGGTTCTGCAAGATGTTGTTGTTGAACAGCAGGTCAAACCAGTTGGTGTTCAACATCTCGGCATGACGCAGATAGTCGTTCATGGCTGCACGTGTGTTCTCCAGACCATACTGGCCGTTGGTGGTGTTGTACTGGTCCATCAGGCGGTACATCTGTCCGTAGACACCCGACGACGAGCCGTTGATCAGGTTGGACATCTCCAGCCAGCCCTTCTGCTCCATCTCGCGGTAGATACCCATCTGCTCCTGCGAGTTGCTGATGTTGAAGTCGCGGTAGTTGGGCTTCAGGCGATAGGTGAACTCACCCGTGTAGTTGATTTGGGTGTGTCCCTTGCGTCCGGTCTTGGTGGTGATGACAATCACACCGGCGTTGGCCTTGGCACCATAGATTGAGGTTGCCGAGCCGTCCTTCAGGATCTGGAAGCTCTCGATGTCGTCGGCGTTCAGACCGGCCACTGCCGAGGCAATCAGCGTGGTGGCGTCGCCCGACGAGAGGTCATCGGCACTGATATCGACGTTATCCTCAAGAATCACACCGTCGACCACCCACAGCGGCTTGGAGCTACCATAGATTGATGTAGCACCACGGACACGGATCTTGGGGGCTGTACCGAAGGTACCCGACACGTTCTGCACAGTCACACCGGCAGCACGGCCCTCAAGCGAGCGGCTCACATCGGCCACACCGTCCAGTTTAGCCTTGGTAGCGTCCACAGCAGTGGTTGCACCGGTGAAGAGTCGCTTGTCGACCTTCTGATAACCGGTGACGACGACCTCCTCAAGGACGTTGGCGTCGCTGCTGGGTTTAAGTGTAATCTTCAAGCCACTGCCCGCAGCCACCTCGTAGGGCTCGTAGCCCATGTAGGTGACAATGATGTGCGCCCCTGAGGGCACATTGAGCGTGAACTTGCCGTCAAAATCGGTGGATGTGCCATTTGCGGGTTTCCCCTTCTGAATGACTGTCGCACCGATCACCTCTTCATTGTTCTCGTCGTAGACCGTACCCGACGCCGTCACTTGGGCGTTGATGGCAAAGGTCACCAGCGAGGCTACAATGAGTAAAAGTAATTTTCTGAGACTCATAAGCACTAAATTAGATTAAATATTTTTGTTAGTAATATTCGACTGTTCACCAACACGACCAGCAACAAATCAACATGGGCTATTTGGCGACAAACTGGCGCGATTTTATCATAAAATCACACTGACATCCAGCAAGTTACCTATAGCTTAACAAGTATCATTGCCACCGAATCGGGGTTTTTCAAGGGGCAAAGTTAGTAAATTTTTCTCAAAATGACAACTTGAAATGTTAAATCTGAAACAAATGTGGCATTTTTGGAGCGAAAAGGGTCAAAATATGTTGCAAAACATGTTTTGCAGGACTTTTTGACATTTGTCGAACAAGATGGCACGGGTGTCACAACTATTTCGTAATTTTGCACCCGATTTACACCTTATATTATATGCAAGTAGTCTACGAGGACAACCACATCATCATTGTCAACAAGGCCGCCGGAGAGATTGTGCAGGGCGACCGCACAGGCGATGAGCCACTGGTCGAGACGCTCAAGCGCTGGATCAAGGAGAAATATGCCAAACCCGGCAACGTGTTCTGCGGCGTGACCCACCGCATCGACCGCCCCACCATGGGGCTGGTGGTGTTTGCGCGCACTAGCAAGGGGTTGTCGAGGATGAACGAACTGTTCCGACGCGGCGAGGTGCAAAAGACCTACTGGGCCATCGTCAAGAACCGTCCACCCCACCCCGCCGGCACACTCACCCACTGGCTCACCAGCGTGGAGCGCAACAACAAAACCTACGCCTCGGCAACCGAGCGGCCCGGCAGCAGCAAGGCCGTGCTCAACTACCGCCTGCTGGCCAGCAGCGACCGCTACCACCTGCTGGAGATTGAGCTGATCACCGGCCGCAAGCACCAAATCAGGTGCCAACTAGCCGCCATAGGCTGCCCCATCAAGGGAGACCTCAAGTATGGTGCCGAGCGCAGCAACCCCGACGGAGGCATCTCGCTGCAGAGTCACCGCATCAGCTTCACCCATCCCGTCTCGGGCAAGCTGGTCGATGTCACCGCGCCTCTGCCCGACGACCCGCTGTGGCAAGCACTGGCCAAGTCGACCCTCTAAAGGAGTGGTGTAGTGAGGTAGTGGAGTAGTGAGGTAGTGAAGCCGTCACTCTTGCCGATAACAGCTTGGCATCCTGTTAGAATGATGGTCATGTATAGGCTCCACTTCTCCACTTCTCCACTACTCCACTACTTTACTACTAGAGAATTGAGATTTTTGTTGTAACTTTGCACGACTATTAGCAGAGAGATATTTTACACCTTAATAATATATATAGTATAAATTATGGCAAACATTCCTGAATTCAAGTATGCGCCCATGTTCCAGCTGGGCGAGGACAAAACTGAATACTACCTGCTGACCAAGGACTATGTGTCGGTGGGCGAATTTGAGGGCCACCCGATGCTCAAGGTTGCCCCCGAGGCGTTGACCCTGCTGGCACAGCACGCCTTCCGCGACGTGTCGTTCATGCTGCGCCGCTCGCACAACGAGCAGGTGGCCAAAATCCTGAGCGACCCCGAGGCCAGCGAGAACGACAAGTACGTGGCCCTGACCTTCCTGCGCAACGCCGAGGTCAGCGTCAAGGGCAAGCTGCCCCTGTGCCAGGACACTGGCACGGCCATCATCCATGGCGAGAAGGGACAGCAGGTGTGGACCGGCTTCTGCGACGAGGAGGCACTGGCACGCGGCGTGTTCAACACCTACACCCAGGAGAACCTGCGCTACTCGCAGAACGCACCGCTCACAATGTTCGATGAGGTGAACACCCGTTGCAACCTGCCCGCGCAGATTGACCTGGAGGCCACCGAGGGCATGGAGTACCGATTCCTGTGCGTGACCAAGGGCGGCGGCAGCGCCAACAAGACCTACCTCTATCAGGAGACCAAGGCACGCATCCAGAACCCCGGCACACTCATCCCCTTCCTGGTCGAGAAGATGAAGAGCCTGGGCACAGCAGCCTGCCCGCCCTACCACATCGCCATCGTCATCGGCGGCACCAGCGCCGAGAAGAACCTGCTCACCGTCAAGCTGGCCAGCACGCACTACTACGACAGTCTGCCCACCACGGGCGACGAGACCGGCCGCGCCTTCCGCGACATCGAGCTGGAGAAACAGCTCCTCGACGAGGCACACAAGATTGGGCTGGGAGCGCAGTTCGGCGGCAAGTATCTGGCTCATGACGTGCGCGTGGTGCGCCTGCCGCGCCACGGAGCGTCCTGCCCCATCGGACTGGGCGTGAGTTGCTCGGCCGACCGCAACATCAAGGCCAAGATCAACCGCGACGGCATCTGGATCGAGAAGCTTGACGACAAACCTTACGAGCTGATTCCCGAAGAGCTGCGCCAGGCTGGCGAGGGCGAGGCTGTCAAGATTGACCTCAACCAACCCATGAGCGAGGTGTGCAAAATCCTGAGCCAGTACCCAGTGAGCACACGCCTGAGCCTGAACGGCACCATCATCGTGGGCCGCGACATCGCACATGCCAAGATCAAGGCCCGACTCGATGCCGGCGAGGGTATGCCCCAATATCTCAAGGACCACCCCATCTACTATGCCGGCCCGGCTAAGACTCCCGCGGGCATGGCCTGCGGCTCGATGGGCCCGACCACGGCCGGCCGCATGGACCCCTACGTCGACGAGTTCCAGGACCACGGCGGCAGCCTGATCATGCTGGCCAAGGGCAACCGCAGCCAGGCCGTGACCGACGCCTGCCGCAAGCATGGCGGCTTCTACCTTGGCTCCATCGGAGGCCCGGCTGCCATCCTGGCCCAGAACAACATCAAGAGCATCGAGTGTGTCGAGTATCCCGAGCTGGGCATGGAGGCCATCTGGAAAATCGAGGTCGAGGACTTCCCCGCCTTCATCCTGGTCGATGACAAGGGCAACGACTTCTTCCAGAAGATTGCCACCGGCTGCCCCATGAAGTGACGAATTGGGGACGGTTCTTTTTCGCCAAAAGTTAATTCGAATTAACTTTTGGCGAAAAAGAACCGTCCCCAATTCACCAAATGTTAAATAATTAGATTTTTTGGGCTGGAAATTTGGTCAGTTCACCAGAAAGCAGTACTTTTGCACTCGCAAATCGCGGAGTGGAGCAGTGGTAGCTCGTTGGGCTCATAACCCAAAGGTCGCAGGTTCGAGTCCTGCCTCCGCCACGATGTCAGAGAGGGGCTGAATCTTTCGATTCAGCCCCATTTTTTTGACCAGTTCGCCAAAAAATAGTAACTTTGCCATCGATGAAGCGTATTGCGGTCATATTTGAGGGTCGCCTGCACGAGCAGAAGGGCGTGTTCAATGCCGTGGTGCAGCGTGTGCGGCATCTGCGAGAAGTGGCAGACGGCTGCGCCATCGACGTGCACATGATTGAGGGGTATGACCGGGGGCTGAACCGCTGGCTGCACGGCACGCGCCGCATCGCCGACCGCCCTGCTGTGGCGCACGTCGACACGGTCGATGTGCACATGCACTGGTTCTGCCACAGCCTGATGGACACTGTGCGGCACAAGGTGCTGCACCGACCCGCCAAGGTGTATCGCCAATGGCTGTCGCGGCTGGCCGACGAGCTGCAAGACTATGACCTGCTCAGCGCGCACGACCGCATCGCCGGCACCGCCGCGGCCATGGCGAGCCGCCGCTACGGCATGCCGCACTACATCACCTGGCACGGCGCAAGCATCTACACCGACCCGCTTCGCGACCCGGTCTATCGCCAGGCCACCATCGAGCTGCTGGAACACGCCACAGGCAACTTGTTTGTGAGCCGTGGGCTGGAGCGATATGCCCGCCAGACGCTGACCGACCGTTTTGTGAGCGAGATTCTGTACAATGGCGCATCGGCGGCGTTCTGCCGCTACGACGAGGCGGCACGGCAACAGTTGCGGGCACAGCGTGGCATCGCCGCCGGGGAGCGGGTAGTGGGGTTCGTTGGGCGCATGGATCCGGTCAAGAACGTGTCGCTGCTCGATGACATCTTCGACGAGATAAGCCAGCACTACGACCGACCACTGCGCTTTGTCGCGCTGGGCGACGGCCCACTGCGCCGCCAGGTGCAGACACTCATGCACGAGCGGGGCATCAACTGCCTGATGCCCGGCGACGTGCCGCACGCGCAGATGCCCGAGTGGATGAACTGCATCGACGTGCTGGTGCTGCCCAGCCAGAAGGAGGGCCTGCCGCTGGTGACCCTGGAAGCCATCCAGTGCGGTGCCAACGTGGTGGCCACCGACGTGATGGGCACCGCCGAGGCTGTGGGCCAGGACAATGCCGTGGCGCTGGACGGTGCACTGGTCGAGAACATGGCACGCCGCGCCGTGCAGATGCTGCGCGGCGAGGTGGTCCAGCAACTGCCTGCAGCCATGAGCTGGGTGGCCACGGCCCGCCGCGAGTGGGAGATTTACCAGGCCGAGCCGCGGGCTCGGCATTGCTGACTGTGGACGGTAGATTCTAAGTCAATAAAGCACTCGTCTTAACTCACTCAACCCATTGTCCACCTCAACTACTGACAATTAGACAATTTAGAAAATTAAAAATAGATGCCGCAATTTGCCGAGGCCTTGTTGCCACTGTCGATACCCGGGACTTACACTTACCGCATTCCGTCGCACCTGTCTCCGCAGGTGGGCAGCCGTGTGCTGGTGCCATTCGGGCGCAAGAAAATCTACACCGCCATAGTGGTGATGCTGCACGACCGAGCCCCTCAGGGCTACGATGTGAAAGAAGTGATGAGCGTGCTGGACGACCGTCCCATTGTGCGCCACCCGCAGCTCAAGTTCTGGGAGTGGATGGCGAGCTACTACCTGTGCTCGATGGGCGAGGTCTACAAGGCAGCCCTGCCCAGCGGCCTGAAGGTGGAGAGCGAGACCTACATCAGCGTCAATCCCGACTATGAGGAGGACACTCCCGGCTCGCTGAGCGACCGCGAGAAGGTGGTGCTGGACTTCGCCGCGCAGCGCGGCCGCGTGCAGATCACCGAGCTGGCCAGCGCCACGGGGTTCAAGAATGTCGAGCACACGGTGAGCCGCCTCATCGACCGCGAGGCCGTGCGAGTGAGCGAGCGTGTGGTGGACAACTACCGCCCCAAGACCGAGACCTGCGTGCGGCTCAAGTGCAGCCATGGCGACGAGCAGCGCATGCACGAGTTTTTCGACCTGGTGCAGCGCGCACGCAAGCAGGAACAGCTGCTCATGGCCTACCTGGACCTGTCGCACTGGATGGGCCGTGACGAGCCGCAGGAGGTGAGCAAGGAGGCTCTGCTCAAGCGCGCCGACGTGAGCCAGGCCGTACTGAGCGCAGCCATGCAGCGCGGCATCTTCGAGACCTACAAGCGCAGCATCAACCGCTTTGCCGTGCTGGGCAACAAGTTGAGCGACCCGCCCGTGCTGAGCGCCGAGCAGCGACGCGCCTACACCGAGGTGCACGAGTGCTTCCGCCAGAAGGCCATCACGCTGCTGCACGGCGTGACCAGCAGCGGCAAGACCAGCATCTATATGCACCTGATCGCCGACGCGCTGAAGCTGGGCAAGCAGGTGCTGTATCTGGTGCCCGAGATTGCGCTGACCACGCAGCTCACGCGCCGGCTGAATGCCGTGTTCGGCGACCGCCTGCTCATCTATCACAGCAAGTTCAGCGACAACGAGCGTGTCGACATCTGGCGGCGCCTGCTCACCGCCAACGACCCCTGTGTGGTCATCGGTGTGCGGTCGGCTGTGTTCCTGCCCTTCGCCCAGCTGGGTCTGGTCATCGTCGACGAGGAGCACGACACGAGCTACAAGCAGCAGGACCCCGCCCCACGCTACAACGGCCGCAACGCCGCCATCATGCTGGCGCAGATGCACGGTGCCAAGACGCTGCTGGGCAGTGCCACGCCCGACGTGGGCGTGTACTACCGCGCCCTACAGGGGCAGTATGGGCTGGTGCAGCTGCTCACGCGCTACGAGGGCATCGCCATGCCCCGCGTCAAGGTCATCGACACCAAGCAGGCGCGGCGCAAGCGCGAGATGCGCGGCCTGTTCTCGCAAGAGCTGGTCGACGACTGCCGGCAGGCACTGAGGGCCGGCGAGCAGGTCATCCTATTCCAGAACCGCCGCGGCTATGCCCCTATGGTGCGGTGCAAGGAGTGCGGCTGGGTACCCAAGTGCGAGAACTGCGACGTCTCGCTCACCTATCACAAGTTCACCCACTCGCTCTCGTGCCACTACTGCGGCTATACGCTGAGCCTGCCCACACTGTGCCCGGCATGCCAGATGCCCGGCATCGAGATTGTGGGCTACGGCACCGAGCGCATCGAGGACGAGGTGGACCAGGTCTTCCCTGACGAGAAAATCTCGCGCATGGACCTGGACACGACACGCAGCAAGTCGAGCTACGACCGCATCATCGACGAGTTCTCGTCGCACAAGACCAACATCCTGGTGGGCACGCAGATGGTGACCAAGGGGCTGGACTTTGACGCGGTGAGCATCGTGGGCGTGCTGAATGCCGACACGATGATCAGTTTCCCCGACTTCCGCTCGCACGAGCGCGCCTTCGACATGCTCGAGCAGGTGGCCGGCCGCGCCGGGCGGGCGCACAAGCAGGGGCAGGTCATCTTGCAGACCAGCGACCCCGGCCATCCGGTCATCGGCTTTGTCGAGCACCACGACTACGAGGGGTTCTACCGGCATGAGCTGGCCGAACGCGAGCGTTTCCACTACCCGCCGTTTGTCCGTCTGATCAACATCTATCTCAAGCACCGCGACGACGCGCTGCTGGGCGAAGTGGCCGTGCGCTACGCGGGACTGCTGCGGCAGACCTTCGGCAGCCGCGTGCTGGGTCCGGAGCGTCCGATGGTGGCCCGTGTGCAGAACTTGTATATCCGTCAGGTGGTAATGAAGATTGAGACGCAGGCCTCGATGACCAAAGTCAAGGCTCTGCTGCGCCAGCTCTATGAACAGATGCTGGAGCTGGACAGCCGCATGAAGTCGGTGCGGCTCTACTACGATGTCGACCCGGTGTAGGAAAGGCTAGAAGTTTAATAGAGCAAACCGACGGCGAGCTTTGCCCACGCGGACGTACTCAAAGTGCCACCACTCGCGGCTATAAGTAAGGAAACCATTGTCTGTAAGCACCTTGCGAAGCAATTGCCTTGCTTCCATCGCATGGCGGGTGATGCGACCTTTCTTGACAAGATACTGCTCGGCAGTGATGTGAGCATCGTCGGTAAATGTGTCAAAAGGTGTGCCCATGTCAAGGGGGATGCCCATATAGGTCAGACAGATGTCGAGTGCCACTCCATAGTTGTGCGGCCCACCTCGATGAGGCGGCGCAACATATCGCCGCCCCGCTTTTCCCTTGACGGCATTCCACATCTGGCGCTGCACACCCAGTGGGCGTGCCGCATCATAGACAATGAATCCCAAGTGCGGATTGATGCCCTGCAGCTGCTTGAGAGCGCGGCCCAGCGACTGAGCCGCCGGCTTGACGAGGTAAGCTCGGGTGAAGTCACCATACATGTTCTGACCGGTGAAGTTGTCGGTCGAGGCATACTTGAGGTCAATGGTGATGCCAGGCCCAAGAGTCGAGAGGTCAACCAGCCCGGCCTGCACCATGCGAGCATCATAGTCCATCGTCTGGCCCCAGGCAGTCAGCAACAGACAGCAGACATAAGTTGTGATAGCAACAAGCCGATTGATCATTGTTGTGCGTCAAGTGAACAAAGAACATAAGAGCAAGATTGTCAATACCGACCATTGCTCTTATGCACTATTGTCTGGATAATAAATCCTAATCAAAGATGCCCTCGACGACGTCATCGTGGCTGCCGCCACCACCGCCGCCACCGCCGCCACCACGACGGCCACCGTAGCTGATGGGGCCAAGCTCGTCGCCACACTCACGGAAGTCCTTGGGGAAGACAAACTTGGTCGACTGGTTGTAAGGCAACTGGCTGTCGGCATAGACACTCTTCATGAACAGTCCTAGAATGGGCAATGCGGCTTCGGCGCCCTGCCCCATGGCAGTGCTCACAAAGTGGATATATCGCTCCTCACCACCGACCCACACACCGGTCACCAGCTCGGGCGTGAAGCCCATGAACCAGCCGTCGCTGTTGAAGTTGGTGGTTCCTGTCTTGCCCCCCATCTCGGCCTTGATGCCATACTGCGAGCGCAGCCTGGCACCGGTGCCGTGATCCACCACACTCATGAGCATCGAGAGCATCTTGAGGTAGGTGTCCTCGCTCATGATCTCGGTCTGCTGTGCGTTGAACTCGGCCACCACGTTGCCCTTGTTGTCGGTGATGCGCGTCACGTAGATGGGCTCGACGCGCATGCCGCCGTTGGCAAAGGCCGAGTAGGCGGCCACCATCTCGCGCACAGTGATTTCGCTGATGCCCAGGCTGAGCGAGGGCACCGGGTCGAGGTAGCTGGTGATGCCGAAGCTGTGCATCCACTTGGCCAGCTCCGACGGCGAGTAGACGGGATAGCCCCGTTCCTCGATCCAGTTGGGCCGCGTGCCGCGCATGAATCCGGCCGAGATAGAGTTGGTCGAGTGGGTCAACGCCTGCTTGAGTGTCATCGTGCCACCCACACCCTTGGGATTCCACAGCTCGTTGTACCAGTGGATGTTGGGCGCGCCGCCGGGACGCATCGAGCAGGGTGTGAGGCCGAAGTCGTTGATGGCCTTGCTGTAGACAAAGGGCTTGACGGTCGACCCGATCTGCCGGCGTCCCGTCGACACCATGTCATACTTGAAAAAGCGGAAGTCAGGCCCGCCGACGTAGGCCTTGACATGGCCGGTGACCGGGTCCATCGACATCATGGCGCAGCGCAAGAACGACTTGGTGTAGAGCAACGAGTCGTAGGGTGTCATCGTTGTCTCGTAGTCGCCGTCGTAGCTGAAGAGCTTCATCTGCACCGGCTGGCGGAAGTTGCTCAAAATCTCGTTCTCGCTCATGCCCTGCTTCTTGAGCACGCGGTATCGCTCGCTGCGCTTGATGGCATTGTTGATGAGCGCCTGCTTGGCCGCCGCGCTGAGCTCGGCGCGGTTGTTGGTATAGGGGTTCTTGGTGCCGCCACGCTCGCGCAGGAAGGCCGGCTGCAACGTCTTGCTCATGTGCTGCTTGACGGCCTTCTCGGCATACTGTTGCATGCGCTCGTCGATGGTGGTGTAGATTTTGAGTCCGTCGCTGTAGATGTCATAGTGCGACCCGTCGGCCTTGGTGTTCTTGTTGCACCAGCCGTAGAGCGGGTTGACCTCCCAGGCTGTAGAGTCGTCCACGTAAGCCTGGTGGTTCCACGACGGATAGTTCTTGGGGTCGGGCTTCTTGGCCGACATCACGCGGCGCAGCTCCTCGCGGAAGTAGGGGGCCAGTCCGTCGTTGTGGTCCACCTTGTGATAGTTGAGCACCAGGGGGGTCTGCTTGACCGCCTCGCCGTCAGCCGCACTGAGGTATCCCTCCTTGACCATCTGGTCGATGACCACATTGCGGCGCTCGCGCGTGCGCTCGCTGTGGCGCAGCGGGTTGTAGTAGCTGGGGTTCTTGCACATGCCCACCAGCGTGGCCGACTCCTGCAGGTTGAGCTGCGACGGGTCTTTGCCAAAGTAGACCATGGCGGCCGTCTTGATGCCCACGGCGTTGTTCAGGAAGTCAAACTGGTTGAAATACATCTTGATGATCTCGTCCTTGGTGTAGTATCGCTCGAGCTTGACGGCAATGACCCACTCGATGGGTTTCTGCAGGGCGCGCTCGAAGATATTGCTTGACTCGGGCGAGTAGAGCTGCTTGGCCAGCTGCTGGGTGATGGTCGACCCGCCACCGGCACTCTTCTGGCCCATGATCACGCGCTTGATGATGGCTCGGCCAATGGCCTTGACATCGATGCCCGAGTGGTCCTCGAAGCGGGCATCCTCGGTGGCCACCAGTGCGTCGTGCAGGTGTGGCGACAGCTGGTCAAAGTCGACATAGACGCGGTTGCCCTTGCTGCGGTAGTAGCGTCCCATCTCCTCGCCTCCGGCCGAGTAGATGGTCGAGGCGAACTTGTCGGTGGGGTTCTTGAGTTGGTCAATCTCGGGCATATAGCCGATGACACCGTTGTAGATGAGGATGAACAACAGCAACACCAGTGCCGCCATACAGCCAAAGACCATCCACATGCGCTTCACTATCTTGGCGTTGTGCCGAGCACGCTCGGCCCTCTTCATATTCTTCGTACCCATAGTTGAGTTATTAGTTTTTAGTTATTAGTTGTCAGTGGTCTAATCAAGTGACAACCCTGAACCAATAGCCATTACACAATATTGGTAATAAAGTGCAAAATTACGATTAAAAGTGGAAATAAGGACAAAAATTCACAACTTTTTTCGTCATCCGCCGTAAAAAGTGCCTCAACGAGCTGCCAGCATGGCAACTGCATGAGGCGGAAAGTGGTGGAGAGGGAGTCAGAAACGTGGCAGAAGGGGTCAGACCCTCTGTTGCCAGCCTCGCTTCGCTCGGTGTCACAGAAGGGTCAGACCCCCTGTCGCACCGACAAACCGAACGGAGACAATGGGGCGGAAAGGGTGGCGGAGAGGTGGCGGAATGAGTGGAGAAAATTTTCAATTCTCAATTATTTATACTACCTTTGCCGTCATGAAACAGAACTGGAAACCGGGCAACATGATCTACCCGCTGCCGGCATTGCTGGTGAGCTGCGGTTCGAGCCCCGAAGACTACAATATGCTCACTGCCGCATGGACAGGCACACTGTGCAGCGACCCCGTGATGTGCTATGTGTCCATCCGCCCCGAGCGCCACAGCCACCACCTGATAGAGCGCGACATGGCGTTCACGCTCAACCTGACCAACCGTCGGCTGGCCCGTGCCGCCGACTGGTGCGGTGTGCGCAGCGGGCGCGACTGCGACAAGTGGGCCGAGATGGGGCTGACTCCCGTCAAGGGAGTTGCCGTGTGTACACCTTATATTAATGAGGCTCCTGTGAGCCTGGAGTGCCAGGTGCAGGACATCCTGCGTCTGGGCAGCCACGACATGTTCATCGCCCAGGTGCTGAACGTCATCGTCGACGATGAGTATCTCGACCCCGACACCGGCCGGCTGGACCTGCAGCGCGCCGACCTCATCACCTACTGCCACGGCCAGTACTACACCCTGGGCGAAGCACTGGGCCACTTCGGCTGGACCGTGCGCAAGCGAAAAGAGAAGTAAATGGAATAAATTATTCTTAATTCATAATTCTTAATTCTCAATTAATTTGTAACTTTGCAGCGAATTTTGGACATTCAACCTTTTAATAACATATTCACAAGACATGGAAAGAGACAAAGTATTGTTTGACATCATTGAGAAAGAGCATCAGCGCCAATTGCACGGCATCGAGCTGATCGCCAGCGAGAACTT
This sequence comes from uncultured Bacteroidales bacterium, assembly GCA_902781045.1. Lineage (GTDB taxonomy): Bacteria > Bacteroidota > Bacteroidia > Bacteroidales > Muribaculaceae > Sodaliphilus. Next base: position 1,940 of record CACZHT010000019.1, on the reverse strand, counting down.
CGTGAGCGAGCAGGTGATGCAGGCCATGGGCAGCTGCCTGACCAACAAATATGCCGAGGGCTATCCCGGCCACCGCTACTATGGCGGCTGCCAGTGTGTCGACGAGGCCGAGAACCTGGCCATCGACCGCATCAAGCAGCTGTTCGGCGCCGAGTATGCCAACGTCCAGCCCCACTCGGGCGCACAGGCCAACATGGCCGTGTTCATGGCATGCCTCAAGCCCGGCGACAAGTTCATGGGCCTGAACCTGGCTCATGGTGGTCACCTGTCACACGGGAGCCCGGTGAACTTCTCGGGTCTTGTGTTCCAGCAGTGCGAATACAACGTGCGCCCCGACACCAACGAGGTGGACTATGACATGATGGAAGAGGTGGCTCTGCGCGAGCACCCGAAGCTGATTGTGGGTGGTGCCAGCGCCTACAGCCGCGAATGGGACTACGCACGCATGCGCGCCATCGCCGACAAGGTGGGCGCCCTGCTCATGATCGACATGGCTCACCCCGCCGGTCTGATTGCCGCAGGCCTGTTGAACAACCCGCTCAAGTATGCCCACATCGTGACGTCGACCACCCACAAGACCCTGCGCGGCCCGCGCGGCGGCATCATCCTGCTGGGCAAGGACTTCGACAACCCCTGGGGCAAGACCACCAAGAAGGGCGTCATCCGCAAGATGTCGTCGCTGCTCGACAGCGCCGTGTTCCCCGGCGTGCAGGGCGGCCCGCTGGAGCACGTCATCGCAGCCAAGGCAGTGGCCTTCGGCGAGGCACTGACACCGGCCTTCAAGGACTATCAGGTCCAGGTCAAGAAGAATGCCCAGGCCCTGGCTCAGGCTCTGGTCGACAAGGGTTACAAAATCTGCACCGGCGGCACCGACAACCACAGCATGCTGGTGGACCTGCGCACCAAGTTCCCCGAGCTGACCGGTAAGCTGGCCGAGCAGGCTCTGGTGGCAGCCGACATCACCGCCAACAAGAACATGGTGCCGTTCGACGACCGTTCGGCCTTCCAGACCAGCGGTCTACGTCTGGGCACGCCGGCCATCACCACACGTGGTGCCAAGGAGCCGCTCATGGGCGAGATTGCCGAGCTGATCGACACCGTGCTGCACGCACCTGAGGACGAGAAGGTCATCGCCACCGTCCGCGCCAAGGTCAACGACATCATGAAGGATTACCCGATGTTCGCCTGGTAAATTCCTCGATATTTGATAAGAAGCTCCCTCATCGCCCTACGGCAATGAGGGAGCTTCTTATCACCCTAGGAATGAAGTCAGAAGGGACGCGAAAAAAAGCGGAGCGACACTAAGGAAACAGCAAGGACGGAAAGGAGGCAGAAAGAAGGCGGAAAGAAGGCGAAAAGGAGGCGGAAAGGAGGCAGAAAGGGCAAGGCGGAAAGGGGTCTGACCCGATGTGCCACCGAGTTTACTCGGCTGGCAACAGCGGGTCTGACCCCCTGTAGCGACGGAAAGGAGGCTGCGCAGCGACGGAGAGGAGGCAAAGCGACAGAAAGGAGGCAAAGCAACGGAAAGGAGGCGACGAGCAAGGCAAAGTTGGCAGACACACTTCCCCTACCCCTCTAACTCGGAGGTGAAAAGCTCAATGCGCAATGCACAATGCGAATCAGTTCAGCGATTGGATACAGCGAGCCTCCCCTCCCCTTTCACAAAGGGGAGGGGCTGGGGGTGGGGGTTTGCAACCAGCAAATTTTCAAACATTATTATAATGGATGCATCCAAACCCCACCCCTGACCCCTCCCCTTTGGGAAAGGGGAGGGGAAACGCACAATCGCTACATAGAACCAGCGGAAAGTAACTACTCACCGATTGCGTCGGAGGCGCTAAAATGCTTCGAAGAAGCTATTTGTTCGAAAGACCATGCAAGAGGGCCGGAGGTCCTCGCCGCTTGGTCCACACAAAGCAAAACAAAAGTGCCTCGCAGAG
>CACZHT010000018.1:27372-84423 GCA_902781045.1 uncultured Bacteroidales bacterium | reverse complement strand
CGAGGCAGTAATTGCACTGAATTGCAAAAATTGTTGAGAGGCTAAAAGCAAGCGAGGCAGTAATTGCACTGAATTGCAAAAATTGTTGAGAGGCTAAAAGCAGCGAGGCAGTAATTGCACATGATTGCAAAAATTGTTGAGAGGCTAAAAAAGCCAGCGAGGCAGTAATTGCACTGAATTGCAAAAATTGTTGAGAGGCTAAAAAAGCAGCGAGATTGTATTCAAAAGAACTAATAAACGAAACAATGGTTATTAAAGACAAGAGAATAAGTGAGCTAATATATAAAATCCGTGGCTGCGTTTTCAATGTCTACAATGCCTTGGGGCCCTATTATGTTGAGAAATTCTATGAGCATGCCCTGATGATAGAATTGTCAGACAATGGAATTGAAGCCAAGAGGCAGGTAGAGATTCCAACATATTACAAAGACAGGAAGCTGGACTTAACTCTGAAAGCGGACATCATTGTCAACAATGAGATTCTCATTGAGCTGAAAGCCAATTCTCATCCTGAGCCTAACAAATACTATAGGCAGACGTTGAGTTACATGAGACTAACGCAAACGAAATATGGGATGATTATCAATTTTGGCGTTGAGGATTTAATTAAAGACAATGGTATCATCCCTCTTGCCCTTTAGCTACTCAACAATTCAGTGAAATTTACTCTGTGGAAGACCCTTAGCCGCTCAACAATTTATGCAATTTAGTGCAATTTATTTTGTGGATGACTCTTGACCGCTCAACAATTTATGCAATTCAGTGCAATTTACTTTGTGGATGACTCTTGGCCGCTCAACAATTTATGCAATTTAGTGCAATGTGGCGGCAATTGCACTGAATTGCAAAAATTGTTGAGAGGCTAAAAAACAGCGAGGCAGCAATTGCACATGATTGCAAAAATTGTTGAGAGGCTAAAAAAGCAGCGAGGCAGTAATTGCACTGAATTGCAAAAATTGTTGAGAGGCTAAAGAAAGCAGCGAGGCGGCAATTGCACTGAATTGCAGGAATTGTTGAGAGACTAAAACAGCAAGCGACGCTGCAATTGCACTGAATTGCAAAAATTGTTGAGAGACTAAAAAAGCAGCGAGGCAGTAATTGCACTGAATTGCAGGAATTGTTGAGAGACTAGAAAGCAAATGAGGGAGCTATAACAACCGACTGAAACATTAAATAATGAAAGATATGAAAAAACTAGGATTTGGGCTGATGCGTCTGCCACAGACCGATGCCAACGACCCCAAGAGCATCGACATTGAGCGCACTAAGGAGATGGTGGACCTGTTCATGCAACGCGGATTCACCTACTTTGACACAGCTTATCCCTATCATGGCGGTGCCAGCGAGGGCGCATTGCGCCTGGCAGTGGTCGAGCGCTATCCGCGCGAATGCTACACCGTCACGAGCAAGCTGCCGTGCTGGCTCATCAACAGCCAGGACGACATGGAACGCATCTTCAACGAGCAGCTGGCGCGCTGCGGCATCGACTACTTCGACTACTATTGGCTGCATGCGCTCAACCCCGACTACACGCGCATCATGGACGAGCACGACGGTTGGGGCTTCATCGCCCGCAAGAAGGCCGAGGGCCGCATCCGCCACATCGGGTTCTCGTTCCATGGCGACTCGCAACTGCTCGAGCACCTACTCACCGCGCACCCCGAGGTGGAGTATGTGCAGCTGCAGGTCAACTACCTGGACTGGGACAGCCCTGCCATCGAGGCCCACACCTGCTATGACATCTGCACGCGCCACGGCAAGCCCGTCATCGTCATGGAGCCCGTGCGCGGCGGTGCTCTGGCCCGCGTGCCGCAGTCGGTGAGCGACCTGTTTGCCGCCCAACATCCTGATGCCAGCCCTGCGTCATGGGCCATCCGCTATGTGGCGTCGCTGCCCAACGTGATGGTGGTGCTGAGCGGCATGAGCAATCTTGAGCAGGTGGACGACAACACCAGCTATATGCAAGACTTCAAGCCGCTGGACGAGCAGGAACAAGCCATCGTGGCACAGGCGGCGGGACTGATGCGCGAGGCCATCGCCATCCCCTGCACAGCGTGCCACTATTGCACCGACGGCTGCCCGCAGAGCATCTGCATCCCCGAGTATTTCAATGTCTACAACTCGCTGCACATGCTGGGGCCATCGCAGAAGGGCAACTCGCAGATGTACTACAACCTGCATGCCAAGAGCCATGGCCGTGCCAGCGACTGCATCGCCTGCGGCCAGTGCGAGGCCCACTGTCCACAAGGCATCGCCATCATCGACCGCCTCAAGCTTGTGGCGCAGACCTTCGACAGCTGAGGTCTCAATGAAGTTGAGATTTGGCCGGCAAAAATGTTCCTTGAAGCCTTGTGGGAGCGAATCATAGGATGACACTGTTGGGCCTATGCATTGAAAAGAATTAATTCGCAAGCCAAAATTTCGGGTGAATTTCAAAAAATGTAGGGGACAATTACCGATAATTCAAAAAAAATCTCTAATTTTGGCATTTCAATTTGAATTTACTCAGATTTGATAACTTGAGAAAACAGTTTTTAGAACTATCCTAAACAAACCACAATATGAACAAGAATACTCTGTTAAAGTATCTATTGCCCATGGTGGCTGTGGCCATCGCGTCACCAGCCATAGCGGGCAACGTGAATGTGACCGATGCTCGTCGGGTCGCAAGTGATTTCATCCATCAGAGCGCAGCAACAGGCTCGTTCCGTGCAGCCCGCAGCTTGGCAGCCACCGACCTGACGCTGGCGCATGCCGAGGCTTCGCAGGCTGTGGCCGGTGCCAATGACTACTATGCCTTCAATGTGCCTGGTGGCGGCTGGGTCATCGTGGCCGGCGAGGATCGTGCTAGAGATGTGCTGGGCTACAGCGACCAGGGCCATCTGGACTTCGACCGTCTGCCATGCACCATGCAGTCGCTGCTCGACAGCTACAAGCGCGAGATTGAGTTCCTGCAGGCCTATGAGGGCGACGACCTGGTTCCGGCTGCCAAGCGTGCCGGATTCAAAACCATCACTGTGGGGCCGTACATCACCTCGACGTGGGGTCAAGAAGAGCCCTACGACTGGCAATGCCCCATCTATCAAGGCGAATACTGTGTGGTGGGCTGTGTGGCCACAGCCATGGCGCAGGTGATGAAATACTGGGAGTTCCCTACATCGTGTGAGGGCGTCTCGTCGTACTACTGCTACGACATCAACAAGACAGTGAGCGCACTGCCTGCCACGACATTCGACTACAGCCAGTTGCTGGACAGCTACTGCCACTGGGATTGGGACAACAGCGTGCTGGTGCAGGACGAGTATACCGACGCGCAAGCGCAGGAGGCGGCCAAGCTGTCGCGCTACTGCGGCCAGGCCGTGCAGATGGGCTACAGTCCCGAGGGCAGTGGAGCCTATACTTGGGATCAGCTGGATGCCATGGAAGGCTTCGGCTACCGCACGAGTGCCCAGCTGGTGTCTCGGTCGGGCTACTGGAGCGATGGCTACACCACAGCCGAATGGGAAAATATGATCCGCACCGAGCTGAATGCCAAGCGTCCCATCCTGTACTCGGCCAGCGACACCAATGGTGGTGGCGGACATGCGTTCATCTGCGACGGCTACAACAGCGAAGGCTTGTTCCACTTCAACATGGGCTGGTATGGCACATGCGACGGCTGGTATGCCTCCACGGCGCTGAACATGACACACCGCGACGGCGACGAGCTGCACTTCAACATGGGCCATGACATGATCATCGGCCTGGAACCTCCCGAGGGCTGGGTACGTCCGTCCGAGCGTATGGCTGGTGATGTGGACGGCAACGGCACGGTGGACGTGACCGATGTCAACATCCTCATCAACATCATGCTGGGCAAGGCCAATGCCGGTGACTATCCCGGCAATGCCAATGTCGATGGCCAGGGAGACATCGATGTGAGCGATGTCAACGCCCTGATCAACATCATGCTCGGCAAGTAAGCATAAGTTTCTTAGTTGCCAACCCGTAACTCGCAACCAATCGGGCGGCTCATTTTGTTGCTGGCAAGCACAAAATGAGCCGTTAGCTTATCTGGATTGAAAAAAAATTGTATCTTTGCCGATTGAAACCATAAGGCAATTGAGAATATGGCACTAAAACTACCGCTGGGAGTCCAGACATTCGAGGAAATAATCAAGCGCAACTATGTTTATGTCGATAAGACTGCGCTGATTTATCAACTGGCCAATAACAACAAGTACATCTCTCTGAGCCGCCCGCGGCGATTCGGCAAGTCGCTACTGTTGTCGACACTGGAGGCATACTTCACGGGTCGGCATGAGCTGTTTAGAGGGTTGGCCATGGAGCACCTTGAGACCGAGTGGGAGACCTATCCCGTGCTACGGCTGGATCTGAACACGGGCAACTACACAAGTAGCATTGATGAACTGAATAATAAGCTTGTGGACTTTCTTGAGACTCAAGAGCGCAGCTATGGAGTGTCTCAACGAGGCCAAAGCCTGGGTGACCGCTTGGGAGGACTGATTCAGAGTATCCACGACAAGACCGGCAAGCAGGTGGTGATTCTAGTCGACGAGTACGACAAGCCGCTCATCGCCAATGTCGAGAAAGAGAAAGCGCAGCTACAGGCGCAGCTCCGCGAGATTCTCAAGGCCTTCTATGGCAACGTCAAGACAATGGATGCGTGCATCCGATTCGCCATGTTCACCGGCGTGAGCCGCTTCTCGCATGTGAGCGTGTTCAGCGACCTAAACAATCTGACCGACATCAGCCTGGACCACCGCTACGGCACACTGTGCGGCATCACCGAGCAGGAGCTTCACCATTACTTCGACGAGGATGTTGCCGAGCTGGCCGATGAGAACGACATGACCAGCGACGAGGCCTACGCCATGCTTCGTCGCATGTATGACGGTTTTTGTTTCAGCCGAAAGGGCGTGCTGGTCTACAACCTGTGGAGCGTGATGAAGACATTGTCGCAGGACACGTTTGGCACCTACTGGTACCAGAGCGGCACACCCACGTTCCTGATCAAGCTCATCCGCAACGGCCAGCTGGACTTGACTCAACTGGACGGCAACATTGAGGCATTTGATGACACATTGATGGACTATGAGGATGGCACTAACTACATCGCCCCACTCTATCAGACAGGCTACTTGACCATCAAAGGTTATGACAAGCAGACACGGTCTTATCAGCTTGGTTTCCCCAACCAGGAGGTGACGCAGGCATTCAGCTTGCACCTGCTGCCCATCTATTCACGCATCGAAAAGTCGCGAACAGACACACTGGCTCTGAAAATCTTCCGTAAAGCTCAAGCCGGCGATGTCGACGCGTTGCTCACCACCCTCAAGGGCATCCTGGCCGAGGCCCCAGTCGAGAGCGGTGACGAGCGCGTCATCGAGCTAAATTACCGCAATCTCATTGCCATCGCCCTGCGCATGAGCGGGCTGGACTGCCACATCGAGCAGGCCACCTCGGCGGGCCGCATCGACCTCGCGCTCGAGGCTGACAGCTATGTCTATATCATAGAATTCAAGCGCACTAGCCTGCATGCTGCCGCACAACAAATCGAGGACCGCCACTATGCCGACCGCTATCTCAACGACCCGCGACAGGTCATCAAGGTCGCTGTATCCCTCGACGACGCCACACGCAACATCGCCTCGTGGCAGGTGGTATGATGCAATTGGTTTCTGGTTAGTCCGACAACCGATCACCTTCGGCAGGTGTGCCCCTTCCCTAGCGCTTCCCTGAAATTGACGGAGGATTTTGGAATTTAACCCTTGGGAGTAAATTCTTGAGCCTCAATCCCCGATTCTTGATTAAAAAGTAGTATCTTTGCAGGATATTATGGAAAGAAGGATTGCACTATACATACTGCTGGCTGTGCTGGTGGGGCTGTGTGCCGGTGCCAAGAAGAAGCAGAAGATTGAGCCATCGTTTGCCTGGGCACTGACCGAACCACTGGGACTGCGCACCGACGCGACCATCGACACGGTGTTTGTCGACTATCACCGCTATGCCCTGCCGTGGCATCCGAGCCATGTTTGGGCCACGACGGGCAACTATGGGGCTCCGGGACAGAGCCAGTTGTTCTTTGAGCGCCCGCTGACGAGTGAGTTCTTTATGGCCGACGCGCTGCACCCGTGGCTACATGGCACAGCGACAATGCGATACTACAACACACGCATCCCCATGACATTGCTGGGCTACAGCACCGGCGGCGACAAGCAGAGCAACCAAGACCGCACAAAGGCCCTGTTCAGCGGCAACATCAACCGGCGACTGCAAGTGGGTGCCGGGCTGGACTACATCTACTCGAAAGGCTCTTATGACAACCAGGCCGACAAAGACTTCACTTGGCAGGCCTTCGGCTCCTATATGGGCGACCGCTATGAGCTGCAGACGTTCTTCACCCACTTTGAATACACCACGCGCGAGAACGGTGGCATCACCGACGACCGCTATATCACCGCCCCCGCCCAGGTGCAGGGCGGCGAGACCAGGGTCGACAACAAGAGCATCCCCACCTGGCTGACCGATGCCCAGAGCAGTGTCAAGGGCAGCCAGTTCTATATGAACCACCGTTACAAGGTGGGCTTCTATCGCTACCAGCGCGACTCCATCACCGACACCATCATCGGCAAGACCTACGTGCCTGTGACCAGCTTCATCTGGACGATGGACTACAAGGACAACCGTCACCGCTTCCTGAACAAGAGCGGAACTGAGGACACACTGATGTTTGCCAACACCTACCTCAAGCTGGGCGGCACCGACGAAGCCACCAGCTGGTGGCGGCTGCGCAACACGGTGGGCGTGTCGATGCTCGAGGGCTTCAACCGTTGGGCACGGTTTGGGCTGGCCTTCTACGGCATGCACGAGGTGCGCCGCTACACCCAGGTGGTGGACAGTGTCTCCGGCACCACCGACCTGCCCGATGGCCTGGACATCGCCCCGGCCACGATTGCTCCCAAACACACCGAGCATGTGGTGTGGGTGGGTGGACAGCTGACCAAACAACGAGGCTCGCACCTGCGCTACAGCGCCACGGCACAGTTTGGCGTGGTGGGCAGTGTGGCCGGCGACATCGACGTCAGTGGCGAGGTCGAGACCCGCCTCAAGGTGCGTGGCGACACCGCCAGTCTGCGCGGCTATGGCTACTTCAAGAATCTGGCAGCTCCCTACCTGTTGCAGAACTTCGTGTCGAACCACTTCATCTGGCAGAACGACTTCGGCAAGACACAACGCCTGCGCTTGGGCGGCGAGCTCAACATTCCGCAGACGTGGACCAACATCAATGTGGGCTATGAGACATTGAAGAACTACATCTACTTTGGCGGCGATGGCCTGCCCGCCCAGCACAGTCCTGCCATCCATGTGCTCAGTGCCACCCTGCGGCAGGGGCTACACTATCGTGCGCTGGGCTGGGAGAACAGCGTGACCTATCAGACCACGAGCAACAAGGCCGTCCTGCCGCTTCCGGCACTGTCGGTCTACTCAAACCTCTACGCCAAGTTTCTGGTGGCCAAGGTGCTGCATGTGCAGATTGGCATCGACGGTAACTACTACACCAAGTATTATGCTCCGGCCTACAATCCCGCAACGATGACATTCTACACCCAGCAGGAGCAGGAGTGCGGCAACTTCTTGCTGGCCAATATCTATGCCAACTTCAAGCTCAAGAAAGCGCGCTTCTTTGTGGTGTATACGCACGCCAACGGCAAGCTATTCGGCGGCAACGACTACTTTGCTATCCCTCACTATCCGCTCAATCCCCGCCGCTTCCAGGTGGGTGTGAGTGTCGACTTCGCTAATTGACAATCGAGAATCAAGAAACGAGAAACGAGAAACCAGAATCAAGATGCTCAGAGAACGACGACACGCAATCAAGGGACAAGCAGTGCTGTATGTGGCACTGCTGGCACTGACTGTGGCACTGATGGTGATGTTGAGCCACTGCGACCAGCCCCTGCCTCTCGCCGGCGACCAGCCCAGCGGCGGCGACACACTGGATGTAGCCATCGAGTACTCGCCCATCACCTACTACAGCTATGACGACACGCTGGGGGGGTATGACTACGACTTGCTGCGTCTCATCGGGCAGCACAGCGGCCGGCCGATGAAATTCCATCCCATCGTGACCCTGTCGCGCGGCTTGGAAGGGCTGAACGACAGCACCTACGACATACTGGTGGCCCAGTTTCCGACTACAGCTGCCGGGCGAGAGCGTTACCTTTTCACCAATCCGATATATATTGACAAACAGGTGCTGGTGCAGCGTGCCTCGACGGGTGTCAAACGGCAGTTCCAGCTGGCCGGCGACACAGTGTGGGTGGTCAAAGGTTCGCCCATGAAGGAGCGCATCGAGGGGTTGAGTCGCGAGATGGGCGACACCATCCACGTCATGACCGACCCCACCCACGGAGCCGAACAGCTGATGCTGCGCGTGGCGGCAGGCGAGATCAAGTTTGCCGTGGTCAACCAGAGCATCGCCCGGGTCATGGCCAGCAAAGTGGCCGGGCTGGACATCTCGGTCGACATCAGTCTGTCGCAGTTCCAGGCTTGGGTGCTACGCAAGGACAACACGCCCCTGTGCGACAGCCTCAACCGCTGGATTGATGTCATCAAGGCCGACAAGGCACTGTATGATCAACTGAACACACGATATTTTCAAGACACACAACCACTATGATGAAACTTAACGAGATTCTGCAGCGAGTCAAGCGCAAGCGTGAGCGCACATCGGTCAAGGCCGACTTCAAGGCAGTCATGCGCCGGAACAACTGCAAGTGGCACGAGCAGGACGACCGCAAGGGCAAGAGCACACGCTACTACTTCGACTACCAGGGCGGACACTTTGTGGCCGACATCAAGGACAGCAACCGCGGGGTGGACATCACCTTCCCAGGCATTGCCGACATGCCCATCGATGAGCTGCCGCTGGTGCGCACGCTGTGCAACCACTATAACGCGAGCAACACGCTCATCAAGTTTACCTACTCGACCAGCGAGGAAGACAACAAGGCGCATGTGCACCTGTCGTTCTTTGTCAACACCGTGTGGCCCGACGAGCTGCCCGAGAGCTTGACAGCATGCTTCTACTTCCAGCGGCAATTCTGCGACGACTACAGCAGCCTGAAGCAGACCGCGGCAACTGACGGCACCGATGACGTGGAGCTCAACCACCAGCAACTGTTGCGAGAGCGCCACTTGCTGGCCCAGCAGGAGATGCGCCATCAGCCCGACCCGGTCGAGCAGTGGGACTTCACCGTCGACAAGCCTAACTTCAATCAGCTGCTCGAGCGCATGCTGGGCTTGAAGGGAGTGAACTGCCAGGAAGTGGTGTTAGACCGCCAAACCACCCTGACGGGCAACGACCTGCAGACACTAGACGCTGTGGCCAGCCAGCTGGCCGACGGGCAGCCATTGACCGCTCTGGTCAGGCTGACCCTGGGCAACGATGAGACAACGCACCTTGCCACAATGCTGTTTGTTCCTGAACCGGTCGAGGGCGACACTGCGCAATACTGGCGCATCACCGCCACACTGGTTCAGCCATCGCCCAGCCGCACGGCATCGATCAGCAGCGATACTGGGCAGCCCCAAGTCAGCACCGTGCTCATCGCCTGGAGCGGCCTCGACACGGCCAAGATGAGGGCCGAGTTTGACTACATGTGGCAGGAAGCCCGGCTCCGGCGCCGCGACGGCGAGCCTCTCGACGAGCTGCAACAACTCATCGTCGATGTGGCTGATGCCAACATTGGATACAACATGTACTGGGGGCGCAAACTGATGCTCGACAAGTGCTACTATCAGGCATTGCAGCACCTGGAGAACGCCTTCAATGGCATGCGTACAATCTATCTGGATCTGCGAAAGGAGATGAGGAATGCGTTTGTCGAGACGTGCTACTACATCGGTTTTTGCTACACCGAGTTGCGCCTCTACCGCGATGCCTACTACTATCTGGACTATGTGCGCAGCGATGGCAATGTGCGGCACACCACCGAACTGATTAACTGCCTGGCCAACGGAAAAGACTTCCGTCTGTTCGCTGTCACCGACGACATCGCCCAGTCCATCCACGATCAGTATGAGCACGACGAGGACATCCCTGATGGGCTGCAGAGCTTCATCAACTTCATGCGCCGCCGTCGTGCCTACGCCCTGATTGACCATCACCAGCTTGACGAGGCCGAGAAAGCTTTCACCGCCATGCTCGACGACCCCGAGAACAGCGACTACGCCCTGAGCGAGCTGGCTTACATCAAGCGCCTGCGCCAGAACGAGAAGCAGTAACATGCTTTTATATAAAGCATTAGGCCGCTCAACAATTTCTGCAATTCAGTGCAATGTAGCAGCAACTGCACCAAATTGCACAAATTGTTGAGAGGCAAAAAAACAGCAAGGCAGAAATTGCACCAAATTGCAAAAATTGTTGAGAGGCAAAAAGCAAGCGAGGCAGCCATTGCACTGAATTGCAAAAATTGTTGAGAGGCAAAAAAACAGCGAGGCAGAAATTATAAATTATGAATTATAAATTATGAATTATAAACTAATTAAGCATACACTGCTGGCGACCCTGCTGGTGGCCGCAACACTGACCGTCGGCGCACAGACCGACGAAACAACGCCCGAGGGCATGAAACGCATGTCATGCACCAGCATCATGGTGGGCAAGCGAGCCAGCACCGACGGATCGGTCATCACCTCGCACACCTGCGACTCGTGGTACCGCACCTGGATGACCATGACCCCGGCCCGCGACTACGAGCGCGACACGGTCACCGCCATCTACGATGGGCGCATGCACACCCAGACGCCACAAGACAGCACCAAGATGTATCGCAAGGGAGTGATTCCGCAAGTGCGGCACACCTATCGCTACTTGGACACAGCCTATCCCTGCCTCAACGAGAAGCAGCTGGCCATGGGCGAGACCACCATCGGCGGCCGTGACACCCTGCGCAACCGGCAAGGCATGTTCACCATCGAGGAGCTGCAGCGCATCGCCCTGGAGCGGTGCACTTCAGCGCGCGAAGCCATCCGGCTGATGGGCCAACTGGTCAAGCAGTATGGCTACGGCGACAGTGGCGAGTGCCTGACCATCGCCGACAAGAATGAAGTGTGGATTTTTGAGGTCTTCGGTGAGGGACCTAAAAAGATTGGTGGCGTGTGGGCGGCGCAACGCATCCCCGATGACGAGATTGCCGTGTCGGCCAACATCTCGCGCATCGGCCGCCTGAACCTCAACGACCCTGACCACTTCATGGCCAGCGACAATGTCCACGACGTGGCTCGACGGCTCAAGCTGTGGGACGGCAAGCAGGAGTTCAGCTTCTGGCGCGTCTACAGCGGCGGCAACTATCTGAAGGAACCGAAGAACTACAGCGTGCGCGAGCACTACATCATGAACGCCCTGGCACCGAGCCTGCACCTGAGCGACACTATCCAGGAGCTGCCCCTGAGCGTCAAGCCCGACTCGCTGGTGAGCGTCGAGCGTGTGATGGCGTTGCTGGGCAGCTACTATGAGGGCAGTGACAAGAACCTGAGCGGCCGTCACCGCATCCCCAACCCCAAGCGCAAGGACAAGCAGGGCAACCTTGTGGCGAACGAACCCGACTCAATCGTGTCGCCTGTGAGCAACCCCTGGATGCGCCCCGACGAAATCAACATGTACTATGCCATGGGCGACTCGGCGATGAAGAACATCCGCACCGTGAGCGTGTCGTGGTGTGCCTACAGCACCGTCATCCAACTGCGCTCGTGGCTGCCCGACGAGGTGGGCGGCGTGTGCTGGATGGCGCTTGACAACCCCGGCGAGAGTCCGCGTTTCCCCATCTTCAGCGGCACGACCGAGCTGCCCAAGCTGCTGCAGGTGTGCGGCCAGCACAGCGACCGTGACGATGCCGCGCTGTGGCACTACCGCAAGGCCAACCGCCTGGCCACGGTTCGCTGGGGCACTTACCGCAAGGTGCTCGAGCCACTGCGCGACTACTATGTGCACAAGGGCCAGCGCGAACTGCCGTGGGTCGAGCAGTCGTGGCAGAGCCTCAATGCCGCCGACCCCAATGCAGCCCAACAGATGCTCAACGGCTATGTGGCCGACTTCTTCGGAGCCACCATCGTGCGTTGGGACGAACTAGCCCGCCACATCTGGCGCCAGCAGTGGACCGGGTTCTGAAAAATTCATAATTCATTCATAATCATAATCTCATTGCACAGTTCGCTTCGTGCTTAGCTGCATAAGAAGCGAGCAACTAACCTCTGAAACTAAAATCAGTGGTTTTGTGTTGAAATATTTGCACATTTCAAAGAATATCATTATTTTTGCCAACGAATATTAACCCCAAACAACAAACAATAAACAACAAAGCCTATGAAAAAATTTACGTTATTGCTCATGGCCGCCATCGTTTCGATGGCCGTGAGCGCGCAGCAGATGTCGGCCTTGAGCCACAACAGCCTGCGCAAGTCCAACAACAAAGAGATGCTAGGCCACAAGCGCCATGTCATCGATGCTCCTCGTGTCGATGTCAAGGCATCATCGGCAGCCCGTGCCCCGCAACAGGCCAACGCCGAGGCGGTGACACCGCCCGCCGACCTCGAAACCGAGAACTACCGTCTGAACGGCTACATCTTCGACGGCTCGTCGTGGGAGCAGGTGAGCAACCCAGTCAAGGTCGGCCTTGACGGCGATGATGTCTACATCCAGGGCTTCAGCGTCCTGCTGCCCGAGGCCTGGATCAAGGGCACGCTCAACAGCGAGGACATGACCGTGTCGTTCCCCATGCAGTATTATGGCAAGTTCAACGGCTATGACGACTATTTCTTCCCTGTCACGCCGCTCAACGACGGCTATGCACCCATCGATGCCGTGTTCAACTACAACGCCGCTCTGGGCACGTTCATCCTGTCGCAGGATGTGGTGTGCTACATCGTCGAGAACTCGAGCGACAGCGAGCTGGCCTGGTTCTATCAGTTCGACAGCCAGATGACCATCGTGCCCGAGGGCGATGTGGTCGAGGTGCCCGAGGGTCTCGAGACCCAGGACTACGCTCTGACCGGCACCTACATGGGCTACGAGAATGACTGGTTTGAGGGTGATCCTCTGGCCAGCAATGCCAAGGTGGGCTTTGACGGTGACGACATCTATGTCCAGGGTCTGTGCATCTATCTGCCCCAGGCTTGGGTCAAGGGGCACCGCGAGGGCGACACCTATGTCTTCGACAACGGACAGTACTTCGGCACATTCATCTATCAGGGCGACGCCTACCAGTTCTACTTCATGGGAGCCACGCCCTACAGCAACGACCCGGCCCCGATGGTGATGACCCTGGATGAAGCCACCGGCACACTCACCGCCCAGCAGTGGTATGCCATCAGTGCCTCGGACGAGGAAGTGCGCTGGTATGACATCCACGGCAATGTCAAGCTCACGCCCATCCAGGATGTGGCCGCCACACCGGCCAAGCCCACATTCGGCTACTATGAGTATTATGCCGACGACGACTTCGGCTTCGTTGTGCTGAGCATCCCCACCCTGGATGTCGACGGCAACCCGCTGCTCACCGACAAGCTGGGCTACCAGCTCTTTGTCGACCGTGGCAACGGCCCCGAGCAGTACATCTTCACGGCCGACCTCTATGGCTTCGACGAGGACAAGACGACCATCCCCTATAACTTCGGCGACGACATCAACTTTATGGCTCACGGCGAGCTGGCTGTTGTCTACGGCCTGGGCGAGGGTGTGCAGCAGATGGGTGTGCGCAGCGTCTACACCGGCGGTGGCGAGACCCACTACAGCGACATCGACTGGTACAACGTCTATGAGAACGAGAAGGTCGTGATCACTCCTCCCGAGGGTCTGGAGACCAACACCTACACACTCACGGCCACCGACCTGCAGTTTGGCGAAGAATATCCCGAGGAGCACAAGGCCGACGTGCTGGTGGGCTTCGACGGCAACGATGTCTACATCCAGGGCTTGAGCAAGTGGATCACCGACGCTTGGGTCAAGGGCACGATGAATGACGACGGCACGGTCACCTTCCCGAAGCACTTCCTGGGCAACTTCGACGCTTGGGGCATCGACATGGAGATTGTGTTCAACGGTGCCACCATGACCTACGACCCCGAGACCGACACCTTCACCACTGCCGAGGGTTATACCTCGACCAGCACCTATCAGCTCGAGGGTGAGACCTACGACGAGCCTGCAGACGTGATGACCGACGTTGTCATCACCCGTGCCGCCGATGTGGCCGCCATCCCCGCTGCACCCGAGATTTTGAGCTTCAAGCTCAACGGCAGCTACGGCTACATGCTGGAGATGAACATCCCGCTCGAGGACATCGACGGCAATCCCATCTTTGCCAGCAAGCTCAGCTACCAGCTCTTCTCGATGCAGGATGGCCAGGCCAGCCCCATCACCCTGGAGGCCAGCCGCTATGAGTATGCCACCGAAGACCTCACCATCATCCCCTATCTCTACACCGACTACTGGGAGGTGATGCAAGGCGGCGAGACAGTCTATGTGCATGCCGACGGCATTGAGAACTGGCAGGCCATTGGTGCCAAGAGCATCTACACCGGCGGTGGCGAGACCAACGAGAGCGACATCACCTGGTATGACCTGAGCAACTCGGGCATCACCGAGGTCACTGCCGGCCAGAGCCAGAGCATGCAGCTCTACGACCTGCTGGGCCGCCGTGTCGACAGCGACAAGCTGCGTCCCGGCATCTACGTCCGTCAAGACGGCCGCAAAGTCGTGATTAAGTGAGCGCCAAACTGAGCTTGCTCAAATTTGGCCGAACGTGAACGACTTAGAGCGCAAGCTCAACGTCGTGATTAAGTGAGAGCAAAGGCCTCATGCAGATTTTACTGATAAAAAAGAAAACAACTCAAACAACCTGAACAATATTTATAACCAATTTGGGCAGTGCAAGTTGCGTAAGTTGTTTTTACAAGAGAAAATGTCGGGACACACGTGTGTCCCGACATTTTAATTATTCCCCATGCAACTAAGGTTTTTCCAAAAAGCGAAAATCTCCCCACCCCTTGCTTTTACCAGGGAAAAGTTACTTTGCCCGATAAGTATTCGTGAAATCAAAGGATTGAATCATTTTGCACGAGCTCGTGCAAAATCTAATACAGAGAATCGAGAAGTTTGCCCAAATAAAGCCACTACATCACTTGGATTTTCGAGAAAAAAGCTTTAACTTTGCAGAAAGTTAAGAATCGATGAACTATCCACTGATATCAGAATATGTTGAGGCCATTCGGCTGGCTGAAGAGAACCTAGAGCAGCTGAACCATCTGCGGCCAGTGTTGGACGGTGATGGCAACCCAGTGATGAGTAGCGGCAACTTTGCTGTGGTGTTCAAGATGCGCAGCGAGCGTGACGGCAAGTGCTATGCGGTGAAGTGCTTCATCAAGGATCAGCTGGGGCGAAACGAGAGCTATCGCCTCATTGCTGATGAGTTAGAGTTTGTCTCCAGCGACTTTCTCGTGCCCATCAAGTTCTGTGACAAAGAGTTGTTTGTCGATACAGACGCATGCAGTGAGACCGAGTTCCCGGTTGTCGTGATGGACTGGGTGGAGGGCATCACGCTCGACAGATATGTGCGGAAAAACCTGCACGACCAGCATGCGCTGCAGATGCTAACCTATCAGTTCTGCCGTATGGCATCGTGGCTGATGAGCCAACCGTTTGCCCATGGCGACCTCAAGCCCGACAACATCCTCGTCCGTGATGATGGATCACTGGTGCTGGTCGACTACGACGGCATGTATGTTCCAGCCATGCAGGGACAGAAGGCGCGCGAACTCGGTTCACCCGACTACCGTCACCCAGCACGAACAGAAGAAGACTTCAACGAGCACATCGACGACTTCTCACTCGCCACCATCGCCATGCAGCTCTGCGCCATTTCGCTAGACCCATCATTGCTGCCCGCAGGACAAGGCGACACCCTGTTGCTCTCCGAGGCCGACAACCGCGACCTGCCAAATAGCGACATCCATGCCCGTCTGCATTCTCTGCTGAGCAACCCCGACTTCGAGCGGCTCTATGCCCTCTACCACCTCGCCCATGCCCAGCAAACCCTCAGCAACACCAGTTTCCGCACCTTCCTAATCTCCAAGCCCCAGAAAAATGCCGAGTTGCGAAATCTCTCCACCAAAGTTACTGCAGAAGACCTGGAAAACGGAGTGAGGGATGAATTTGGTGCCCTTTACAGTGCTGATGGGCTAAGGTTGTTGAGAGGCACAAATGTTGCGCACTATAACATCTGCCAAGGAACAAAAGTCATTTGTGACAGTGCGTTTTTTTTGAGCATTAATTTGTCTTCCGTCACCATCCCTGATTCATTGACACATATCGGTGACAGTGCTTTTGACGAGTGCACAAGCTTGTCCTCCATCAACATCCCTGATTCGGTGACACATATCGGTGACAGTGCTTTTGACGGGTGCAAAAGTTTGTCCTCCGTCACCATCCCTGATTCCGTGACACATATCGGTGACAGAGCTTTTGGGGGCTGCGAAAGTTTGTCTTCCGTCACCATCCCTGATTCATTGACATATATCGGAGCGAATCCTTTCGCACGCAGTGGAGTAGGCAAAGTTGAGTGTTATAATTCTGCCTTCGAGGCTGATGAACACGCCTTATACACCAAAGGCAAGAAAACTCTTATCTCGTTTTTCAACAAAAGTGCTCCACGTTTCTTTATTCCCGATTCGGTGACACATATCGGTGACAGTGCTTTTTCAGGGTGCAAAAGTTTGTCCTCCATCACCATCCCCGATTCCGTGACACATATCAGTAAAAGTGCATTTTCTTCTTGCACAAGCTTGTCCTCCGTCACCATCCCCGATTCCGTGACACATATCGGTGACAGAGCTTTTTACGGGTGCAAAAGCTTATTCTCCATCACCATCCCTGATTCCGTGACACATATCGGTGACAGAGCTTTTTCTTCTTGCACAAGTTTGTCCTCTATCATCATCCCTGATTCCGTGACACATATCGGAGACAGGGCTTTTTCGATATGCAAAAGTTTGTCCTCCATCACCATCCCAAGAGGCAGTCGCGCCAAGTTTGAACGAATGTTGCCAGGTGATTTACATTCCAAACTTATTGAGCAATGATACTGATAGAATCCAAACGCAAAAAGCCAGCAACGATACTTAAAAAGTATCCTGGGGCGATATTGGCAGACGTGACAAGTTCTGCTAAAGATGGACTGGTGAAACTGAGTCCGTTCTATCCGCATGGCGGCATCCCGGTACCGTTCACCGAGGGGATGACGGCCAGTTGTGTCGAAGCCATCTGGCAAGGACTGAAAGTGTTTGAACATTGCGATGTCGACACCTCGCTGTTTACCAACACCACCATGCGCGGGCTGAAACGCACTGTGCGCCGATTTGGCCGGCCACTTGGCCATCGCAAGGGCGTGCATGGCACTGAGTTGCTTGGCTATATCGAAGCCCGCAAACTCATCTACATCCCAACCTATCGATGGGTCTTGGAGAACAAGGTGCAAGCCATCATCGATCGGTTGCGCGAAGCGTCTAAGTCTAAGACTAAGACCATCATCCTGCTGGACTATGACACCAACGCCGATGTGGAGAACGCCTCCAAACCACTCTCGCACGCCTCGCTCATCAAGGCCTACGTCGAGGGCCTCTACCCATACGGCGACAAGGTGGCACAAGATTTGCAGGAACCTAAAGAGTTAAACCTATTTGATTAACCTACAAACCCCAACATATGAACAAAAGAAGCGACTGGCAGGAATTTAAGGCAATTCTTGACCAACACAGAATAACAAAACTATACCATTTCACCGACCGCGACAACCTAGAAAACATCATCCGTCATGGTGGGCTCTACTCATGGGCCGACTGCGAATCCAAGGGTATCAAGATACCCAAGCCAGGCGGCGGCGATCTGTCACGAAATCTGGACAAACGCGATGGCTTGCAGCACTATGTCCGTGTAAGTTTCACGACCGAGCACCCCATGATGTTTGTGGCGATGAATGATGGCCGCATCAGCAATCCGGTGATTCTGGAGATTGACCCAGCGGTGATATACGACTCAGAAACGCATTTTGCCGACATGAATGCCACACGCAACGGTGCCCATGTGGGCGGAACTCTCGCCGACTTCAAGCGCATTCACTTCCAGAGCGTGAAGGCTCGCAAACACTTTGACCTGATTGATGACGAGCAACCTTACTTTCAGGCCGAGATTCTGGTCAAAAACTTCATTCCGTTGAAGCACATCACCAACATCGGCAACTTTGGCATTCCCATCCCCTCGCAGCCTCAACAGCTACAAAGCAAGGACGCATACACCGCCCAAATCACGCGCAGCACCCCCACGGCGTTCATCTTCCTCGTTGACCAATCAATCTCGATGAACCGCACCACGACCCTCAATGGCGAAGACATGTCACTTGCCGAGGCTGTGGCCCGCATCGTCAACAACCAGATCAACGAGTTGGTGCTGCGCTGCATCAAGACCAACGAGGTGAGGCACTACTACGACATCGCGGTCATCGGCTACGGCCATGAGGTGTACAGTGGATGGAATGGTGAGTTGGAAGGCCGTGATTTCGTTTCGCCTGAAGAGATCAAATGTAACCCATTCAAGAAGATCATCACACGCGAGGAAGTGCGCACCCGCCGAGGTACCACAGTGAAAGAGGTGGAGAATGTGCAGTGGCTGGAGGCACGGCACGACGGTCGCCAGACCCGTATGGACTTGGCTTTTAAGAGAGCCAAAGCACTGCTCGAAGAATGGATGAAGAAACACCACGACAAGGATTGCTACCCACCCACAATCATCAACATCACCGATGGAGAATATGTGGGATGCACCTATGAAACCATGCAGCAAGCAGCCAACGAACTGAAATCGATGTTCACTAACGACGGCAACGTGCTGCTGTTCAACATACACATCGCTCCTGGCAATGCCAGCCGCATCGTGTTTCCCATCAACAAGGACGAGTTGTCGGCCGACAAATTTGGTGTCAAACTCTTCAATCTGTCCAGTCTGCTGCCGACAAGGTATAACCAAGACATTTCCAAAGTCCGTAATGACGCAAATGGTGGCATGAGACATGTCGCTATGGCTGTGAATGCCGACATGTCGACACTGATACAACTCATGGACATCGGGACACCAACAAACATCAGCCAGAACCGATGAAAGCAAAGGGAATCAGTATCACAAAGTTTGAGCCAGGAGTCCTGAACGAGGATGCTGTGCTGGCCCGACCCGACTGCATCGCGGTGAGCGACGGGGCTGGCGGTGGTGGGGTGTTTGCTGAACGTTGGTCGCTGTATTTGGTGTCTAACCTACCAAGCCAGCCCATAACGACATTTAAGGCACTGGACGGCTGGATTGAACAAATCTGGGAACCGTTCTACAACGAATGTGAGCAGTGGGCCAAGAGACTGAAAGACGGGATGTTCTTGAAGAAATTCTACGATGAAGGCTCGTTTGCCACACTGGCCGCATTGTGGCCATGTGAGGATAGGATTTACTGGATGACCTATGGTGACAGTGTCGCGTTCCATTATAACCGAGAAACAAAGGTTCTAGAATATACCTTTGGGCGACTGGCCGAATTTAACAAGCCTCCATATCTCATTAATTGCAAAGACCCACTCAGTGCCGACGGATTCCGCGCCGGAACATTTGAGTTAAGCCATTCGTCGCTATTTTTCGTTGCTAGTGACACCCTAGCGCATTACATCATAATGATGTATCTACTCGCACACCGGGATTCTCACCATGACGAAATAGACGAGGCCATCGCAGCACACAGCAAGAACAGTGTACTAGTCAAACAAGCGGCACTTGCCCGCAAAATGGACTTCGAGCGCGATGTCCTTGGCAAGCTGGTGAACTGCATCGGGCACCACACCAACTTTTTACGTCATCTAAAACGGTTGCATAAGCAGGGCCTTATTGGACATGATGACTATTCATTGGCAGTTGCACAACTGTGATGTCAATCGAGCCGGAAATAATCGACGTGTCTGAGATGCTGCAGCACCACTATGATGATGACGAAGAGCACTGCGAGTTGGAATATGCCTATGCCCGCTATCGCCAGTTGTACTTATATTGCATGAAGCGACCGCATTTTGACTACATCATTGTGTCACCCTTCTGAGAGCCAGATTATTCGGGTTGAGAATGTATGGACAATGAAACGTAAGATGAGGAAAATATTGATTATGGCCGTGGGGGTTGCTTTGCTGCTTGTCGGCAAGGTGCTGTGGGTGGTGTGCGCCACGTGGCGACATGGCAGTGCCAGCAGCGAGCGGAGCGAGATTTTGCGGCGGGTCAACTACCTGGTGTCGAAGGTGGCGACAACACCCATCGGACTGCTGCATGAGATGCCCGACGCAATCGATTTTCAGTTTCGTGGCGAATGGGCATTATATAGCTGCTCGATGACCACTATGGCGCTTGCCAACATCGCCAGGCTGTATCCCGACCAACGCGACTCGTCGCTGCGGCACATCGAGCAGATCATCGATGTGGCGATGGCACCCGAAATCAGGCTGTATGACAAACTGCGATGGGGCGAAGACCCGCTTGAGAGTCTCGGTGGCGATAATAGCCATGTCTCCTATCTGAGCCACCTGGCATGGATGATAGGCACCTACAAGCAGGTGGGTGGCGGCAAGCAATATGATGACACCTACCATGCTGTGTGCGAAGCAATGAACAGGCGCATCGTGCAGAGCGATGCGCTGAATCTGCCCACCTACCCCGGCGAGAGCATCTACGTCCCCGACATGCTCGTAGCCATTGTGGCACTCGATGCCTACTCGCAGCTGAACCGAGGTGACTGTGCCGGCACCGTTCAGGCGTGGCTCGACCGGGCAAAGCGTGAGTGGATTGACAATAAGACGGGCCTACTGGCCTCGTGTTTGACCGAAGACGGCAAGCCAACTGGTGCGGTCAAGGGGTCTTATTCGGCACTCAACTGCTATTACTTGACGTTCATTGACCCTGACCTTGCACGTCAGCAATACGAGCGGCTAAAGGATGCTTTGCTACAGACATCGCCATTGACGGGCATCAGAGAGTATCACGATCGCTCGTGCTGGCTGGGAATGGACATTGATGCCGGGCCAATCGTGTGCAACCTTTCGCCCTCGGGGACGGCTTTTGCCATCGGCTGCGCAACCCGCTTTGACGATGCCGACGTGAGACGGAATCTGCTGAAGACGGCGGAGATTGCCGGTTCTACTCTCACATGGGGCGACAAAAGCCATTACTGGCTCGCCGACTTTGCTCTAGTGGGTGAGGCCATCACACTGGCCATGAGAACACACTTTCGAAATTCATAATTTATAATTCATAATTCATAATTCACGATCCTTTTTGTACCCTAACAGTATTCATCGCTTTGATTTCTCAACCGAAAGCATTAACTTTGCAGCCGGGATTGTAGGGACTTGGGGGCTGGGTTGCGAGTTCCGGGGTTCGGGTTGCGAATAAACATCTATCAACTAACGTCTAAAGTCTTAAAAAAAATGGCAAAAAAGAACAAAAATGGCGGAGGGCAGCCGTTCTCCGAGAAGCGGTACATACGCGAGCGCGCCCGCGCCCTGGAGATTGGCACCTGCTATCGCACCACCGACATGTTTGAGTATGGCGAGGGCAATGTCATCGTCACCCGCCGCCACACCGGCGGCAAACTCACCATCGGCTTCTACCTTGTGGACCTCTACTGCACCGGAGTAAAAGACACCTACTACCGCTTCGGCATGGAGGCATACGAGTTCGAAGAGCTGATCGCATCCTACGACGGGTTTGAGACCTGCACCTACGACGAGGCCCACAACCTCATCTATGGCTCCATCGCCTTTGCCGAAGAGGCCGGCATCGCCCCGCACAAGGACTTCGCCCTCACGCAGTACATCCTCGACGAGGACGACGAGCACATCCCCCTCATCGAGTACGAGTACGGCCGCAACGGCAGGCACTGCCTCATCACCCAAACCCAGCTCGAAGCCAGCCGCTACCTCCCCCTGCTCGAGAAAACCCTAGGCCAAGGCAACTACGACTTCATCCTCGGCGACGAAGACCCTGACGATCTCGACAGCTAGCACCCTACTGCGAACATTGCGTTCGTAGACAGACATGAACTTTGTGGCAAAAAAAGAACTGTATGTCACACCTACATGACGTTATCGACACTTATCACCACGGCCTGCAAGCCGCCAGCCGCGGCGACTGGATGCTGGCGGCACGGTGGTTCAGGCTATGCCACACCTACTACGAAGAGGGTGAGCTGCCAGTGTTCTGGCAGGAAGTGAAAGACTGCGGACTTGATGCCGTGCGGCAGTATGCCATCTGCACCAGGCACCTGACCGCCGCCGAGCTCTCCGAGCTGGGAGATGGCCGCTACACCGACTGGCGCACCTTTGTCCGGCAAGAGCTTGCCGCCATCGCGAGAAACGGGCAGAATAGTAGTTAGATTTAGCTATCAGTTTTTAGTCGGGACAAAAAATAAGCATCAGACCTTAGCCCAATCAGTCTGATTGTCCCAGCCAAATCTAGGCTATCTGCATTATTGGCCAAATATGTTCGCATCAATAAAGAACATTAAGTAATATGAGTACATCAATCCATCCTTATAAAGGTTATTTAAATACTACGTTTCGCATTTTTGTCCAAGGTGAAAAACCTTTGCATTACCATGTCTATTCAACTAACAGAAAAGAGGCAAAAGCGATTATAGATGATGTGGTTGAGCCAAACCAGCCGTATAATATCAATATGCCATCGGCTGGAGAGTTTGTCATAGTATTTGAAGATGGCTCTTCTCACAACTTCAGAGTTGAGGATGGTTATCGTTATGGCGGCAACAAACTGAAAAATGCTTTCATTTTTGATAATTGTCCTTGGGCATTTGTCGTCATGCATGACCGCACCTATTTCTACAATCGTCAAACGCAGCAATCGTTTGTTGAGCCAATATCACCTGATGATATTGAAGAAATTGCGCAGGACTATGTTGTGTTCAAGAGTGCAGAACATAATGAATTGACGCTATTCTCGCTTGAACAGCAAGAACCAATTCTTTGGATGGATAACATCGCTTTTCATACAAACAAAACAATTTGTTGGACAGAACAAAAGGAAGGTGAACATGAAAACGACAATTGCTTAGCACTTATACTGTTTTCGCTTTCAGAACAACGTATTGTTACACGAGTGGCTTGTGACAAATTCTCGTTTGATAAGAATGAGAATGCTCTATTTTATCATTCATCGGCTCAAATCCACAGAATAGATCTTAATACTTTTGATGATGTTATAGTTCATCATTATAAAGAAAACCAAAAGCTTATGACTTTTGTTAATGCACACTATGCAGTATCATACGCCGCTGCCCAATCAAAGTTATATGTTTTAGACGCAAGAAACGCAGAGGCAAGAGGTGAAATAATTGTTCATGGGAATTTAGCTAAAGTGAATGGCATCTTGCTAATTAACATTAATCGTAAAACTACAAATTTTAGTAACTTTGATTTTGATTCATTTGATATTCCTGAAGCTTCTATACAAGCCCTATACACTGAGATAAACATCTATCCTTGTGATTGGGAGATTAATGAACAATATGGATGCAAATTTAGGACTCTCTATGCTGAAAAACTAACTACGCTGCAGGTTTCTCGAGGGAAGTTTCACAATAACTTTTCACAAATAGAAGAATCCTGCATCAAGAGCATTGAGTCCGATTTTTCCCAATCAATTGATGATATAAATGGCACGTATGTAGCTAATGAGAATTACTTTCACTTCTTTAATAGGAGTGAATCATTGGTTATCCCGCGTTTATATCCAAGCTCTACTTCATATTACAAAGGTAAGCAGGTTATACAAGCAGGGGGAACTGTGGCCATAATAAGCGATGATGAAATCCGTTTCTTAACAAATCGAGGTTTTTGGGATGGGCAACTTGTTGGTAAGTTTGACACTTCGTTCTTAGAGGTTTTCGGAGTGCTGAAAAACAAGGATAATAACATTTTCTACAACCTTTTAGGTTCCAAATTAGGTGAATTTCGATCTAGCTGTAGTTCACCTTCAGAGTTCCTTAAAATAGGAGATTTTACCATTTATCCTGGAGGTGTATTAGTCAAAATATCTGAAACGCCACAGTTCATCTCTCATAGGGGGCAATTTGGTATATCCGTTAATGATGCTGAAGTTATTTTATATGAGATACATTACCATAAAGTAACCAATACCATACAAATATTACAAGATATTTATGAGAGTCAGAACTATGCTAATGTTTTACTCGGCGAAGATGGACGGCAGGTCATTTTCAGAGACGACAAACAGGCTAAGATGCTTGACCTTGCTAGTGGTGAATCATTTGAGTTTGACAACTTATCCTACATTAATCACATTAATGGTATCAGGCCTTTGTTCAAATTGTCTGAAACTAGCCAAGCACTCCTGATTAATCCTATTGACGGTCAACCCATCAATTTTGACATGGTCAGTGAATATCAGTTTGTAAGCCCTGACTACCATCTTTACGCTGATAAGTCTCTGGGAAAATACGTTGAATATTATGACCATATTCAACAAAAATTGATTTCCTTAGAACAATATCGGAGAATCTACGAGAAATTTAGTCTTTTTACATCTGATGACACAACTCGAGATGAAAGGATCCAAAATCGCAAAGATTTTGTTTCTAAACATAGTGATTTTCTGATTGGTGTTCTTAGAAGAAAAGGTTACAAAGAAAGACCTGTTGAAGAATTCCACAGGTTAATAATTGATGAAGTAATTTCTTTTGATACAAGTCGTTTTGTAGATTTATTTATTGAAAAAAGAGGTGTAGCTGTAATTAAAAGCATTTCAGATGACATCGAAGTTGCGAGAATACCATTAGGCCCTCCACTTTGGTTCCTCAATTACGTGTCTTTCTCTAGGAACTCACGTTATGTTGCCATAGCAGGACGCTATCGGGATGGTATATATGGCGGACTATTCCTTGTCTATGACCTTGTAAAACAAAAAGCAATTATAGACAGCAAAAGTTCATATGCCGTGTGGACAACTGCCTTCACAAAAGACGATGTGGTCGCAGCATACACAAGCACCCCAAATTCTTTTGTTAGGCCCGCTTTGCAACTTCTAGACATGGAAGATGAGAAATACGAGAAGGATGAAGGGTTTAATGTGCGTGGCTTTAATTTCTTAACATTCAGCCCAGACGGCAAATACTATGCGTGCTCACAGCAGGGATACATACGATATAAAATGCCTGACGGAACCATTAGATTATACTGGGGACATCAGCCATCTTCTTTAGTAAGTATTCGCTATACGAAGCACCCTAATACCGAGTTGCTTGTCCTTAATGATTTGGACGAAGAAGGTATTGCCGATACTCATTGTGGCACATCCGTTGCTTCAATCTCGTTTTCAAATGACAACAGTCGCATTATGATGGTTGGACGCAATGGTGTTGTAGTCGTAAGGAACATTGATTTGAATCACTATGCCAGCAAATAAGAATGCAATGACGCGATACATGATACTGGATGAGTTGCTTAGCAACCGGTATCATGATTATTCTCTCGATGACTTGACTGAGGAAGTGAGCCGTCGACTATCGGAGTTGTACTCAGACACAAAAGGTGTAGTTCGTCGCACTATCGAGAAAGATATCAATTATCTTGAGTATGAAGGACCATTTATGGCTGAGATTGAGCGAAGATGGGTAGCATGCGTTAATGGCGATGGGAAAACCGTTCAAAAGAAATGTCTGCGCTATAAAGACCCAAGTTTTTCCATCTTCCGAAAAGCATTAAGTGACGATGAAAAATATCTTCTGCGAGAAGCATTCTCCTTATTAGGTCAGTTCGATGGACTACCGAACTTGGAAGCACTTGAGGCTCTGCGGCAAAGTCTTGAACTTCCAGAAGTTGGGCAGCGCCCAATTATTTCCTTTACGAAGAATCCGTTGGAAAACTCTAATTTTTTGGGTGAGTTATTTGTTGCAATCTCTCAAAAACAAGTTCTAGAGCTTTATTACCATACATTCGCAGAACCAGATTCGACAAGGACGCTTCTCTTTCACCCGTATTTGTTGAAGGAATACAACCGGCGTTGGTATGTAGTCGGTGCTGCCTATAGTGACGGTAAGATTCTTAATTTTAGCTTAGACCGCATTGATAAAATTATTCCCCAACCCATACTTGCATACAAAGAATGCCCCGAAGATTTTGTAGAGCGTTTTGAAGACATTATAGGTATTACCTTTATTGAGGAGAACCCAGTACACACAATCATCTTTTGGGCAAGCGATAGTGCAAAAGATTATATCAAGACAAAGCCACTCCATGAATCACAACGGAATATGCCAGATAATCTGCATGATGAATATCCGGCACTGAGTGGAGGAGCGTTCTTCCGCATTGATTGCAAGAAGAACTACGAACTTATTCGTGAACTTTCATCATTTGGCAAAGACTTAATAGTCCTTTCACCGAATGATATTCGCGATGAAATAATACGTCGTTCTGAAGACATGACAGCAGCTTACAACTCGTTGCGAACAAAGAGTTCATAACCCTGCCATAATTTTGCAGCGTCAAATAAAAACGAACTATGGTAAACAGAAGCGAAAAGACTTACAACAGTGTGATGGTTATCCAACGCTCCGATTATAAATGGGGCGTTACCGACCTTGAAGGCAACGTCATTGTTCCTTTTGGTAAATACGACTGGATTGACGGTTTCGACCAGGGACTTGCAAGGGTTAAGATTGGTCGCGCACCAAGTAACCAAGTTGACAATGGCAACAAATGGGGTATTATCAATGAGCAAGGTGAGGAAGTCTTACCGGTTGAGTACGACGAGATATGGAACTTCTTTGGCAAAAAACGTTATTCAACAAAGGTTGTCAAAGATGGGGGCAAGAAAGACATCTATCTACACACGCTCAACCCCAACCTGCCCGAACGCGGTATCACTCGTCATTTCACATCGCGTGATGACTACGATGATTACGGAACTCATTATGGTGAGTTTGCTGGTTCATACGCCCAAGACGTAATGGGGTACAGTGATGATGTCATCAATGATGCATTTGAGGGCGACCCTGATGCTTATTGGAATATTGATTAATTTTTTGACTATGGCAAGAGAGATTGATTCGGGATTTAGAATGCTTCAACATGATTCCCCCCAAGATGCACTTCTTTACGTGTTCAGCTTACTTCTTAAGGATGGTATTTCAAAATCCTATGGAGTGTATTATATCTGGGAAAAAGACAGTAGGTACTTTACGGAGGTTGAAAGTGGATACCACTCTGCATCAAGATGGAGAGCACTCGGTTATAAAACATATGATATCATTGAAATCAAGAACTATATCAGAACCTATTTCCATGATACTAAAGAGGAAGTTTTAACTGGTTTTATGTTTAATGGAAAGAAGTTCTTCAGTGAAGACATTTCATTCCAGAATACAAAGAATACAATTCATTTATAAATCACATTTATCTCAAGAACGAACATACAATTCGCAAAGGTTTTGTAACTTTGCAACGAAATTAAGAAACAAAGCGGTCTTTGACTAGTCTGGAAACTGAAACTACATTTTGATTTCGTCCTGCGCATTCGCAAGATGTCTTCCAGCCCCTCGGGACTGTGGAGATAAACAATGTTACTCGGTTAACGTGAAACTTGAAGTACGTTGTACTTGTTTCTATATTATTGATATAG
Source organism: uncultured Bacteroidales bacterium (assembly GCA_902781045.1). Taxonomy (GTDB): domain Bacteria; phylum Bacteroidota; class Bacteroidia; order Bacteroidales; family Muribaculaceae; genus Sodaliphilus. The sequence continues at coordinate 56,633 of CACZHT010000018.1, read as the reverse complement.
TTCTCATTACATCTATATCATGTAGTTACATAAGGAAAAGATGCTTTAGTTTTTAGTCCAGTTAAAGACCGCTTATTATTAATATGGAAAGAGAACAGATTGCACAATTAGCCCTCAATATGGAGAATCGGAACGATCTCCTCGCGTTACTCAACCGCATCAAACAAGATGATGCGGTTGAACTGGGTATGCAATTTAACCCTTTCACCTTGAAGCAGGTTAGATACTATTGTAACCCCAACCATGCTTTTCACCGTTACCGCCAGTTCAAAATCAAGAAGAAATCTGGCGGATTCCGGCTGATTACCGCTCCCCGCAACAAGACATACAAAATGTTATTGCAGTATGTGAATATCATACTGAAAGCACTCTATTCACCATCAGATTACGCTATGGGGTTTACCGAAGGACGTTCTGTTGTCACTAATGCCGAGAAGCATTTAGGACAGAACTATGTCCTTAACCTCGACTTGAAAGATTTCTTCCCAAGCATAGACCAGGCGCGGATTTGGAAACGCCTTCAACTTGCGCCATTCAATTTCCCAGTTGAAGTTGCCAACGTAATTGCCGGACTTTGTTGCATGAAATTCAAAGACCAAGAAGACGAGCAGCCTCGCTATGTCCTTCCACAAGGTGCTCCAACGTCTCCTATTATCACCAACATAATCTGTGATAAGCTTGACCGACGGCTTGCTGGTTTAGCTAAACGCTTTGGTCTGCGTTATACTCGTTATGCCGATGACATCACATTCAGTTCAATGCATAATGTTTATCAGCCAAATGGCGAGTTTTGGACTGAACTACGCCGCATTATTGCCGACCAACGTTTCACTATTAACGAAGATAAAACACGACTTCAGAAGCGTGGCTCTTGCCAAGAGGTAACTGGTGTTATGGTCTCTGAAAAACTGAACGTACCTCAAGAATATGTTCGCGACATTCGAAACGTCCTGTACATATGGGAAAGGTATGGCTTTAATGCTGCATATAGTCGATTCTTCCCCAAGTATAAAGCCGAGAAAGGACACGTGAAAAAAGGCACACCCGACTTGGTAAATGTCCTTGATGGCAAGTTGATGTACTTGAGGATGGTTAAGGGAGAGAACGATTCAGTATATTTGCGCTTATACAGCAAATTCAAAATTCTTGCGGCCCAAACCCGTGATATTCTCACAGCAAATAATGGTGGTATCAATTATATTGAAACCACTCCAATTCTTGAGTTCGAGCAAAAGAATAAAACCGAGGTGGTCATCAAATGGACTGAAGAAAAGCAGATTGGCGATGAGCTTAAACCCTCTAGACGATTCGCATATTTCATGCTCGATGGCAAAAGAGTAAACGCTTCTGTTCACAAAGCCATCACCAAAGACGAAGAGCCCCAAAAGGAATTGCTGGCTATTTCAAGTTGCCGTGACCAAAATGACGAACCATTCTGGCTTATCCATAAGAAGAACAAGATTACCGTTCATCCACCAGAGCCAGTTAATATAGAACTACTTAATAATGAGCTTGACGCTCTACTTAACGTATAAGATGGATGACAACATAAAATCGGTCTTACATAAGGTGGTACAACTCACAAGACAGAATCCTGAGTTCAGTGCTGAGTTGCGGAAAGCGTTAGAAATAACACCTTCAGCTATTGACATATCCATAGCTGATAATCGAATTAATCAAATATATGAGTATTGTATCGAGCAGATTATTCGTCGCCAAGCATCTGAGTTCTACGCAAGTTTCCCCATAGAATCAATAAAGCCACAATTAATTGCGGATTTTGTTAATATGGAATTTTTTAGGCGGAAAGATGATTTTGGAAACTTCTGCATTGCTCTATATCAACAAATTGAAAATATTACCAATAAATTATGCGAAGATAGTACACTATCTAATATTGTTGATAAGATGTGGGCATATCCAGCATATGTAAAAGAGGGCATAATTAGTAATAGGCCAGAATCTGATTATTGCATTGCAAAATTGATTTTCCCTGGTGAAAACAAGAAAACTGGACAGCCATATTATTTTGAAAAATCAAAAAGCGCTCTCCAAACTCAATATGCCAATGACAAGATGCGCATTATAATATATTTTATAGGTTATCAAGCCGCTATGAAGAACTCAGATTATGAATCCTTCATTGAAATAACATCGCTACTGAATGACATATATCAATGCCGAAACATGAATCACCGTGGTAACACTCTGACAGAATGGGAAGAGAAGACGCTGAAACGAATTCTACCTATGAAATCTTTTTGCTATTTCTTGTATTTGGGAGCTCTCGCTCAATATATACAATTTATTAAGAAAGGCCTTAGTAAATTAGATCAAATTCATGAATATGCAAAATCTCTAGAAGACAAAAAGATTCAAATGGAAGGTCCAAAAGTGCTATTCACAATTGAACTTTCAGAAAAGGACAAAAGCAAGAAAAGGTTTAATCACTAGACATCTAGAAATAAGATAAACAAAACACACTTGAGCGATGGGGGCGACGACTGTTTATAGGTGCCTTCGGTGCGGGTATGTGACCGACGAGATTGACGAGGGGCCGGGGCTGTTCAGCCCGGTGGCCTACAAGGCGTTTGTATGCCAGGACTGCCTGCGGGTGGTGGGCAAGCAGACTGACGGCAACTGGAACTTGCGAGAGGATGACCGTGAGTGCAACTACTGCCATGGCACTAACTTGGTGCCGTGGGAGGATGACCGCTGCCCACGATGCCACTCAGAGATGCAATGGGAGTGCGTGGGGCTGTGGGATTGACACTCTAATTCATAATTTATAATTCATAATTCGTATTGTTCTCTCTAGCTACTGCCGCAGATAGCGCGGTCAGAATCTAAAAACTAAAAAAACTATGGCACGAAGTGGAATAATTGTCGACCTGGTCGACAGTGGGATGATGGCCGAGAGGCATGGGCAGTGGCTGGAAGCGGCCAGATGCTACCGAGGGGCGATTCAAGAATACAAGGAGGCCGAGGACCCATTCGGTGTGAGAGATTGCATCGACGAGGCCTACGAGGGCTATGACCGATGTGTGAAACGCATGGGCTGGCTCGGGCGGCTGTGGCTCAAGTGGCATGGATAGGTCTATAGTTCATAGTTCATGATGCACAATGCAGAGTGACTTATTAGCCTAAAAAAGCTAAATCACCATCTAACAGACTTGAAATGAGAGGAAAGACACAACATGATGAGGGGCGGCGTAACCGTCCGATTGCGACGCTGATTGAGTGGTACACCGACAAGAAGAGCGGCAAGGTGAGCGTCGCGAGGCAGGAGATCAAGCGGCGCTTTGATGGCTTGGACTGGGAGCAGCAGAAACAGATTATGTCGCTGTTTCTGGACGGCTGCAAGACCGACCGCCAGTGGGCCTTGAAGCAGCTCTACTGGAACTGGGACCCGGACTTCGAGGGGCGCATTGCTGAGATGTGGGGCAAAGAGGACAGCTTTGAGTATGTCTGCACGGTGAACCACTGCATGCCCATGGCGTTTGTGCTGCAGCACCTGGACGTGCTGGGCAGCGGCCGTAACTATTTCCACATTTGCCAGCGCTTTGCGGGGCATGAGGGGTTGGAGGTCGACAAGTCGAGGCTGGCACCAGTGGACTATCTGGCACTGGTCCACCACAAGCAGATTGCAACGCTGAGCGATGGCGAGGCACTGGACTTGCTGTTTGAGATTGTGCACCAGCTGTGCTGCACCATCTCGAGCGAGGTGTATGCCCGACGTGGCGGCGAGCTGTTTGTGACTCCCATCGACTTTGAACCGGTGCGCCGTGCGCTCTTTTACTTGCAAGAGCTGAATTGCCCGGTCGCCATCGAGCGGTTTGAGCAATGGAACGAGCGGGTGAGGCACGACATCGGTGCGAGTACCGAGCACCGCAACACGCAAGACGAGGACACGCCGGGCTTCTCGCACAAGGACTTCAACATTGCGTTCAAGTATGCCTACCTCAACCTGGATGACAGATACAAGAAGGCTGATGACCCGAGCGTGCTGGACATCCTGGAGCGGATGCGACTCGACTTCTACGTGCGCTCAGAATTGGGGCAGCCCCGATACAGCTTCGAGCCTGGCGAGACCATCAAGTATGTGCCTCGTGCCGCCATGCTGAATTGTTGATAACCGCGAAAACCTCGCGAAGATTATTAGACCGCGAAACTCTCGCGAAAAGTTATTTAATCGGTTGCGAGCTAAAGGTTCGTGATAGCGATGGAGTGTTCGAGGCCAAAGGTTGAAAAATGTGCTTTTGACTTCGTTTTTTTGCATTTCTCGAAAAAAAGTTGTAGTTTTGTAGCGAAAAACCGAGTTTAACAGACAAATCCGCAAAATATGAAAGCAAGACTTACTCTGATGATAGTGCTGGTGGCATGGTTGTGCGGGCTTCAGGTCAGTGCTTCGCCAGCCGGCTCAGACCGTCTGGAGACCGACCACTTCTGGTTTGACAACCCGGACGGGAGCATCGAGAACTTTCCGCAATATGTCGACCCATCGCTCCGTGGTTGGGCGATGAGCATATCGTCGTCGCGCTACAAGCCGCAACTCAAGAGCGAGCCCACCGGACCGTATGCCGACCTGATCAACTGGATGTTCGGCCGCCAGGCACGCATCACCGTGCTGGCGCTGGACACGCAGGGCATGAGCGAGGCACAGCTTGGTCAAGCTGCTGTGGCTGCCACAACGCTGGTGACGCGCAGCACGGCCACGACCATGGGCTACCTGGGGGCACTGTGGCAAGCCATGGACGAAATGGTGGCCAACAAGCTGGGCAGCGCGCCACGCAGCGACTATCACGACGGCATGGAGCCAGGCAAGCCCCAGCCGGTGACATTCATGGGCAAGGAGGCCTTCCGCATCACGTCAAAGATGGACATGTCGCGCTCGCCGACGATGTGCGCCTTCGGGATGCCGATGCTCTTTGTGTTCGACCAGTATGTCTACCACGACGAGGCGGCGCAGAAGATGGTCGGTGTCATCTTCCAGAACACCACGCTGACCGAGACAGTCGACATGACTGACGACGCGAGGCTCACCACACTGTTTGTCAACGAGGTGAGCAAAATGCTGGGCTATGCCGGACAAGACCCGAGCAAGACGCGCATGGAGGAGGCATACCCCAATGTCGACATGAAGGAGTACTTTGCCCAACACTTCCACCTCAAGGCTACACCAGCCGGCACCCCTCCCTGCGCGACGCGCGTGGAGGGAAAAGGTAGCACCGCAAAGATTATCGTATGTGGCGAAACGCTCCCGCCCAACATCCTAATAGGCTGCCCCGGTCCGCCTGAGAAAACCGAAGATGAAGGCGGTGGCGGCACTGGTGGCGGCGGTGGCACTGGTGGCGGTAGCACTGGTGGTGGCGGCACTGGTGGTGGCGGTGGCGGCACTGGTGGTGGCGGTGGCGGCACTGGTGGTGGCGGTGGCGGCACTGGTGGTGGCGGTGGCGGCGGCACTGGTGGTGGCACAGAATCGCAAGAGCAAACGTCGGTCAAGCAGAGCGGCAACAAGTTTGCCATCATCCAGCTGCCCGAGAACGTGGCGCACACGATGTGCGAGGATGCCAGCAACATCTACCTGCTCGAGACGGTCAACTCATGGGGAGCGAGCAGCAACGCTGTGGTGGCTATCAACAAAGCAACCGGAGCCATCAGCGACATAATCGCGCCGCAGACGGTGGCCGAGCGAGCCAATATCCACCACATCGGTTCAGACGGCAAGCATCTGTATGTGGCCAGCGAGGAGCTGGGCATCCGCCGCTACGATGGCAAGAGCCTCGCCAGCTCGACACAGATTGTCAACGGCCACTGCCATAACAATGGCGAGCGGGGCAAGATTATCTTCTCGCCCAATGGCCGCTATATGGCCTACGCCGGCAACTGCTGCTATGTCTTCGACCTGCAAGACGGCAACCGCCGAGTGAAACGCTATTTGGGCGACTCGTTTGTTGACGCGACACTCACCGACGCGGGCGACCTCTACAAGGTGTGGGACTGGGAGCTGGCCCTAGCCCGCAACAACGGCATCGAGAACGACGAAGGCATTGAGAGCCGTTCGGTGGGCATCTTGCTGGGCGGCGGTCCGCGCTGTCTGCAAGTCATCGGCGACGAGGTGTATCTTGTGGGCCAGAGCAAGGTGGTCAAGACCGGTTGTGGCCAGTTTGAGTGGAGCGAAGTGGGCGGGTTCGCCGACCCACTGACTCCGGAGCAGGCTTACCTGACGCGTCAGGGTCGCGGCTTTGCCGCCGTGTCAGGCGACATGAGCCATCGGTTCGCCACGGTGAGCGTAGCCGGCGGCTCGCTGACGGTCGGCGCACTGGGTGCACTGAACACAGGCATCAAGAGCTCGCGACACGAGGAAACCGCCAGTACAGCCGAGTTGGTGTATATCGACAACAATGGCAACACATGGCTGCAGACCAACGACTTCACGCTGGTGGTCTACAATGCCGATGGCATCCGGGGTCTGTCGGGCATCGCCGGCAAGCATGTCAACTACAAACGATAAAAATAGTCCATCGGTCAAAATCATGCTCTCAAAGTTGCAAAACCGAAAAAAAACAGCTAACTTTGCATCGCTAAACCAGAGAGAAGTATCATCATGGGTAAATTTATCAATCCGTTCACCGATGTCGGTTTCAAGCGCATTTTTGGCCAAGAAATCTCCAAACCGCTGCTAATCGACTTCCTTAACTGTCTGCTCAAAGGTGAGAGGCAGATCACCGACATACAGTTTCTGGACAAAGAAAGGCTTCCTGACCGCGATGGCGAACGTGGTCTGATATATGATGTCTACTGCAAGACAGACACAGGTGAGCATATCATCGTCGAGATGCAGAACCGCTCGCAACTGCACTTTAAAGACCGTGCCCTGCTCTACTTGTCACGAGCCATCATCGACCAGTGCAAACGTGGTTCGATGACCTATGAGATCAGTGCCGTCTATGGCGTGTTCTTCATGAACTTCCGCCAGTCTGACTTTGAGCGCAAATTCCGCACCGACGTGGCTTTGATGGACCGCCACAGCGGGCAGCTGTTCAGTAACAAGTTACGAATGATTTTCTTGCAGCTGCCCGAGTTCAGCAAGCAAGCCGAAGAGTGCGAGAACTACTTTGAACGTTGGATTTATGTTTTGAAAAATATGGAGATATATGACCGTATGCCTTGGGCGGCTCAATATGCCGCTTTCAAGCGTTTGTCCGAGATTTGCGAAACTGCCGCTTTGACCTCCCAAGAGCGCGACCGCTATGAAGAGAGCATCAAGGTGTATCGCGACAATATTGCCGTGTATGAAGGAGCCATCGCCGAGGGCATGGCCAAAGGTCTGGAGCAAGGTCTGGAGCAAGGCCGAGAGGAAGGCAGAGAGGAAGGCAGAGAAGAAGGCAGAGAGGAAGGCAGAGAGGAAGGCAGAGAAGAAGGCAGAGAGGAAGAGCGCCGCAATGTTGCCCGCAAACTTATTGCCCAGGGGATGACCACAGACTTTATCAGTCAAGTGACCAACCTCACCCCCGACCAAATCGAGAGCCTCTCGCACCAAGCTGAAGAACAGACCAATTAGTTCTGATTTTCGGGTAGTGGCAGATTTTGCGTTTAATCTGTTGCAGATTGCACAGATGACCTATCAAAAACACCTTAAACAACATTAACAACATACAATCAATATTAGTGCGGAATTCCCTGCATCCAAGTCACCATCCGACAAAAACAACATGGGAAGAAAGACACACCCAAATAATGGGCGGCGCAACCGCCCGATAGCGTCGCTGATCAGGTGGTACAGCGACAAGCAGAGCAACAAAGTGAGCGACGCTAGGCAGGAGATCAAGCGACGGTTTGGTGGGCTAGACTGGTCGCAACAGAAAAAGGTACTTCGGGCGTTTGTCGAGGGCAGCAATGAAGACCGGCGATGGGCAATGCGCAAGATGTATCTGATGTGGGACGACTCGTTTGCCGACATTGTTGCCCGACATTGGTCGCAGAGCCACGACAATGACTGCGCCCTTGTTGTGGCAAAGCACATGCCCGAGGCCTATCTGCTGGAGCATGTGGCCGAGCTGGACGAATTGCCCTACTGGCTGGCTTGTCAGCGGCTGGCGCTGAACAGAGACTTCATCATCGACTGCAGCAAGGTGCCCCCGGCCGACTATCTGTGGCTGGTCGGTGAATATCGCCCCGATGAATTTCCGTCAAGCGACGAGTGCCTCAACATCCTGTTCGGCTTGGTGCACGACTGCTGCACCAACCTCGATGAGCTACCGATGGCAGAGATCATGAATGACGAGGCGTTTGCCGGCCCTATGAATATGGATGAAGTCGCTTATGCGTTTTGGACAGTCCGGGAGCATAGGCCAGAGGCGGCCAGCACATTCGAGCTGTGGTGTCAGCAGGTCAACCATGCCATCGAGATGAGCGAGGAGCATGAGCTGATGACTTGTCGCCTGGATGACTACGACGACTTGTTCTGGTTCAACGAGGAGAATGTGCACATCGCCTGCAAGTATGCCTACCTGCTGCTTGACGACAAATACAAGAAGCCCGATGACCCGAGTGTGAGAGATATCCTGGAGTTGCGGCGCCCGCAGTGGACACATTGTCCCGAACGCATCAGATTCGACATGAGCATGGCACCGGTCTATATTAAGCATACCAGCAGCGAGCAGCGAGATGTTCAACAACAGGTTGAGCAGACATTGGACATGCCCATGGAGGTTGTGAATCTGAAAAACTCACGCAGATAAAATCAATTTAGTTTCTAGTTTTTAGTAGCTGCCTGATTGAGTTTTGCACACAGATTGCTGCGCGTTGCGCAATCTTGGCGGCACCTCAGCAATCGAAGCAAGATTGGATAACAAAGACTACGCCTCAACAATCCCAAACAAGTTTGGTTTTGTATTCGGCTTGCACTTTGTTTCATTGCGTTCGGCTTGCACAAGATTTGGATAACCACGAAGTGCTCGCGACCGAACGGGAGCCCGAAGGGCAAGCGAAGCGCAGCAATCTTGGCGGTGCCTCAGCAATCGAAGCAAGCTTCATTGCGTTCGGCTTGCACAAGATTTGGATAATCTCGGCGGCACTCGGCATAGCTCGAGCGAGCTCGGCTCTGCACTCGTTTGCACGAGATTTGTGAGATTGGTTTGAAATGTGTAATTTTGCAGTGTCAAATATGATTACACGATGGACACGATTGAGAAATACGAATTGGCCTTGTATGAGGACCTGAAAGGATACCTGCTGGAACAGGGCGAGGTGGACGAGCACATGCCCCAATGCCCCGATGTTGAGGACCGTTGGCAAGCCATCGGCGAGTCTTATCTGCCCGACGGCATCCGCGAGTTCCAGGCCTACCCCACTGCATCGCTGGGTTGGATGATGTACATCGGCATGGCCATCGCACGGTTCTGGGACGAGGACTGGAACCTGTACAAGCACATCGCCAACCTGTATGCACTGCTGCGCGACAAGCGCGGCTATGACCAGCTGGACGAGTATGTGCGCGAGGGCGTGTTGCTGCTGCGCGGCGATGCCTACGACCAGACCGAGCAGCTGGTGAGTGCCTGTGCCACCCGCACCCACACGCTGCTCATGCGCCAGGGCTTCGAGCCGGGCACGGTGGACGCAATGAAAGCCTACGTGGCCAGCTTGCGCCAGCTCTACTTGATGGGCATGTCGGTGGAGTTGCATCGGCTGGGATATCACATGACAAGGCATAATTTATAATTCATAATTCATAATTCATGATTCATAATTCATGATTTACAATTCATAATTCATGATTTCGAGCACTCGAACTAAAGTCAAACGTCTAAGGTCTAAAATAAGATGAATAAGTTTTTCTCTTGCTTGCTGGCGATGCTGGGCCTGGGAACCGCATGCAACACCGCCAACACCGTTGATGTGAATGAGTTTGCCCAAGCGATGGACACCTACGAGCCCGAGCTGCTGGACGTGCGTACACCCGAGGAGTATGCACAGGGGCACATCCCCGGTGCTATCAACGTGGATGTGAACCTCGACAACTTTGCCGACAGCGCGCTGGCGTTGCTGCGTCCTCGCCGACCGGTGGCGGTATATTGCCGCAGCGGGCGCCGCTCGGCCAACGCCGCCGAACAGCTTATGAAGAAAGGCTGCCGCGTGTTCAACCTGTCGGGTGGCATACAGGCTTGGGAGAAGGCCGGCAAGCCCATAGCCCGTCCCGGTGTAGACTTTGACACCCTGCGCACCCCGGGCGGCAAGTCGGTGATGATATTCCCCATCATGCACGCCAGCTTGCGCCTGCGTCTGGGCGATGTCGAGCTGTATGTGGACCCGGTGAGTGAGCTGGGCGACCGCAAGGTGGACTATTGGTGCCTGCCGCCGGCACACCTGGTGCTGGTCACACATGAGCATGCCGACCACCTGGACGAGACGGCCATCAACGACTTGTGCTACCAGCAGGGCAAACTCATCACCAATGCCCGCTGCGACAGCCTGCTGAGTGGCCGAGCCCAAAAGGTGATGGCCAATGGCGACCACGCCGCCGAGCATGGCATCACCATCGATGCCGTGCCGGCCTATAACACCACACCGGGCCATGAGAAGTATCACCCCAAGGGTCGCGACAACGGCTTTGTGCTGACCTACGACGGCCTGCGCATCTATGTGGCCGGCGACACCGAGGACATTCCCGAGATGTCGGCATTGAAGGACATCGACATCGCCTTCCTGCCCTGCAACCAGCCCTACACGATGACGGTGGAACAGCTGGTGCGTGCCGCCCGCGTCATCAAGCCCAAGGTGGTCTATCCCTACCATTACAGCCAGACCGACATCAGCCAGCTGCCCGCCCTGTTGCAGGCCGACGGCATCGAGGTGCGCTTGCGCCACTGGGAATAGGGGGAGTTAATAGTTAATAGTTAATAGTTTCGAGCATTCGAACTAGCGTCTGAAGTTTAAAGTCTAAAGTCCAAGATTTATAATGCAATTAACCTCATTGCACAAGTCGGCCCGGCGACTCAACTACTGGTGCAAGGCACTGACACAATACATGCTGCCCAGCTCGCTCTATCGGGCGCGGGCCAAGAGGCTGATGGCCAGTCTGACCGATGCCGAGCGCGAGGTGGTCGCTCGGCGCGTCAACTACTACGTCCGCCTGGGCGAGTCCACCGGGGCCACACTGTCGACCCGTGTGGGCGACTACCGCTATCCGCTGCGGGCCGAGAAGCGCAACTCGCTCTACTTCTTCGACCTCTACCAGACGGTGAGCCTCTTTAACCGCGAACTGATGTTCTCCTATCTGTTCGGCGACATCACGCACGAGCCGGATGTGCCATCGTTTGTCAAGAGCCGCCCCATCGCCGCCGGCACCACGCGCTCGGCAGTGATGAAGCTCGACGCGCTGCGTCACTTTCAGTTTGTGCACGACTCGCGTCCATTCGGCCAGAAGCGCGACATGCTCGTGTCACGCAATCACGTGACACAAGCTCATCGCCGCTTGTTGCTGGCCATGTATCACGACCATCCGCAGTGCGACATCGGCAAGACCAACACCGACAGTCCCGAGGAGCACCCTGAGTGGGTCAAGCCGTTCATGACTATCGACGAGCAGCTAGGCTACAAGTTCATCGCCTGCATCGAGGGCAACGACGTGGCCACCAACCTGAAGTGGGTGATGTCGAGCAACTCGCTGGCCGTCATGCCCAAGCCGCGCTATGAGACGTGGTATATGGAGGGCACGCTGCAGCCGGGTGTGCACTATGTCGAGGTCAAACCCGACTACAGCGACCTGATTGAGCAGATGCAGCACTACATCGCTCATCCGGCCGAGGCCGAAGCCATCATCCGCAACGCCCATGACTATGTTTCGCAGTTCCAGAACCAGCGCATCGAGCTGGCGACACAAATAGCCTGCACCGAGGCCTACTTCAAGCAGACCGGGCAGCTACTCAATGTATAATTCATAAGCCCCCATCAAAGGCCATCAACACACACAAGATATTATTAGGTGTGTGTGACCAGATGGGCTAATGAGTGGAGTTTTTCATGAGGTGTTTTCTCAGCTTGCTGCACATGGGTATGAAAATGAACACCGAGACGACTCCGGCAATCAAAGCGCAGGTAATGGGGACAATCAGGCTGAAGAGCATGTCAACTTTCTCCTTGGCAATGACAATCGAGAACCACTTGATAGCCTGGCGCCGCAGCACAATAAAGGCGGCTCGTGATGCCTTGGCGATGTACTTGGGTCCAATGCGTTTCACCAGTTGCCTTCCCAGCCACCCGACCACGCTCTTCATCTTCTGCAGCAGGGGGTACTTGCCCAGCATCAATCCAGAGCTCTCGATAGCCACAACCTTCTGCACCGTCTTGGTTTCATCGGCATGCTCGTCGGCGGCTGTGCCATACAGCAGGAGAATGCGCTGCATGGCCATGTAGAGGCACGCCTGGAAGAACGCGATGTCGATGGCGCAAGCAATCACAATGCCCAAGATGCTCTCGGGAAAGCAGGTGATGAACGACATGAGAAACACCATCGAGCCAAACGTAAATTTTATCGACTTATACTGCCGCTGCTTCTGCTTGTCGGTGAGCACGCTGGACAATGATGTCTCTAGTGCCTTGCCATACATCTCATCCTCGTTGTCAGGACAGAAGCGACGCACCACCTTGCGCGTATATCTTTCTTTGTCAAGGCGCACAATATTGATTTTCAGCACGAGCGACAGCAGCCACGCGTACTTGTCCAAACAGTAGGCAGTCAGTTTTTTTATCTTGTCAAGCAAAGCAATCAGACATTTAATTATTTCAAGTTTAGTTGCAACTGTCATGTCGGCAAACCCGAATGGCTAGACAACAGACAGCGTGAGCCTGAGTTTTTTGGTGGGCACGACAAAGGTAATAACAATTTTTCGTTTGGCAAAGCAACTCATGATTTTCTTTGTTTGAGTCGCTCTCAATCTATCATCAGAAAAAACAACATGCGACCTGCGGCCAGATTTAACATTGTTTGTTTGCGATGCGCCACATTTTGGCACTCTATTGACCTACCTTTGCAGTGTGAAACAAAAACAGACTGCAATGAAGACGAACAGCAACACCCCCATGAGCGCCACCGACAAGATTGTGGCCCAACTCGAGAGCAACGGACGCGTGCTAGCCCGCGTGAGTGTGAGCAACATCGCCAGCATCGACGAGGTCGTGGGCATGGTGCGTGCCCTGGCTGGCAAGTTCATGGGCCTGGCCCAGCTCACCATCCGCAACCAGACGCAGGGCTGGAGCCGCGTCATCGCACTCGCCTCGCGCCGTTGTGCCGCCCCGACCTACAGCCGCCCTGCCTCGCGTCCCGCCATGCAGGGCCGACAGTATCTAATACCCTTCTAGCCCGGCACAAGGAGCGTCTCTAAGCCACGGCCTTGATTTGTCCCTAGTCGCCTCGGCTGGCTGTAGTGGCCAGTCACGCGGCACGCCGCGTCCCTCCGTTGCAAGAGCTGTCGCCGGTGTGCCAGCCAGATTGGATGCGATGCGGTGGTTTTTATTAAAAAACTAAAAATTTTGGACTCGGATGTTTGAGCGTCCGAGTTTTTGTTGTATTTTTGTAGTTTCAAACGCTGTACGCAAAAATACTTACTATTTTCAATTAACAGATAGACTTATGATTTATTCACATGAAGTGCAGAATATGTGCTGCGTAGCGAAGGGTGCCAATCACCCTTCTGCACCCATCCCCGAGGAGGGCAAATGGGTGCGTTCGAGGGAAATTAAAGACATTTCGGGTTTCACCCACGGCATCGGCTGGTGCGCTCCTCAGCAGGGCGCATGCAAGCTGTCGCTCAACGTCAAGGAGGGCATCATCGAGGAGTGTTTGATTGAGACCATCGGCTGCTCGGGCATGACCCACAGTGCCGCCATGGCCGCCGAGATTCTGCCCGGCAAGACCATCCTTGAAGCATTGAACACCGACCTGGTGTGTGATGCCATCAACACCGCCATGCGCGAGCTGTTCCTGCAGATTGTCTATGGTCGCACGCAGAGCGCCTTCAGCGAGGGTGGTCTGGTGGTTGGAGCCTCGCTCGAGGACCTGGGCAAGGGTCTGCGCAGCCAGGTGGGCACGATGTTCGGCACGCGCGCCAAGGGTGTGCGTTACCTGGAGATGACCGAGGGCTACTGCACCCGCATGGCCCTGGACGAGAACAACGAGGTGATTGGCTACGAGTTCCTGAGCCTGGGCAAGTTCACCGATGCTCTGAAGAAGGGCAAGGCTCCCGAGGAGGCGCTCAAGGAGGCCACCGGCCACTATGGTCGCTTCGAGAATGCACCCAAGTATATTGACCCACGTAAAGATTAAGGAGGACCCGAATTATGATGAGAGAAGTTAAGTTTGAATCTCAAGACCGCCGCATCAAGCAGGTGATTGCTGCATTGAACGCCGCCGGCATCAAGGATATCGAGGAGGCCAACGCCATCTGCGACAAGTATGGCATCGACCCCTACAAGACCTGCGAGGAGACCCAGCAGATTTGTTTTGAGAACGCCAAGTGGGCGTACGTTTGTGGTGCCGCCATCGCCCTGAAGAAGGGTTGCAAAGTGGCCGCCGACGCCGCCGAGGCCATCGGGCTGGGCTTGCAGGCCTTCTGCATTCCTGGCAGTGTGGCTGACGACCGCAAGGTGGGCATCGGTCACGGCAACCTTGCCGCCCGTCTGCTGCGCGACGAGACACAGTGCTTCGCCTTCCTGGCCGGGCACGAGTCGTTTGCCGCCGCCGAGGGTGCCATCAAGATTGCCGGCAAGGCCAACAAGGTGCGCCGCAAGCCGTTGCGCGTCATCCTCAACGGTCTGGGCAAAGATGCAGCCAAAATCATCAGCCGCATTAACGGTTTCACCTACGTACAGACCGAGTTTGACTACTTCACCGGTGAGTTGAAGATAGTCAAGGAGACCCCTTACAGCAAGGGTGACCGCGCCAAGGTGCGCTGCTTCGGTGCCGACGATGTGCGCGAGGGCGTTGCCATCATGTGGCACGAAGGTGTGGACGTGTCCATCACAGGCAACTCGACCAACCCCACCCGCTTCCAGCACCCTGTGGCCGGTACCTACAAGAAGGAGCGCGTGCTGGCCGGCAAGCCCTACTTCAGCGTGGCTAGCGGTGGTGGCACGGGCCGCACGCTGCACCCCGACAACATGGCAGCCGGTCCGGCCAGCTACGGTATGACCGACACGCTGGGCCGCATGCACAGCGATGCCCAGTTTGCCGGCTCTAGCTCTGTACCCGCCCACGTCGAGATGATGGGTTTCCTGGGTATCGGCAACAACCCGATGGTGGGTTGCACGGTGGCCGTGGCCGTCGATGTAGCCACAGCTCTGGCCCGCAATTTCCTGATTGAGGGGGAGTAAGCAGAACTACTTATAGTTAATAGTTAATAGTTAATAGTTAACAGTTAATAGTTAACCGGGATATTAGTCCGGGCGGATTTGCTATCCGCCCGGTTTTTTATGCGCTTGCAAGGATATTTAACCATGTCATTGGTCCATCAAATGGATTACAGATTGTAAGTCGAGTGCCTCATTGGCGCTTCTGAGGTTTGACTATTTGTCGTGAGTATTGTTAATGAATGCAAATAATGCTAGCAAAAACGGTGTTTTGCTAGCAAAAATTTTGTCACATGACCTAATTTGCCTACCTTTGAGGGTCAAATCAGAGAGAAGTCAACAACCTGATGGAAACTAACAAATAATAACACATAAACCATTAACGTCATTCAAGCGATGAAAAAAGTATTTTCAGCATTATCAATGC
Organism: uncultured Bacteroidales bacterium; assembly: GCA_902781045.1. Taxonomy (GTDB): domain Bacteria; phylum Bacteroidota; class Bacteroidia; order Bacteroidales; family Muribaculaceae; genus Sodaliphilus. The sequence goes on along the minus strand of CACZHT010000018.1, from coordinate 40,858 downwards.
TATGTGCTCCACTTGCCCTGATGGCCAGTGAAGCCGACCTGAAAATGCCCGAAGGCTTTGCCAGTGACAGTACGACTAGCGTACTCTACTGGGGCTTCCTAGTGGTGGTGCTGGGCATGTTGTTCGGCTACTGGCAGTTCCACAAAGTGAGCAAGCTGGGCGCACACAAATCGATGTTAGAGATTGGTAACGTAATTTTCAAGACCTGTTCGACCTACCTCAAGCAACAGGGCAAGTTCTTGGGCATCTTGTTTGCCTTCATCGGCCTGGCTGTGTTGCTCTACTTTGCCGTGCTTGAGGGCATGCCCATCAGCTCGGTGTTGCTGATCCTGGGCTGGACAGTGATTGGTGTGATGGGGTCGTATGCCGTGGCTTGGTATGGTGTGCGCATGAACACCTACGCCAACGCGCGCATGGCGTTCGCGTCACTGCGCCGCCGCCCACTGGACCTGCTCAACATCCCACTGACGGCAGGCATGAGCATCGGCATTCTGCTCATCTGCGTCGAGCTGGTGCTGATGCTGGTCATCCTGCTGTTTATGCCCGCCGACCTGGCCGGTAGCTGCTTCATCGGCTTCGCCATCGGTGAGTCGCTGGGTGCCAGTGCACTGCGCATTGCCGGCGGTATCTTCACCAAGATTGCCGACATTGGCAGCGACCTGATGAAGGTGGTGTTCAAGATTGGCGAGGACGACCCGCGCAACCCCGGTGTGATTGCCGACTGCACCGGTGACAATGCCGGTGACTCAATTGGCCCGACCGCCGATGGCTTTGAGACTTATGGTGTGACCGGTGTGGCTCTGGTGTCGTTCATCCTGCTTGCCGTTCCCGAGCCATCGATGCAAATCAAGCTGCTGGTGTGGATCTTTGTGATGCGCATCCTGGGTGTGGTTGCCTCAGTGCTCTCCTACTATATCAATAATGGCATCAGCAAGGCCAAATATAGCAATGTGGATGACATGGACTTTGAGAAACCCCTCACCAGCCTGGTGTGGATCACCTCGATCATGTCGATTATCGGTACCTTTGTGGCCAGCTATCTGCTGCTTGCCGACCTGGGTCACAACAGGTGGCTGGGCCTGGCCACAATCATCAGTTGCGGCACACTGGGTGCAGCCTTGATTCCTGAGTTCACCAAGCTCTACACTTCGCCCACATCGGCTCATGTGCAAGAGGTGGTCAACACTTCGCGCCAGGGTGGCGCTTCGCTCAACATCCTGAGCGGTCTGGTTTCGGGCAACTTCGGCAGTTTCTGGACCGGCTTTGTGTTCTTCCTGCTGATGCTGCTGGCCTACTTTGCCGCCACTCAGTTTGGCATCAGTGACCTCTTTGGCGAGTATGGCAAGTATGCTTCAATCTTTGCCTTCGGTCTGGTTGCCTTTGGTATGCTGGGCATGGGTCCTGTGACCATCGCCGTCGACAGTTATGGCCCGGTGACCGACAATGCCCAGTCGGTCTATGAGCTCTCGCTCATCGAGGATGACAAGGAGAAAGCCACCAAGGAAATTGAAGCCGAGTTTGGCTTCACTCCCGACTGGGAGAAGTCGAAGCACTATCTTGAAGCCAACGATGGTGCAGGCAACACGTTCAAGGCCACGGCCAAGCCGGTGCTCATCGGCACTGCGGTCGCCGGCTCGACCACGATGATCTTCTCGCTCATCCTGATGATTGGCAAGACGCTGAACATTGAGCCCGAGGCCGTGCTCAACCTGCTGAACCCCTACTCTATCCTGGGCTTCATCCTGGGTGGTTGCGTCATCTTCTGGTTCACCGGCTCGTCGATGCAGGCCGTCACCACAGGTGCCAACCGTGCCGTGGCGTTCATCAAGAACAATATCAAACTCGACCCGAATGCTCCCAAGAAGGCCGACATCAGCAAGAGCCAGGAGGTGGTGCGCATCTGCACCGAGTATGCCCAGAAGGGTATGTTCAACATCTTCATCTCGATCTTCTGCTTCGCGCTGGGCTTTGCCTGCCTGTCGTCACCGGCCAGCATCGGTGCTCAAGACGCGGTGTGCTTGTTCGTGAGCTACCTGATCTCGATTGCCGTGTTCGGTCTATTCCAGGCCGTGTTTATGGCCGATGCCGGTGGCGCATGGGACAATGCCAAGAAGGTGGTTGAGGTCGACCTCGACGCTAAGGGCACTCCGCTGCACGACGCGTCGGTGGTAGGCGACACCGTTGGCGACCCGTTCAAGGACACCAGCTCGGTGGCGCTGAACCCCATCATCAAGTTCACCACCCTGTTTGGTGTGCTGGCCATGGAGATCGCCATCAGCGAGTCGTTCCGCGACATCGCCCCGTGGTTTGGTGTGGGCTTTGTGCTGGTAGGCCTGTTCTTTGTCTACCGCTCGTTCTACAAGATGCGTTCGGAGGCCACAGCCGAGGAGTAATCCGCTTGTGACATACACAATTTTCATCAGTTCGCCTTGTGTGGCCCGTGGGCCATGCAAGGCGAATCTTTTTGCCCGCTCTTTCTGCCCGTTCTTTCTGTTCAGCCGAGGGTATAAAAGTGCTAAATCGAGCATTTTTTCATCGGTTTAGCACTTTCATGAGACAAAAAAGTGCTAAATCGAGCAATTTTTTTTCGATTTAGCACTTTGAAATGAAAATAATATGCTATCTTTGTGCCACGAAAAATATTTTAGCCTATGTTCACTCCAAGTTCCATCATCGGTCGCGAGCAGGAAACTGCGTTGCTTGAGGACTATGCCGCCTCGGGCAAGGCCGAGTTTATTGCATTGTATGGCCGAAGACGCGTTGGCAAAACCTTCTTGATACAGAATGTGTTCGGCAATCGGCTCAGTTTCTCCATGACAGGTGTCATCCATGGTAACGCCTTTGCCCAGATGCACGCCTTTGTTGATGCCCTCGACATGTATGGTGCGCCTCTTGACAAGACACCCGACAACTGGTATGCGGCATTCACTGCGCTGCGGCACTACTTGATGCGCCGCATCACTCGTGGTGAGCGTTGCATCGTCTTCATTGACGAACTCCCTTGCTTTGACACGCCGAAGTCGGACTTTGCCCTGGCACTCGGCTACTTCTGGAACAGTTGGGGGGCATTGCAACCCGAGTTGATGTTGATTGTGTGTGGTTCGTCCACCTCATGGATGATGAGCCATGTCATCGACAGTCATGGCGGCTTGCACGAACGCATCACGCACGAGATACACCTGCAAGAATTCAGTTTGCGCGAGACAGAGCAATATCTGTTGGCCAACGGTTTCAATTGGGACCGTATTGCCATCACTCAAGCCTATATGGCCGTGGGAGGTATTCCTTATTATCTGGCTAGCCTGAGCAAGTCGGAGAGTCTGGCCCAAAATTTTGACCGCATCTTCTTTGCAAGCGGCAGTGAGATGCAGCGCGAGTTTGCCCGATTCTATAGCACAATGTTCACCAGGCCGGACCCTTATATAGCCATCATCGAAGTCCTGGCTCACAAACACGACGGGATGACTCGCGACGAGATTGCTCAAGCCATAGGCAAGAATGCCAATGGTCGCCTGACGATGATGCTGAAGAACCTGATTGACTGCGACATCATTCGATTCTATCGCACAAAACTGAAAAAAATCAGTCAACGCAATGGCATCTATCAATTGTGCGACATGTTCAGCCTATTCTATTTTCAGTTTTTGAAAAATGGCACGACCGACACCCACTTCTGGACCAACAGTCTCAACACTCCGGCACTCAATGCCTGGACAGGAGTGTCGTTTGAGCGAGTGTGCATGAAACATATCCAACAAATAAAAAACGCTCTGCGCATTGATGCCATCAGGACAGAGTTTTATTCATGGCGCGGCACTGACGAGCAGTCTGGCTCTCGTGCGCAGATTGACCTAGTGATTGAGCGGGCCGACCGCATGGTGAATATCTGCGAGGCAAAATTCAGTATGCGAGAATACTCACTCTCAAAAGAGGAGTATTTGAAACTCCAGAGGCGAATCGGCATGTTTATTGAACAAACAGCCTATCGTGGTGGTGTCATTCCCACGATGATTACGTCCTATCCACTCACACGCAATGCCTATAGCGAACACATCGCAGCTGTGGTGACACTAGATGACCTGTTCATCTAGTTGACACCACTAGCGGTAGGCCTGTTCTTCGTCTACCGCTCGTTCTACAAGATGCGCTCTGAGGCCACAGCCGAGGAGTAATCCGCTTGTGACATACACAATTTTCATCAGTTCGCCTTGTGTGGCCCGTGGGCCATGCAAGGCGAATCTTTTTGCGCGTCCCGCGTGCCTTGGGTGGCTATCGCAATTTCTATCCTAAAACCCTACCATTTTCGGTAAAAATATCGGTTTCCCCTATTTTTGTGGGAGATTTCTTTAGCGTTTTTTTTGAAAAAATCTGTAACTTTGTCGTAATTCAATATCGAGCCATTGCCACCAAGATGGCGATGACATACTTGGGAAACTATCATTACGCAAAATCAGGCAAGATGCATGGTCTACAACATATCGTTCAAACCAATGATTGGCACAGCAACCGCAAGTTGTTGTCGATTGTGCGTTCAAACCCCACCCCTGACCCCTCCCCTTTGGGAAAGGGGAGGGGAAGTTTTGAGGTAGCGATTGTTGTGCCTATAGCCCCACCCGAAAACGGCAGTTCTTCCACTTGCCGTTCCCCGTCAGGCATTATCTATAAGGCATACGCTGTCCACGGTCAGCGTGTGCCATTGTGCCAACTCATCCAATGGCAAATCCGACCGACTAGGAGATTTCTTACATCGACTAGGAGATTTCTTACAAAATGCATGGTTTTGAAGGCGTTGGTCAAAAATGTCAAGCATTTTGGCCAAAAATGTCAATTGAGCATCGACTGAGAAGCAGTAATTTTGCATCATGAAAAAACAATACTAGCGATTAACATCTATCAACAGTTAAAAATTAACCAATATGAAAAAGAAATTACTTACCCTACTCTTCGCGATGGTGGCGATAGCCGCCAGCGCATTTGACTATGGTGATTTCCGGTACACCGTCCAGGCCGACGGTACAGCCACCATTTTTGGCTTCAAGATTGGCTACACCGGCAGCCCCACGTCAATCACCATCCCCGGCTACTGCTTTGACTCGAGTACACAGAAGTACTATCGGGTGAAAACAATCGGTCCCAATGCTTTTAACGGCAAGACATCGATTCAAAGAGTCACCATCCAGTATGGTGTGGAAGATATCCACCAGTATGCGTTCAACGGCTGCACGAGCCTGAACACTGTCGATTTGCCGAGCAGCATCAAGAGCCTCGCGAATGGTGTCTTTTACAATGCACCTATAATTAATATTAACTGTGCGGCCGAGACCATGCCGACATTGACGAGCAACGCATTTCAGGAACTGGGCACCGTGAGTGGCACGCGCTATTGGACCTGTGCCACCCCCGACGGCATGACGGCAGCCAATGCGGTGAGTCTTATCACCAGCAACTTCACTGTGCAGAGGAGCCCCACTGCCGCCGACTTCCACTCCCATGTCATGGGCAGCAGTAGCACCAACAACCTGTATGATGTCTACCTGAACGTCACCCAAGGCTGGGATCCTGCCACGCAGACCTACGGCAAATTGAAGCTGCTGGGTGCCGACGCCCGCTCCAGTGCCACGAACAAGACGCTCAAAATCGGTATTAACCAAAGTTATTCTCAAGGTCTTGGTAATTTCTATGTCACCCGCATTGACAAGTCGATGCGCTATCGTTGCAGCACTATCGAGACATTGGACATGAGCAGCACCAACAAGATTGACACGATTGACGCCGATGCCTTCAATGGCAGCACGGCCCTGACCAAGGCCATCGTGAGCGCCAAGGTGATTGGTTATACAGCATTCTACAACTGCAAGAACCTGACGACGCTGCAACTGTATGGTTCCAGCGAGAGCAGCCAGGGTGTGCAACAATTGGGCCCATTCTGCTTTGCTGGAACGGGTGTGTCGAGTGTCTACATTCCCAGTTCTGTCACAAGCTATAGCCAAGGAGCGTTCGCCTATTGCGGCAACCTGACCCAGTTCACCGTGAGCAGTTCGAATAACTACTTTGCCGCCGATGTCAACTCGCCCAACTGCCTCTACAACAAGGCAAAGACCACTTTGTGTCAGATGGGTGGCGGCACCAAGCCTGCCGTCATGCAAGACTTGAGCAGTTCCCTGCCCAACACGTTGACCTACCTCATGCACTACTGCATGGCGGGAGCAAAGCTCACCATAGTCGACATTCCCTACGGTGTGAAGACCATCGGCAATAATGTCTTCTATAACATGGCCTACGTTCAGACCATCCGCATCCCCAGTTCGGTCACGTCGATAAATGCCAACACCTTCGGGGGCTTGAGCACCACAACCCTCAAGCATCTGTACATCAATCTGAAGACCCTCCCGTCGGGATTGCAGAGCGGTTCGGCGCTCGCCAGCTGGGCCGGTGGCGTGACCCTGCATGTGCCGCTGTGGCGCACCAACTACTATAAGACCGGCAGTTGGTGGTCGGGCGGCTGGAGCACCAAAATCTCGAGCGTGGTCGAAGATTCCTACGACTTCACCTACGGCAAGGTGGCCACGGGTACCTACATCGACTACATCCTGTACTACACCGTGAACAGCGCCTCGCCCTATACCGACACCTACGTGCAGAGTGCTGCCGCCGACGGGCAGCTGACCGTGGTGAGAGCCTATCTCGGCTCGACAGGTAACTTCAACGGCACCATCACCTTCCGCGACACCGAGACCCACCGCGGCAAGACCTACATCACCACCGAGGTGCAGCGCGAGGTGTTCCGCGACCAGACTGCGATCACGCAGGTGACCGGCGGCAAGGGCATCAAGAAGATTGGTGCCTTGGCGTTCGCAGGATTGACTGGCTGCTCGGGCGGCTTCTGGATTCCCAACCCGGTGGAGTTCGGCGACTCGTCGCTGTTCAGATGCTCGACCCCGGACATCACGCTGGGCAAGCGCTTGACCACCATCGGCAAGGATGCGTTCCGCTCGACTGCGGTCAAGCAGGTGATTATGCCCAACTCGGTGACCAAGATCGGGTCGCGCTTCCTGGCCGGCTCCACTCAACTTGACTCCTTGCGTCTGTCGCCCAACATCACCGAGATTCCCGCCACGGGTCTGGCCTGGGTCAACTGCCGCTACATCATCATCCCCTATGGCGTGAAGAAGATTGGTGCCCAGGCGTTTATGAGCGACGAGTTCGGCGCTGGCCTGAGCGAGCCTGTGCATGAGAACATCGTGGTTATCCCCAGCAGTGTCACCACCATCGCCTCCAATGCCTTCCAGTATGCGCGCCACCTCGACGCCATCTTCCTGAACGTGCCATACGGCGTGTTCTCCTCGACGCGTGCAGACTGGTGCCGCCGCGTGAACACCAATGCCAGCAATGCCTACGACTGGGACGGCCATCTGCTGTATGTGCCCTACGAGTACCTGAGAGCCTACCGTGGTGATGCAGGCATCAAAGCGGTGTTTGACGAAGACACGTGGGTGCGCGCCGGGTCATTTGACTTCTACCGCGGCTCCGACCTGTGGACCACCCCCTATCGCATGACGGTGCTCAATGCGAGTTCGAAGACTGCAAAATATGTACACAACGGCAATGCCAAGGTTACAAGCGGTTCTACGACTGACTTCAGGACTACCGAGAAAGACAACATGTCATATGATAACATTACACAATATCAAAGCACCGAATACACCATGACGGAGATTGGCGACGGTTGCATGGATGCCACCACCCACTACGCTATCGTCAGTGTTGATGGTAACAACTTGGAGGAACATCAAGGTGAGAACTTCAGACAACTCACCATTCCCAACACCATCACGCGCATCGGCGAATATGCGTTTCGCGGTTGCACCGGGCTGGAAACTGAGGTGGATGTGCCCGAGAGTGTTGCCGAGATTGGCAACTTCGCCTTCTTTGACTGTCACCAACTGCCGAGCATCTTCTTGAACCGCCAGACGGCCACGACACTGGGTTTTACTCTCATCAATTCCATAGATGATAATACACTGATATATGTGCCGCTGAAGCAGTACAACAAAACGGCCCGCTCCGCCCAGATATGGACCCAAGACGGCTCGTCGCGAGACTGCGTGTTGCCTTACCTCAAGCCCACCACCGCTTGGTCGGCCATCTCGGTTCCCGCCAAGAATGGCATCAAATTGCCCGCTACGGGCGACTTCTACACCGTTCCTGCCTATAATGCGTCCACTCAAACGGTTATGCGCAGTAAGTTGTCCAACACCGCAACCATTGCCGATGGCACTGCCATGCTTTTCAATGGCACCGTGGGCCAAATCTACAAGTTCTTGCCACTGCCCCAAGGCGCAACTCCCTCCACTTACAGCAACAACCACTTGATGGGTGTCCCTGCCGACAATGATTATGTGAGTTACAACGGAGGCAGTAGCCTCTGGTACTACACCTTCGATGGCACCAAATTCAACAAAGCCACATCAGCTATCAGCGTCTCCAGCGGCGATGCATGCCTGCGCCTGCAGAGCAGCGATGGCGCGACATCATCGACCACCCCAGTCTATATTGACGAGAACGACATGGTGACCTACGGCCTGTGGATTAACGGCACGCAGGTGACCAGTGAGAATGCCGGCAACCTGAGCGTGATTGACGGTGTGACAGGCACGGTGGCCTACAATGCGACCACCAACACCCTGACATTGCAGAATGCCAACCTTACCACCGACCAAGCCGTCAACAACATCCGCAACGAGATTGAGGGGCTGAAGGTCAATGTGGTGGGCACCAACACGCTTGCCGTGACATCGGGTGCATCAAACTCAATCCACGCCGAAAAGCCGATGACCATCACCGGGTCGGGTACGCTCACCGCCGGCGCCACCGCCGGCGCCGGCTGCTACACGAAAGAGACATTGACCATTCAAGACGGTGTACAAGCCAATTTCACCGGAGCATATGGTATCAATTGTTACGGTTTTTCCAGTACGACCAAGTTGGTGGTGAGTGGCGCGCAAACCCGGGTGACCGCCAATGGCACTTCAGCCTCGATGCAATACACGCGAGCGATACTGAACGACGGCCTGGCCATCACGCAACCGGCAGGGGCAACCTTCAACAGCGTTGGCAATGTGGTCGACGCCAGCGGCAATACGATCAGCCGCCAGGATGTGGTCATCAGTATGCCGGTGTCGCGCGGCTTCAAGTACATGGGACTGTGGTATGAGGAGATTAGTGGTACGAGCGGTGTCACACTCATCGCACCGCAAGGTGTTACTACTTACTCGGGCAATGTGGTGATCCCGCCGGCATTCAACTATATGGGCACCGTGTATGAGGTGCGCGCTATCGAGGCAAACGCCTTCACCGGAACGGCTGTCACCAGTGTGGAGGTGCCATCGACGGTCAAGACCATCGGCGACGGGGCCTTCTATGGCGCCACGTCACTGAGCACACTGATATTTGCTACCGAAGATATGCCCAACAAGCTCACGCTGGGCGAGGAGTTTGTCGGCAACAATGCTTCCGACTTCAAGTTCTATGTGTTCAACCCTTGCCTGCTGGCATGGACCGAGAGGTATGACTATAACTTCCTGCCTTGGGTGATAACCGAGGACAACGGCTTCTTGAGCTTTGCCAGTTCGCAGGGTGTCACCCTTCCTGAAGGCCTGACCGCCTACCGCGTGACGGGATACAACAGCGACAGCCGTATGGCCACCACCACACGATTGTCGAGCAGTGCCATTCCCGAGCGCACAGGCCTAGTGCTGAAAGGGCAACCTGCCACGCGCTATCTGCTGCAAGCGGCATCGTCGGCACCGGCTGTGGGTGACAACATGCTGCTGCCTCTGATTGGTATCGAGGACATCCCTTACGCCCCCTTCGCCACTAATCCCGACGACAGCAAGATTTATTTCTTGGGAGGCAGCTGCGAGCAGTGGAACGTGTTTGCCAACAGTGTCGACCTCTTTATGGTGCTGCGGACCGGTCAAGCCTATCTGGCGGTTGACAAGAGCCTGCTGGGCGGCGACTACACCAGCCCGGTGCAGCTCGACCTGTGGAGCACGCCAGTTGTGCTTGGTGACATCAACGGCGACGGCACGGTCGATGCAGTGGACGTGAACATTGCCATCAACATTGTGTTGGGCAAGGCCAGCTCATCCAGCTATCCGGGCAACGCCGATGTCAATGGCGACAACTCGGTAGACGTCAATGACGTGAACATCGTCATCAACATCATGCTGGGCAAGAGTTGATCATGTGAGACATTGCATGTGCAATGAGGGTGCGCCGATTGGCGCACCCTCTTTTTATTGCATCTTTGGCGGATTGGGGACGGTTCTTTTTCAGCCACTTTTAACTCTTGCACTAACATTTGCCGTCAAATTTGTAACCGTTCACCGATTGTGATACCGGCAGTTCACCCTCTAAGTTGAGGCCGCTGAAAAAGTAAAAAACCGCGAATTACGCGAATAAAACGCGAACCTTTAGCTCGCAACCGAACGGGCGCAATATTTCTTGAATATAATTTGAAATATTACAAAATTTGCAGTTAATTTATTCAAATCTAGGTTTGAATATAACCATCGTGAAGCAAATCAATTATTTGCCTGTACTTTTTCAGCGGCCTCAAGTTGAGGGAGTTAGGGGGAGTCTGTCAACCTACTTTGCCCTGAAATGCCCTCAATTGTTAATTGCTTTAACTTTTGGCGAAAAAGAACCGTCCCCAATTCGCCATTTATCCGAATAGGTAGCGAAAGGCTTCCTCGACCTTGCTCACCTCGACCAGCCGGATGGTGAAGCCGTCGCGTTTCACGCCCTTGAGGTTGTGCTTGGGGATGACGATAGCCTCAAAGCCCAGCTTCTGCGCCTCGCCGATGCGCTGCTCGATGCGCGTGATTTGGCGAATCTCGCCCGACAGGCCCACCTCGCCGCTGAAGCACAAGCGGCGGTCGATGGTCATGTCGACATTGCTCGACAGGATGGCGCAGATGATGGGCAGATCCATCGCCGGGTCGGCCACCTTGATGCCGCCGGCGATGTTGAGGAACACATCCTTTTGTGCCAACTTGAAGCCCACACGCTTCTCCAATACCGCCAGCAACATGTTCATGCGCCGCTGGTCGAAGCCCGTCACCGAGCGTTGTGCCGTGCCGTAGGCGGCCGTGCTCACCAGAGCCTGCACCTCGATGAGGAAGGGCCGGGTGCCGTCGATGGTCACACCGATGGTAGTGCCCGACAGCGGTTCGTCACTCTGCGACAGCAGCATTTCGCTAGGGTTGATCACTTCTCGCAGACCATCCTCCTTCATCTCATAGATGCCAATCTCGCTCGTGTTACCAAATCGGTTTTTGATTGACCGCAGGATGCGGTACATGTAGTTGCGGTCGCCCTCAAACTGCAGCACTGCGTCCACAATGTGCTCCAGCACCTTGGGGCCGGCAATCGACCCCTCCTTGTTGATATGTCCGATGAGAATGACCGGCGTGTTGGTCTCCTTGGCATAGCGCTGGAAGGCCGCCGCACACTCTCGCACCTGGCTCACTGTGCCCGCCGCGCTCTCCAGTTCGTCACTGGCGATGGTCTGGATTGAGTCAACGATAATCAGGTCAGGACGGTCGGCGCGGATGCTGGCGAAGATGTTCTCCAGCGAGGTCTCACACAACAGGTAGCACTCGCAGTCCATCTGGCTGCCGGCGATGCGGTCGGCCCGCATGCGCAGCTGTTGCGGACTCTCCTCTCCACTGACATAGAGCACGCGCCGCGAGCGGATGCGCAACACATTCTGCAGCACCAACGTACTCTTGCCGATGCCCGGCTCACCGCCGATGAGCACGATGCTACCTGGCACTAGTCCACCACCCAGCACACGGTTCAGCTCACCACTGGGCAGATGGATGCGCGACAGTGCCTCGGCCCTAATCTGCGAAATCTTCACGGGCCGTGCCGCCTCGCGCCCTGCAGAGTCTGCACCATACTTTGTGCTGTGGCCCGACCGTGGAGCCACTGGCTCCTCGACATAGGTGTTCCACTCGCCGCAGGCCGGACACCGACCCACCCACTTGGGCGACTCGGCTCCGCAGTTCTTGCAGTAGAACACTGTCTTATTGCTATTCTTTGCCATTGTGCTGCCTGATTGCTAGTTGTTAGTTTTTAGTTGTCAGTTGTTGGTTCTTAGTTGTTGTAGCAGCCCACAACAGTTAACTGTTAACTATAAACTAAATTACAACTAGCTTTATGAAATATGAATTATGAATTGGATTAAGGCTGTTGCGCATCAGTTCGCTAACAGTGATGGCTGCGGCTATGCCCACATTGAGCGACTCGCTGCCTGCTCCCTGACGCGGCGCGGCGGGGATGAGCAGACGGTGAGTCACACGTGCCGCAACCTTGGCTCCGATGCCCTTGCCTTCGTTGCCAAACACCACGAATCCACGCGGATCTAACGACTGGGCATAGATGTTGTCACCATCGAGAAAGGTACCGTAGATGGGCAGCTCAGGGTATTCGTCAAACAGGTCCTCAAGGTCCTGATAATGTACCTGGACGCGCGAGATGGCGCCCATGGTGGCCTGCACCACCTTGTGGTTGTAGACATCGACCGTTGTCGGATTGGCAAAGATGTTGCGTATGCCATACCAGTCGGCCAGACGAATGATGGTGCCCAGGTTGCCCGGATCCTGGATGTTGTCAAGCACGATGCTCAGCCCGTGACGCACCTCGCCGGGGTCAGCCGTGCGCTCGGGTGTCTCGTAGACCGCAATCACATCGCTCGGTGTAGTGAACTGCGACATCCGCGCCATCTGCCCCTTGGGAGCCAACACCATTCGGTCGTAGTGGCTGGCGTTGCCGCACTGTTCGTACCATGCCCGGGTAGCTATCAGGTAACGGCAACGGAACGCGTCCCAGGTGTCGCGCACGCACTTGGTGCCTTCGGCCACAAACAGCCCCTCGTCATCGCGGTTTTTCTTTAGTGCCAGCGACCGCACCAGCTTGATGATGCCATTGTTGATGTCTTGCATAAGTCGTATTTTTGCGCAAAGTTACTGCAAAACCATCGAATTGCCAAAATTTTAAAATAATTCTTTTTGTGGCCGCCTCCATGCCGCTCAACCACCTTTAGCTTGCCACTGAAAGGGAGCAATTCGTACTATTGGTACAATGTCACCCAAAAACATGTCTAATTGATTCAAGTTTCGCAAGTAGCCACTTTTCGGTAGTTAAAAGAGTTAAGTAGTTAAGACGATAGCCTTACATTCGGTAGTTCTACGCTCTTATTTCGCTATTTCTCGCGGCGTGCCGCATCCCTACAGCTATCAAGTAACGTCTTAACTCCCATCAACTACTTAACTACTTATCGTAACTCTTACATTTGGCCCGACAAGAGCGAAAGTATCTCTTCAGCGATTGCGTCGGAGACGCTAAAATGCTTCGAAGAAGCTATTTGTTCGAAAGACCATGCAAGAGGGCTGGAGGTCCTCGCCGCTTGGTCCACACA
>CACZHT010000018.1:12534-27327 GCA_902781045.1 uncultured Bacteroidales bacterium | reverse complement strand
TTGCATGGTCTTTCGAACAAAATCGGGTCTTCGACCCGCTCTGCATCTTCGATGCACAGGGGGGTAAGAGGAGATTCTTCTGAATCGCTGAAGAGATACGAGCGAAACGGGAAATAACATTAAATGTTATATATGAGCGAATGGTTCCAGCGAGCCTCCCCTCCCCTTTGGGAAAGGGGAGGGGAAATGCGGAATCGCTGAACATTTACTCCTCATCTACTCCATAAACTTGAGTTGATTATCTGCTTCATTCCTTGTCGTCCTTATCTGCTTGCTCCCTGCGTTTATTCAACACATAACTCTGAATCATGTCAAACGTGATCAGCTCTTCGTCAGGAAAGGCTTCCCTCACCTTTCTGCCGAACCTGAAACTGGCCACCTCAAGTTCCAGTTCCTTGATGTGCTTGTTGAGTGGTGTGAGCTTCTGCTGATAGGCCTTGCCGCTTAAGCTGCCGCTTTTCAGTTGCGCTTTCAGGTAACGTCTCAGCTGTCTAACTTTGTCGGTTTCTGCGTCGACAACGGCTATCGCTCTTTCGTATTCAGCATAAAAGTCACAGATGCGTTTTTCGTTATACTTGCCGATGGTGTCATAGCATTTTTGCTGCCACTGCCGGCATTCCGCCACTTGCTGTGCCAACTTGGTGTTGGCCAAATCTGCCTCATGGGTCATAAACTCCAACTCTACCTTGAGCGCAAAGTCGGTGTTCCCCTCATCCTCTGCACTCAAGATGTCAAGCACGTTCTGCAGTGTATATGCCTGGTACATATACTTTGCCTCGTTGTAACGACAGTTGATCAGCGTGAACGGACCAAAATGCCCGCCGAAAGGAATCAACGTCACTATCTCACGCTTGCCATCGTCACGGATGGCAGCACAGCGGTTGGAGCCGCTGAGCGGACTGCCCGCAAGACGATACACCAACAGTTTGTGTCCTTCCTTGTCGACCTGCATGGCATTGGGCACGGCCGACCACCACTCTAAGTAGACACCGAGTGTTGGACGAGTGAATCCTGATGTGCCTGTGTAGGCAAGCCCGCTCTGCACCGCGACAGGACAAAGAAACATGCGACTGTCGCTCATGATGCGCTCCTTGTGTGCAAGCAGATAGAAAGCGTTGTCGACAAACAGCTCCTTCTTCGCTTCCACCTCTTCGGGTTTCGGCGGCTCGGGTTTCGGTCTTCTGCCGACGGCAAGATACGTTCCTGTGGTGTCAAGTTTCATCTCGTCATCCACCACGTTAACATCTTCCTGGGGCAAAGGATAGCAGTCAAGCATCCTGCCCTCCAAGGTGACAATCTTTCCTGCGGGAAATGGCACCTCGTTTTTCTTGTCAAATTCTTCTCGTGAAATCATTTTAATAGTTTTTTATTAATTGTTATCGATGCTTTGTTTGAAATCCAATAATCTGGATCAACAGGCCGGAGCCAATCTCGGTCATGGTCATGCGCTATAATGTCACAAGCCTTGCCCCACGTCACAGTCATCACGCGAGGCGTAGCAGCCTCAGCGCAGAAGCGTCGTAAGCCCCTGCGCCGTTAAAAGCCGAAATGTAATTCTGAATGCCCATATTCTATTTTAATTAACTGTAAACAAATATGTTAATCCGCATCATTTTCCCACCGTGGCGAATATGTGCTCGGTTGGGGCAGCTCGAAGGCTGTCTCTTGATGCCCATTAAATCAAAGAACCAATGCTAATCTCCTGAAAAGCGATTGAAAGGTAAGAAAAAAAATTGAAAACGCCCAAAAAACGTCCTTAAACTTTGTTAAACAAAGACTCACACCATACCTAGCTGCGACCGATTCAACCCGTAACTACCTCTAACTGAGATAGGTAACTCCCGCAGCACAATCAGTAAGAGTGTCACTACAGAATCTGTTCAGCGATTGAATCCAGCGAGCCTCCCCTCCCCTTTCCCAACAGGCCGCAGAATAAGTACAGGCAAATAATTGATTTACTTCACGATGGTTATATTCAAACCTAAATTTAAATAAATTATCTGCAAATTTCGTGATATTTCAAATTATATTCAAGAAAAATTGCACCCATTCGGTTGCGAGCTAAAGGTTCGCGTTTGATTCGCGTAATTCGCGGTTTATTACTTTTTCAGCAGCCTCTCTCAAAGGGGAGGGGCTGGGGGTGGGGGGTGCAACGAGCAAGTTTTGACACATTTTTATTATTATGGCTGCATCCAAACCCCATCCCTGACCCCTCCCCTTTGGGAAAGGGGAGGGGAAACGCGGAATCGCAGAACAGTCACTACAGGCAGTTCAGGTGTTATCAGATGTTAAATGATTGAGGTCATTTAAACTTTGTGGTAGTTGGCTAGTCATAGTATCGGAAAGATTAATAAAACACATTTGCTTCAAACGCAATAAGACCTGACTTTTTCGTAATAAAACAATGACTTGTGTGCCTGAAAGCACCGCCATCAAGCCCCGCTCGCGATTGAGTGGGGCTTTTGGTATCTAATACCGCTTGCGGTCCGCGAGTTAAACAAAACACGAATTGCCATGAATTTTGGGAACTAGATACCAGTTGACCACTGAAATTTTTCAAAAAAAGTTGCGTTTTAGGGTTTAGTAAATCGGTTTCTGTGTGTATCTATGGTGTATGACACAACGAAAACGACATATTGAGCGACTGTTCAGGCTGCATTATCGCGCGATGTATAGGCTGGCCAGCATACTGCTGCACGATGATGAGGAGAGCAAAGACATTGTGCATGATGTCTTTGCTAGGCTGCTTGTGGAACCAGTGGAACTGCATGAAGACACCGCTCAATTCTACCTGCTGTCAAGCGTGCGCAACCGGTGCCTGAATGTGATCAGAAACCGCAAAATCCATGAGCAAGTGCACCGATACTTGCTGCTCAGCGAAGATTTGGAACAAACGTCACCCCTGGAATTTGAGCATGAGTTGGAAGTGCTCAGAGCTGGCATCGACACCTTGTTCCCGCCCATCTGCCGCGAGGTGATCCAACTTCACTTCAGCGAGGGATTGACCTTCCGTGAGATAGCCGAGCGGCTGGGTGTGAGCGAGCGGACCATCTACAAGCACCTGCGCAACGCCCTGGAGCAACTACGTCAAACACTTAGAAACGCAGAACAATGAACAAGACAGATTTACTGTTCCAGATGCTGGAGCAACCCCATGACTACAGCGAGGCGCAATGGCAAGAGATCCTTGCCGACGACGAGTGCCGAGAACTCTATACGCTGATGGCAAAGACCAAGAGTGCCGTTCGGCCAGCACATGTGACCGACGAGGCGATTGATGCCGAGTGGCAGCGGTTGGCGCAGGCCGAGCGACCTCGTGCCGCGGTAGTGCCCTTGTGGCGAAAAATTGCCGCTGCCGCCGCTATCGTTGTCGCTTTCTTTGGCATCACCATCGCAGCGGTGCAAACCGACTTGTTCGGGCTGGTGCCATCGGGCGACAAAGTGGAGAGCGATAGTCGCGCCATCATCCAAAATGAAAGAACTGAGGTGACACTGGAAGAAGCCACCGTCGAGGAAATACCTGTCAATGCCGAACCACGGCTCTATGACAACGTGACGCTGGAGCAGATGCTGACCGAACTCGCGGCATACTACCAGGTGGATGTGGAATACCGCAGCGACGATGTGCGCTCGGTACGCCTCTACTATCAGTGGAAGCCGGACTATTCGCTGGACAAAGTCGTTGAGATGCTGTCACACTTCGAGGCATTCAGCATTCACCGTGAGGGAGACAGACTGGTTGTTGAATCATCATCACAGGAGGGCGAGCAATGAGACGGCTATTGACTATCGCAGTATTGCTGTGCGGCCTCGTGAACAGCACCGCATGGGCGCAGCGCATTACCCACAATTTCCAGAATGTGTCGATGAGCGACGCGCTGAAGTACATCCAGCAACAGACCGCCAACCACAAGATCGTGTTTATCTACAACGAACTGGAGGATTTCACGATTACCACCCATGTCAAGAACAAACCTGTTCCTGATGCCATCCGCCAGATCATCGGCTTCTATCCCATCCGCATGATTCAGGGCGAGCAGAACGAGATCTACGTGGAGTGTGTCCACAAGACCGAGCACCACCTCAAGGGCATGGTGGTGGATGAGAACAACCAGCCGCTGCCCTATGCCAACGTGACCCTGCTCAGCCCTGCCGACTCGACGATGGTGGGTGGCGGCGTGACCAACGAGAGCGGCCACTTCGTCATCCCCAATGACCACGGCAAGGTCATCGCCCGCATCACCTATGTCGGCTACAAGACCACTCATCGGCTGTGCCCACGCGACAACGCCGGAACCATCAAGATGCAGCCCGACCAGTTGGTGCTCGATGGTGTCACCGTCAAGGGGGCAAGACGCCTTGTACGCGCCACCGACCGCGGACTGCTGGCCAACGTGCAAGGTACCACACTGGAACAGTTCGGCTCGGTGACCGAGATGCTGTCACATCTGCCGCTGATGATGAGCGACGGAACGGTTGCAGGACATGGCACCCCCGAAATCTACATCAACAACAAGAAAGTACGCGACACACAGGAACTCGACCGCCTCCGTGCCGATGAAATCCTGTCGGCAGAGATCATCACCAATCCTGGCGTAGAGTATGGAGCGGAAGTCACCTCTGTCATACGGCTCAAGACTGTCAAGAAACAGGGCGAAGGCTGGAGCGGCAACTTCTCCGCTGCCTACCGCCAAGGAAAAGAATACTATGCTAATGGCAATGCTGCACTGAACTATCGCACCCGCAATGGCATGGACTTCTTCGCTCGAGGTTACCTGACAGACAACAACACACAGACGGTAAAAACAACAGACGAACAATTGCAGGCATCGTCCATTTGGAACCATCGAAAAGAAGAGGAATACAAGTATCACATGAAATACTATTTTGCCGACCTCGGATGGAACTGGGAAATCAACGACCACCATTCCATTGGCTTTACCTATACGGCCAACAACTATATCGGCGACCGAAAGTATATCTGCGCCAATGACATGCAAACCATGCAGGACGGTATGATGGTGGACGAAGGGCATAGTACGACAACGACGCTGACTAAGCCTAAGTTAAAGCATAGTATCAATGCCTATTATATCGGAGAAATCGGGAAGTGGAATGTGGATTTCAGTGCAGACTATTACAATGCCCATTCCCAAAACGAGATGAGCGGAGGCACAGAGGGCGAGATGCCCGTTAGCAGCAGTACGGCCACGAAGAACCAACTGATTGCCGAGAAACTGGTCATCACAGCCCCTGTTCCCATTGGCAAGCTAACCTTTGGAGAGGAAGCATCCACCGTTGACCGCACCAGCGACTTCACCCAAAGCGGCTTCTCTGCCGACAACCACATCCGACAGCAAACTGCTATCTGGAGCGTTTTTGCCAATTACTCGCTGAAAGTGGGGAGCCTCTCCGTCAATGCAGGGCTGCGCTGGCAGAATGAGCACAACCGTTACGAACTTGACGGTGTGCGCAACGACGAGATGAGTCCTAACTACCACGTGTTGATACCCCGGTTGTCCATCAGTTATCAGCACTCACCTTGGACCCATTCGCTCTCCTACCAGTGTACACGAAACAACCCGCCATATTCCATCCTGTCATCGGCAGTCACCTATACCAGTAAGTATGAATACAATAGTGGCAACCCTTTCCTTCAGCCCCAAACTAACCATCGTGTTGCGTGGAAATCGCAGTGGAAGTGGATATACGCCGAAGCCATTTACGGGTATCAGGAAAATGTATATCACTCTATACGTTCTACCTACGACGATGTCGACCATCCTGGTGTGATTCTAACCGACTTCCGCACCGTTCCAAAGACACAGTACTACATAATAGTCCTCAACGCCACACCCAAAATCGGCATCTGGCAGATGAACTATTCAGTAGAGTTCGCTGTGCAAGACCATGATTACGGGGAGTTGGGCATCGCCCACAACTGGCACGGACTGATGACTGACTTCACGTTCGACAACACTTTTACCCTGCCTCACGCATGGATGCTGAATGTAACGGGAAGCATCACGCCCTATCAGAAGTCAGCCTATTGGATAAACAAGACAACTGGAAGTCTCGACCTCCGCCTTAGCAAACAATTCCTGCGGGACAAAAGCCTCAATGTAGCCCTCGTCGCCAGTGACATCTTGCGCACTAAATACGACGAAGGAACGGCATATGGCGGTATAGGGTACAGAAATATCTTTCGTCTTTATCGCGATGCCCGTCGCGTCGGCATCAACCTATCGTGGAAGTTCAACGCCACCAAGAGCCGATACAAAGGCAGCCATGCCGGTCAAGACGAGCGCAACCGACTATAGGCAGACAACTATAATTCACCTAGGAGAGTGTGCCATCATTCAGTTATGGCACACCCTCCTAACGTGCAATACACCACTTTACATCCTAGGGGGCAGGTGCATCGCTCAGTGGATTGCGAGGATAAATAGTTCGTCGTCGATGAGGAGTTCAGTGTCGGAAATCCAGCCGAAATATCCAATTTCTAGAATTTCGCCGAAGACATACGACAGTTTGGTTGTGGCCTGGCGATTACCGTCTTCGTCCTTCGCATAGGTGGCACCATTGGCATCAACCTCAAGCGTGCTGTAGTCTCTGCCACCAAGGTTGCTGGCCAGCATCAGCGGCTGCCCGTTGTAGAGATAGTTGATATTGTCGCCAAACGATACTTCTATCAACGCTTTGCCGGAGATGTCCTCGGTGCGCGAAGGCGTAAAATCGTTCTCGTGATCGACATCGGTGACCAATGTCACCCCTTTGCCCGTGAGACGTATGACTCGTACTGTCGCCGAAGTCCTATATTCACTAGGGTACTGCGGCTTGAAAACGTAACGCTTGCCGCACTCAATGCTGGCCGGCACCTCGGAGTGGATTCTGACTTTTCGCGTAGCCTTTTTGAACTCAGTCGCCGAGACATATTCGGCGGGCACATAGTCCTGAGCAGGTGGGTAGTACTCATAGAAGGCCCCAGTCCCCAGGGTCATGGATTCGGCTACGTCGATGAGCGAGAATGCCAGTTCGCCTGACTCGCTCGATTTCACCGCCACACGTCCCGCCTCGATGGTCGACTTCACCGGTGATTTAAGCGACTTTTTGCTGTGCGACTTCAATGGCGATACAAACACATATCCCTCGTCGCCCGACTTAGCCGTTTGCGCCGGTAGCAGTGCCCACGAGAGCATAGCAACAGCCAGCAGAAGAACAGTTCTTTTCATCTTCATAATTCTAGTTTTTAGTTATTAGTTAGTTTTTAGTTGTTAGCTTTTAGTTGGTAGACCGCGATGCTGGCAGACCGCGCTTTGCGCTGGTAGTGGGTAGTAGGGACGCGGCGTGCCGCGTGAACAGCCACAATCATGTTACGACCGCACTACCCACTACTTTTAAGTATTCAGTCTTTTTCGCTGAGTTCGAGCCAGCGCAGCTCCATGTCATCTAGTTGCAGTTTGATCTGCTCGTAGCGGGCGGCTTTCTGAGCCACATCGTCGATGGTCTCGCCGCTGGCAAAGAGGTTGTCGAGCTGCTCCTTTTCTTCGGTCAGCGCGGCGATATCAGCAGTGAGTTGCTCCAGTTCGCGTTTCTCCTTGTAGGTGAGTTTGTTGCTGGTGTCGCGGTTGTTATAGACCTGCCGCTCGCGGGGTTTCTCGTTGGCTCGTGCCTGCTCGGCCGCCTCACGCTCGTGATAGTCCTTCCAGGCACGATACTCACTGTAGTTGCCCGGGAAGTCCTTAATGACCCCATCGCCCTGGAATACCCAAGTGTGGTCTACCGTGCGGTCCATGAAGAAGCGGTCGTGACTCACGATGATGACACAGCCCTTGAACTTGGCCAGATAGTCCTCCAGCACGCCCAGCGTCTGGATGTCAAGGTCGTTGGTCGGCTCATCGAGGATGAGAAAGTTGGGCTTCTGCATCAGCACGGTGGCCAGATAGAGCCGACGCTGCTCGCCGCCGCTGAGCTTGGCGATGAGCTTCTGTTGGTCGCGCACAGTGAACAGAAACATGTTGAGGAACTGCGAGGCCGAGTAGTGATTGCGCTCGTCGAAGTAGACCTCCTCGGCAATGTCGCGCACGGCATCGATGACCTTCTTGTCGGGGTTGAACTGAATGCCCTCTTGACTGTAGTAACCAAAACGCACCGTTTCGCCAATCTCAAAGCTACCACTATCAGGCTGCAGTTGGCCGAGCAGTAACTTGATGAACGTGCTCTTACCCACACCGTTGTCGCCCACGATGCCCAGCTTCTCGTAGCGGGCAAAGGTGTACTCCAGGTCGTTGAGAATCACCTTGTCGCCGAATCGCTTGCACACATGGTGAGCAGTGAAAATCTTGTTGCCAATGTAGGTGGAGTTGACATTGAGGCGCACATCACCCAGGTCGTGCACGACGCGGGCACGCTCCTTCAGGTCGTAGAAGGCATCGATGCGATATTGCGCCTTGTGTGCACGTGCCTGGGGCTGGCGGCGCATCCAGTCAAGCTCGGTGCGCAACAGGTTGCGGGCACGCTCGACGGCGGCATTCTGCGCCTCGATGCGCTCGGCACGCTTCTCCAGGTAGTAGTTATAGTTGCCGTCGTAGCTGTAAATGGATTGCTGATCCATCTCCAAGATGCGGTTGCAGATGTTGTCGAGGAAGTAGCGGTCGTGGGTGACCATGAGCAGGGTGATATAGCTACGCTTGAGGTAATTCTCGAGCCACTCGATCATGTCGATGTCCAGGTGGTTGGTAGGCTCGTCGAGGATGAGCATCTGCGGCTCGCTGATGAGCAGCTTGGCCAGGGCCACACGCTTGACCTGCCCGCCCGAGAGTTGAGCGATGGGCTGGTCATAGTCATCAATCTTGAGCATGGTGAGGATCTGCTTGAAACGGTCCTCATAGTCCCATGCCCCGGCATTGTCCATAGCCTGGATGGCTGCGGTCATCGCGCCGGCATCGCCGCTGCGCAGGGCGTGCTCATAGTCGCGCACGGCCCGGCTCTGGCGGTCATCGCCCCACAGACAGGTGTCCATCACACTGCGCGAGCCCTCAAAGGTGGGCATCTGCGGCAGGTAGCCCACGCGCAGGTCGTTGCGATAGATGACGGTGCCGCTATCGGGGGTGTCTTCGCCGGCCAGGATGTTGAGCAGTGTGCTCTTTCCGGTGCCGTTCTTGGCGATGAGCCCAATTTTCTCGCCCTCGGCCACGCCGAAGGTGATGCCACTGACGATGACATCGGCACCAAACGACTTGGTCAGGTTCTCGACTTGCAGATAACTAGCCATATATTAAAGATATGAATATTAGCATTCGCGGGGTTTAAGACATAAGAACATAAGGACAAAAGAGTTTTTTTGCAGGTGTCACGAGGAGGTTGTCACGAATTTGAGAATTTCAGAATTATAACGACCGCCATTCGCGGGGTTTAAGACATAACGCGAACACTGACGGCTACTTGCCCAGCAGATGGTTTATCAATTCGTTGACATCGACAATGTCCACCACCTGGTCACCATTCAGGTCGCTCAAGAACGTGTTGCCACTGCCACCCAGCATCATATTGACCATCTGGCTGACATCTGCGATGTCCAGTTGCATATCATCGTTCAGGTCGCCCACTGGCCCCATTTCGCGTACACTGGCAAACTGGCTTCCACAAGTCTGCTGATATAGCTCTTTGCAACCTTGAGGCACATAGAGGATGCAACCATAGATGCCATCACCAATTCCCCAGCACCATCCGGGCAACGGCTGCTTGGTATAACAGTAAACACGCTTGAGATTCGTCAAACCGAAACAGGGGACATCAATCGTCTCAACACCCTCCGGAATGTTGATGTCAAAAAGCTTAATATTGGCTTGAAACGCCCCTCTGCCAATTCGCTTGACCGACTCCGGCAATCTCAAGCTGGTCAGGTTGCGGTTGTTACAGAAGGCGTTAGCCCCGATGTACTTCAGTCCCTTTGGCAACTTGACGTACTTGAGATTATCATTTAAACAGAATGCCTCGTCGGCAATGCAAGTAGTTCCCTCCTTGATGATGTAATGGCTGTACATTCCATGTTTGTTGTTCAGTGCCACCGGCCCCAGATACTGCAATCCGCTGCCCCGCTCCTGCGACCACTTTGTGTCTTCCATTGCCCACCTACCAAATGACTCAATGCTCTGGGGAACATAGACCGAATCCAAGCTCTCGCACTCATAGAATGCGGCATCACCGACACGGGTCAGTCCTTCATTCAAGATGACAGTCGTCAACTTACTGCAGTAACTGAACGCCAGATCATCAACGATTCTGAAACTCTCGGGCAGTCGCACCACTCCCTCGCGCCCCGCCGGGCAGAAGAATAGGGTGTCTTGCTGCTTGTTGGCCAACATGCCGTCAACAGCCGTGTAATGGGGATTGTCTGGGTCAACTTGTATGGCGGGCAATTGGAAATTCTGCTCAAAGACCTGTGAACCCAAGTAAGAAACACTGGCAGGAATCTCGACTTGCTTGAGATAACAGCCGCCAAAAGCACCCGATTCGATTGTATCAACTCCCTGCTCGAATACCACCGAGCGCAATCCCGACGGACAGAATGCCAACTCACCTATGCGCCTCACCGAACCGGGGATGACCAAATCAAGTGAGCGGAAATCCACCCCCTCGAACGCGGCAATATCAATGACCTGCAACGAGCGGGGCAACCCATTGATGTAATGCAAGTAATAGCACTCGCTGAACGCCTGTGCGCCAATCTCGCGCAGCGACTGCCCGAACCACACCGAGTCGAGTGGCACATAGTCAAAAGCCATGTAACCAATCGACTGAACATTGTCGGGAATCTTTATTTTCCGCAGAAACGTCTCTGCGAACGCATAAGCTTCAATTTGCTCCAAGGCCTGGGGGAGCTCAATTGCTCCAAGGGCTGAGTCATAGAAAGCCCCATCCCCAATCACTTTGATCAGAGGCGGCAAATCAATAGTATTCATGCTGTAAGTTCCAGCAAATACGCCCGAAGGCAACGCCTGAATCTTGTCGCTCAAATTGCAAGTCTGCAGGTAGTAGCACCATGCAAATGCCATATCTCCCAGGTCTACGACAGAGCTGGGCAAAGACACTTCGGTCAAACCACTGGCATAAAACGCCTGCTTGCCAATGCGGGTGACAGATGAGGGAATGCTGATGGTCTTGAGTGATCGAGCCATCCTGAAGGCGCTGTCGCCGATGGCACCCACCTGATAGGTTTTCGCATTGCGCTGCACAATGGGGGGAATGTCAATGTGACTGCGCTGGGCATAGTTGAGCGTGTCGTTGGGCAACATATAGGTAACCTCGGCAATCTGCTCATCTTCGTCGACAATTCGAAACTGTAAACCCTGATACTCAAAAGCCTGGCTCACAACAGTCCAAGCCAGCAGTAGTAATGTAGCAATCTTCTTCATGACTCATTCAGTTCTGTAAAAACGATAACACACGGCAAAGATACAACTAAAAAACTCATCAACCAAAACAAGCACTCACAAAAAGCATGGCAATGTCAGAAAAAAATGCTACTTTTGCCGAAAAGATGAGAACATGGACGAAACAAACCCCATAGATACAATGAAAGAAAAGTTTAGACTGATGATGGTGCTGGCGGCAGCGGTGGTAATGGCTGTGGCAGCACAGGCACAGAAGTTTGCAATCTTGAGCGACATCCATGTCACTCCCGGCAATGCCAACGAGGCGCAGCTGCAACTGGCTGTAGCCGAAATCAATGCGTGCGATGCCGACGCGGTGCTCATGACGGGTGACCTGACCAACGAGGGCAGCGACGAGCAGCTGCGCAATGTCAAGAGCATCCTGGACGGCATCACCAAGCCGCTATATGTCATCCCCGGCAACCACGAGAACAACTGGAGCCAGAGCGCATGCAAGACATTTGTCGACCTGTGGGGCAACGACCGCTTTGTCTTCGAGGTGGGCCGACTGGTGGTCGTGGGCATGAACTGCGGCCCGTTCATGAAGATGGGCGACGGCCACATCAAGCAGGAAGACTTGCTGTGGCTCGACCGCACGCTCAAAGAGCGCGTCAAGCCCGGCATGCGGGTGCTCAGCGTCAACCACTACCCCATCCTCGACGACCTGGACAACTATCAGGCCTATGTCAACATCCTCAAGAAATATCCCGTGGTGACCCACCAGTGCGGCCACTACCATGCCTGGAAGCAGTATGAGACCTGCGGCATCAGCGGCCTGATGGTGCGCGCCCTGGACATGGGGGGCGGCGACTATGGCTACACCCTGCTCGATGTGGACCTGGAGCGCAACTGGATTCATGTCTACAACAAGCCTATCGGCAAGGACCCGGAGCTGAAGTATGCCTACAAGATCAATCTGGACTTTGACGAGCTGCCCGCCACACAGGTCGCCAACCAGGTGACCGGCAATATCGTCATCAACAAGGTCTATGCCGACAATGCCTCGATTTTTACCCGCTTGGGCGTGGACGAGCAGTGCATCTACTTCGGCAACTCGCTGGGCGAGGCCAAGGCACTGGACAAGCGCACCGGCCAGGTCAAGTGGCAGTATAAGACCGACGCGATGCTGTTCTCGCGTCCGGCGGTCGACAAGCGGTATGTGGTCGTGCCCACCGTCGACCGCCGACTGGTGTGGCTCGACAAGAAGAATGGCCGTCAGGTGTGGCAGGCCGAGGCCAACGGGCCATACGTGGCCGATGGCGTGGTGGCTGACGGCATCCTCTATCAGGGTGGCTACAAGACGTTCCAGGCTTGGGACGTGAAGCGGCACAAGCTGCTGTGGAGCTACAACGACATCAACAACTACTGCCAGGCAGCACCGGTAATCGATGGCGGCGACGTGATCTTCGGTGCCTGGGACACCTACTTGCGAGTGCTTGACCGCAAGACGGGCAGCCTGCGCTGGCAGTGGAACAACGGCAAGAACACCAACCTCTACAGCCCCGGCAACGTGGTGCCCGTGGTGACAGCCGACAAGGTGGTGATTGTGGCCCCCGACCGTGTGACCACCGCGCTGAGTCGCAAGGATGGCAGCCAAGTCTGGCGCGAGAAGAACGACAACAAGGTGCGCGAGAGCCTGGGGCGCAGCAGCGACGGTCGTGTGGCCTACGCCAAGACCATGGATGGCGAACTGGTGGCGATGTCGACTGGCGACCGCTACGAGCTGCTGTGGAAGGGCGATGCCGGCTTCGGCTACGAGCATGCGCCGTGTATTATCCTCGAGCACAAGGGCTACATTTTCATGGGTTCGCGCCGTGGCATGCTGGCCGTGTTCGATGCCCGCACCCACCAGCGTGTGGTGAGCTACAAGATGGGCAGCAGCGAAGTCAACGGCTTCGAGGTCGACCCCACCACCGGCGACATCTACTGTTCGCTCATCGAGGGAAGCATCTATCAATTGAGAATTGCGGATTGAGTTCACTGAAAGAAGTCAAACTTATAGGCTGCGATTTTAGGGCAACGTCAAATATTTTTGGCTACTTCCATTGGGTTTGGAAAATTTTGTTTAACTTTGCAGCGCATGGTTACATCGCCATGCGACAGATGGTCTCATATTGGCTAATCTGCTCGAATATGGGCATAGTGTATCAATCGTGAAACAAGCATCAAGGAAGATTTGGAGCAAAAAGGGCATTCGTCATTACTGCTTTAACTCCTTAAACTTTTTCAGGCACTGACAAGTAGCCACTCTTGAAAGTTAAATAATATTGTTAAACAAAATTCAAAAAACGATGAAAGGTATCAAAGCTATTGTTCTGATGGTGGCTCTGCTGATTGGTGTCGGTGCCAAGGCAGACCACGACCAGGTGATCACCTACAGCCAGTTGCCGGCAAAAGCACAGGCTATGCTCAAGAAGTATTTTGCCAACAAGGTGCCACTGGTAGTCACCGTCGACTGGGATGACTACACAATCATCTATGAAAGCGGCGAGAAGGTCGAATTTGACAAGCAAGGTGACTGGAAGGAGATTGAGTGCCGCGCCTCGGCTGTGCCTGGCGACCTGATTCCCGACAAAATCAAGGCCAACGTCAAGCAGTCATACCCCGGCACATCGGTCATACATCTTGACCGTAACCGCCGTGGCTACGAGGTGAAGCTCAACAACGGACTCGAAATCGAGTATGACCGCACGTTCCAGGTCATTGGCATTGATGACTGAACCAATATCACACAACACTATAGGGGCCAAACAATTGGCCCCTATTTATTGCTAGCCATTGCCCGCGGTGCTTATTGGCTCCCGGAAAAGCTGGGACCAATGTTACAGGCAGACGATGGCCCTCCACGCGATGGACACAGCAACCGACAAACAACCAACAACTCATGCAACTGGGGGCCAATGCCGCAGTATTTAGACGCTAGCTTCTAGACGTTAGATTTTAGACATGGCTGTGGGGTCTTTATCGTCTATAGCTTGCCACTTTTTCAAGCAGGCTCGATTATTTTTGTCGCGACATCGCACAGAATCGCACATATTACTGCGCTGCGCTTGCCCTCCGGGCTCCCATTCGGTCGTGAGCACTTCGCGGTTGTTGAGCAGCCAAAACTCCAGCGAGGCGGCAATTGCACATAATTGCAAAAATTGTTGAGAGACTAAAAGCAAGCGAGGCGGCGATTGCACATAATTGCAAAAATTGTTGAGAGTCAGCAGTGGCTGGGAAAAACCTCTCAACAATTTGTGCAATTATGTGCAATGGTAATCTATTCACCGATTCAGAAAAATCTCCTCTTACCCCTCTGTGCATCGAAGATGCAGAACGGGTCGAAGACCCGATTTTGTTCGAAAGACCATGCAAG